>NZ_JBQFON010000005.1:0-311966 GCF_056533505.1 Ruegeria sp. G2 | reverse complement strand
CTCAAGTAACCTGTTCGAAATCTATTCGGCGGAAACAATCGTCAGATCACACAGGCTCGTCAACTAGACCCCAGAGTTTGCGACACATCCGACATGCGTTGACCGAGGTGCACGAGCGGTAGGAGATTGCAACTCAAGAGTGGCCGCGCCTACTGACGCAGACGGCTGACTTTGCGGGAATCGGCAGTAAATGTTACTGTCGCCTTGTTGGCAAGATCGCCGCTAGGTTTCTCCGGCCATCGCGTTTCGTTATTATTTTTGCAATAAGTTTTTTAGCCGTTCGGCCGGGCGATCCGGGGCCTCTGGGCCAGCGTTTCAGGATGCTTTTGAACGGAGGCAGACATGCCGGAAACAGTATTTGAACGCGCGCCAGACGGCGCAATCATTGGACTTCAGCATCATGGCGACCCACTTGAGGGGCGTACAAAAGGGACCAGTGCGCTGGATGTGGCCCAGGCCTATGTCGCCGAGGTGGCGGGCCTCTACCGGATAACGCCTGATTTTCTTGATCGGCTCGGTGAGAGTGTTTCGGGCAAGTATGATCGCGAGGAGGGCAGCAAGCTGCGGCTGGAAGAATCCAAGGCGGTACAGTCCTTTCTGATCTTCACATTTCGCCAGACCCTTCACGGAATTCCGGTCTGGGAACGCGGCCTGACGCTGCGAATGGCTGGTCCAGACAATGTGGTCACCGGTTCGTCCTCAAGCGTCGCTTCCGATATCGAACTCGGTAATCCTCCCACACCGCCGGCCAGCCGAGACAAACAAGCTGCCACGGTCCTGCGCGAAGCGGTGAAAGGGGCCAAATTCACAAAATTTAAAGTCAATGACATCCAGGACTTTGTATACCGCTACGACGCAGAACATCGCCTGCCACACGAAGAACCCGGCGAGATCGAAGGGGCCGAGTTGACCCCGCTTCCGGATATCGGCCGTGTACCAAAGGGCCTTAAGGACGGCGAATGGCGTTTCGCGAGCCTTGTGCATTTTGGCTGCAAAATTCCCGACTACGGAGAGCTGAACTGGCGGGCACTAGTCGACTGGGAGACCAACGCGGTGCTCTATATCCGGCCCTTGGTGGGCTGTGTCTCGGGCTATGTCTTTACTGACGACCCGATCTCGCTTTCAGGAGATTCCGAGCTTGATCCGACGGCACCGGTCGCGCTTTTGGACGCACAACGCGAGCTGGTGGCACTGGAACGGTTAATATTACCGGGCGGAGGCGCACCGGTGGAGCTGAGTGGCGAACTGGTGGCGGTACGCGACCTCGACACGCCGAACATCGCCCCACCGACTGAAAACGCCGGTGCCGCATCGGTCTTTGACTACCCCGCCGACAGCGATGATTTCGCGGCGGTCTGTGCTTATTACAACCATGACTTCCTGTATCGCTTCGTGCAGTCGCTGGGCTTCGATCTGCCTAGCTATTTCGATGGGGTAACCTTTCCGGTGGATGTGGATCACCGTTGGTTCAATCCCGCTGCAGGGCCGGTGAACGCCCAGGCACCCGGCAATGCCATAGGCGACGGTGTGCTACGATTTCGCTATGCACTGGCGGCCAATGGGTCCACGGTCGGCATGGCCACAGACTCGCGCGTTTCGGCGCATGAGTTCGGGCACGCGGTGCTGTGGGATCATCTCAATTGGCCCAATTTCGGCTTTTGTCATGGCTTTGGTGACGCGCTGGCGGCAATTCTCTACGATCCGCAGGGTATCGCGCCGGATCGTTTCCGCACTTTCCCCTTCAGCAATCTGATCACTCGGCGTTGGGATCGGTCGGTTGCCTCGGGCTGGGGGTGGGGTGGCACGATGGACGTGGGCGGATATCTGTCAACCGAGATCAACGCCACAACGCTGGGCCGGATCTATCGATCTCTGGGCGGTGACTCTACCGATCTGGACGACAGGCTACATGCCAGCCGCTACACGATCTATCTGATCCTGCAGGCGGTACCGCTTTTGGCCGGGATCGTGCCCAACACAGTCGAAGGTTTTTCCCGGGCCTTGCAGGAATCTGACCAGAACACTGCTCTATTCGACGGTGCAGCCGGAGGCTGGGCACACAAAGTGGTGCGCTGGGGCTTTGAGAAGCAAGCCCTCTACAACGGAGCACCGCCCGATGTGGACGTCTTCATTGATGACGGACGGCAGGGTGAATACCCCTGGCAACAGTCAGGCAATGTCGCCCCCGGCATATGGAACCGGCATCGTCCCGACGGGGGCACCGACCATGAAACACCGCGCCGCTGCGTCGAGAACTATCTGTATGTCCGGATCGGCAATCGCGGCAACTACCCAGCCCAATCAGTGACGTTATCAATGGCCCGCGCGACCGAAGGTAAGGGTGCCACATGGCCGGACGACTGGGAACCGCTTATTGTAAGAGAGCCCATCGGCCAGTCCGTGCATTGTGGCGACGAAGTGATCGTCGGCCCCATCCCGTGGTGCCCCGAGGACTTATGCGAGGAATACATCCTTGCCAGCGCGGATACGCCGGACGATCGCAGCAATGTCGAGACGATTGCAGGCAGTCTACCTGTCGACCGGCTGGCGCTTGGTGACAACAACGTCGCCCTCCGCCGAATGGAGGTAAACCGCGCCGAAGATGACACCCCTTGCTGCGAGGAGGAAGAACCGAAGATGACCTATCGTTACGCTGTCAAGTTCGTCTGCGGCTGTTCCAAAGGTCGCATTTTATCCACTGGCCGCTATCACACAGCAATTAACATCGGCAACGGCAGCGGAGAACCGGTGCGTTTCCGCAAACGGGTATCCTCTGCCTTGCCAAACGAGAAACCGGGCAATGTCTCAGCCAGGACAAAAAACAAACTCGGACCTTGGGAATCGATGGAGATCGATTGCGAAGACGTGGCGCGACATCTGCGTGTGGCCGAGTGCTGTTTCCTGAAGGGGTTCGTCTTTATCGACAGCGAAACACCGCTGGACGTTGTCGCGGTCTACACCGCAGCCCATGGTGAAGGCGAAGTGGAAACAATCGATGTCGAACCGGTCGTGCCTCGGCTGATCAAAAAGACGCCACCACCACCTCCTCCACCTCCGCCTCCGGATACCGAAGAGAAGCCGGATTTGATCCCGGTACAGCCCTTCCCGCCCGGTCCGCCACCCTTCCCGGCTTGGTATTGTGAGGAACCACGCAAGTTGAAGATCATCGTGCGTAACATTGGTGCAGGGGCCGCGGGACCATCGACCACACGGGTCGATTTCTTCCAGAGCGGCGTGGTGGTAGACTTGCCAACGCCGGCGTTGGGGCCAAACGGGGATGAGACCACCCTGTCGCTCGTCTTCCCTGACGACGTCAAAGGTGGCGAGCAGATCCCCTTCAAGATTACCGTCAATGCCAATCCGGTCGATGGTGTAGTGGAGGCTGACACCACCAACAACAGCGACTCCTCCTCCTGCGGCCTGGCCAGCTAGGGAGCGCCGCGGGTAGCCCGGGCCTGTATCGGCCCGGGCTGCGCGGCCACGAGTTTTTAGTAGCACAACTCCATTGCATTCAAGGAATAAGTCTCGTCCGCGGGGGTATCTTTCGCACCCACAGCGAACGGCAGGTTCGACGGGCTGCAGTGCAGCGACCGAGTGTGGTGGTCAACAGCCGGTTTGGGCCGGTTGTGCCATGACTAGAGATGCACTCTTTCCTGATGTCGAATTGGATCATCGATGTTTTGATAGCAAACTAAACTACCGGAAGGTTGAATTGTTTTCTTACTCTCGGGTGGTTCCACTTGACCTCCATATTCACATGAAATAGGAGGTGCTGTACTTGAGCGGGCGTTGTGTAGTGGTAAGACCTTAGCCTTCCAAGCTAATGACGCGGGTTCGATTCCCGCCGCCCGCTCCAAGAAATCCCTTCCGACACATAACCTACAAAATCAGAAGAAATTTCTCCTTAAATATTTAATAAAAAATAAAATAATTAAACTAAAGCGTTTGTCTTCCAAGCTAATGACGCGAGTTTGATTCCCGCCGCCCGCTCCAGTTCTTTCCCCCTGCCAGTTGCGTCAAATGGCCCTTATCGGGCTGCAAATCTGTGCCTTCAGCTTGACCATAACCGTCGCTGCCGCCAAGAAGCAGTGATTGATGCCCGTTTTTTGGGCGAATGACCACGACGTAAGGGCCAGACATGGCAAATTCACGCTCCGCCAGTCCAGCGAACAAACCGGCTCCGGGTACTCAGGAAGAGCGCGCGGGATCCAGGAAAATAGGTGTTCTGGCATCGTTGTGGCCCTTCATGAAGCCTTACCGATTACTGATGATCGGCGCGATACTTGCGTTGATTTTGACGGCGAGTATGACGCTGACGCTGCCGCTGGCAGTACGCCGGGTCGTTGACAATTTTCGCATCGAAGATGGCGAGTTGCTGGATTGGTACTTTCTGGCAGCTCTTGGTATTGCGGGCATTCTCGCGATCGGGACGGGTATTCGCTATGCGTTGGTGACGCGGCTGGGCGAGCGTGTTGTCGCTGACATCCGGAAGGCTGTCTTCGATCGCGTGATTGGTATGAGCCCCGAGTTCTATGAACGGATCATGACGGGAGAGGTGCTCAGCCGGATCACGACCGATACGACGCTGATCCAATCGGTTCTCGGATCATCGGTATCGATCGCGTTGCGCAACATGCTGATGTTTGTCGGCGGGCTTATTTTGATGTTGCTGACATCGGCCAAATTGACAGGGATGGTCCTGCTGCTAATCCCCGCGGTGATCGTGCCTATACTGGTTCTGGGCCGCAGATTGCGAACCATCAGCCGGGAAAATCAGGACTGGATCGCGGCGTCTTCTGGCAATGCAGGTGAGGCGCTTGGGGCGGTGCAAACCGTACAGGCCTTCACCCATGAACAAGCCAGCCGTGCGCAATTTGGTGAGATGACAGAAACTTCGTACGAAGTTTCTCTGCGACGTATCCAGACCCGCGCTGTCCTTACTGTGATCGTAATTTTCCTGGTGTTTTCGGGTATCGTCGGCGTGCTGTGGATGGGTGCGAATGACGTGCGCAACGGAGCGATGACCGAAGGTGTTCTGATCCAATTCGTGATCTACTCGATCATCATGGCAGGCTCGGTCGCCGCCCTTTCGGAAATCTGGAGCGAACTGCAGCGCGCAGCCGGCGCAACTGAGCGGCTGGTCGAACTTCTAAACGCAGAGGATACGGTTAACGACCCTACGCAAGCCAAGACGCTGCCAGCTCCGGTACGGGGCGAAATTCGCTTTGACGACGTGACTTTCCACTATCCCGCACGCCCGGACGTGGTAGCGCTGGTTCAGTTTTCACTGCAAATCGACCCCGGTGAAACCGTGGCCTTCGTCGGACCTTCTGGCGCAGGCAAGACAACTGTGATCCAGATGATCCAGCGGTTCTATGATCCGGATTCTGGGCAGGTAAGCCTCGACGGGCTTGATCTGCGCGAACTAGACCGCAACGACTTTCGCCAGCATATCGCGTTGGTTCCACAGGACCCGGTTATATTTGCCGCCTCGGCGCGTGAAAACATTCGTTTTGGCCGCCTGGATGCTTCGGATGCCGAGGTTGAGGCAGCGGCGCGCGCCGCCGCCGCGCATGAATTCATCTCGGCGTTACCTGAGGGCTACGACAGCTTTGTGGGTGAACGCGGCGTGATGCTATCGGGTGGGCAGAAACAGCGCATCGCCATCGCCCGCGCCATTCTGCGCGACGCGCCAGTCTTGCTGCTGGATGAGGCCACCTCGGCACTCGACGCAGAAAGCGAGCGTGCGGTGCAGGGGGCTGTCGATAATATGCGAGCCGGGCGTACCACGCTGATCGTGGCGCACCGGCTGGCGACCGTGAAGAAGGCGGACCGTATTATCGTGCTTGAGGCCGGGCGCATTGTGGCGCAGGGAACGCATAACGATCTGGTGTCGCAGGGCGGATTGTATGCCCGATTGGCACGCCTGCAGTTCACCGACGGGGTGGCCGCAGAATAAAGTGACGCACCGGCACATCCGGAATCGCCGTTGCGTCATTCTACATTTTCTCACAGCTGATCGCTAAGCCCTTGCTTGCGCGAGTTGAGTTTTACTTCCATCTTGGAGGCAACGAAAACCCGCGCGTGACACGGGAGAGAGATCAGGGGAGGAGCCACATGGCCTTTGTGGGAATCGAAGACAAGGCGCGTATGGAACAGGAGATGCCATGGGAGGACCGGGATGTGCCTGTGACCTTCCACCAGCTTTTGTCGCGGACGGCGGGCAGGTTCCCGAACCACAAGGCGATCAGCTTTCAGTTGCTATCTGGCCCGACCGACAAAGCAGAGACGCTGACCTGGTCGGAACTGCTAGGCAAAGTCAATCAGGCGGCGAATCTGTTCCGCTCGCTTGGGATCGGTGAAAAGGATGTGGTGGCATATGTGCTGCCCAACTGTAACGAGACCCTGGTCACGATGATGGGCGGAGCGGTGGCGGGGATTGTGAATCCGATCAACCCATTGCTCGAACCCGAACAGATTGCGGCGATCCTGCGCGAGACCAAGGCGAAGGTCGTGGTCACTCTGAAATCCTTCCCCAAAACGGACGTGGCCCAGAAGGTTGAAGAGGCTGTGCGCCACGCACCTGGCGTTCACACGATTCTTGAGATCGACCTGAACCGTTATCTGACGCCGCCAAAATCCTGGCTGGTACCGTTCCTGCGCCCCAAGATGGGTGACAAGGAAAAGTTGGCCCACGCGACCTATAAGAATTTCATTGCTGAGCTGAACAAGCAGCCAAAAACGCTGACCTTCGAAGACAGCAAGGAAGATCGCGTCGCGTGCTATTTCCACACCGGCGGCACCACAGGCATGCCGAAGGTGGCGCAGCACAAGTATTCCGGTCTGATCTACAACGGCTGGCTGGGGCAGACTCTGCTGTTTGACGAAAACGATGTCATCATGTGCCCGCTACCGATGTTCCACGTTTTTGCGGTGCATGTGATCGTGATGGCAGCCGTATCGTCGGGTGCCCATGTCATATTCCCGACACCTGCGGGGTATCGCGGTGACGGTGTCTTCGACAATTTCTGGAAGCTGATCGAGCGCTGGAAAGTCTCGTTCATCATTACGGTGCCCACCGCGATTTCAGCTAAGATGCAACGCCCGGTGGATGCGGATATCTCATCCGTCAAAACCGCGTTCTCGGGCTCGGCTCCACTGCCGGTTGAACTCTTCCGCAGGTTCGAAGAGGCCACAGGCGTGACCATCGTCGAAGGATATGGTCTGACCGAAGCCACTTGCCTTGTCTCGTGCAACCCGGTGGATGGAGAGAAAAAGATCGGTTCGATCGGTATTCCGTTCCCATATACAGATGTCAAAATCCTGCAGGACGGGCCAGATGGTCCGACCGAATGCGGTGTCGATCAGGTCGGCGAAATTTGCATTTCGAACCCTGGCGTTTATGCGGGCAACACCTACACCGAGGTCGATAAGAACGTAGATCTCTACCATTTCGACAAGTACCTGCGCACGGGTGATCTGGGCCGCTTTGATGAGGATGGTTATCTTTGGATCACAGGTCGGGCCAAAGACCTGATCATCCGCGGCGGCCACAATATCGACCCCGCCGAAATTGAAGAGGCGCTTCTGGGGCACGAAGCTGTCGCCTTTGCGGGCGCGATCGGTCAACCGGATGCACACGCAGGCGAACTGCCATGTGCGTTTGTTGAGCTGGTCGACGGGGCCTCGACCACGGAAAAAGAGCTGCTGGAGTTCTGCAAGGTTCACGTCCACGAACGCGCTGCACAGCCCAAGCATTTGACCATTCTCGATGAACTGCCGAAAACCGCAGTAGGCAAAGTATTCAAGCCTGATCTGCGCAAGCACGCGATCACGCGTATATACAATGGTGCTCTGGAAGCCGCCGGCGTCGCGGCACGGGTCGTTTCTGTCATCGACGACAAGAAACGCGGGCTCGTTGCGCAGCTTGACGCGAACGGCGCGTCCGAGGACGATGTGGCCAAAGTGCTGGGTGCGTTTACCCGACCGTGGGAGTGGTCTGAATAATCTGGAGGGACAATGGACTATGAACGTCTGATCGACGAAGAGACCTGGGATTTCATCCGGCGTACCGCCGAGAGCTATCCCGATGATACGGTCGAAATGTCCATTGCTGACCAACGTCGGGTCTATGACACGATGTGTCAGGATTTTCGCCAGCCGCGACCTCCGGGCGTTGATGTTCAGGACAGGTCCGCCGATGGCGTGCCTGTTCGCGTTTACACTGCCGGTGATCCCACTCGAAATGTGATTTACTTTCACGGCGGCGGGTTCGTCGTGGGCGGTCTGGACAGTCATGACGATGTCTGTGCTGAAATCTGTGTTCAGACTGGCTATCGGATCATCTCTGTCGACTATCGCCTGTGCCCTGAATATGTGCACCCGGCGCAGTTTCAGGATAGTTGGACTGCGGTGAGCTGGGTGGTCCAGGAATATGGCGATCCAATCGTTCTGGCGGGAGACAGTGCAGGCGGTAATCTGGCTGCAACCGTTGCGCATTATGCCCGAGGGCGATTGGATAACGTGCTGGGTCAGGTTCTGATCTATCCCGGTTTGGGCGGTGACATGTCAAAGGGTTCGTATATCGAACATGCAAATGCGCCGCTTTTGACCCTGGACGACATCCGGTTCTACCAAACTGTACGCTGCGGTGGGCCTGCACCGGATAGCGATCCCTCATTCGCTCCGTTGCAGGATGATGATTTTTCTGGCCTCCCGCCGACGGTTGTTGTGACGGCTGATTGCGATCCACTGCGGGATGACGGACCGGCCTATTGTAAGTATATAACTGCGGCAGGTGGGTTGGCCCATTGCATTAATGAACCGGGGTTGGTTCATGGGTATCTGCGCGCCCGAACTTCGGTCAGGCGCGCCGCTGACAGCTTTGAGCGTGTCTCGGTGGCGATCGAGGCGCTGGGGCAGGGGATCTGGGCTTACGACTAACAAGTGCCTCAGGTCAGGAACGATTTGGCCTTCATAGTATCTGCCACAGGCGCACCGACGCGCTGTAGTATGGTCGGCGCAAGCTGAAGCTGGTCGATCACGGTCTCGGTGTCAGGCCCTTCGGCGTCACCAAAATAGTAAAGAGCCGTTTCCTGCTGTAACGGGCTTCGCCCTCCGTGATGGCCGCGTTCATCTTGGCCATGATCGGCGGTTACGATGACATCGTAGCCAAGCTGCCGCCAACGCGGGATGAAAGGTGCCAGCATTTCGTCCATGACGAAACAGGCGTGGTCCATTTCCTCACAGTCGTGATAGAAACGGTGCCCCATACTGTCCAGCGTGCAGGTGTGCAGAATACCGTAATCCAGCCCAAACCGAAGGCAGAGGTTGGTCAGCGTGGCGAACAGATCAACGTCGGATGGCGTCATCTGGTTGGCTTTGCCGTAGCCAGTCATCGAATGGAATCTGCCATGGTTGATGGTCTTGCTGTCAGGCTCGTCATATTCCACATCACGAACGTAGTCGAAGGGGTGACGGTTGAAGAATTGCGACCAGTAGCTATGCGTGACCGCGCCGGTCACACCGCCCGCTTCTCGTACCTGACTGAAGACGTCCTTGTGGGACAGCCGAAACACGTTGCCATTACCGGTGCAGCCATGCTGTTGCGGTGTGACACCGGTATGGATCGAAGCGTAGCAACTGGCTGATGTCGAGGGCAGGACAGAGCGCAGTTTCCAAACTCGCGCATCGACGCTGTCGACCCATCCTTCAAGATTGCCAAACAGTCTGCGAAAGTTGCGCCACGGTACACCGTCGAGAATGATCAAAAGCAGTTTGCGGTCCATTGTCCGGCCCTATTCTTTTCGAAGTATTGGTTGTCGCGACCCTAGGGGATTCGCTTGCACGGGGCTGCCCATTTGCGCCCTAAATAGTAAAATCCCGACGTTTGTTTTCAGTCAAACGCCGGGATTTCCAAACATTATGCTATGTTCGGGATAAGTCCGGGATTAGTTGCCCGCACTTTCCATTTTGCGATGGGCGACAACCTCTTCCAGCCAACCCAGATGCATTTCGGGCACCGAGCTGAGCAGCAAATCGGTATAGTCATCGAAGGGTGGGCTCAGCACCTGCGACTTGGGTCCATAGCGGACCACGCGGCCCTGATACATCACCGCGATACTGTCACTGATGGCGCGCACCGTCGCCAGATCGTGGGTGATGAACAGATAGGCCACATCCTCGATCTTCTGCAAGTCGAGCAGCAACTTGAGGATGCCATCTGCCACAAGCGGATCGAGCGCCGAGGTGACCTCATCACAGATGATCATTTTGGGCTTGGCCGCCAATGAACGAGCGATGCAGACCCGCTGTTTCTGACCGCCAGACAGTTCGGCTGGGTAGCGATCGATGAACTTCTCGCCCAGCTCGATCTCATCCAGAAGTTCTACGATACGCTTGCGTTTCTCAGCACCGCGCATGTTGAAGTAAAACTCCAACGGTCGCCCGATGATCGTACCGACTGTTTGCCGCGGGTTCATCGCGACATCCGCCATCTGATAGATCATCTGCAACTCGCGCAGATCTTCAAGTGAACGGCCCTTCAAGTCGGGGCTAAGTTTCCGACCGGCAAAGGTGATCTCGCCATCGCGCGGCGGCAGCAACCCGGTGATCACACGGGCCAGCGTCGACTTGCCTGAGCCGGATTCACCCACCACAGCCAATGTCTGCCCCGGATGAAGCTCAACATTGACGTTGTGAAGAACGTCGAAGTTCAAGCCTTTGTAGCGCGCGGTAATACCATCGACGCTCAGCACCGGATCCGCAGTGGGCTGCTTTTCTTCGTGTTCAATCGAGCGAACCGAAACCAGCGCCTGAGTATACTCTTCTTGCGGATTGTTGATGATCTGATCGGTGTTTCCATACTCGACCGTATTGCCCATCCGCAGAACCATGATGTCGTCGCTGACTTGTGCGACAACTGCAAGGTCATGCGTGATGTACAACGCAGCGACACCTGTATCGGCGATGGCCTCCTTGATGGCCATCAGGACGTCGATCTGAGTGGTCACGTCCAAGGCCGTGGTAGGTTCGTCAAACACAACTAGATCCGGTTCGGGGCACAACGCCAGCGCTGTCATGCAGCGTTGCAACTGACCGCCCGAAACTTGGTGTGGGTATCGATCACCGATATTGTCCGGATCGGGCAGGCCTAGCTTGGCGAACAATTCGCGCGCGCGGGCCTCGGCCTCTTTACGAGAGAATTTCTTATGTTCGACTGCAGCTTCGACCACCTGATCCATGATCTTTTTGGCGGGGTTGAACGAGGCGGCTGCTGACTGCGAGACATAAGACACCTCGCCGCCGCGCAGGTTGCGGATATCACCCAGCGCCGACTTCATGATGTCACGGCCGTTGACCCAAACCTCGCCACCGGTGATCTTAACGCCGCCCCGGCCATAGGCCATCGAGGCCAGACCGATGGTCGATTTGCCAGCTCCGGATTCACCGATCAACCCCAACACCTTGCCGGGCGCGAGGTCAAAGCTGACCCCGTGCACGATTTCGATGTCATGGGGCTTTTCGCCCGGCGGATAAACGGTCGCGCCGATCTTGAGGTCACGGACCTTGAGAAGGGTATCACTCATCCTCGGCCTCCTTTCAGCGATGTGGTACGGTTCAGAACCCAGTCAGCAACAAGGTTGACCGAGATCGCTAGCGTGGCGATGGCCACTGCAGGGTAGAGCGCGGCACCAATACCGTAGACGATGCCGTCCTTATTCTCTTTCACGATGCCGCCCCAATCCGCCAAGGGCGGCTGGACGCCAAGGCCTAGGAACGAAAGCGTCGAGATGAACAGGACCATAAAGATGAACCGCAGACCGAACTCGGCCACCAGAGGCGACAGAGCGTTCGGCAGGATTTCTCGGAAAATGATCCACCTGCGTCCTTCACCGCGCAGTTTGGCGGCTTCGACGTAGTCCATCACGTTGATATCCACGGCGACAGATCGCGACAGACGATATGGTCGGGTCGCATCCAACAGGCCCATCACAAGGATCAGGATCGGAACGGTTACCGGAACGATTGCCAGAATAACCAGCGCCAGGATCAGCGTAGGGATCGACATGATCAGATCGACCGTCCGGCTAAGCGCCTGATCGGCCCATCCGCCCAAAACTGCAGCAAGTAGGCCCAATGACGTTCCCGTCAGAAAGCTGAGAAGTGTTGCAGCTGCGGCAATGAAGATTGTTGTGCGCCCGCCATAGATCATGCGGGTTAGCAGATCGCGGCCGATATTGTCCGTGCCCAGCAGATGCTCGGAGCTACTCGGCTCCCAAACGTCGCCGACCACTTCTGCCATTCCATAAGGCGCGATCAAGGGCGCGGCGATCGCGACAAAGAAATAGGCGCCGGTGAACATAAGGCCAATCAGTGCCGAAAGAGGAATGTTCTTTATCATTTCGGATGCCTCAGTCTTGGGTTGGCAAGGATCGACACGATATCCGCGACCATGTTCAGGCCAATGTAAACGGCTGCAAACACCACACCGCAGGCCAGAACAACAGGCACGTCACGCTTTGTCACGGCATCTACGAGGTACTGCCCCATACCGGGATAGACGAAGACAACCTCGACCACGACGACACCTACGACCAGATAGGCCAGGTTCAGCATGACTACGTTCACGATAGGTGAAATCGCGTTGGGAAAGGCATGCCGGGCGATAACCTGAAAGGTGCTCAAACCCTTTAGTTCAGCCGTTTCAATATAGGCGGATTGCATAAGATTAAGAATGGCAGCGCGTGTCATGCGCATCATCTGCGCCAGGACGACCAGCGTCAGTACGAAGGCTGGCAAAGCAATGGCATTTAGCTTTTGCCCAAACGACATTGAATCGTTGACCATCGCTAGCGAGGAGAACCAGCCCAGTTTCACTGAGATGTAGTAGATCACCACATAGCCGATCAGAAATTCCGGTATCGAAACCGTTGTGAGCGTGATGGCAGAGATCAGTTTATCCGGCCAGCGGTTGCGATAACGCACGGCCAGAAGTCCAAGAAAGATTGCAAGTGGAACGGAAACGATGGCAGCGACGCATGCCAGAAACAGTGTATTTCCAAGGCGTTTTCCAATGCTCTCAGAAATATCTAGCTTGTTTGTCAAGGATTGGCCAAGATCGCCCTGAAAAATGCCTCCCAGCCATTCGAAATAGCGGGTCAGGGCAGGGCGGTTCAAACCCATCTCTTCGCGCAGGTTAGCAAGGGCCTCTGGGGTTGCGGACTGCCCCAGGACGGCTTGCGCGGCGTCTCCGGGAAGGGCTTCGGTCAGGCCAAAAATCAAGGCCGAAGCGCCGAGCAGCAACAGGAGTCCCAGCGCCAGGCGCTGGGAAACCAATTTGATGATAGGATGCATTATCCGTAGCCCGTTTTAGACGAACCACATTTTGCGGGATATGTTGCCGTTCATCATCTCTTGCGTCGGGTCAGATTCCCATCCGTCCAGTTGGTTGCTGATGCCCTCGACAAAGTCGTTGAACATCGGACAGATCAGGCCGCCTTCGTCGCGGACCATTCGGCCCATCTGGCTGTAGATGCTTTTGCGTTTTTCAACGTCCAGCTCTGCCTTTGCCGCGAACAGCATGTCGTCGAACGCCTGAACCTTAAACCGGGTGTCGTTCCAGTCTGCGGTCGACAGGTACGCGGTCGAATACATCTGGTCCTGAACCGGACGGCCGCCCCAGTACGAGGCACAGAACGGCTGAACGTTCCAAACCTCGGACCAGTATCCATCGTTGGGTTCACGCTTGATTTCAAGCGGAATTCCAGCCTGTGCGGCGGTCTGCTGGAACAGTGCAGCGGCGTCCACAGCACCCGGGAAGGCACCGTCGGCTACACGCAATATGATCGGCGAACCATCATGGCCGGACTTTTTGTAGTGCTCTGCAGCTTTCTCAATACTGAATTCGCGCTGTTCGATGGTTTCATCAAACAATGGGTAGGCTGCGTTGATCGGCATGTCATTCCCGATCGAGCCATAGCCACGCAGGACTTTGTCTACCAATTCCGCACGGTTGATTGCGTATTTCAATGCCGTGCGCAATTCGTTGTTGTCGAACGGAGCCGTGTCGCAATGCATGATAAAGACATAGTGACCGCGACCGGCGGTTGAATGCACGGTCAGGTTAGGCGCACGGCCCAACAGGTCGGCAACTTTGGGTTCAACGCGGTTGACGGCGTGGACCTGTCCGGACTGCAGTGCAGCGGTCCGCGCAGTTGCATCGTTGATCACAACAACTTCGACGCTGTCAAAATTACCGAAGTCGCTGTTCCAATGGTTTTCGTTCTTGGTGAACAGGTGACGGACGCCGGGTTCGTCCACTTCCAGTTTGTACGGACCTGTGCCGATACCTGCCGCCGGGTTATCCATGCCCCCATCGGGCTGAATAATCAGGTGATAGTCGGCCATCAGATACGGCAGGTCGGCGTTTGGCTCGGTCAAAGTGACCTGGAAATTGTCTCCATCGGCCTTCATCGACTCGATGCCTTTCATGATGCCCAATGCACCTGATTTGGAATCTTCGTTCGAGTGGCGCTGCATAGTTTTCAGCACGTCATCGCTGGTCATGGTCTTGCCGTTGTGGAACTCGACCCCTTGACGCAGCTTGAACGTCCATACTTTGGCGTCTGCACTTCCTTCGACGCTTTCCGCCAGGCGCGGTTCGATGGTCCCGTCGGGGGCCACTTCGACCAATTGGTCACCGAACTGCTTGCCGTTCTGGAACGGGACTGAGCTTGCGTAGGTTGCCGGATCAAGTGAGTTGGTCGATTCACCGCCCTGCAAACCGAATTTCAGATCGCCGCCCTTTTTTGGGCCAGCCGCACGTGCGGCATCGGCAAACATATTGCTTGCGATTGCGGCCGAGACACCCAGTGCCGCTGCTTTACCCATGAATTCACGGCGGGTCAGCTTTCCAGCCGTGACCTGCTTTGACATGTGAGTGAGTTGTTCGTTCATCCAGAGATCTCCCAGTTGATTGGATGTTCGGTCCATTGTCGGACTTTTTATTGACGCATGAGTCAAAGTAGGGGCAATGCAGGGTGGTGGGCAAGTGAAAATCTTTCGTCTGAAGCTTCAAAACTTACATTTCATTGCGTGGCACCGTGTCTTCGAGCGTTTTTGAGTACACCAATTCGTTATTTTCGAAGGCGCTTATCTCCGCTCGAACAAAAAAGTTCTTATCATCGGACCACATCTCGCAAACGCTTTCAGTGAATAGGAACGATTCACCGCGCTGCTGTTCTTGTGTCCAACGACAATTGCCCCGCGCCGATAGGGGTTTGTCGGGGTGAATCGACCACTTTTCTGTTGCGGTGCTTCCGGTGATCAGCCCATGCGTTTCGTCACGGAGTTTGCCAAAGTCATCCTCGATGATCAGGTGGGTTTCGCCGGTGGTCATATCCAATTCCACACGCCGGGAATTTTGCGTTTCTCGAAGAACACTGACGGGATTCGCAGCTTCTGCATCAGGAGGGGCGAAGTTGTATTCGTTTGATTGACCTGGCGGACGCGTTGGAATGATTATGTCGCCTTCAGTCAGTTGAAGCTCGACAGTTTCCGGCGAAGGCCAGATTAACGGCCAATAGGCGCTCGAGATCGCCACGCGTAAGCGGTGCCCTTTCGGTATACGATAAGCGATGTGATCCAGGTCCAGCTCTATATCGTATGTCTGACCGGGTATTAGGGGGGTGGGATCTGCATGACTGTCGCGGTGCGTCAGATTTAGCACCCCATATGTGATCCGCGTCGAAGCACCGTCCGGGTGTATATGATTCAGCCGAACAGCAATCTGCGCCTGAGGTTTGTCAGCACTCAGGCGGAGCCGGATTTTGGGGGCGCCCACAATCTCGATGTCGGCTGCCAATGCGTCGCTGTCGAAACAGGCTGAAAGCGCGTCGTCGCCCCTTTGGTCCCCTGGCATATCCGGACCTAGCCAAATCGCACAAAACTCGCCGCTTTCAAGACCGCAGGTGTGTGGCGATCGGATTGAGGTGTTCAGTGACCCCCCGTGCCCAAGGCCGGCATCGGTCAGTTGCATCGTCATGGTTGGCAGATGCGATGTCGCGCCTTCATCCTCGGCAATCCAACGCCCTGCGCGCTCTTTGTGCCAGCGCGCCGGACGCACACCGTTCATCACATAAGCGCGGTAGTCTGGATCCTCTTCGACACCTGTATTCTTTCCCTTTAGCCAATGGTCCCACCACCTTAGGGCCTCCTGCAAAAAACCGATGCGAGGTTCAGGAACTGCGAAATGAGGATATTTGTGCACCCATGGGCCAACAACACCTTTGACCGGCGCGTTCAACTGTTCGACCAGCAATGGCACAGTGTTCTTGTAAGCGTCACCCCAGCCTCCAACCGCCAGGGTGGCCGCTTGAATGGCATCAAAATTCTCGCAGACGGAACCATGGCGCCAATAGGCATCACGTGTTTGGTGGCGCAGCCAGACGGAGGGCAGGAAAGGCTCATTCTCTAACCGATCCAACCACAGCTCACGCCAGTTTGACCGCAGATCAGGGTCCGGAGCACGAGAGGAGTAGGACCACATTGTCGCGCCCCAGCCCAGATTTTCATTCAGCAGGCATCCGCCTTTGTAATGTATGTCATCGGCATACCGGTCCGCGGTCGAACAAAGCGTAATGATTGCCTTCAAAGGCTCAGGCTGCATCGCGGCAACCTGCAATGAGTTGAACCCGCCCCAACTGATACCCATCATCCCGACCGTGCCGCTACACCAGGGTTGATCGGCTAGCCATTGGATTACTGCGACGGCATCGTCCAATTCCTGCTGAGTGTATTCATCCTCCATCAACCCTTCGCTGTCACCATTGCCGCGCATATCCACGCGTACGCAGGCATATCCACGTTTGGCAAACCAAGGATGGGATAAGGCGTCACGTGCAGTGGTACCGTCGCGTTTGCGATATGGCAGATGTTCCACAATGGCGGGAACCGGGTCTTCGCCCGCATCGATCGGGCGCCAGATCCGGGCTGAAAGGCGGCAGCCATCCGGCATGGTGATACCCATATCAGGGATTTCTTCGATCTCGCGAAGTGCGTTGAAGGGCGGTGCCATATCTCTGAACTCCTGACCGATAGCAACCGGGCCAAGATGTCAGATCAATTCCGTATTGCAATCACCAAGTCCATCACATTGGTCCCTGTAGGCCCCGTAACCAGCAATGCACCTGCTTTGGCCAGGAAGCTGCCGCTATCCGCGTTGTTGAGGTATTCTTGCGCTTCGTCTGACCATGTTTCGCCGGTAACGATAGCACCGGCCGCGTCCGTAGGCCCGTCAGTGCCATCCGTCCCGCCAACGATCACAGTAATATCCCGTTGCCCTTCAATTTCGCGCGCCAAAGCCAGCGCAAGGGCCTGATTTCGCCCGCCGCGCCCGGGTTGGTCCGGAAGAACGACGGTTGGCTCTCCTCCAAAAACCATCACGCCTTTGGGCATGTGGCGCAGTCGTTCTCCTATCGCGGTCGCAACTGATAGGTAGTCATCGTGCAACGCCTCCGCGTTGGCGAGGACGACAAAGCCAGCTTGCTCGGCTGTTTGGGCGGCCGCGCTACGTGCGTGCGCATTTGAAGCGATTATTGAGGTCTGGGCGGCAAAACGCGGCGCATCTGGCAACGCTCCGATGCCGGATCCAATCACGCCCAGGTCGTCTCCGGGGACATCCGAGATCGCCAAAACGGTCACATTTTTCCCAGCAAAACTGGACAGCAATCCTCCGCCTTTTATGCGCGATAGTTTGCGCCGCTCAGCATTCATCGCTCTGATATCCAATCCATCGCCAAGCAATCTTTGGTTCAGGGCTTCAAGATCGTCCAGCGAGAACCCGGGCATCAAATCCTCGGCCAGAGAGGACGCGCCGCCAGATACCAGAAGCAACAGACTGCTATCATGTTCCATGCTCTCTAAGGTTTCGCGCAATGCCCGTCCCCCGGCCAGACTGCGATCATCGGGTACGGGATGAGAGGATTCGATGACATCAACATGCGCTGGCAGTCCATCGCTATGGCCATCTTTGGTAACGACCAACGTGGGGACCGCTCCGAACTGTTTCACTGCTGCGCGGGCCATCGCACCCGCCGCCTTGCCAACGGCCAGTATCTGGTCTGGCCGTTCCAGCATTTGGATCGCTTCCAACGTCGCGGTGTAACCATCGACAGCCGCCACACCGGCGCTCCAAATATCCTGAATCTGTTGAGAGGCCTGCATCAGCTTTCCATCCAAATTGTCACGGGCCCGTCATTGACCAGTTCTACAGCCATGTCAGCCCCGAATGATCCCGTTTCTACTGGTATGCCCAGTGAGGACAGGTTGCGAACAAACGCTTCATAAAGTCGTTCGCCCTCTGCTGCCGGGGCTGCACCGGAAAATCCCGGGCGGTTACCGCGTGACGTGTCAGCGGCCAAAGTGAATTGGCTGACTACCAATGCTGAGCCGCGGATATCCAAGATCGAACGGTTCATTTTTCCTGCATCGTCTTTGAAGATGCGAAGCTTTGCGATCTTGTTAGCCAGTTGTTCGGCCTGAGCCTCATCATCCCCTTGCATCGCACAGACCAAAATCATCAACCCCGGACCGGATTGTCCAATCACCGTTCCCTCGACTGTGACAGAGGCACTGGAAATTCTTTGAAGCAGCGCGCGCATCTGCAATTCCTACTCTTGGTGTTTATTCACGCCAATCAACGATATCATCCAGAGTGGCACGTCCTGTTCTGAAAGAGTTGGCTGGATGGTCTTTATCTGGATATCCGAATGAGATCGCACATAAAACAATCCGGTCATCTGGAATATCGAAGTACCGGTGAAGAAACGGACCATAAGCCGCAACCGCCGCCTGAGGGATACTGGCCACCCCAAGGGCTTGCGCCGCCAAAGCGAACGCTGTCACAAACCCTCCGCAATCCATGGCACCGTATGGGCCCAACTCGGCGGGGCTGGATAGGATGGCGCAGTGTGGAGCTCCGAACAGCGTGTAGTTTTCCATCATTTGCTGCGCCGAAGCGGTGCGATCACCCTTTTCGACGCCGACTGCTTTGTATAACGCCCAGCCGCATGCGCGCCGACGATCCTGATAGACACCGGAATACCTGGTTGGAAAGGGCAGGTCCGGGTTTGGGCTGGCCTGTTGTGTCTCGCGCTGCAGCGCTTCGCGAAAATGGTCAGTTTCTGAACCGCTGGTGATCGTAAGCTGCCAGGGTTGCGCGTTGCACCAGCTTGGAACACGCGTTGCGCTGGTGACGATCTGTTCAATCTGTTCACGGGGAACAGGGTCTGAGCAAAAGGCACGGCACGAATGGCGCTGAGTTAGAAGAGCGTTCAGAACGTCAAGGTGCAAGTCAGTTTCCCCCATCCAACGCGCTATCTGACACGAGTGTTCTCTTTATTGTTGTCCGGTTGCAACCAGATAACCGATACCTGCGGCAACCAGCAGGCCCAATACCACCGCGATGGTAATCTTGATCGCCGACCAGGGGCGCTCACCCTGAACGCGCCCGGTTCTGCCATTCACTACAAAGCGATAGGTCTCGCCCCGGTATTTATAGGCTGCCATCCAGACCGGCAGTAGGATATGTTTGAACGTGACATCTCGGACTTCCGTATCGACAGCGTGGATGCGCTGACGATCGCCACCAATATCAAACCGTACATCACGCTCGATCACGCGCGCCATGTGACCGCGCGCCTCCTGATATCCTTCCTGCAATTCGACCGTATAGGCTTCGGCACGGAATCCAGCCAGATATTCGGGCTGATAGGGCTCAAGTGCAGACAGATCCCAGGGTTCCAGCGCATCCGTATAGGATTTGGGCAGGGATTGTGATGCCAACACCAAAACATCGTCAAAAAACCGTGCCACGCGTCCGGACTTTGGCGACCAGCGCACCTTGGGAACCTGCTGCTGAACGCGCTTTCCATCCCGCATCACGGTTCGGGTTTCGTAATAGACGACACCACGTTCGCCCCGATAACTCGACTTGGTATCGGCATCGAATGTCCAGTAGGGCACGTAGATGCCCTGCATCTTGCGACCTTTGCGGGCGTATTCCTTCAGCCCATTGGGCGCAAACCACAGTCGCCCCAACCAATCCCCCATGGCTTGGTGCGCCGAGCGTTCGTCCAGTGCAAAGGGCAACACACCGCGTGGCTTGATATGGCGGCTTACACCGGTATCAGTGACGACAGGTGTCGCACAAAATGGGCACTCTGCGGCGTGTGTGTTTGGGTCAAATTCGACCTGTGCTGCGCAGTTGGGGCAGGTAAGAACACGAGTTTCTTCAATTTCACTATCGGGGAGGCGATCCGCGATGGCCGTGTCGAAATCGAGTTCACGTAAACTGGCCCCTCCCCACGGGCCCGCGCCAATGGCCTCGGAATGACCGCAGTGATCGCAGGTGAGCGTTCCGTCACCGGGATTGAACCGATAATCCGCCCCGCATTGTTCGCAGGGAAAACGGTGTTCGTCGCTCATCGGCTGGCCTCTATTCGAACACCCTTGTTACCTGGGCCAATAATCAAACGCACGACTAAGGCGGCTGGGATGCAAATCACAACGAAATTTAGAGAGTTTTTTGCAAATAACCACCACCCATAGTCATTTAATACGCCGTTCACGGAGATGGTGCCGAAACCATCGCCAAAGCTGGATGAGCTCTTAGAATCCTGAGACATACGCTCGCTTCTGAAAAACCTGATGGCCAACCTTAGGGCGATGAGGGTGGCCGCAATTCCTGCACCCCAAATGGCAGCGCGAACATAGCTGATCTGACGGCGCATCATGATGCGCAGAAACGGTTTGACCAACAGCCAACAGGTGAGAAACGAAATTGGGAGCCCAAACAGCGCGTACCAAAATACAAGGTACACCGTGTCTGGATTCCAACCCCTGTTGTATGAATTGGAAAGCAGCGGGACACCAATAACGCCGACCCACCCCAATAGCGCTGACAGTTTCACAGCACATGCGAGGTCGCGCTGAGAATAAGGAGATGCGGGCTTGACCTCTGCCACTGCGTCACGCCCCCGGAGGTGGCGGTGGCAAGATGGTGAACAGCTGCGCCAATTCTTGTACGTCCCCCGCCTTTTTCCAACCGTCCTGACCAGCCGTCCAGACATGCGTATCGCGCGTGATCTCACCGTCGGTTGCCATACGACCGATCTTGGCTTTGGAAAATGGTCCGCTAGTCTGGCCATCCACCGCGATATGCCACACATGCTCGACGGGTGGCGGGGGCGGCGGTGCCGCATGCGCTGACGCTTGCGGTGCAGCGGGTGCGGAACCACCCCAGGGACCACTCGGCTGACCCGCTGCCATGTTCGACATTTGCTGCGCCATCGCCATGCCCATCCCCATGCCAAGACCGGCACCCATGCCACCGCCCTGACCGGGGTTATTGGCAGCCGCTGTCATGGCCTCGGCAGCGGAATACTGAGTGAACTTGCCCAGATCGCCCGCCAAACCCATCGAGGTGCGCTTGTCCAGAGCCGCCTCGACCGCAGGTGGGAGCGAGATGTTCTCGATATAGAACTCAGGCATGCTTAGGCCATACCCATCCAGCACTGGCGATACCTCGGCTGCGATCAATTTGCCCAAATCTGCGGTGTTCGCCGCCATATCCAGCACCGGAATACCTGAGCCTGCGATGACGCGGCTGAATTCCTGCACGATGATGTTTCTGATCTGAAAGCTGATCTCGTCCATGGTGAACTCACCATCTGTGCCTACGATCTCTACTAGGAATTTCGCTGGGTCCTTGACCCGGACCGTATAGGTGCCAAAGGCCCGGATGCGTGTTGGCCCAAACTCGGGATCGCGCAGCATGATCGGGTTCTTGGTGCCCCATTTCAGGTCATTGAACCGGGTCGTGTTAACGAAGTAAATTTCAGACTTGAACGGAGACTGGAAACCATGATCCCAATGCTGCAGCGTCGTCATGATCGGCATGTTGTTTGTCTCAAGCATGTAGAGTCCGGGCGTGAACACATCCGCCAGCTGCCCCTCATGCACAAACACAGCCGCCTGACCTTCGCGCACTGTCAGCTTGGCACCGTATTTGATCTCGTGGCCCTCACGCTCGAACCGCCAGACCATCGTGTCGCGGGTGTCGTCAACCCAGTGGATGACGTCGATGAATTCGCCGGTCAGAAAATCAAAAATTCCCATTGGATTTCTCCTGTCTTCGGGGTCAGAGCGACTGCCCCATCAATTCGCGTGCAATGATACGGACCACCGGACGTGCCTCGTCAGCGGTCATGCCCGCTTTCAAGCGCGGGTCGTAAAGAATCGTCAGTAGTTTTTCGTCATGGCTGGTGAGCAGGGCGAACTCGTCGTCATCATTGAAGATCGACGGTCGGGCCGATGGGCTGTCATTCGGAAGCCCCAATCCTTGCGCAATCTCTTCATGAACGCAGCTCAGGCGCACCAGATCGGGATGTTCTGCCCGTATCAGGGCAACAGCCCGGGTATAAGTCTGAGGCGCGCTGTTCGATGCCGACGCGAACACAAAACAATAGAAAGACCGCGGCAGTTTGTCGAAGAGATCAAGCTGCGCCTGTCCTATGCCGGGGATCAGTTGTCGCAACCGGGCTTGTACATAGGCGGTATCATCTTCACCCGCCACGAATACGTGAAAGTTCGCATTCCGGGTGGTGGTCGAGACCGGATGTCGAGTCAGCCGCGACAAACGGTTGGCATAGGCGTCAATTCGGGCAGTCTCTTGCTGGCGAACGTTTGGCGCGACTGAGGGTCCGAATTCGGGTTTGATGCGTACGGGTGACGACCAGCGACTTAACTGTCGGCTGGTTCTTCTGCTACCGCTCGAGACAGCCTGCCCCGGATACTCATTATAAAACGCAATGGTTTCGAAATTCCGTGCGAGGTCATCGGCGTCGTAGGGCGTATCCGGCCCACCACCATCGGTGCGCAACAACCCGCGCGTCAGCAGGTTGTTCTGAACGCTTTCATAATACCGCGCGAGGTCGAGGCTGGCGGGCGAAGGGGGCTGATAGGCATTGCTCAAGCCCTGAGGTTGCTCCGGGTTGGGTTCCGGAGCGATGGACGTCGTCAAGGCCTCTTCGCAGCCAGCTAATGCCAGCAGCGAAACTACCAATGTTGCAGTCCTAGCGCGATGTAATGGCCGCACGCCCGCTGTTTCCATTATCCGGGGACAGCCGTTCCGGCATTGTCACCGATCCCGTCCTGTCGCGCTTTGGCCGAGGCGAGCGTGTCGCGCAACTCGGCCTCCATCTTCTTCAGTTCTTCCTCGGCGGCGGCTCGCTTGGCTTTGCCTTCGTCCGCTATGGCGAGGCTTTCGTTGATCGTACCGATCAGGTCAGCGTTGGCCTGCTTGACGGCTTCGATGTCGAATACACCACGCTCCATCTCTTCGCGGATCATCTTGTTAGACTCGCGCAGGTTGGCCGCGTTCGAGGTCAGCAGCTCATTGGTCAGATCATTGGCATCACGTACGGCGGCTGCAGCTTCGGCACTGCGCTGGATGGTTACCGCTTGTGCCAGCTGGGTTTCCCAAAGCGGCACGGTGTTGACGAGGGTTGAGTTGATCTTGGTCACCAGCGACTTATCGTTCTCCTGCACCAAGCGGATCGAGGGCAGCGACTGCATCGTCACCTGACGGGTCAGCTTCAAGTCATGGACCCGGCGTTCCAGATCGTCGCGCGCGGCGCGCAAGTCGCGCAGTTCCTGCGCCTTCATCACCTGCTGGTCTTCGGGTGCGGCCTGAACCTCGTCCTCTTTTTCGGGAATGTCATGGCTGTCCAGTTCGGTCAGCTTCTCCTCACCCGCCGCGATGTAAAGCGCGAGTTCGTCGTAGAACTCCAGCGTCTTTTCATACAGCAGATCCAGAGACTTGATATCTTTCAGCAAGGTGTGCTCATGGCCCAAGAGGTCGTCTGTGATCCGGTCGATCTGGCTTTGAACGTCCTCATACTGCGCCGTGAACTTGGCAAAGGGCGCTGCGCGGCCTAGCAGTTTTTCCCACCAGCTACGCTCGCGGCGAACGTCTAATTCGCTGACAGAGAAACCTCTGATCGTCGTTACGATATTGCGAAGGCTGTCGCCCGCCGGGCCCACATCCTTATTGCGGACATCGGCCAGCATCGCCTGACTGATCTCCTGCAATTCCGCCTGTGCGGATGATCCAAATGACACGATCGAGTTTGTGTCGCCCATGTCGATCTCACCCATCCGCTTGCGGATTTCGGCGCCAACCGGTTCGTCGGCGTCTTCAAGCGGCACAATCTCAGCCTGCGGCTCAGGGAGGGCGACGGCGGTGATTTCTTGCACCAGCGTTTCAGCCTCGACTGCCTTGTTCTTGATCTCATCGGACATGGGGTAATCCTCGCTTACATAAAAGCCGGTCAATCCAACCGGACGCCTTCGCGCTGCAACCGGTCACGCAGCACATCAATTTCAACCGTCAGATCGCTGCGGTCATCCAATAGCATCTTTCGCGTCCGCGCCGCGAAATTCTGTTCGAGATCGTCCAGCAGGGCCGAATAATCTGCCAGCGCCTGCGCATCGCGGGTACGCGCATAGACGTCCGAGAACCTCACCGTCGCATCGCGTGCGCCCTGCAAGTAAACCGTCAGATATTTCCGCGCGCCCGCCAGATCACGTGGGTCTTCTTCGACCGTTCGGAACAAATCGCGGGCGGTATTTTGAAATCGCTCGACACGCGCTTCGATCCGACGGTCTCCGGCGCGTTTGATCGCGTCTGTCATTTGGGTCAGGTGAGATTCCGCATCCTCAACAACGCGCGCCACGCGATCTTGTTGGAAGGTGTCGATGCCTTCCATACCCTTGTCTTTCAAGGGGTCGATGCCAAAGGATACCGAATGTAATGCAGTGGCAACAACCCCAAAAAGAACCGGTGCCAACAGGCTGGCCTGAGCTGCGGTTTCTGCATCTAGAAACTCTGTTCGATACGCGGCCAATGCCGTGCCCATCCCAGTCAGGACGCTTGAGAAGATTTTGCGGGGGAAGGCCGGGCGGCGGGCGGTACGTTTGGCATTGTATGCAGATTCCGCTCGCAGCCCTTCGCGCAGCAAGAATGCGGCGGCCGTCAGCAGACCTGCAGCGATCAAACCAATTGTCATTCCGATAGCGCCGTCGTTCAGTGACAGGAATGCCAACGGAATTGCGGGCACAAATAGGAGGTTCGCGCGTGCACCCGCCGGTTCGACCCGAGCTCCGTCAAACTGTCCACGAGAGGGTTGATCTTGGTCTGACGACGCACCCTGAGGGCTGAATTTCCCACCGAACCTTTTGGCCATGCCCTTACAAGCCCCCAAGCACGCCGGTACAGACGCCGAACAACAGCACCAGCAGCGCTGCATACGCCAATTTTTGTACTCCGGTTCCGGACATGGTGCCCCCAAACTGTCGCTATCACAGAAAATTTAGGCGATGCGAGGGCTTGGCGCTAGGGGGAAGGTTACTTAAGCCGCGTCACTTGCGAGGTTTCTTGCCGATTGTCGGCCTTTTGCGCTGAGGCCGGGCAGGGCGTTTGACGGTTGGCTTGCCGCTTTCTTCAGCGTCCATCCCCAGTTGGTCACGCATAACACGCCGACGAATCTCTTCAACCTCACCGGATTTCAAGTCGCCAAGCTGAAACGGGCCATAAGAAACCCGCAAAAGCCGGTTTACCGCATAGCCGATATCTTCGATTGCACGGCGAATCTCGCGGTTCTTGCCTTCGCGCAGACCGATGGTTAGCCAGGCGTTCGCACCCTGTTGGCGGTCCAATGTGACGGTCATGGGCTGAAACCGTTCCCCGTCTATGACCAATCCCTTGCGAAGCGGTGCAAAATCTTCGTCCTTGGGGCGTCCGTTAACCCGCACCCGGTATTTGCGCAGCCATCCGGTGGCGGGCAGTTCAAGCTTGCGCTTGATGCCGCCATCATTGGTGAGCAGCAGCAACCCTTCCGAATTCAGGTCGAGCCGTCCGACACTCATGACCCTCGGCATATCCTCTGGCAGATCGTCGAAGATCGTCTTGCGTCCCTTTTCATCACGCGCAGTCGTCACAAGGCCTGGAGGCTTGTGATAGAGCCATAGGCGAGATGGCTCGGGCTCGGACACGGGTTTGCCATCGACAGTGATCCTGTCCTTGGCCGTCACGTTCAGCGCTGGGCTAGTGATGGGTTTGCCATTCACGGTTACACGACCGGCTTCGATCATGCGTTCAGCCTCGCGACGCGAGGCGACACCGGCGCGGGCAAGCACTTTGGCGATCCGATCGCCGGGAGGAGGGGTATTGGTCATCCCCCGCCCATAGCCTATCCCGGCGGCTTGCGAAAGCCGGGTTTCTGGGGCAGTCAGAGGCATGGAGTTCCGATCTCACATGAAACTGGCGCTGGAACAGGCGCAGGCGGCGGCAGACCGGGGGGAGGTGCCCGTGGGTGCTGTAATTATCGGACCGGACGGTCAGGTGGTTGCCGCTGAAGGTAATCGGACACGCGAGTTGAACGATCCCACAGCCCATGCCGAAATACTGGTGCTGCGCGCCGCCTGCGCACACGCCGGATCGGAGCGGCTGCCGGATCACGATGTATATGTGACGCTGGAACCCTGTGCCATGTGTGCGGCAGCACTGGCTGCGGCGCGTATTCGGCGTGTGTATTACGGCGCATCCGATCCGAAATCGGGTGGCGTCGCCCACGGCGCGCGGGTATTTTCGCATCCGCAGGCGCATCATACCCCTGAAATCTATGATGGGATCGGTGCCGAAGAGGCCGAGCGATTGCTCAAGGATTTTTTCGCGGGGCGGCGTTAGCGCGCTACCAACTCAGGCTATAGATCGTGTGATCGCCGGGCAAACCTTTCAGTGAAACTGATCTTGGTGTGCCAAAGGTCAACCCATCTTGCCCGTCCGCTAAAAGCTGGGTTGCGTCGGACAAACGGACCTCACCCGGTGCGGCTGAGGCCGCGATCCGGGCGGCCTTGTTCACCACCGTACCAAAGAAATCGTCATCGGTCTGGATCACATCTCCCGTATGTATGCCGACGCGAATCTGCAGCGTTGGTTCACCCAATTCACTGGCGTTGCGCCGCTGCAGGTCGACTGCGGCCATCAGTGCCGCCCGCGCCGACGAGAAGCTGGACATGGTTCCATCCCCCAGCGACTTTACCAGCGTTCCGCTCTGAGCCTCGATGACGTCACGAGCCAATTCAAAGTGTTTTTGGACCGCATCGATCCAGATCCGGTCGCCCAGCTTGTCGGCAATAGCCGATGAATTGACGATGTCAGTGAACATAACCGAAGCCATGCCCTCGCGCTGATTCTGACGAAACCCGTCGCGTGCGGCTGCTATCAGCGCGTCCAGGGCTTTGTGTTCGATACCGATTTTTTCCATGTTAGGGATGGGATTGGACACGTGGCAGTGCACCATCTTCCACACACCGTCTTCGAGATGCAGGATGAAGGTGAACCTGTGCAACATTGCTTTTTGGTTCGTGGCAAAGCGAAGCGTTGCAACGCAATGGGCCCAACCAACTGCACCGCATTCAAATGCCTCTAGGCTGTGTTCTTCCCAACTGTAGTCGGGAATTTCGGCCACATGATCAGGGAAACCCTTTCGGAATAGCGAGCCTGACCAAATCTCCCCATCCGCTGAGCCTTGATACCGCAGGTACTCAGACGTCGACAGCATGTTATAAAGCGCCGCTCCATCTTTGGCTCGGACAGCGTCATTCCAGCGTCGCACCACCGCGATCAACTCCGGCGATGGGCGAATAGGCTGATTCATTTGGATTTCACCACAAGTTCCCGAGGGATGTCCGCCAAAGGCTGGCCACTATTGGCAGTAACCAAAAAGCTCTCGGTGATCGCCAGCCCCCAATCCGAAGTCCAGAGCCCGGGCATCAAATGGAAGGTCATATTTTCCTGAAGTTCGGTCGTGTCACCCGGCCGCAGGCTCATGGTGCGTTCACCCCAATCGGGAGGGTAACTTAATCCGATCGGATAGCCGGTGCGGTTGGCTTTGACATATCCGGCGCGGGCGAAACTCTCGTAGACACAGTTCGCGACCTCTTCGCAAGTTGTGCCCGGACGCGCCGCGCTCAAGGCATCATCGATGGCCCTGAGCACAGCAGCCTCGGCGCGGCGAATATCTTCCGGAGGATCACCCAGAAACAGGCTGCGACTGGCCGGGCAATGATAACGGCGATAGCACCCTGAGATTTCAAAGTAAGTTGCCTCATCCTGTGTTAAGGGTCTGTCGTTCCAGGTGATGTGCGAAGCAGACGCCTCGGTACCTGAAGGGGCGATTGGAACGATTGCGGGATAGTCCCCGGCCAGTCCCGGCAATCCGACGATCCCTGCTGCCTGAACTTCGGCAACCAGTTGGTTTTTTGGCAGCCCTTCGCGGAACGCATCGCGCAACACCTGATGCATATGGGCAGTAAGCCGCCCCGCTTTTTGCATCATTTCGACCTCAGCGTCGCTTTTGACCGCGCGCTGCCAGTTTACCAGGCCAGTGGCATCCAAAATCGCAGCGTCTCCGAATGCGTTCTGCAGTATGCGATGACTGGCGGCCGAGTAGTAGTAGTTGTCCATTTCGACACCCAGTGCCGAAGTCCATCCGCGGTCCCGCAAAAGTTTGGCGAGGGAATCGACGGGATGGTGGTCGGGGTGTTGAACGTGCTCCTCAGGCCAGTCCAGAAGATCAGATCCATCCATCCATGTGGTCTGCGCTGCACCGGCCTTGTCCTGCGTGCGCCCCCACCATAGTGGAGAACCCTCCGCTGGAAGGATGACCATCTGGGGTACATAAAAACTCCACCCGTCGTAACCGGTAAGCCACGCCATGTTCGATGGGTCGGTTGTCAGCAGGGTTTCGATCCCCTGCTGTTCCATTGCTGCGCGGGTCTTCGCGATACGGTCGGCAAATTCCTGGGCGCTGAAATCTGTGGCGGGCATCAGAGAGAAATCGCTTTCATCACTTCGGGTTCGATCACATCGACGCCCGGCAGGCCGTCAATCAGGGCCTGAGCTGATTGTTCGAGAATCGGAAAGGTTTGGTAGTGGCACGGAATAATCGTTTTGAAGTCAAAGTACCGTTTGGCCGCGTAGGCCGCGCCTTTCATGTCCATGGTAAAGTGACCGCCAGCGGATAGGATGCCGATATCGGGTTTGTAGAATTCCCCCATCCAATCCATATCCGCCATGATATCGGTGTCGCCAGAGACGTACACCATTCGGCCCTCGGTTGAGATCATATACCCGACTTCGGTCCCACCGGTACGCAATCCGTCGGGGGTTGAAAAGGTCGAACTGTGCGAGGCTGGGACCATCGATACCTTGATACCGCTGAGGTCAACTGTGCCGCCTTTATTGAAACCAACTGTTTCGATCCCTTCCGCCTCGGCCCAATAGCCCATCAGATCGTACTGTCCCACGACGGGAACATTCAGATGTTTGGCCAGTGGCAATACATCAACGACATGATCGAAATGGGTATGGGTTAGTAGGATATGGGTTGCACCCGCCACCGCCGCATCATGCTGATCTTCGGGCAATGGCGGGTTCCCCGTCAGCCAGGGATCGACGAGCAGGACCTGCCCCGATGTTTCGATGCGAAAGCTGCCATGTCCCAGCCAAATAATATCCATAGTGAACCCTCCCAAATTCTGCTTGGCGTCAGCCTAGCATCGGCTATGTAAAAATCCATGGACTGGACGCAGTATATTGACGGTTATTGCGAGCGGCTCTCGCCATCGTATTGGGCCGAGCCGATAAACGCCGTGACCAATGTGGCGTTTCTTGTTGCGGCATTCGTCATGTGGCGCAGGGTGCGAGGGCAGGGTGCACCGCTGGCGATGGCTTTGGTTGTGATACTGACAATGATTGGTGTCGGCAGCTACCTGTTTCATACGCATGCACAGGTTTGGGCCGCGATAGCTGATACAACGCCGATCTTGCTTTATATTCTGGTTTATATCTTTGCGGTGAACCGGGATGTCTGGGGGATGCGGCCCGTTTATGCGCTGGGTCTGACCGCGCTGTTCATTCCCTACGCGGCGTTGACGATTCCCGTGTTTCAGCTGGTGCCGGGTTTGGGCGGTTCAGCTGCCTATGCACCGGTGCCGCTATTGATCCTGATTTATGCTTTACTGTTGAGGTCGCGAACACCCGATACAGCGCGCGGGTTGGCGATCGGGGCGGGCATACTGATCGCCTCGATTATTTTCCGAGCATTGGATGAGCCAACCTGCGGTCACTTTCCCATCGGAACGCATTTCATGTGGCACATCCTGAACGCCACCATGCTGGGCTGGATGATCGAGGTATATCTGCGCGCCGTTCGGAAGGTGCCTGTCCCTACCGCGCCGGGTACTTGAGCCCGAACTGAAATATCGTGGCAGACTGACCATACCTGGGAATCACATGAGGTCAGTCACGGAATGCTGCCGCCAAAGTCTCGGGCAGATCAAATTCCGCCAAAACTCTGGCGCGGCCTTCGGCGGACATCTTGATGGCGGTTTTTTCTACGATGCGCTGAATTTTCTCGGCTGAATGCTTCGCTGCGAAGGGTTCAAAATACCATTTCAGGAAAACGAAACAGATCACATCCTCAAGCGCCTGCACGTCGGCATGGCGCTTGATGCCTTGTTTGCGCAGCATCTGTTCGACTGCTTCGATTTGATCCGCACCGTATTCGGCTTGTTCCATAAAGCCTCGGACCACGTCCGCGTGGTAAACACCTTGTGCCTTGCGCCATGCCAGATAACCGGCACGCCCTTCCGGATATTCGGTGCGCTTCAGCTTCCAGCGTTCGACATGCTGCCCGCGCGCGGCAATCTGTAGTGCATCAGATGCATTTGGGAAAAGGCGATCAAGCTCGGCACTCATGCGCTGGCCATACAGCAGTTCTGCGGGCTGCCCGTTTTCCATATTGGGATCTTCCGCATTGGCGGCGTCAATTGCGTTCAGTACTGCTTGCTTGCGTGCGCTCATGTTCTGCTCCGTTAGCTCGCCTGATCGTCACCTGTGGGTGTTTCGGCAGATGGTCTTTGGTCATGCTAACGACTTGTCGGTCAGGGTACAGCGGTGATTTGGAAAAAGTGCCGGATCAGGAGGGGGAAACCGATCCGGCACATGGGGCAGGTCTACTTGCCTGTCTGGGTTTGGTCTTTGGTCACAGGTTCCGATTCAGGCTGAGGGAAGCTGAGGTTTCGGGTCAGATTGTTCATGTCTAATCCCAATGCCAGGGCAGGAGATGTCAGAACCACGGCGGCCAAGATGAATGCAGGGACAAAGGTTTTCATATGCTGTCTCCGGTTTCGTGTTGTGTTACACTATTGAAATGAACAGTTCGGTTTAGTTTTCAATATCTATAGTGAACTAATCAGTTCACTAATTTGCATATGGGGCATTCAAAAACGCATGGCTGCTGGCGAATTGAGTGCGCACGACGGCGTCATCCGGTGACCGGTCTTGCGAGTGATGCGACAGACGGGTAAACGCCCCTTAACGCATATGAGGTTTTCCGATGTCGATAGACCAAAGCACCGCCGCCAAGGTGGCCAAACTCGCCCGGATCAAGGTTGAGGATGACGCGCTGCCTGCGCTGGCATCCGAGTTTAACACCATCCTTGGTTTCATCGAGCAACTGAACGAAGTGGATGTCGAAGGTGTCGAGCCGATGGTCTCGGTCACGCCGATGCGCCTGAAGCGTCGTCAGGACGAAGTCACTGACGGAAACCAGCAGGACAAAGTTCTGTCCAATGCCCCCGATGCGCGCGAAGGGTTCTTCGCTGTTCCCAAAGTTGTGGAGTAAGTCATGAGCGAACTGAACAAACTGGGGCTGGCTGAAGCCCGCGACGCGTTGCGTGCCGGTGATGTAACTTCAGTTGAACTGACTGAATCCTGCCTGACAGCCATTGATGAAGCTGATGCGCTGAACGCGTTCGTCCACAAGACACCCGAGATTGCGATTGAGCGTGCAAAGGCCGCGGATGATCGGATCAAAGCAGGCGACGCCCCTTCGATGTGCGGCTTGCCGATCGGTATAAAAGATCTGTTCTGCACCAAAGGTGTTCCCTCGCAGGCCGCGTCCAAGATACTCGATGGCTTTAAGCCCGAATACGAATCCACTGTGTCTCAGCAATTGGCTGACGCAGGTGCCGTGATGCTGGGCAAACTGAACATGGACGAATTCGCCATGGGCTCGTCCAACGAAACCTCCGTTTATGGTAACGCCGTCAGCCCGTGGCGGCGTGGCAACGACGAGGCTCAGCTAACACCAGGCGGCTCGTCTGGTGGTTCGGCCTCGGCTGTTTCTGCCGATCTGTGTCTGGCTGCGACCGGCACCGATACCGGCGGTTCGATCCGGCAGCCTGCCGCCTTTGTTGGCATTACCGGCATCAAACCGACCTATGGCCGCTGCTCACGCTGGGGCATCGTTGCCTTCGCCTCGTCGCTGGATCAGGCCGGCCCGATGACCAAGAACGTACGTGACGCGGCGATCATGCTGGAAACCATGTGTGGCCATGACCACAAGGATTCCACCAGCGCCGAATTGGCTGTGCCGAATTTTGAGGCAATGCTGACCGGCGATATCAAGGGTAAGAAAATCGGTATTCCCAAAGAATACCGCATGGACGGTATGCCCGCTGAGATCGAAAAGCTCTGGGTTGATGGCGCTGCTATGCTGAAAGACGCAGGGGCTGAGATCGTCGATATTTCGCTGCCGCACACCAAATACGCACTACCTGCATATTATGTGATTGCTCCTGCTGAGGCGTCTTCGAACCTTGCCCGCTATGACGGTGTCCGCTATGGCCGCCGCGCGCAGCTGGCACAAGGTGACGGAATCACCGAAATGTATGAAAAGACACGCGCGGAAGGCTTCGGCCCCGAGGTCCAGCGCCGGGTAATGATCGGCACATATGTGTTGTCGGCGGGTTTCTATGACGCCTACTACAACCGCGCCCGCAAAGTGCGGACACTGATCAAGAAAGACTTCGAAGATGTCTTCGCGACTGGCGTTGACGCAATCCTGACCCCGGCAACGCCGTCGGCCTCGTTCGGTCTGGGCGAGATGACTGAGGCTGATCCGGTTCAGATGTACCTGAACGATGTGTTCACCGTGACCGTGAACCTCGCTGGTTTGCCCGGAATTTCGGTTCCTGCAGGACTGGACGCTCAGGGACTGCCGCTGGGTCTGCAACTGATCGGCCGCCCATGGGAAGAAGGCGATCTGCTCAACACCGCCTATGCGCTTGAGAATGCCGCCGGGTTTGTGGCCAAGCCGGGCAAATGGTGGTAATTCTCTGACCGGCAGAACGACAAGAAGGCGGAGCAGCCGAATGCGTAAATTGCTTCTGATTTCGACCCTCGGGCTGGTAGCAGCCTGTGATACGGTCGCCCCTGTATCGGGCACCGGATTCAATACGCCGGAATACCAGGCCCAACGCGAGGCTGAACTAACCGGGCAGGGGCTGGCTGGTAACCCGTTGCTGCCACCCGAAGCGATTTCAGAGCAGCCGCTTTCGGCGCAAGGTGCTCCTCTGAATGACGGCAGTGCGGCTGATATTGCAAACCAGACGGCTGTGGCGCTGGCCAGTACGTCTGACCAGCAAGGCTTAATTGCCCCAGTGACAAACAACACAGGCATTTCTGACGAACAGGATTTTGAAGCCGTTTCAAACAGGCGTAGTATAGATGCAGATGCGGCGCAGATCGAACAGAACCGACAGACATATGAAGTTGTCGCGCCAACCGCGGTTCCACAGCGCGGTACAGATGGACAGCCCAACATCGTGCAATACGCGTTGAACACGTCAAACCCCGTTGGAACCCAGCTCTACAGCCGTGCAGGGTTCAATTTAAAGGCCAAAGCCGAGCGGAACTGTGCGCAATTCGCATCGCCGGATCAGGCCCAGATCGAATTTCTATCCAATGGCGGTCCCCAGCGCGACCGTAAAGGTCTGGACCCGGATGGCGACGGCTATGCCTGCGGCTGGGACCCCAGTGCGTTCCGCAGTGCCGTCAACAACTGAGCTTCCGCCGATCTGGCATCCATCGCCCAATTTCGGCCCCCGGCGCGATGGGTTGAAGCCTGCGCTGATCGTTCTGCACTACACCGCAATGGAAAGCGCATCAGCTGCGCTCGAGCGCCTTTGCGATCCCGGTCCTGAAGTTTCCGCTCACTATCTGATTGGCGGCAATGGCGTGCTCTGGCAGCTTGTACGCGAGGAAGACCGCGCCTGGCACGCCGGGGCCGGGGAGTGGCACGGGCAGACAGATATAAATTCCCGTTCCATTGGCATCGAATTGGACAATCGGGGCGATCACCCGTTCTCCGAGCCTCAGATGAACGCGCTGGAACAGCTTCTGTCCAAACTCATGCGGCGCTGGTCGATCCCCCCGGAAGGTATCATTGGACATTCCGACATGGCACCCGGGCGCAAGACCGACCCAGGCCCCCGTTTTGATTGGCAAAGACTGGAACGTCAAAGCCTTGCCGCTCCAACTGGCACCGAAGCGCCTTCCGAAACGACGTTCCGGGCGCTGGCGCAAGTCCGGGGATATACAGCTGATGTCGATGATGACATCCTGCTCAAAACCATTCGCCTGCGCCACCGTCCCTGGGCCACAGGCCCATTGCACCCTGACGATTTCAAAGCGCTGGCCCTTCCTCCACATACGACCTGATCCGCGCTTCATCAGGCCAAAAAAATCCCGGGGTTGAATTGACCGAAGGCCAAGAAGGGGCTGGCCCCTTCATCCTCCAACCGCTCTTGACGTAACCTCTCCCAAAGCATACCCAACACCTCGCGCGGAGGGCCGGATGACCGCTGGGGCATATGCCCGAGAGGAAAGTCCGGACTCCACAAGGCAACGGTGCCGGGTAACGCCCGGGCGGGGAAACCCGACGGAAAGCGCCACAGAAATCAGACCGCCGCGGGCCTTGGCCCGAGGTAAGGGTGAAACGGTGGGGTAAGAGCCCACCGCGCCGCTGGCAACAGTGGCGGCACGGCAAGCCCCACCGGGAGCAATGCCGAATAGGGTCCCCGCGCGGGCCGGTCGGTGCAAACCGATACCGCCGCTAGGCTCGCTTTGGCCGAGAGGGACCGGGTTGGCAGCTTGAGCCGCGCAGCAATGCACGGCCTAGAGGAATGGTCATCGAAGGGGGTAACCCCGGAACAGGATCCGGCTTACAGGCCCTCCGCGCATAATTCCTCAGCCCGTCGGCGGCGTATACGCCCCGGTTAGCGTTGCTGCTTTTGCAGCGACCGAAACGAACTCTTCGGCAGACCATGCGCGCACGGTTTCGATTTTCGATACTGCACCCGTGCTGGCGACGGCCATCCCGATTGCGACCGCATCAGTGCCGTCGGGAACCTCGCTGATGACAACAACATCGTTGCTACCGGTGGTGACGTAGAATGAGATCAGTTTTCCGCCCGCTTTCTCAAGCAGCGCACTGACCGGGCCGGTACGATCCTGAGGATTGGCAACCATCGCCTGAACGGCCTCGGATGAGTAGGATGCGTAAGTGATGAATACAGGCATGAAAACCTCCCACTGTTTAAGTCTATGCGGAACCATCCGACTGGCCGGTTCCATGGCCAGATTGCTTGCTGAGACGCCTGCAATTCGGGAACACCCCGGTAACCCGGGCGATACTATTGATGTGAGTGGTGTAGGGTGCCGGACGATAGTCCCGGTCAGATTTTGCCCATGATCGCAACACGGACTCTTTGGTCACGGTGACCCTATCACAGTTTCGTGAACACACCAAGCGACACCCCGTTCAGGCGGAGTAGGGAATTGTTCCCGGAACACGGCGAATCTGGTTGACTTGGGCGTACGAGCAGTTAAAAGCGCACGCTCATAAGGATTCAACCGAAAGGCCCCTGCCTTTTCGGACGCAGGAGATAACCATGGCGAAGCCGACGACAATCAAGATCCGTCTGAACTCGACCGCGGGCACGGGCCACTTCTACGTGACCAAAAAGAATGCGCGCACCATGACCGAGAAAATGACCATTCGTAAATACGATCCGGTTGCTCGGAAACATGTCGAGTACAAAGAAGGCAAGATCAAGTAATCTGCCCTCTGACTTGAATTTTTGAAAAAGGACTCTGCCGATGCAGGGTCCTTTTTTGTTGGTTTGAGGCGTCCCACAGCGCGTCGGTGCGAAACACGGGCGTTGCAGGGGCGCATCAGCCCCTCGGGTGTTCTGGGTGAGGGCGGCTTGCTTTTACGCACTCCATGCCGCTACGCTTCAGCAACTCTTTCCAAAATGTTGACCGCCATGAAAAAAATCTTGTTACCCGCCCTTGCAGTTCTGACCCTGTCAGCCTGCGAAGATCCGTTTAACCGCGAAGGTGTTGGTTTCACCGGGATAGATGGTGAACCGCGTACGGTATCCGATGTGAAAGGAGCCGCGGCATTTGTTCAACCTGCAACCAATATCCCGGCAGAGCTCGCCAAGTTGCCAACAGTTCAGGTCTCGTCTGATCAGACCGAGCTTTCCAAGATGGCGAAAGTAGCTATCGAGAATGGTGGGCGCACTGATACCAGCGCCGTTCAACTGTCAGGCCAGAGCACTAATCTGCTGCTGAGCACGGTCAGTGTGAACGGGACATTGTTTGGTGTGTTGCGAACTGAAGAAGGGGACACTCGCGTGGACAATTCCATCGGTGCAAACTTCGGAGCTCGGACCGAGCGCTTTACCGGTTGCTTGCCCGCTGGAGATGTTTACCGCAAAGGCTCGTCCAAGCGCAGCTCTGGTTTTGCGGTGCCGCTGAACTGTAGCTGATTGCCAAAGTACCAAACCAATTTGTACCCCCGCCAGTTTGGTGGGGGTTTTCTGTTTCCGCCGTTATTCAACGCGCCATTCAGCGAAACTGATCACGGGGTTTAGCCCGGCGCGCGCCATCAATTCAGCCGAAGGCGTATTGAAGATTGCATAGGTCGTGGCCAAAACATCTCCGCCATCAGCAAGCAGACGTGCGCGAACCTCGTTTATCAAGGCTAATCCGATTCCTTTCCGACGGTGCTTGGTATCGACGCTGATATGGTGCAGCATCGCACGTGTTTCCGCCCGGCGAAAAGGTGTCGCAGCACGCTTCTCAAGCTCAAAAATCGCATATCCCAACAGTATTTGATTCTCCTCATAGCCCAATGCAACCACTGCGTCGTGGCTGAGCCATTCTGAAAGATAGGAAACGACTTCCTTGTCATCTGGCAAAGGCGCGTATCGCTGTGGCTGGTTTTGAACATGCAGGTCATGCACCTGTTGAAGTAATGGCAGCAAACGATGCGCCTGTGACGGGCAAATGGTGGCGATGGACATCAATGGTCCTCCGATTATCCAAACAAAAAGGGCGGGTCTTTTCGGACCCGCCCTTTGGCTGTGAGTATGAGGTTCGCGTTATTCGCGATTACCAAGCAGCTGCAGCAGGAACATGAACATGTTGATGAAGTCCAGATACAGGTTCAGTGCGCCCATGATGGCCGCCTTGCCTAGCCATTCCTTGTCACCCGCATGGGCCATCTGCAGATAGGTCGTTTTGATCTTCTGAGTGTCATACGCGGTCAGGCCCGCAAAGATCAGAACACCCAGGATCGACACAGCGAACATGATCGCAGGCGACTGCAGGAAGATGTTGATGACCATCGCGACGATCAGACCGATCACGCCCATCATCAGGAAAGTACCCATACCGGACAGGTCTTTCTTAGTGACGTATCCGTAAAGCGACAGGCCCGCGAATGCGATCGAAGTCACTAGGAATACCTGCGCGATCGAGATGCCGGTGAAGGCTACAAAAATCCAGCTCAGCGACAGGCCCATGACGGCTGCAAATGCATAGAAGAACAGCTGCGCACCAGACGCTGAAAGGCGGTTGATGGCGGCACCAAAGCCAAACACCATTGCAAGAGGTGCGAACATTACGATCCAGCCCAGGATATTCGGGCTAAGCGTGACTGGGTCACGGAAGATCGACAGAAGTTGCGGGCTTGAGCCAACGGCCCAGGCAACAGCAAACGTGATCAGCATACCTACGGACATTGTGCCGTAGACTTTGTTCATATGGGCGCGCAGGCCCTCATCAATCTCGGCAGCGCGCGCCCCGGACGCCGTCCGGATCGTGTCGAATTGTGCCATTTAAGGGTCTCCCTTCAATATTCTGTGCTCAGCCTGCGATTGCAGGCCGGTTTCCCACTAAATATCGGAGAGTACGGCCCTCGTTTCAAGGGTTTTCACTCTAAAACTCAGCAAAACTGTCGGCAAATTTCGCGACTGGTGCAAAAAACCTGACGGCGCAGTCCCTAATGCCGCCAGATTTCTTCTATTGTCCAATTAATACAAGTGTTTGTACCAGCAGTCAGGCGCATCCCACATAGGACGAGAAGCCTCGGCTTCTGCCTCGGAGCGGGTGATTCCGATATCTTCCAAAGCGCGATCATCAAGCTGAGCCAGTTTTTGCCGTTGCCGCGAAAGGCTCAACATGTTGAGCAGGCGGTCTCCAATCGATTTACCTTTGATGCGACGCAGAGTCGAAATGGCTAGATGGGTCATGGGTATTGCCCTTTCATGTTTGACTGATGAAACACCGTGCTTCAATCAATTTCCTTGATCTATATGGAGCATTCTGACATATTTTAAAAATGAATGTTTTTGACGTTACCCATAAGGAATCTTGAAGATGCGAAATCTGGACATCACTACGCTTCGTTCATTCGTTGCCGTCGCGGATCACGGCGGCGTTACCCGCGCAGCTGGATTTCTTCATCTCACGCAATCGGCTGTTTCCATGCAGCTCAAGCGGTTAGAAGAGCTACTCGGGCTGGAGCTGCTGGATCGATCCGGTCGTACCATTGCGCTGACCGCGTCTGGCGAGCAACTGCTGGCCTATGCGCGCCGGATGATTGCGTTGAATGATGAGGTGATCGGGCGGCTCACTGATCAGGCCTTTGAAGGAGAAGTCGTGCTGGGGGTGCCGCATGATGTCGTTCATCCGTTCATCCCCCGTGTCCTAAAGCGCTTCAATGCCAGCTTCCCGCGCGTGAATGTGAACTTGGTTACCTCGAATACGCGTCACCTGAAGGAAGAATTTGCGCGCGGAGGTTTTGATTTGATCGTGACCACGGAATCGGGAGCGGGCGAGGGTGCTGAAACCTTGTATCATATGCCACTGCGCTGGGTCGGAGCTCTGAACGGGTCCGCCTGGCGACAACAGCCTTTGCGGCTCGGGTTTTGCCGCAATTGCATCTTCCGTCCGGTTGCGACCGCGGCGCTGGATGACGCTGGGATCGAATGGGACATGAGCATCGACAGCGACTCAGACCGTACGGTTGAAGCAACAGTCAGTGCTGATCTGGCGGTGGGTGTACTGTTGGAGGGGACACAGCCCAACCATCAGGAACTGATCGACCATGCTGGGGTCCTTCCGGACCTGCCGGTGCAGTTCATCAACCTTTATGGTGCTGAAAGAGTGCGCGAGGAATATGTGGCTGAGCTCGCAAATCTCCTGCGGCAAAACTTTTCACACCCCAGTGCGCGCCCCCTCAAAGTGGCGAGTTGATCTGGATGACGATCTTACCGGTGGATTTGCGATCACGCAGCAATTCCAATCCCTTGGCTGCGTCCTGCAAAGGCAGGATGTGGCTGATATGAGGTTTAATCCGTCCTTCTGAGTGCCAGCGAAACAGAGTGCTGAAACTATTGTGAACGATTTCCGGCTTAAATTTCAGGTAACCACCGATATAGACGCCAATCACACTGAGATTTTTAACCAAAAGATGGTTGGCCGGAATCTGAGGAACTTCACCCCCCGCAAAGCCGATGGGCAATAGGCGGCCCTCGGGATTCGTGGCGCGGAACGCAGCCTTGAAAACGTCACCACCGATGGCGTCATAGACCACGTCGGCTCCGCCAAGGGCGCGAACGCGGTTTCGCAGATCCTCATCCGCATCGATCAAATGGTCCGCACCGGCCTGCTGCGCCACCACCAATTTGTCCGCGCCGCGCGCTTGCGCGATGACGGTCGCCCCCATCAGTTTCCCGATTTCGATGGCGGTCAGCCCAACGCCGCCAGCAGCTCCGGTCACCAGCAGCGTTTCGCCGGCCTGTAGGCGTGCCCGGTGCTCCAACGCGATATGGCTGGTGCCATAGGCGATCTGAATGGCGGCAGCGTCTTCGAAACTCATTGTGTCTGGGATGACAATAACCCGGTCAGCATCGAAGACACCAGATTCGGCCAGGCCGCCCTGACCAGAGAAAACAGCGACGCGGTCACCTGGTTTTAGATGCGTAACACTATTTCCGACTTCGGCAACGACCCCTGCAATTTCCATACCCAGAGTAAACGGAGTGCCGGGTGTATCCTGATAGGAGCCTTTCTGCATCAAAAGATCGGCAAAGTTCAGCCCGCAGGCCCGAATGGATACGCGCACCTGATTTTCCGCTGGTGTCGGCTCGGGCATTTGGCAAATTTGCGCCATTGCTCCCTTGGTTTTGATACGAAATGCCAGCATCAGTGTTCTCCGGTATTTTAGGGCACATAGGCGGAGAGCGCGCGCGTTTTGTCAATTCCAATCAAACACCCTTCTCAAACAGGTGTCTGGTCTGATTTGTTGTCTCCGAACATACACAGATGTGATGATCCCGGTACTCAACCATAATCAACAGTCCATATTCTTGGATTCAACCGTCTTGAAAAAAGAATCGATTGCGGCAATATTGTTGTTCTATGGTGCTGTTCGGGGGGCACGATCCTAGTTAGGAAGTTCTTAAGCAGCGACCCGCTAACTTGGCGGTGACGGCTGCTGTTGCGGTTTCCCGGACAGGTGTTTGTGTAAAGGAGACTACCAATGACCCATCACGTCGATGTCCATGTGGGCAAACGCGTCCGGCATCGCCGCTGGCTGATTGGCATGACCCAGCAGCAGTTGGCGCAGCAAGTTGGTATCAAGTTTCAACAGATTCAAAAATATGAAACGGGTGCCAACCGTGTAAGCGCGTCGCGTTTGTGGGACATTGCCGAGGCATTGGATGTTCCGGTCAGCTTTTTCTTTGAAGGCCTTGAAGAAGCTCAGAAAGCAGAGGCTGACAAAAAATCAGTTCCTGCAGATCTGATGGGTGATAAAGAAGCGCTTGATCTCGTTCGCTCGTACTATGCGATACCGGAAAATCAGCGTCGCCGCTTGTTTGAACTGGCGCGCGTGCTGAGCGACGTCGCCTAATACAATCGCTTGACTTCGCGGGGTGCCCGTCGCACGGGTAAGCCATGCAAAACACCCTACGAAGTGATCTAGAGATTGCCGAAGAAATGGCCGACGCGGCGCGGGCGGCCATTCTTCCGTTTTTCCGCCAATCTAACTTGAAGACGGACAACAAGCTCGATGCCGGGTTTGATCCTGTGACTGCAGCTGACCGCGAAGCAGAGAAGGCGATGCGTGCGGTGCTGGCCATTCACCGGCCCAAGGATGGCGTTTTAGGGGAAGAGTTTGGCCATTCCGAGGGGGTGAGCGGACGGGTTTGGGTGCTGGACCCAATCGACGGCACGCGCGGATTCATAAGTGGTACGCCCACATGGGGTGTTCTGATCGCCCTGAGCGATGAGACTGGACCTAAGCTTGGCGTAATCGATCAGCCCTATATCGGTGAACGCTTTATCGGAGATACAGAGCACGCCTTTGTCAAAGGCCCAATGGGGCGTGCGGAACTCGAGACGCGGAATACGCGATCTTTGGATCAAGCGATCATCTTCACCACCTTTCCTGAGGTCGGCACCGAGGCCGAGGCCGCTGCCTTCAAGGCGGTTTCTCAGAAAACGAAGCTGACGCGTTATGGGATGGATTGTTACGCCTATGCGCTACTTGCTGCAGGGCAAACAGATCTGGTGGTCGAGGCTGGGTTGAATGCCTACGATATCCAAGCCCCAATCGCGGTGATCGAAGCCGCAGGTGGTATTGTGACAGATTGGCAGGGTAATCCTGCCCATAATGGCGGGCGTGCCCTCGCAGCAGCCAATGCTGAGATTCATGCGGCGGCGCTGGAAATCCTGAAGCAATATTAAACGGGTTGCCGCACCCCCCATGCGGATTTAAACTGATAGCGGCTGGTTCTTATGCCCGTTTTCCACCAGCCCAATACTCCACGCATGAGACGGGCAGGATGCGGGAGTGCAAAAATGACAGAAATATTGATCCGGAATGCCGACATTATCGTGACGATGGACGATGATCGGCAAGAGCTTGTGGGCGCTGATCTGTTGGTTCGGGACGGAAAGATTGCCCAGATTGGCCTTGGTTTGACCAGCCGGGGTGAAATACATGATGCCGCCGGATGTGTTGTTACCCCTGGTCTTGTGAACACCCATCATCATCTCTACCAAACCCTTACACGCGCGGTGCCCGGTGGGCAGGATGCGTTGCTATTTGGATGGTTGCGAACACTTTATCCCATCTGGTCCCGCTTTGGACCTGAAGAGATGTTTATCTCCGCTCAGGTCGGTCTGGCAGAGTTGGCGCTGTCTGGCTGCACGCTCAGTTCTGATCACCTCTACCTTTATCCCAATGGTGCGCGACTTGAAGATACGATCCATGCCGCGTCGGAATTGGGTTTGCGTTTTCAACCGACGCGCGGGGCAATGAGTATCGGCGAAAGTGATGGTGGATTGCCTCCTGATGCTCTGGTCGAAGCCGAGCAAGCCATTCTGGAGGACATGATCCGCGTGGTTGATGCCTATCACGATCCATCTGAGGGTTCGATGTGCCGCGTTGGCCTTGCGCCGTGTTCTCCGTTCTCGGTTAGTCGCGACCTGATGCGCGATGCCGCGCTTCTCGCGCGCGATAAAGGTGTAATGCTACATACTCATCTGGCGGAAAACGATGAGGATATCGCCTATTCTGAAGAGCAGTTCGGTTGCCGCCCCGGCCAATACGCCGAGGAATTGGGCTGGACCGGATCGGATGTTTGGCACGCCCATTGTGTCAAGCTGGATGGCTCCGAGATCGACCTATTTGCGCGTAGCCGAACCGGCGTTGCGCACTGCCCATGCTCAAATTGCCGTCTTGGCTCAGGTATCGCGCCAGTCCGCAAAATGCGCGACCAAGGCGTGCATGTCGGGCTGGGAGTGGACGGTTCAGCCAGCAATGACAGCGGCAATCTGATCGCCGAGGCGCGCCAGTCCATGCTTCTGCAACGGGTTGCAAATGGCGCTGACGCCATGTCAGCCCGCGAAGCGCTCGAGATTGCCACCAGAGGTGGGGCGGATGTGCTGAACCGACCCGATTGCGGCAGGCTCATGCCTGGCAAACGCGCTGACATAGCCATTTGGGACGTACGCGGCATCGAAAGTGCAGGCAGTTGGGACCCAGCTGCGCTCCTTCTGGCCGGACCAACGCGTGTCAAACACCTGTTTGTCGAGGGGTGCCAGGTTGTGCGCGACGGTCAGATCTCCACCATTGACCTGCCGAAGACCATAGAAACCCAGAATCGTCTGGCAAGCGCGTTGGCAGAATAGCGGATGCGCTCTTCATCTGACTGAAAATATCCCCGCCGGAGGCATGGGCCACAGGCCCATTCCTATTAATTAGAAACAGCTCGCCCGGCGATCCAGACCTCGGCAACAGCCCGATCATCCCCCATCATTATGGTCGGGAACACCGCTTCCCAAAGATCATCAGCATGTGCTTCGCGTTGGGCGATGGCCGGAGTCGAGGCAAGGTCCAATACCACCAGATCCGCCTCCATACCCACCGCAATATTGCCGATACGATCATCCATCCGCAAAGTTTGAGCTGATCCAACCGTTCCAAGCCAAAGCAATTGCGAAGGATGTAGCGGACGACCCCGCAGTTGACCAATTTCGTACGCTGCGGCCATTGTGCGCAGCATCGAAAAGCTGGAACCACCGCCTGTATCGGTGGCAAGACCAACCCGGTGCCCCTCGCGGATCAGGCCGTTCATGTCGAACAGACCAGAACCGATAAACGTATTGGACGTGGGGCAGTGGATCAGAGCTGCATCTACCTCGCGCAAGCGGTCACGTTCGCGATCCTCCAGATGGATCACGTGACCGTAGAGACCGTTTCCACCCAACAATCCAAACTGCTCATATGTATCCAAATAGTCGCGCGCCTCAGGGAACAGAGAGCGCACCCATTCAATTTCGTCGGTTTGTTCGCTGAGATGGGTTTGCATCAGGCATTCGGGATGCTCCGCCCAAAGTGCGCCCATGGCCTCTAACTGATCTGGTGTCGATGTCGGCGAGAAACGCGGTGTAATGGCGTAGGATATGCGATCCACCCCGTGCCACTTTTCAAGCAGTGACTTGGACTGGTCATACCCGGTCTGTGCGGTGTCACGCAGCCCCTCGGGTGCATTTCGATCCATGCAGGTTTTGCCGGCGACAACCCGTTGACTTCGCGCCTTGGCTGCCGAGAAAAACGCATCAACACTCTCAGGATGAATAGTGCAAAAGCTGCACATTGTCGTAGTGCCGTGTGCTGCCGTTAAATCGAGGTATCTATTTGCAATTTCAGCGGCATAGTCGGGATCGCTGAACTTCATCTCTTCCGGGAACGTGTAGCTGTTGAGCCAGTCGATCAGCCGCTTGCCCCAACTCGCAATCATCGCGGTTTGCGGATAGTGAACGTGCGGATCCACAAAGCCCGCCAAAATAAGCTTGTCGCCATAATCCTTAACTTTGGCCTCGGGGTGCGCGACAGAAAGATCGGTCGCGGATCCCAATGCTGCGATGCGACCATCTTCTATCAATACGGCTTCGTGTAGTTCGGTCGCGTCTGTGGGTTCGCCTTCGAACGGTGATCCGTTGAAGCTGAGCACGCGTCCCTTCAAAAGCGTCTTTTGCGCCATCTGCTGTGTTCTCCGCCTGTTTGGGGCCGCTATCCAGCATAGGGATGCAAAAGATGTGGGTAAATTGGACCATTGTCATTGTTTTCCGGTAGCTGCTTCTTCTATCTAGGGTCAATCGGCAGGAAAAAAGGGGCAGCGCATGACGACAGGCAGTGACGAAGCCAGACCCGATCAGCCCCAGGACGAGGACGCCTATGCGCTCGACCCGCGAACCGTCGGAGCCATCCTCTATGCGGTGGAGGTCGAAGATCGCGCCAAGCTGATCGAGCTCATGGAGCCGCTACATGCGGCTGATATTGCCGACCTTCTGGAACAGATCAGCCCCTTTGACCGGGCGAGCCTGATCCGGTTGTACGATAAGGAATTTGACGGGGATATTCTTTCAGAACTGGATGAAGCTGTCCGGGAAGAAGTGATCGATGTTCTGAAGCCGGATGTCTTGGCCGAAGCTGTTCGGGACATGGAAAGCGACGATGTCGTTGATCTGCTCGAGGATCTCGAAGAGCCGCAACAAGAGACGATCCTAGATGCGCTTGAAGACTCCGAACGAGTCGCCGCTGAGCAGGCGTTGTCCTACCCTGAAAATTCCGCCGGTCGTCTTATGCAGCGTGAAGTCGTCATGGCGCCCGAGCACTGGACGGTGGGGCAGGCCATTGATTTCATGCGGGCCAATGATGATCTGCCAGAACAGTTCTATCATGTCGTCCTTGTTGACCCGCGGCTGAAGCCCGTTGCGCAGGTTACACTGGGAAAGCTGATGGCGACCCGGCGAGAGGTGCCCTTGCATGACCTCGCCGAGGAAGAATTCCACACCATCCCTGTCGATCAGGACGAAGAGGATGTGGCCTATGCGTTCAACCAATACCATCTGATCTCGGCCCCGGTTGTGGATACGGATGGGCGGTTGGTTGGCGTCATTACCATTGATGACGCGATGGTGGTGTTGGATGAAGAATATGAAGAAGACATGATGCGTCTGGCTGGTGTCTCGGACGAAAGCTCTTTGTCCGATAGCGTAGCGGCAACCAGTAAACGGCGCTTGCCATGGCTCGGTGTCAATCTGATCACCGCGATTTGTGGTTCGCTGGTCATTTCGCAGTTTGAGGCCGCAATCGATCAGCTTGTTGCACTCGCAATCCTGATGCCGATTGTTGCCTCAATGGGAGGCAACGCTGGAACTCAATCACTGACAGTGGCTGTACGCGCGCTGGCGACACGTGACCTGACGAGTTCGAATGTGTGGCGCGTGATCCGCCGCGAATTACTGGTTGGGATGCTCAACGGTTTATGCTTTGCCATCGTGTTGGGAACTGTTGGGATGATGTGGTTTGATTCTCCGTTGCTGGGTGTCGTGATTGGATCGGCGCTGGTCGTGAACATGATCATCGCGGGCTTTGCAGGTACGGTAGTACCGGTGGTGCTGGATCGTCTGGGGATCGACCCTGCGCTGGCATCGGGAACCTTTGTGACAACGACGACGGACGTGATGGGGTTCTTCATATTTCTGGGGCTTGCCAGCATGGTGCTACTGTGACCGACACAACCGATCTGACTGAAATCAAAGCCGCTGCCCGAAAGGCGGCCTTTGCGCGTCGAAAGGCGGCGTTTGACACGCGCCTACCGGGTGCTGCAGGACGTTTGTCCGAGGTTTTGGCCGGGCACCGAGGTGTTCCCATCTCAGGCTACATGCCCATCCGAACCGAGATCGACCCATTGCCGGCAATGGCCGAAGCAGCCGCTTACGGGGCCGTCGGCGTACCCGTCATTCAGGCCGCCGAGAAGCCGCTGCGATTTTCGCGTTGGACTCCGGAAGGCGCGCTGAAAGACGGACCATTTGGTGCGAAGGTGCCCGAGATCGACGATTATTTTGATCCCGAAATCCTGATTGTGCCGTTGGTTGCGTTTGATGCTCAGGGTGGTCGTCTGGGATATGGCGGTGGCTTCTATGATCGCACGCTAGAGGTGTTGCGCGGCAAGCGCCCGACATTGGCGATCGGGTTTGCCTTCGATGCGCAAGAGGCGGAGGAGCTGCCGCTTGAGCCGACGGACCAACCTCTGGATATGGTTATCACAGAAAGCCGCGTGCTGACGTTTTCGGCCTAGCCCGTGTGCTCAGCACGGAAATAGTCCCAGGCATCCTGTTTGGTTCCGTCTGGCAGGGTGCAGATCCCGGTTTGGCCGCCGTCGCCATCCTGAATATTGTACGTGCCGCCCCGTTCGATGCAAAAAGTCGCCGCCGGGTTTGCCAGTTCAGTTGATTGCCCGGCTGGCTGATCGCACGCGGCGAGGGTGGCGAGCAGGGTAACAATAATAAGATGGCGGGTCATAAGTTTCTCCTAACCAATATTATTTGCGGTTTATGGTGACAGTTTAATCACTTGTGCTTGTGTTGCACCACACTTAGGACGGATGGCATGAGGATATTATTTCTTGGCGACGTCATGGGGCGCTCGGGTCGCGCCGCCGTTCAACAGCACCTGCCGCGTTTGCGCGAGGAGTGGCGGTTGGATTTCGTCGTGGTTAACGGCGAGAATGCTTCCAATGGCATGGGGCTCGGTGGTGATCACGCCAAGCTGCTTTTGGACGCCGGTGCCGATTGCATCACTTTGGGCGACCATGCGTTCGATCAGAAAGACATGTTGCAGTTCATCGAGAAAGAGCCGCGCATTGTGCGCCCGGTGAACTATGCCAAAGGGGCACCTGGGCGAGGTCATCGGCTGTTCACGGCGCCGGGTGGACGCAAGGTGCTGGTGGTGCAGGTACTGGGGCAAGTATTTATGAAGCGTCCGTTCGATGATCCGTTCTCAGCTATCGAACCAATTCTGAAATCCCACCCTCGCGGTGGGCAGGCGCAGGCGATTATCGTCGATATGCATTGCGAGGCGACGTCTGAAAAGATGGCGATGGGCCACTATTGCGACAAACGCGCCAGCCTTGTGGTGGGCACGCACACCCATGTGCCGACGGCGGACGCGCAGATTTTGACTGGCGGGACAGGATACTTGACCGATGCCGGAATGTGCGGGGACTATGACTCGGTCATTGGTATGGACAAACAAGAACCTATGCGTCGTTTCATCACCGGTATGCCCAAAGCCCGGTTCACACCCGCCAATGGCGAGGCAACGCTGAGCGGTGTGTATGTCGAAACCGATGATCGCGACGGAAGCGCAAAAACTGTGCAGATGGTCCGCGTTGGTGGGCGTTTGCAGCAGGCAGGCCCCTAAGTCACATGTCAGGCTTGCCCTGTGGCATGCAATGCGTGAAACTGGCTGATAGGCGCGTGTGCCAGATCAGGTTTCGGACAGAATACCAAGAATGCAATTCCTTCAACTGACAGAAACGGGTAGCGCAATTCTGGCGCTGATGATTGTTGCAGGGATGTTCATCATGTTCCTGCGCGAGGTCTATCCGACCGAAGTTGTCGCCATTGGCGGCGTGGCCCTGATGCTTGCAACGGGTATACTGCCCTATCAAAGCGCGCTTGCGGTACTGTCTAACCCTGCGCCATGGACCATCGGTGCCATGTTCATCATCATGGGGGCTTTGGTGCGAACAGGGGCGCTTGATGCGTTCACATCTGTGGCGCAAAAGCAGGCGCAGGTTAATCCGCGTATAGCCATCGGTTTGTTGATGGGGTTTGTCGTCATCGCATCTGCGGTGGTGTCGAACACACCTGTTGTCGTCGTGATGATCCCGGTCTTTATTCAAATCGCTCGCACACTGAACGTTTCGGCGTCCAAACTGTTGATTCCGCTTAGCTATGCGGCAATTCTTGGGGGAACGTTGACCCTGATCGGCACCTCAACCAACCTTCTGGTTGATGGCGTCGCGCGTGCGCAGGGCATGACGGCCTTCACGATATTTGAGGTCACCCCACTGGGCATAGCTCTGGTTATCTACGGCATGGTTTATCTGCGCTTCATAGCGCCGCGTTTGTTGCCAGAGCGCGACAGCATGGCCGAAATGCTGAGTGACCGATCCAAGATGAAGTTCTTTACTGAGGCGGTCATCCCACCCGAAAGCAACTTGATCGACCGCGAAGTAACGGGGGTTCAACTGTTCAAACGCCAAGGTGTGCGGCTGATCGACGTGGTTCGGGGTGATGAGTCGTTACGTCGGAACCTAAAAGGTGTCACGCTGAAAGTGGGTGACAGAGTGGTTCTCCGCACCGAGATGACTGAGTTGTTGAGCCTGCAAAGCAATAAGGAATTAAAGAGGGTTGATCAGGTCTCGGCAGTTGAAACCAAGACGGTCGAAGTTCTGATTACACCGGGTTGCCGTATGGTTGGGCGAACATTGGGTGCGATGCGTTTGCGTCGTCGGTACGGTGTCTACGTTTTGGCTGTGCATCGCCGAAACCAGAATATCGGGCGCCAGTTGGATGCTCTAACTGTACGCGTGGGGGATACACTGCTGCTTGAAGGCTCACCCGGTGATATTCAAAGGCTGGCAGCAGATATGGACATGGTTGATGTGACACAGCCCTCGGCACGTGCCTTCCGTCGCAGTCACGCACCCATTGCCATTGGATCATTGGTGGGAATCGTTGCGTTGGCTGCGCTGGGCGTCGCTCCAATTCTGCTTTTGTCTATACTGGCTGTTGCGGTGGTCCTGCTGTCCCGCTGTATCGATGCGGATGAGGCGTTTTCCTTTGTCGAAGGCAGATTGCTGGCGCTGATCTTCTCAATGCTCGCAATCGGCGCGGCGCTCGATAAATCTGGCGCTGTGACGCTGATTGTCGAGGCGATCGCACCCGCGCTGGGCATGTTGCCGCCCTTCCTTATCATTTGGGCTGTGTATTTGCTAACCTCGGTATTGACCGAATTGGTTTCAAACAATGCAGTTGCAGTGGTGGTAACACCAATTGCAATCTCGTTGGCGCAGGCAGTTGGCATCGATCCACGCCCATTGGTCGTTGCGGTGATGGTGGCGGCGTCGGCTTCGTTTGCGACGCCCATCGGTTATCAGACCAACATGATGGTGTACGGGCCGGGCGGGTACAGGTTCACCGATTTTCTAAAGGTTGGTGTGCCGTTAAACCTGACGGTTGGTTTGTTGGCCTCACTCTTGATCCCGTTCATCTGGCCACTCTGAGACTGGCACAGTTTCGCCGACTTGAATGTGTTGCCCTTGTAAATGGCAATCCAGCCACAATCTTTTTCTCAAAGACGAATGAGAGAGGATAGGATCATGCCTTTTCCAAAACTCGGACAGGCCATTGTGGCCGGAGCAGTTGTATTGGCTTTGCTGGGCAGCCAGAGCCACGCCGGATCGGTGACAGGCACAGCGACATATCGTGAACGGATCGCTCTGCCACCGGATGCAACACTGTATGTCGAACTGCAGGATATCTCGCGGGCGGACGCGGCTGCAGTGACACTGGCAGCGCAGCGCTACGCTCTGAACGGCGTGCCATCAGAATTTGAGTTGTCGTTTGATGATGCGCTGATCCGCGAAGGAATGACCTACGCGGTCCGGGGTGCGATCTATCGTGGAGAGGAGCTGCTGTTTACGACCGATACGATTCACCCGGTGTTGACCAACGGAGAAGGCAATTCCGCAGACCTGATACTGGTGCAGGCGCACGATCAGAGCGCCGCGACACTAGAAGGGACTGAATGGGTGGCCATCGGAATAGATGGAGAGGTGTTGGACGCAAAGCGCCCGCCACAGCTTTCATTTGCTCAAGGCGGAGCGTTCGGCGGTACAGGCGGTTGCAATCGGTTTACCGGACAAGCCGAAATCATCGGCAATAGCATAGAATTTCCTGAGAATATGGCTGCCACTTTGATGGCGTGCCCACCAGAAATGGAAGAGATTGAAGATCAATTTCTAGCCGCTTTGCAAAGTGTAACCACTTATGCGGTTGCCGGTGACAGTCTGGTTATGCTCGACGCCGCAGGCGAACCTGTCCTGAAGTTTGTGCGCAACCAGTAATCAGGCCACGGCGCGGGACCGTCCCGCATTGCGGCCCGAGAAGATGCAACCGCCCAGAAACGTGCCCTCCAGCGCGTTGTATCCGTGGTAACCGCCACCGCCAAAGCCCGCGACCTCTCCGGCTGCAAACAGGCCGGGGACGACTTGGCCGTCTGCGCCAATCATCTGACTGTCGAGATTGGTCTGCAACCCACCAAGCGTTTTGCGAGTCAGAACATGCAATTTAACTGCAATTAAAGGGCCATTTGACGGATCGAGGAATTTGTGTGGCTTGGCGGTGCGGATCAACCTATCGCCCCGGTAATTGCGCGCGGCATGGATAGCCATCATCTGAGCGTCTTTCGAGAATGGGTTGTCGATCTGAGAATCCCGCGCCTCGATTTGCGTGCGCAAATACGCTTCGTCAATCAGTCCGCCGCCCAATTGGTTCATGCCACTGACCAATTCCGTCAGCGTGTTGGCAACAACGAAATCCTCACCCTTTTCCTTGAAAGCTTCGACCGGGCCAGTTGCCTTTGAGCCGGATAAAATGCGCTGTTGAATAACCTCTTTCCAGCTGCCCGAAGTGAAGTCCGGGTTCTGCTCGGACCCGGAGAGGGCAAATTCCTTCTTGATCACTTTCTGGGTCAGAACGAACCAACTGTATTCATAACCCGTCTTCAAGATTTCGCGCAGCGTGCCCAGCGTATCGAAGCCCGGCAGACAAGGGGGTTGCAGACGATTGCCGCATGCGTCAAACCACATCGAGCTTGGACCGGGCAGGATGCGAATTCCGTGCGCGGGCCAGATCGGATCCCAATTGCGCACGCCTTCCGTATAGTGCCACATTCGATCACCGTTGATCACATGGCCGCCTGCTTTCTCGCTGATCGGGATCATACGGCCATCGACATGAAAGGGCACGCCAGCGATCATGTCTTTGGGTGGTTCACCCAATCGGTTTGTGGGCCAGTTTTTTCGCACCATTTCGAAGTTCCCACCGATCCCGCCGGAGGTAACGATGACCGAAGGCGCGTAGACTTCGAACTCGCCGACCTCGTCCCGATTGGTCTTGCCACCCCTCTGGACGCTATCATCGGCTAGGACCTCTCCGGATACGCCCTTGGCTGTGCCATTTTGCATAATGATATGGCTGACTTGGTGGCGGAACTTCAATTGGATTAGACCGGCACTGACATGATCCTGCACACGTCTGATAAAATGTTCCAACACTCCCGGGCCCGTGCCCCACGTGATATGAAAGCGCGGGACCGAGTTGCCATGACCATTGGCGTAGGACCCACCGCGTTCGGCCCATCCCACGACCGGAAACCAGCGCAACCCCATGTCATACAACCACGGACGCATTTCACCTGCCGCAAACTCGACATAGGCATCCGCCCACTTGCGGGGCCAATTGTCCTCATCACGGTCGAACTGAGCGCTGCCCATCCAGTCGCGCAGTGCCAGATCGTAGCTGTCGCGAATACCCATGCGACGCTGTTCCGGGGTATCGACCATGAACAGACCGCCAAGGCTCCAAAACGCCTGCCCGCCAAGGAAGTGTTCCGGCTCCTGATCCACAATAATCACACGCTTACCGCGATCCCCCAGCTCTGCCGCGGCAGCCAGACCGGCAAGTCCGCCGCCGACGACAATCGCGTCTGCTGTATTATCAGCCATCTGATCTCCTTTCAGCGGTTGCGGAACCAAAGGATAAAGGGGGTCACGACCACATACATCGTAATACCATAAACCGCGGCCGGAACGGCAAGCGGACTGAAGCCCGTTGTGGTGCCTGTGATCAGTGCCGCCAACGTAATTCCCATCGCCGAATTCTGTATGCCTGTTTCGACCGAAATGGTTTTCGCCTCTTCCCATGTCAGCTTGGCGATCCGCGCCAGTCCAAGCCCAATTAGTAGCAGTGCGATGTTCAGCGCGATCAACGCGGCCCCGATCGAGCTGAGGTTCTCAATGAAGAACTGCCAATTTCCGGCCAGCGCTGCCAGAACGATCAGCACGAACAGGATCGAGGCAAGCGTGGACAAAGGGTTATCGATCCTAACTGCGAACTCTTTAGCAAAGTGGCGAATACTAACGCCTATCGCGACAGGCAACGTTGTGATCAGAAACAATGCGGTAGCAAGGGCGCCAATCGATACTTCCGGAGCGGTCTCACCCATGAAGTAATCGATGGACCAAGCGGCCAGAATAGGAACTGTCACAATTGACAACAAGCTGATCACAGCCGTCAGGCTGACTGATAGCGCAACGTCGCCTTTGGCAAACTTTGCAAGGATGTTGCTGGTTACGCCGCCGGGACAAAAGCTTAGAAGCATCACGCCAACGGCAATCTCAGCGGGTAGCCCGAACATCGTGACGGTTGTGAAGGCAGCCAGTGGTATCAACACAACCTGACTGATCGCACCTATGGTGAATGGGTATCCGCGGGTAAAAACTCGGCGAAAATCAGCGGCCTCAAGCCCGATCCCGAGCGACAGCATGATAATGGCCAGCGAAAGCGGCAGGCCAACATTTATGAGCAGGTCCAAGAACAACTCCTCCCAAAGTCATTCGGGCCAGCCTATGCGAGGGGGTGTTAATCAGGCAATAACGCCGTTGGGTCACCCGTAGCGTTCGGCGAACCGTCGCAGGATTTCCCCAGGTTGTGTAACGTCCGCCGCGTGGCAGATTTCGATCAGGCGTTGTGCATCTTCGGGCGGGAAATACCCGTGATCTTTGTAGATGTTAATCCGCTGTTCAAAGTCCTTGGCATCCGCTTCGGGGTGGAACTGAGTGGCATAGACATTTTGTCCCCAGCGGATCATCTGGATCGGGCAGGGGTCCGAGGCGACTAGATGCACGCAGCCTTCTGGCAGGGATTGCACGGCCTCTTTATGGCCGACAAAGGCTTCAAACTGCGGAACTAGGCCAGCGGTCAGAGGATCCTGTGCGCCATCTTCGGTCAGTTCGCAATCCGATGGTCCAACCGGTTCGCCGAATTGCCGTTTGCTGACATCACCGCCCAGATGCGCCGCGAGAATTCCCAGGCCGTAGCAGCAGCCCATGAACGGGTGGTCCTGTGCTGTGATCTGCGGCATCAGCCCCATGATCGCGCCCTCGATCTTGGCATCCAAAGTAGATTTTCTTGCCGGATCGTCGCTGACGCAACCCGGGCCTCCGCCGACGATCACACCGGCGTAGTCGGTAACGTCCAGCCCTGCGGGCAGGTCTTCGCAATCCAGCCGGATGCGGTGGGTTTGCGAAGGTTCAAGGCCGGTTTTGTCCAGAATTGAGGCGTACTCGGCATCCGAAGCATCGGTTTCTGGGCGGAGTTGCAGGATAAGAAAGCGTTTCATGCGCTGCCTTTACCCGTCAAAGCGGCCAGAACACAAGGATCGAGGGGATTGATACGGCGATGATCAATATCTCTAGCGGTAGGCCCATGCGCCAATAATCCCCGAAATGATAGCCTCCGGGACCCAGCACCAACGTGTTGTTCTTATGACCAATCGGTGTGAGGAATGCCGCCGAGGCTGCCACGGCCACTGTCATCAGGAATGGATCGGGCGAGACCTCAAGCGTGCGCGCCATCTGTATCCCGACGGGGGCTGCAACAATTGCGGTGGCCGTGTTGTTGAGTACGTCCGACAGGGTCATGGTGACCACCATCAGCACAGTCAGGATCGCCCATGCGGGCAGACCGTTTGTCAACTGGATCAGTGCGTTCGCTATCAGTTCAGTGCCGCCGGATGTTTCCAATGCGCTTCCCAGCGGGATCATCGAACCCAGCAATACCACCACCGGCCACTCAATGTGATTGTAGATATCCGCAATCGGCATGATCTTGGTAAGCACATAGGCCACAACGACCAGACCCAAAGAGATGGGAAGATAGATCAGCCCGATGCTAGCGGCCAGTACGGCTGTTGCGAATAGGCTGATGGCGAGCCACGCTTTGTCGTTGGCAGTGACGTTCAAGCCGCGTGCTGCCAAGGGCAAACAGCCGAGCCACTCGGTCACGTCCGCGCCCCGGTCGCGCGGGCAGAGCAGAAGCAGGATGTCACCCGCCTCAACTTCGGTCTTCCGGACTTGTTCCGTGATGCGACGGCCCTGACGAGAAATCCCCATCAGCACCGTGCTCTGTCGCCAGGCCAACCCCAGTGCCTGCGCGGTGCGTCCGGTGATGCGGGCGCTTTCGGGGGCAACGACCTCGATCACCTCAAGCCCGTCGCCCTCGGCAGTCAACACCTCTTGCCGCCTTGTGTCTGAAAAATCGAGATTAAGCGCAGCGCGGAATTCGTCCAACGCTTCGGGTCGGGCTTCAAGCACAAGCGCGTCACCTTCCCGCAAAGTGGTGTGGGTGGACCTGCCATAGCGCCGCTTGCCATCCCGGATCAGGCCGATGATGGCGACGTCGGATTTCTCTGCCGCCTCATAAAGCTCGCTAACGCGCTTGCCGATATGGGGTGACTCAGGCGGGACGGTCAGTTCGGCGATGTACTCGGCCAGAACTTCCGATGCTTCTTCCTGGACGCCACGATTGGGGATCAATCGCCAACCCACCAAGGCCACAAAGGCCAGACCGGCGATGGCTGCGATCCCGCCAACCGGGGCAAAGTCGAACATCCGAAATGGCTCGCCCAGAGTTTCGGCGCGGATTGAGGCGATAATGATATTGGGCGGCGTGCCGATGAGCGTGGCCATGCCTCCAAGAATGGTGGCAAAGCTTAGCGGCATCAGGCTAAGACCCACCGAACGCCCCGCCTTGCGAGCGGTTTGGATGTCGACTGGCATTAGCAACGCCAGCGCGGCAACGTTGTTCATAAAAGCGGACAGAACAGCGCCGATCCCGCCCATCAGCGCGATATGCGCGCCCAGACTGCGCGAGGCATCAACCAGTGTCCGTGTAATCAGGAACACCGCGCCCGACCGAACCAGACCCGCAGAGACCACAAGAACCAGTGCTACGATAATTGTTGCTGGATGGCCAAACCCGGCGAAGGCGTTCTCGACCGGGACAACGCCCAGCGTCACTGCAATCATAAGGGCAGTGAAGGCGACGAGGTCATATCGAAACCGCCCCCAAAGCAGCATTCCAAATACGGCAATGAAAAGGGAAAAAAGAATAATCTGATCTGTCGTCATATCGCCACCATAGCCAAGGGCGAAGGCAGGGCAAGCCGCTCTCTTGATCCTGCCCCCCGCAAACGTCTATATGAGCGCCGAACACGCAATCACGAATGACGAGGACGCACCATGGCAGGCCATTCCAAATGGGCCAATATCCAGCACCGCAAGGGACGTCAGGACGCCGCGCGGTCCAAACTGTTTTCCAAACTGTCGAAAGAGATCACCGTTGCCGCCAAGATGGGCGACCCCGATCCCGACAAGAACCCGCGTCTGCGTCTGGCGGTAAAAGAGGCCAAGTCGAACTCGGTTCCCAAGGACGTGATCGACCGGGCCATCAAGAAATCTGTTGCGGGCGAAGGGGATGAATACGAAGAAATCCGGTACGAGGGCTATGGCCCAAATGGTGTGGCCGTGATCGTCGAGACGATGACGGACAATCGCAACCGCACCGCATCGACCGTGCGTTCGACGTTTTCGAAGAATGGGGGCAATCTGGGTGAAACCGGCTCGGTTGGGTTCATGTTCGACCGCAAGGGTGAAGTTGTCTATCAGGCGGATGCTGGCGATGCGGATACGATCTTTGAAGCCGCGATCGAGGCCGGGGCCGAGGATGTCGAAAGCTCGGAAGATGGTCACATCATCTGGTGCGCTGATACAGATCTGAACGATGTATCGAATGCGCTAGAGACCGCGCTAGGCGAATCCGAATCCACCAAGCTGGTCTGGAAACCCACAACCACGACCGAATTGGGTCTGGAAGATATGCAGAAACTGATGAAATTGGTGGATGCATTGGAAGACGATGACGACGTCCAGCGGGTTACGACCAATTTTGAGGCGACAGACGAGGTCATGGCCCAGCTCTGACGCGTCGGGCAATCGTTGGTTAATTAGAACCCGGCCTTTGGCCGGGTTTTTCTGTTGCAGGGCTACGCCTAACAGAAACTTTGGTCCCTAAGGTCCTTGCATTTATGATCAGATCAATGAGGCTGAAAAATCTGAATAAGTAACCATAGGCGCACTACGCAGACCAAGAAATGGCGACGAACACGACCGATCCTGCCCGAAGAAATGTGCCGGTCATAGCTGGCCAGAGCATCCTGTCACAAGTTGCGTGGACTCTGGGCAGCCCCTCTGTTGTTTTGCCCTTTCTTGCGATCTCGTTAGAGCTGCCGATGTTCCTTGCGGCGGCATTAGTTTCTATTCGCATGTCGGGCAGTATGATTTCTGACCTCGTTCTGGCGCGTCCTATCGCGGCGCAGGTTCGCAAGAAACGCGGTATCGCCCTGACCGAAATAGGATTGGGCGGCTGCCTTTTGATGGCCTTGGCCATCGCGGCGACCGGCAGCGTTACACTGACCGCAATCGCCTTTGTTGCGGCGTTTTTCCTGATCGGACTGATTGAAGAGAGCCAATCCTTGATGTTGTCCGATCTGTTCGGTGATCATCTGAAATCGAAATCTCGCATGATTATCCGATATCTCCAATTGGGTGCCGGTGGTCTTTGCGCGATCGGATTGGTGTTATTGATCCACGAGATCACAAAAGAATATCCGCCATTTTCGCGACATTCTGCTGTAATCGCAGCATCGGTTTCGTTCTTCCTGTTTTCTGCGCTGTGCATTCTCGGAATGGCAGAGAGTGCCCCCGAAAAACCTGAAGATGGAAACATCAAGATTTCCGGCCGTCAATCGCTGCGGAGTATTATTTCCGGCATCGTTGAAATGTTCGAATACCCTTGGTTCCGTCGTTATATGGCGATGCGGCTTCCTTTGGTTGTTGTATCGCTGTCGGTCCCGTTCTTTGCGCTTATCGCTGCAGAGGCACACCATACTTCTGCAAAGGGGCTGACGGCCATGATCATTTCGTCCGCATCCGGGTATCTGGTTTCGGCGCCGTTGTGGCAGTTGGTGAACATGAAGTCTCACCGCGCGGTGATGGTCTCGGGCAACCTGATGGTCGCAGCAACCGGGATCGTTCTGCTGGCCTTCCACTATGCCCACATTGACCACGAAGTTCATCTGCACGCGATTGCATTGTTTGTCGTCTCGGTCGCAACAACCGGAATATCAAGCGCGCGGAAGCTCTATTTTCTGGACATTGCCCCCAAAGAACAACGTATTCAGGGCGCTGCAGCCATCAAGTCTATGTGTCGGTTAACGGCCGTTGCATTATCGGCTGCGTTGGCCGCAGTTGCCCATATGCACGAGGTTGCATCAGCTATTGTGTTCATCGTGCTTGTCAGTATTTGGGCAGCGTTTTCCTGTTACCGAATTGCGCAGCCGCAACAGAAGGCGAATACGCAGGCATAAGGTCAGTCTGTTGTGATGAGCGCCTGGGCTGCAACACGACGAACTGCCTTGGTCAACGGTGCAAGGGCAGGGGCAAGCACCCGCCCGATCTGCCAGGTCAGTTCCACATCCAATGGCGCGCCGGGAATAACCTCGCAGAGTTGACCTTTTACAATTGCAGGGCGCGCAAGGCTTTCAGGGTTCATCCCCCAGCCCAAGCCTGCAATCGCTGCCTCAACAAAGCCGTTTGTGGAAGGCATAAATTGCGTCGGTGGCGCAAGCCGACGTCCTATCTGTTTACTGATCCAGATTTTCTGCAAATTGTCTTTGCTATTGAAAGTCAGACAAGGTGCCAGCGACAACGAGTTTGCCGATACGCCATCGCTGAACCAGCGGTCCATGAACGCGGGGCTGGCGGTTGGCAGATAGCGCAACGCGCCCAGCGCAAATGAATCGCATCCAGTGACGGCTTGTCCACCGACGGTAATCGCCGCGCTGACCTCGCCGCGCCTCAGCCATTCGGCCGAGTGATCCTGATCGTCAATCACCAGATCGAACAATAAATCGCCAGCCTGCGCCATAGCGTCGATAAACCATGTTGCCAGAATGTCGGCGGGAAGAGCGATCCGCACGCGGGTAGGGCCTTCGCGCTCATCCATGGTCAGCTCTCGTGCGAGCTTTGCTTCAAGCAGGCCAATATCTTCGGCATGACGCGCAATCCGCAAGCCAGCAGGTGTTCCGGTGCAAGGGGAACCGCGATGTATCAGAGCGGCTCCAACACGATCTTCCAAAGCCTTGATGCGTTGAGAGATTGCGGAGGGGGTCACAGACAATTCAGCTGCTGCCGCATCAAAGCTTCCATGGCGCAATATTGCAGACAGCGCTGAAAGATGATGCGGATCCAGGAGCATTAGATTTTCTTAATTCAGGTTACAAACATTAATTTGATAGGGCCTCGGGATGGCTATAGTCAACGGCCAACAACAGGAGGTCGCATGTTCCCATCAATGATCGCAGGATTTGCCCTTAGCTTCAGCCTTATCTTGGCGATTGGCGCTCAGAACGCTTTTGTTCTGCGTCAGGGGCTACGACGCGAGCATGTCTTTCCTCTCTGCCTGACCTGCGCGGTTTCGGATGCAATTCTAATTGCGGCTGGGGTAGCCGGATTTGGCACGCTGGCGCAGGCCGCACCGTGGTTTGAAACGGTAATGCGCTATGGGGGCGGGATCTTTCTGACATGGTATGCTTTGCGCAGTTTCCAGTCCGCCTGGCGGGGTGGCGCAATGTTGGACACCGATGCAGGGCAGCGTACCAGTTTGCGCGCGGCTATGTTGACCGTATTGGCCTTCACATGGCTTAACCCTCATGTGTATCTGGATACGGTGGTATTGATCGGATCGATTTCTGCCCAATACGATGACCGAATGGGGTTTGCTATTGGTGCAGTATCCTCAAGCTTCGTGTTCTTCTTCTCACTGGGATATGGTGCGCGCATTCTTTCACCGATCTTTGCGCGTCCGCGTGCATGGCAAATACTCGACGTACTGATCGGCATCGTGATGCTGGGTATTGCGATGAAACTTGTTATCATGTGAAGGGTTGTTCCCGATCAGAAAACGGTGTTCAACCGTCGGTATGACTTCACCCAACGATCAGCAGCGCCCGCTTGTCGGCATGTTCTGGATGCTTTCAGCAGGTCTGTCTTTTGTGGGCATGAATGCTCTGGTGAAAGTGCTCGGGACCAGTATGGATCCAATTCAGGCCGCATTTTTGCGGTATGTTTTTGGGCTGGTTTTTCTTATTCCCGCGTGGCGTGCGCTGATTGGAACGCCGCTGTCCACTCGTAACTTGACCCTGTTTGGCTTGCGGGGCGTGATTCACGCGATAGCGGTTATGCTCTGGTTCTATGCCATGACACGCATTCCGCTGGCCGAAGTAACGGCAATGAATTACATGACGCCGATCTATGTAACTCTGGGTGCCGCGCTTTTCCTGGGAGAGCGGCTCGCTATTCGTCGAATCGCAGCAATCGGTGTTGCGATTGTTGGGGTTGTCATCGTACTGAGACCCGGATTTCGCGAGGTATCGCCGGGACATCTGGCGATGTTGGGTACGGCCTTGGCACTTGGAGGTTCGTATCTGCTGGCTAAAGTTATGGTGCGTGATATTCGCCCATCGGCAGTAGTTGCGCATCTTTCTATCTGGGTCACGATTGTCTTGATCCCTTTTGCTGTCGCCGTATGGCAGCCACCTTCCATGCGTGATTTGGGCATTCTGCTTGTCGTTGCCAGCTTTGCCACGGCTGGGCACTATTTCATGACGCTCGCGTTGCAAGCTGCTCCGGTAGCCGTGACTCAGCCCGTGACATTCCTGCAGTTGATTTGGGCGACGTTGCTTGGCACATTGGTTTTCCATGAGAGTGTCGACATATGGGTTGTTGTCGGAGGCTCTCTGATCCTGGCAGCCGTCAGTTTCATCACGTGGCGCGAGGCGATACTTAGTAAGGGCAAAGCTACTCCGCCGACCCCGCTCCAGGGTTCAGAAACACCCGCCCAGAGTCGTTATTGATTGACGAGTCAATATAAAGCGCTTAGCTTCTCTTACACTCAAGCAGGGTAGAGAGGCGAAGATGCCAAAACTCGGAATGGAGCCGATCCGGCGGGATGCGATCGTAAAGGCGACGATTGCCGAACTTGGCGTACAAAAATCCCTCGATGTGACCGTCAGCCAAATCGCCAAGCGTGCGGGAATGTCCAGCGCATTGGCCCATCACTATTTCGGTGGGAAAGAGCAGATATTCCTTGCTGCTATGCGCCGTATCCTTTCGGATTTCGGAGCAGAAGCGCGCACCCAGCTTGGTTCCGCCAAGCCTGAAGAACGTGCGCAGGCCATCATCCGCGCCTGTTTTGCGCCATCCTGTTTCACGCCGGACGTGATTGCAGCATGGATGACCTTTTATGTTCTGGCGCAAACCAACGATGACGCGCTTAGACTTTGGCAAATCTATCAGGCCCGTATCCGCTCGAATCTCATCCACGCGTTACGCCCGCTAATGCGCGATCCGACCGAAGCCGCCGAAGACATGATTGCTCTGATCGATGGGCTGTACATCCACGCTGCTTTGAACGCCCCGCAAGAGCCGCAGTTGGCCGTGAACCATGCGCTGCGGGTTATGAGAGTTTTCCTAGAGGCCGAAAAATGACAAAGCCGAATATTCTGATCCTGATGGTGGATCAGCTCAACGGGACCCTCTTCCCCGACGGTCCCGCGGAATGGTTGCATGCGCCAAACCTGAAAAAACTGGCGGCAAAATCAACGCGCTTCGCGAATACATACACGGCGTCGCCACTGTGCGCGCCGGGGCGGGCCAGCTTTATGTCTGGCCAGTTACCCTCGCGGACAGGCGTCTATGATAATGCGGCTGAATTCCGCAGCGATATTCCAACCTATGCGCACCATCTTCGCCGGGCTGGGTATTACACTTGTCTATCAGGTAAGATGCACTTTGTTGGTCCCGACCAGTTGCATGGGTTCGAGGATCGCCTAACCACCGACATCTATCCAGCCGATTTCGGCTGGACACCGGACTATCGTAAACCCGGTGAGCGTATCGACTGGTGGTATCACAATATGGGATCAGTCACCGGGGCAGGCGTTGCCGAAATATCCAACCAGATGGAATATGACGACGAAGTTGCCTATTACGCCAAGGCCAAATTGTATGATCTGGCGCGTGGCAAAGATGAACGCCCTTGGTGTGTAACCGTCAGCTTCACGCACCCACACGATCCGTACGTGGCGCGTCGTAAATATTGGGATCTGTATGAGGATTGTGAGCATCTTGAGCCACAGATCTCGGATTTGGGCTATGACAATCAGGACCCGCATTCCAAGCGTATTTTTGATGCAAATGACTGGCGCAGTTTCGACATAAAGACCGATGATATCCGCAAATCCCGCCGCGCCTATTTCGCCAACATCTCTTATCTGGACGACAAGATCGGCGAGATATTGGAAGTGCTGGAATCCACGCGGCAAGAGGCCATCATCCTCTTTGTCTCGGACCATGGCGACATGTTGGGCGAGCGTGGATTGTGGTTCAAGATGACTTTCTTCGAGGGGTCCTCGCGAGTGCCCTTGATGATTTCGTCGCCCGATCTTCCCACTGGCCGGATCGATACACCGGTATCAACGATCGATGTCACACCAACACTTGGGGCGCTCGCCGGCGTAGATATGGCCGAAATCGCTCCGTGGACTGATGGCGAAGACCTTGTGCCTTTGGCGAAGGGCAATGAACGAACAGCGCCTGTCGCGATGGAATACGCGGCAGAAGCCTCCTACGCGCCTTTGGTTTCGCTTCGGTATGGAAAGTGGAAGTACAATCGCTGCGCATTGGACCCGGACCAGCTTTTTGATCTTGAAGAGGACCCTCACGAGCTGAAAAACCTGGCGAGCCAACCCGAGCACGCGGGCACCCTGCAGTCCTTACGCGCCAAATCCGAGGCGCGTTGGGACCTTGAGCGATTTGATTCCGATGTAAGGGCCAGTCAGGCCCGTCGGTGGGTAGTTTACGAAGCGCTGCGGCAAGGCGGTTATTACCCGTGGGATTACCAGCCGCTGCAGAAAGCATCCGAACGCTACATGCGCAATCACATGGATCTAAACGACGTTGAAGAAAGCCAACGCTTCCCGCGGGGCGAATAACGTTCACTTTTTCAAAATACTTCTGCCAGAGGCGATTAAGATTTTTGGCCGAAAAATCTTAGCCTGCGTGGAAATGGAGACACGAATATGGAAGCAGATTTTGTCATCGTTGGCGCTGGGTCCGCCGGTTGTGCGATGGCGTATCGACTAAGTGAGGCCGGTGCCTCGGTTCTGGTGATCGAACATGGCGGCACCGATGCGGGCCCATTCATCCAGATGCCAGCCGCTCTCAGCTATCCGATGAACATGTCGCGCTATGACTGGGGCTATAAATCCGAGCCCGAGCCTTATTTGAACAATCGCCGCCTTGTTTGCCCACGCGGCAAGGTGATTGGCGGGTCTTCGTCGATCAATGGAATGGTCTATGTGCGAGGCCACGCACGGGATTTCGACACCTGGGCGGATATGGGTGCGGATGGTTGGTCCTATGCGGATGTGCTGCCGTACTACAAACGCATGGAAACCTGGCATGATGGTGGCCATGGTGGCGATCACGCATGGCGCGGGACTGACGGGCCATTGCATGTGTCGCGCGGACCCCGTGAAAACCCGCTGTTCAAAGCCTTTGTCGATGCGGGGCAGCAGGCGGGATATGAGGTCACCGGAGATTACAACGGTGAAAAACAAGAAGGCTTTGGGCCGATGGAGCAGACCGTCTGGAAAGGACGGCGTTGGTCGGCGGCAAACGCGTATCTGAAGCCTGCTTTGAAACGTGAAAATTGTGACATTGTTCGGGGTCTCGCCGCACGCGTGATCATCAATGACGGCCGCGCCACCGGCGTCGAATTGATCCGCGGCGGCAAGAAAGAAATTATTGCGGCAAGGCGTGAGGTCATATTGGCCGCGTCATCTATCAATTCTCCCAAGTTGCTGATGCTGTCGGGGATCGGTTCGGCGGTGCATTTGAACGAACATGGAATCGAAGTGGTCGCGGATCGACCTGGTGTTGGCGCCAATTTGCAGGACCATCTTGAGCTATACATCCAGCAAGCCTCGCTGCAGCCGATCACGCTCTACAAACATTGGAACCTTATCAGCAAAGGTTTGATCGGGGCGCAGTGGCTGTTCACAAAAACCGGCCTAGGCGCGTCGAACCAGTTCGAGAGTGCGGCGTTCATTCGCTCGAAACCTGGTGTCGAATATCCCGACATTCAGTACCATTTCCTCCCTATCGCGGTGCGTTATGACGGTCAGGCAGCGGCTGAGGGGCACGGTTTCCAAGCGCATGTGGGACCAATGCGTTCGCCGTCTCGGGGGGCTGTCACACTGCGCTCGGCACGGGTTGAGGATGCCCCAGTGATCCGTTTCAACTACATGAGCCATGATAAGGACTGGGAGGATTTTCGGTCATGCATACGCCTGACGCGCGAAATCTTCGGGCAGGATGCTTTCAAGCCGTTTGCCGGCAAGGAGATCCAGCCGGGTAAAGACGTACAGACGGATGAGCAGCTTGACGCGTTCATCGCGGAGCACGCGGAAAGCGCCTATCATCCCTGTGGAACCTGCCGAATGGGGCGCGCGGATGACAAGACTGCAGTTGTTGACCCGCATGGTCGTGTGATTGGGGTGGACGGGCTGCGCGTCGCGGATAGTTCGATTTTCCCTCAGATTACCAACGGAAACCTGAATGCGCCTTCGATTATGGTAGGGGAAAAAATGTCGGATCACCTGCTGGACAAGGAGCCATTGGCCAAAGCAAATGACGCGCCTTGGATCAGCCCGAGATGGGCCACGGCGCAGCGTTGATCCGGTTCTATTAGTAGAGGTAGCTCGCAGAGAATTATCGAGGAATTTGATTGGCGTCAAAGCGGTGAGAGATAACCATGTTTATCTCTCCGATGTAACGCAACATTGAGGAGTTAACAGGATGTCGCACACCCCGCATGAACTGGCTGAAGAGTTTCCCGATAAGATCGACACCATAAGCCAGCTCAAGCAAACGGACGCCCATTTTGCGAGGCTTGCGGATGAATATCATGAGGTCAATCGCGTAGTGCATCGAGCTGAAACCAATGTTGAGCCAATGGAAGAGTTGGCCGAGGTTGAGTTGCGCAAGAAACGAGCTGTGCTCAAGGATCAAATCTGGGCGATCCTGTCAAAAAGCTGACGAATAGGCGGGGGCTCTGCCCCCGTCGCGGCAAGCCGCGACTCCCCCGGAGTATTTCAGGCCAGATGAAGATCAGGTGACTTCGTATGGAAGGATACTGCGGATATCGGAGTTGATGGTCAGGCGGCGTTCGAGTGGCGGTACTGAACGCTGATGACAGGTCTGGCGTTCGCATATGCGACAGGAGATGCCGATCGGTTCGTAGGCACTGGCATTGTTAATATCGAGATTGTCGGCGTAAACCAATGCTTCGGCATGGCGTACTTCACACCCCAATGCGATGGCATAGCGACGAACAGGCGCGCCGAAGGAACCTCCGGATTTCGATACATCGCGCGCAAGTGAGATATATCGTACACCGTCTGGTGTTTCTGCCAGCTGCTGCAGAAAGTGGCCCGGAGTTTCAAAGGCACGGTGGACGTTCCACAAGGGGCAGGCCCCGCCGAAGCGTGCGAATTGAAGTCGAGTGGCCGAATGGCGTTTAGTGATCGTTCCGGCCTGATCGACCCGCACAAAGAAGAACGGGATGCCTTTGGCCCCCGGTCGCTGCAAAGTGGAAAGACGATGCGCGACCTGTTCGATGGATGCCCCGAACCGATTGCTGAGCAATTCCAGATCGTGACGATAGTCCTGCGCAGCACTTAAGAACAGACCATATGGCATTAGGGACGCCCCGGCGAAGTAGTTTGCGAGGCCAATCTTGGCGATCGCACGGGCCTCTTCACTCTGGAAGCGCGCGAAGTCGAGCGTCGCCTCAAGCAGTTTGTCCTGACTGATCAGCGCGACCTGTAGCAAAAGCTGGAAGACTTGTGTCTGCGGAGCAGCGCGTGAAGAAAGGCGCAGTGTCTTATCATCCGCGTTGTAGCTACGTAGGGTCTCGGTATCGGTGAAGGTGACGTGGATTCCTCGTTCAGTCAGGCTGTTGATCGCTGCCTGACGAATGCCACCGAATTCATCAGCGCGACTGGCGAACCGTTCGGCTGCCCGGTCAACGGCGTCAATGTAATTGTCGCAATAGTGAAAGAAATCGCGCACTTCTTCCCAAGGGCTGGCTTGAATGCGGGCGTCTTCCCGACCTAATGCTTCGTCCAAAGAAGCCAGACGTTCATGAGTTTGGCGATAGCTTCGATGCAATTCAATAAATGCGCGGGCCAGCGCAGGGGCATTCGATGCAGTCAGCCGCAGGTCAGCCAATGGGGGCATGGTGTCAGCAAAAACCGGATCGGCAAGCGCCTCGCGCATGTCCGAGACCAGGCGCTCACTATCGCCCGTGCTAAGCTCGGTCACGTCCATGCCGAACTCTTGCGCCAGCGCCAATACAACTGTCGTTGAAATCGGACGGTTGTTGTTCTCCATCTGGTTTAAATATGGCAGAGAAACGCCTAGTTTTGTTGCAAACTCCTTTTGGGTCAGAGATAACCGGGTCCGCATCTCACGCAGTTTTGCGCCCGCATAGAGTTTTTGAGTAGCCATGTTGATTCTTTGCAACTTAACTAATTGCTCAAGTTAACTTTGCAAACCGATTGGCGCAAGCCCTCTAAAGCCCCAATTGCTTCTCGCGCCAGATTACGCTGCTGATAGCGCAAATAGCCAGAATAGACGTCCCCAGCATCAGCCAGAGCAATGGCATTGCACCTGTCTCGCGTGTCAGCAATGCGCCCGCCCACGCGCTGAGGGCAGCGCCGCCGCCGAGCATGATCGCTCCGCTAAGGCCTGATGCGGTGGCTGCCAGATGAGGCCGGACAGACAATGACCCGGCGGTCGCATTGGGTATCGACATGCCGTTGCCAAGCCCAACAAAGGTCATCAGGCCAAAGAAACTGAGCGCGGTGCCAATGCCCGCTAAAAATAGGGAAGCGGAAATGGCTACGCCGATAGCATTCAGCCAGCATCCCCAGAGGACCATTCGGTTCACGCCAAAGCGTACAGAATAACGACCACTGATGAAGTTTCCGAAGAAGTAGCCAAGTGCGGGCGCGCCAAAATATATGCCAACTTCTGCCGCTGTCATGCCGAACACTTCGGTTCCGATAAAAGGTGCTCCACCGAGATATGCGAAGAACGCCCCAGACGAAAACGCAGAAGAGAGCGAGTAGCCCCAGAATCGGGGGGAGGCCAAAAGCTCGGGATATTCGCGGAATTGTTGTACCAAGGTTTTGCCGCTGGCAGCGGCGGTTTCGCCGAAGTCACGGTAGGTAAGCAACAGGGCCAGTGCGCCCAACGCAAAGGGCAGCCAGAAATTAGCTTTCCAGCCGAACGCCTCTTCAAGCAGACCGCCAACTGCAGGTCCGATCATTGGGACGACAGCCATGCCCATTGTGACATACCCAAGCATCGATGCGGCTTTGTCCTGGGTGAACATGTCCCGCACCGCTGCACGGCTAAGAACGATGCCAACGACAATCACGGCCTGACTCATGCGGAATGCCAGAAAGACCTCGATTGTTGGTGCGTAGATGCAGCCCAGAGTCGCAAGCAGGAACAATGCGAGTCCCCATAGAAGAACAGGCCGGCGCCCCGCCTTGTCGGCGATGGGACCGATTATGATCTGTAAGACCGCGTTGACCAAAAGATACAATGCAATCGATAGCTGCATCAGCTTGTAATCTGCCTCAAAGTAGGCGGCCATGAAGGGGAGACTGGGTAGGAACAAGTTCATGCTTAGCGCTGACAGGCCCGACAACAATATTAGCGTTGTAAGGGTCGGGGGTGTCCGGCTGATGGATGTTGAACTGAACTGCATGGTTCACACTTAGAACTTAGTTTGGGGGAATGCCAAGAGCGGGTTTGTGATGTCACACAACTTTACAAATTTGCAATTACCACCTGCTTGATTTTCTTATGTTTGCAAATTTGCCGAAAACTTCTTTGGTCTCGGTATTCGTATCGTTATGGTCCCGCAAAATCTCATGGGAGACTACCGTCATGAAAGATATCCTTTCCGAACTCGAGGGCCGCCGCAACGATGCACGCTTAGGGGGTGGACAACGGCGCATTGACGCACAGCATGCCCGAGGCAAGTTGACAGCGCGCGAGCGGATCGAGCTGCTGGTGGATGAAGGCAGCTTCGAAGAGTTTGACATGTTTGTCAGCCATCGTTGCACCGATTTCGGAATGGAAAAGCAAAAGCCAGCCGGTGATGGCGTGGTCACTGGTTGGGGCACGATCAACGGCCGGATGGTCTATGTCTTCAGTCAGGACTTTACCGTGTTTGGCGGCTCGCTGTCCGAAACCCATGCGCAGAAGATTTGCAAGATTATGGATATGGCGGTTCAAAATGGAGCGCCGGTGATCGGGATCAATGACTCGGGTGGCGCGCGCATTCAGGAAGGCGTTGCCTCGCTGGCGGGGTATGCCGAGGTGTTCCAACGCAACATCATGGCCTCGGGCGTGGTGCCTCAGATCAGTGTGATCATGGGGCCGTGCGCTGGTGGCGCAGTCTATAGCCCTGCGATGACCGACTTTATATTCATGGTCAAAGACACCTCATACATGTTTGTGACCGGTCCGGACGTCGTAAAGACTGTCACAAATGAGGTCGTTACCGCCGAGGAACTGGGTGGGGCTTCGACTCACACCAAAAAATCCTCGGTTGCGGACGGGGCGTTCGAAAACGATGTTGAGGCGCTGGCCGAGGTCCGCCGGTTGGTCGATTTCCTGCCGCTCAACAATCGCGAAAAGCCTCCGGTTCGTCCCTTCTTTGATGAGCCGGGTCGGATCGAGACGTCGCTGGACACTCTGATCCCAGATAATCCTAACACGCCCTACGACATGAAGGAGCTCATCACCAAAGTCGCGGACGAGGGCGACTTCTACGAAATTCAGGAAGATTACGCCAAGAACATCATCACCGGTTTTATCCGCCTTGAAGGACAAACCGTAGGCGTTGTGGCAAACCAACCGATGGTTCTTGCCGGGTGTCTTGATATCGACAGCTCGCGCAAAGCTGCGCGTTTTGTACGGTTTTGCGATTGCTTTGAAATTCCGATCCTTACGCTTGTCGACGTGCCGGGTTTTCTTCCGGGGACGTCACAGGAATATGGCGGCGTAATCAAGCATGGCGCGAAACTGCTGTTTGCTTATGGAGAGGCAACAGTGCCAAAGGTCACGCTGATCACGCGCAAAGCCTATGGCGGTGCTTATGACGTGATGGCATCGAAGCATCTGCGCGGGGATTTCAACTATGCATGGCCCACGGCCGAGATCGCAGTGATGGGTGCAAAGGGCGCCACCGAGATCATCCATCGTGCTGATCTTGGAGATGCGAATAAGATCGCGAAACACACGCAGGATTACGAAGACCGGTTTGCCAACCCCTTTGTCGCTGCCGAGCGTGGCTTTATCGATGAAGTGATCATGCCACACTCAACCCGTCGCCGCGTATCGCGTGCCTTTGCCAGTCTGCGCGGAAAGCAGCTGAAGAACCCATGGAAAAAGCACGATAATATCCCGCTCTAAGAGTTAGATGGAACAAACCGATTTGCTTCATGATCGACTTGATTGGACATAAAAGCGCGTTTGCCGCGCAAGCAACTTCGGAGGGGCTGGCTCGCGCTGGACGCTTCCTGGGGAGCGCGCTGGTATTGGCGATGTCTATGACTAGTTCGGTTCAGGCAAGTAATCTATTGCCCGTGCCATCGGGTCAGCCAGTAGAGCTCAGCAATGTACTGCTTGATACCAATCCCGGGGAACTCTGGGTTCGTTTCAGGTTTATTGCTCCCAATATCGGGGCGACCGTGGGCCGCATCACCTATGATGTCGCAGTGATCGACATGGAGCATCTGTGCCAGACGCTTGCGGTCCCTTACGTGGCGCTGCACGATCTGGATCCTGCGCGTGTCGTGATTTCGTTCTCGGATCGACCGCTGGAGTTCGGCACGTCCGAGCCTGACGCGACGCAGTTTTTTGAGGCCTATCGGCTGGAACAATCCCAATGTATCTGGGAGGGACTCTGACCATGAGAGTACGCGATCTCGGTCACAGGGTGCCCATATACAAATCGGAGGTTCATATCGTGTTTTCATCCCGGCAGGGTCGTCTGCACCCATGTAATTTCAATGCCTTAACCAGCGAGGTGTCGAAATGTTGAAACACCGTGGCTTCCCCGGCCGCTTGGCCGGGACTGACTTTCAGTTCACGATCCGGCGCGCCAATCCCAAGGGAGTGACACCCTTGACCAGGCGCGAACGTTTTCGGGACCGCAAGCCTGCAGATAGGCGTGCAGATGCCGCATTCATGGAAGCGCTATGGGCGCAGTTTGGTGATCAGCCGTTCGAGCGTGGTAACCTGGATGCAGGCCGACTGAGTTGGCTGTTCGAGCGGGAAGTGATCGCCGCTGAAGATCCGTTTGATCCCGCCAGCTATGACGCGCTGTTGGTGATCGACCCGGACGTTGCTCGTCTATCGTTTCCAGAAATCTTCGACGGGGTACGCTGAATTTGCCCACCGCAGCTGCATATCAAGTTCGACCAACCCAAATTGGTGGAGCCCTGCCCGAGAACAGGCAGGGCACTTGGGGCAAGTCAAAAGTTCAGCTGTGCGGCCAACTGAATACGGTTGCCATCGAAAGTGTCACCCGAAATCGTATCGTTCCGCTCGCCATAGATGTATTCGGCGCTCAATGTCAGATTGTCAGTTGCTTTGTAGAACGCATTGACATGGATGGTCTCAAGCTCGGTGAAGGACAAACTTCCTGTCGAGGTGGGCAGGTCGTAATCTTCCTTACCGTAGGAGATGCCCACGTTCCATTTGGGGGTCAAATCTTGACGAAACTCGATGGTATACCCGTCGACATCGTTCGCCTGACCGCCAACAATCGCGTCACCCAAACCGATCAGGTAGGGGCCGATCGCTTCACCGTTGACGTAGTTGACTTGGAACAGGCCACCTTGCCAGGGACGGATCGAACCAGAAAGGGTAAAGCCGGTCTGATCCACTTCGACATCGCCGGATTGGGCTTTGCCGTACAAAACCGAGGCGCGCGCCAGGTATTTGCCGTCGTTATACTCGACCGCACCAGTCAGCACCGGATCATCCGAGTTCGAACCTCCGACGTTTTCCTCTACAGAAACAGCAAAGGTGGTATTCGATCCGAAGCCGTTAGTGTATCGAACCTGAGGAACACGCGCAAAAGGGATGCCGACCGGTCCATTGAACTCAACTGTGGTGGGGTAAGTGTCCAGAGGCTGGAAATTGGTCCAGTACTGACCGATGAGCCATTGTTCACCAATCCGGATATTCGCGTGACGAATGCGGAATTCTGCTGTACCGCCCGAGCCGAAAGCATCCACTTCGATCTGACCCTGGATGTCGCCAATGCCGCTTGGTGTGTTGGTACGCAGTCCGATTCGCGATTGCCGAACGGTGGCACCAAATGTGCCATCGGTTTCGGCCGAGGGCTCACCTATGACATTCACAAACGCTGTGTCGCCCTGATCATATTCGAAGTCGTAGAAGAAATCGGCTTTGACATAGCCATAGACGTCAAGCGTGGTGTTTCCGATCCTCAGATCACCGGTCCCGGCTCCGGGCTTGGACGATTCCAAAGCCTCTACTCTTGCGCGAAGCGCATCGAGTTCAGCCTGAGTTTGTGCATCTTGCGCCAAGGCCTGCATTCCGGTCACGGAAAGCGTGCTGGCAGCAAGCAGGCTAGCAGTTTTGCCCTTTATTATCATGGGGATATTTCCTTGTATGCGAGTGTGCACCGGCACCGTTTCACGCATAAGAGCCCGAGGAAAATCACCAATCTGCGAGGAATTCTGCGCAGTTTTTCAAGTAACCGTGTCAAGAATGGCTCGTGCTTTCACAGCTCGGTGAAAGCTCAGGATAAGCGCCTGGCCCCTGTAGATTTTCTTAGTGGACTGCCGAAAGCAACGCGTGAGGTATACCGCCGTGTTGGCCATCATCCGGCCGAGTATCGTCACATGAACGTGACTGGCATGAGCAGGGAATTCGGGGGTGCAGGGCGATATGGTGTCGGCGCAAAGTTGCGCGGACGCGCTGCCGGTGGGCAAGTTTTAGCCGGAATCTCAAACGGAAACGAAGACGGGTTTGCGCTGCAAATTGTGCTGTGCACAGTGAAGAGGCCGTGCGGCTCTACTTTGCCTGCGTCGCACAAGCACCTACTATTCCGTACCCCTTCCTTCCGCGGGCAGGCTTGTGTTCCCCACAGAGTTCTGTCCGCGGTTTTCTTTTTGCCGAACACAGGCCAAAAACGGCGAGAAACTGCGCAATTCTGTGGTTTGCAACCTCTGTTATTGCATAACAATGCCGGAAATCGGCATCTGCCCTCAAAGACTTTGAGAAACCAAAAAGGGCAGAAAACATGCAAAAATCACGAATCTTCCTTGCGTTGGCGACATGCGCCGGCCTTGCGGCCTGTGGTGACACAACAGGCGAGCAGGCGATCCTCGGTGGCGGCGCAGGTGCGGTTGGGGCTGCGGTCCTCAATGCAGATCCGCTGTTTGGCGCAGCGGTCGGGGCTGCGGGGAACGTGCTGTACTGCAAAACCCAAAACACCTGTAACTAACGCTGAATTTATCGGGGCAGCCAACGCCCTGTCCGTCATCACGCATCACGCCGTCGTGGGGTCAACACCCTGCGGCGGCGTTTTGCGTTTCCAGAACTTCAATCCAAAGGACGTTCCATGTTCAACAAGATCCTGATCGCAAACCGGGGCGAGATTGCCTGCCGGGTCATCAAGACTGCCCGCAAGATGGGCATTGGCACGGTCGCCATCTATTCTGATGCTGACAGGAACGCCCTGCACGTGTCGATGGCGGATGAGGCCGTGCATATTGGTCCACCACCGGCCAATCAGTCATACATTGTCATCGACAAGGTAATGGACGCCATCCGTCAAAGTGGTGCGCAGGCTGTCCACCCCGGCTATGGCTTTCTGTCCGAGAATTCCAAGTTTGCTGAAGCGCTGGATGCCGAAGGCGTCGCCTTTGTTGGCCCACCGGTTGGTGCGATCGAAAGCATGGGTGATAAGATCACCTCGAAGAAGATCGCACAGGAGGCCGGGGTTTCGACAGTCCCCGGCTACATGGGGCTGATTGAAGACGCTGATGAGGCGGTGAAGATATCGAATGATATCGGGTATCCGGTGATGATCAAGGCCAGCGCTGGCGGCGGTGGTAAGGGCATGCGGATCGCGTGGAATGATGAAGAAGCGCGGGAAGGCTTCCAATCTTCCAAGAACGAGGCTGCAAATTCCTTTGGCGACGACCGGATTTTCATTGAGAAATTCGTGACCCAACCGCGCCACATCGAAATTCAGGTCCTGTGCGACAGTCATGGCAACGGCATCTATTTGGGCGAGCGTGAATGCTCGATCCAACGCCGGAACCAGAAGGTTGTGGAAGAGGCGCCTTCGCCCTTCCTTGATCCTGAAACCCGAAAAGCGATGGGAGAACAGGCGGTCGCGCTGGCCAAGGCCGTGGACTATGCCAGTGCTGGAACGGTCGAATTCATCGTGGATGGGGAAAAGAACTTTTACTTCCTTGAAATGAACACCCGCCTTCAGGTGGAACACCCTGTGACCGAGCTGATTACCGGTGTTGATCTGGTGGAACAGATGATCCGTGTGGCTGCTGGTGAAAAGCTGACCATCACTCAGGATGACGTGACCTTGACGGGTTGGGCCATCGAGAACCGTCTTTATGCCGAGGATCCGTATCGCGGCTTCTTGCCCTCGATTGGCCGCCTGACCCGTTATCGCCCACCACAGGAAATCGCCGCTGGCCCGTTGCTGGTGAATGACAAATGGCAAGGCGATGCGCCCAAAGGGGATAGCGCTGTACGTAACGATACCGGCGTCTATGAAGGCGGCGAGATCAGTATGTATTATGACCCGATGATCGCCAAGCTGTGCACTTGGGCGCCGACCCGCGAGCAGGCGATCGAAGCCATGCGTGTGGCGCTCGACAGTTTTGAGGTTGAAGGCATCGGTCACAATCTACCGTTCCTGTCAGCGGTTATGGACCACCCGAAATTCGTTAGCGGTGATATGACGACCGCCTTCATCGCCGAGGAGTATCCTGACGGATTTGAGGGTGTGGAATTGCCTGAAGCTGACCTGCGCCGAGTCGCTGCATCGTGCGCAGCGATGCACCGCGTGGCCGAGATTCGTCGTACACGGGTGTCGGGGCGGATGGACAATCATGAACGCAAGGTTGGAACAGATTGGGTCGTCTCGCTGCAAGGGCAAGAGTTCGAGGTTGCGATAGAGGCCGATCAGGATGGCTCCACCGTGTCCTTTGCAGATGGCACGAAGCACCGTGTTGCCTCCGATTGGACACCGGGCGATCAGCTTGCAGTGCTCGATGTCGATGGCAGCCCACTGGTTCTGAAGGTCGGCAAAGTGTCGGGCGGTTTCCGCATCCGCAACCGCGGCGCGGATCTCAAGGTGCATGTTCGCACCCCACGTCAGGCCGAATTGGCCCGGATGATGCCCGAGAAGCTGCCGCCTGATACATCCAAGATGCTGCTCTGCCCGATGCCCGGCTTGATCGTGAAGATCGATGTCGAAGTGGGGCAGGAGGTACAGGAGGGTCAGGCGCTTTGCACCGTCGAGGCGATGAAGATGGAGAACATCCTGCGCGCCGAGAAGAAAGGCGTTGTCTCCAAAATCAATGCTGGTCCCGGCGACGGCCTTGCCGTTGACGATGTGATTATCGAGTTCGAATGATCATGTGCGCACCTGTTTCATACCTGTCAGGGTTCTCGGCGGCTTCCGTCGGGACCTTAAGGCAAGTTTCAGGTGTTCAGCCGCCTTCGCGCCGTTCGCGAATTTCGCGTTCACGTAAGGGCGTCTTGTCAATCGAGCGGCCAATCTCGCGCACGCTCCATGGGCTGGGTTTGCGCAGTTTCACGACGCCATCCTTGTCGACAAATACCATCTGGAAACCGCGCGGTCGCAGTTTTGACCGTATCGGAGATCGTGCCGACGGATCGGTATCGGTCAATACGATTACGTCGCGATCACGCATTGCCGCTTCGCCCTCCAACAGCATGTCAATCTGTTGCTGGAACCTTGGGTCTGCAGGGGTATCGGCAAATACAACGATCGGGCGATGGGTCCAGAGAAAATCGCTCAGATCGCTGTCATCTACGGGACGCACAAAGCTGTCATCCGCAGGGGCATTTGCGTCCGCGGCCAAGGCGGCCAGCGGGAATAGTGCCGAGAAAACAAGGGCAAGCGTGCGTGTCATATGGCCTCCTGTTCTGTTGAATATAGCCTCTGCGCGGACGAATGCGACTGGCGAAATGTCTACGGACATCAAAAAATTGTACCTCAGGCTCGATCCCGTCTCATCCGCGCCTATCCAAGCGCCGAGAATACAGGTTGTTCCTGAAGACTTTCGGTGGGGAGGGTAGGGCGATGGAGATCATCCTGCATTGCGGCGCACACAGGTGCGCAACCACCAGCTTTCAAAACTATCTAAGCAGGAATGAGAACACGCTGGCTGAGCAAGGGTTGGTCTATTGGGGGCCTGAACGCACACGTGCCAACGGTTTGAATAGCCTGAACAAATTGACGCCAGATGTTTGTGACGCGCTACGCCGTGATCTGGATGCGTGTCGGCGTGCGGGTGCCAAGCAGCTATTAGTAAGTCAAGAGAACTTCGTAGGTTCTATGGAGCGTAATATTGCATTCGCCTCGCTTTATCCCAGCATGCACGAGCGTGGTCTGCTGCTTGCGAAGGCCTTTGATGACGGGGTCGGCAAATTGGCTCTGAATATCCGGGCGTTGGATATGTATTGGTCTTCTGTTGCGGCCTATAAATTCAAACGCGGAAGTGAGCCGATTGAGCCCGCCAAATGGAAACGTATCACCCAGAGCAAGCGGAGCTGGCGAAATGTGATTACGGAGATGGGCCGCGCGTTTCCGGGCGTTCCGTTGCTAGTCTTGCCCTTCGAAGATTTTGCGGGCCATCAGCGCGCACAGCTTGAGGCTTTGACCGGACGCGAGGCACCCGAGGCCAACGACGGCCTTTCGCTGAATGCCGCGCCCAATCCTGCCCCTCACGGCCTAAACGCAGATCAGGCGATGAAGCTGTGGTCAGATTATGCGGATGATCTGGAATGGCTTGCCTCCGGCGCAGACGGCTTGGCCGAGCTTGTCTGCCGGACAAAAAGAGATACGCGCGGGATCATCCCCGCGGAACCCCGATTGGAACAGAGGAAATCGACATGACCGACACCAACGACTGGCAGGTGCTGGCCGAAAAAGAACTGCGCGGGCGTCCGTTGGACGATCTGACCAAGGAAACGCTCGAAGGCATCGATGTCAAACCGCTCTATACGCAGGACGACACCGCAGACCTGCCGCATATGGGGTCACTGCCTGGCTTCGGCCCTTTTACCCGTGGGGTGAAGGCGACGATGTATGCGGGTCGTCCCTGGACCATCCGTCAGTATGCGGGGTTCTCGACCGCCGAGGAATCGAACGCCTTCTATCGTCGCAACTTGGACGCTGGTCAGCAGGGTGTCTCGGTGGCCTTCGATCTGGCGACGCACCGGGGCTATGACAGCGACCACCCGCGCGTTGTCGGCGATGTCGGCAAGGCCGGTGTGGCCATCGACAGTGTCGAGGACATGAAGATCCTGTTCGACGGCATCCCGCTGGACAAGGTTTCGGTCTCGATGACGATGAACGGGGCGGTGATCCCGGTTCTGGCCAGTTTCATAGTTGCGGGAGAAGAGCAGGGGCATGACAAGGCCGTGCTGTCGGGCACCATCCAGAACGATATTCTGAAAGAGTTCATGGTGCGCAACACTTATATCTACCCGCCCGAGCCATCGATGAAGATCATCTCGGACATTATCGAGTTCACCTCGAACGAGATGCCGAAGTTCAACTCGATCTCGATTTCGGGCTATCACATGCAAGAGGCCGGGGCGAACCTGGTGCAGGAGCTGGCCTATACGCTGGCCGATGGCCGCGAATATGTGCGTGCCGCGACTCAGTCGGGCATGGATGTGGACAAGTTTGCGGGCCGTCTGTCGTTCTTCTTTGCTATCGGCATGAACTTCTTCATGGAGATTGCGAAGCTACGCGCAGCACGCACGCTCTGGCATCGGGTAATGACCGAGTTCGGAGCGAAATCCGAACGGTCGAAGATGCTGCGCACCCACTGCCAGACTTCGGGCGTGTCACTGCAGGAGCAAGATCCCTATAACAACGTGATCCGAACCGCCTATGAGGCGATGAGCGCGGTACTGGGCGGCACCCAGTCGCTGCATACCAACGCGCTGGACGAAGCGATTGCGTTGCCCACCGATTTTTCTGCCCGCATCGCACGGAACACGCAATTGGTGCTGCAGGAAGAGACTGGCGTGACAGATGTGGTCGATCCGCTTGCGGGCTCTTACTACGTCGAAAGCCTCACCAATGAATTGGTCGAAAAAGCCTGGGCTTTGATGGAAGAAGTCGAGGAGATGGGCGGCATGACCAAGGCGGTTGCTTCTGGCATGCCCAAGCTGCGGATCGAAGAAAGCGCGGCCCGTCGTCAGGCCATGATCGACCGGGGCGAAGAGGTCATCGTTGGCGTCAACAAATACCGCAAGGAACAGGAAGACCCGATCGACATATTGGACGTCGACAACGTAGCCGTACGCGAGGCGCAGGTGGCGCGTCTGGAACGCATTCGCGCCACCCGTGACGAAGCAGCATGTCAGCAGTCGTTGGACGCGCTGACCACCACTGCCCGTGAGGGTGGTAACCTGCTGGCCGCCGCCGTCGAGGCCGCCCGCGCCCGTGCATCCGTAGGAGAGATCAGCATGGCAATGGAAAAGGAATTCGGTCGTCACCGCGCCGAAGTGAAAACCCTGGCCGGGGTTTATGGCGCGGCTTATGAAGGTGACGAAGGCTTTGCCGCGATCCAGAAATCCATTGAAAAATTCGCCGAGGCCGAAGGACGTCGCCCACGTCTACTGGTGGTCAAAATGGGGCAGGATGGTCACGACCGGGGCGCCAAGGTGATTGCCACCGCCTTTGCTGATATCGGGTTTGACGTGGACGTCGGCCCTCTGTTTCAGACCCCCGCAGAAGCCGCGCAGGACGCGGTGGACAATGATGTGCATGTGATCGGGATCTCTTCTCAGGCTGCTGGGCATAAGACGTTGGCACCCCAGTTGGTTGAAGAACTGAAAAAGGCTGGGGCCGAAGACATCATCGTCATCTGTGGTGGCGTCATCCCGCAACAGGATTACCAGTTCCTCTACGATCACGGTGTAAAGGCGATATTTGGTCCGGGAACGAACATCCCTGACGCGGCTCAAGACATCTTGCGTTTGATCGGCGAAGCCAAAGGCTGAGGTGAGCCAAGATTTTTCGTACGAAAAATCTTGTGATCCGGAACCTTTGAGGAAAACATGCGGCCAGACACTTCTTGTCTGGTCGCATGTTTTTTGGGAGAGCGTCTTAATGTTGTTGGACCATTTGGCTGTTGCAGGTGAAACGCTGGAAGAGGCTTCTGACCATATCGAACAGGCGTTGGGCGTTCGATTGCAGGATGGCGGCAAGCACGAGAAATTCGGGACGTATAACCGCCTGTTGGGCTTGCGAGATGGCTTGTATCTGGAGGCGATTGCGATCGATCCCGATGCGCCCAACCCGCAAAGGACGCGCTGGTTCGATCTGGACCGGTTCTCCGGATCGCCCCGCCTGACAAACTGGATTTGCCAGGTTCCCGATATCGAGGCTTCGCTGACCGTCTTTCCTGACGGTGTTGGTCAGCCCATCGATCTAAACCGAGGCGCGCTGCGCTGGCGCATGGCGGTTCCACCGAACGGGCGTCTGCCGTTTGATAATCTCTTTCCTGCCCTCATCCAGTGGCTGGGCGATCTGCATCCTGCACAAATGTTGCAGGACAGCGGCTGCCAGCTGCAACGCTTGATCGTGTGCCACCCGGATGCTCTCGATCTGGCCAAAGGCTTGGGGGCGTTGGATTATGTCATTTTTGATAGTGGTCCGGCAGCATTGCGCGCAGAAATTGAAACTCCACATGGGCTGCGCGTGCTGGAATGATCATCCGACAAGCAACGGTCGACGACGCACCCGCGATTACCGAGATCGCAAACGCGATCATTCGTGACACGCTGGTCACTTTCACCTCCGATGAACGTAGTGTGGAAAAAGTGACGGCAGAGATAGAAACCCGTGGGCCGGTTTTTCTGGTCGCCGAGCGCGATGGGGTGGTCGAGGGATTTGCAACTTATAACTTATTCCGATCGGGCCCCGGATATGCGCAGTGCCGCGAGCATTCGATCCAGTTGGCGCCTGAGGCCAGAGGGCAGGGCACGGGGCGCGCATTAATGCAGGCCTTGGAGGCCATCGCCAAAACGAACAATGTGCATGTTCTGGTTGCGGGTATTTCCTCGGCCAACCCTGCAGCCGTCGCTTTCCATTCGGCAATCGGTTTCAAACAGGTGGGGCATATGCCCGAAGTGGGGTTTAAATGGGGGCAGCGCTTGGATCTTGTTCTGATGCAGAAAATACTTGCCCCGCAGTCATCTGTCGCACCTGACAGTCGCGCAAAGGCGCGCTAGGGTGCGGCCATGTCGATCTGGACCAGAATAGCTGATGCGCTGAGTGCGCTTGCCCAGGGCGAAAGCCTGACCGCAGTATTTGAAAAGCTGCGTACGCCCCCCGAACGTTCGGTCGCGTTTGCAATTGCCGTTGTGGCACTAGGGGCCAAGATGGCCAAGGCCGACGGTCAGGTGACACGCGATGAGGTTACAGCCTTCCGCGAAGTGTTCCAGATCGCGCCCGAAGACGAAGACGGCGCAGCCAAGGTCTTTGACATGGCCCGAACCGATGTCGCTGGATACAAAGACTACGCCCGCAAGATCGCGGGAATGTTTGCGGAAGACAGCACCACGCTTTGCGATTTGATGGAAGGGCTCTTTCACATCGCTATGGCAGATGGGTTCTATCACCCAAACGAGAATGAATTTCTTGAAGAGGTCAGCCGAATATTTGGTCAGACTGACGCTCAATTCATGGCCTTGCGTGCGCGATTTGTGCCGGACGCACCAAAAGATCCGTACACAGTGTTGGGCGTTGCGCGGAATGCGCCACTGCCCGAAATACGCAAAGTCTGGCGGCAGTTGGTGAGAGAGACTCATCCCGATGCGATGATGGCACGCGGCGTGCCCGAGGAAGCGGTGCGTCTGGCCGAGAAAAAAATGATCGATATCAATCGCGCCTGGGATGAAATAAACGGCGCTCGGGTGTGATCGGTGCGGCTGGCGACCTACAATATCGAATGGTTCGCCAATCTGTTTGATCGCGATGATAATTTGGTCGCCGACGATAGTTGGTCAGGGCGGCGTGACATAACCAGAGTGCAGCAGATCGAAGCGGTGGCCAAGGTTCTGACCGCCGTTGATGCCGATGCTGTACTAGTCGTTGAGGCCCCAAATACAGGCAAAACGCAAAATACCGTCCGCGCCCTTCAACGGTTTGCCGAAACATTCAATCTGCGCACGTCCCATGCAGTGATGGGGTTTGCCAATGATACGCATCAGGAACTGGCGCTGTTGTTCGATCCGGATGTCTTAAAAGCACGCCACGAGCCAGTTGGACAACTGAGTGATCTAGCCGCTCCTCGGTTCGATGGCGTGTTCCGCATTGATCTGGACATCGATGCGACCGAAGATCAGGTCGAGTTCTCGAAACCGCCAATGGAACTGGCCATTGAGATGTCCAATGGATCGACCCTCCGCCTGATAGGGGCACATCTAAAATCCAAAGCCCCCCATGGTGCCGGGTCACGGGACGAAATGATCCGTCTGTCCATTGCCAATCGCCGCAAACAACTGGCGCAGGCGGTTTGGTTGGCGCGACGCGTTGAACACCACATTGACGCCAACGAGCCAGTTATCTTGCTTGGTGATCTGAACGATGGCCCGGGGCTGGATGAGTTTGAGCATCTGTTCGGGCGGTCTTCGGTCGAGATTCTATTGCAGGCAGGGCTTTATGATCCTCATGCCGCGCAAGCGCATCGCCCGCGTCCCGGATCAATACCGGCTACGGCGCGTTTTGAACGTCGGGAGGAGGGAAGATACCTTGAGGCGCTGCTCGACTACATCATGATCAGCAATGATCTGCGTGATCATGACCCGGTCTGGCGCATATGGCATCCATTTCGAGACGCAGCATGCTGGGGCACCCCCGAATTGCGCGATGCTTTGCTGGCAGCATCCGACCACTTTCCTGTGACGCTGGATATAGATCTGTAGCCTTTCAACTGCATCGGCCACCTCTTATATTTCAACCATGCGACATGTGTTGAAGATCTGCGCAACCTGCGCACTGGTGGCAATACCCGCCCATGCTGAAGAGGACAGCAAGTCCTTGATGGAGCGAGGTGCCGAGCTTTTTCTGGAAGGTCTACGGCAGGAAATGGAGCCCACGATCGAGGATTTGCGCGGTTTTGCCGAGCAGTTCGGCCCGGCATTGCAATCATTCCTGCAGGAGATGGGGCCAGCGCTGGCTGAACTCGCCACTCAGGTTCAGGATTGGACGGCCTATGAAACGCCCGAAATGTTGCCCAACGGCGATATTATCATCCGTAAAAAGCCAGCACAGGAACGACCCGAAGAAACGGTTCCGCAAGATGACATTCCATCCGATGGCTTGACTGATATTTGATCAGCCCCTCAGGATAACCTTGGGTTCAGAATTCAGCGCATTAGCCAATGAGTTGAACCGCGCTTCGGCAACTTCGTTGAACAATGGACCTGCTGATTTGGGCAAGCGCAGTTCAAGCTTTTGCTTCTTCGGATAGTAGCGCAACTTACCCATAGCCGCGTCATGCTGCATCCAAAGCATTGCGCCAAAGCGAAGCGCTTTACCCAGAATTTCGGCCTGTTCTTGGCCGCGTTCATCCAGCAGTTCATAGAGCTTGTTAAATCGGCTTCCCTCACGCTTGTTCCTATATCGGTGCTGCAAAGCGAGGCCGATAAATACTCTCTCAGAGTGTTTGATCCCGCTCATGTTGGCGCGGGTCACATATTCGAAACAGGCCTCGGCTCGGTAATCGGGATGCGCGCGCCAACTGACGTCGTGCAGCAGGCAGGCGGTTTTGATCAGTCGCACCCGCTGCTCTGGCGCCGAGCGAAAAAGGGGCATGACAAAATCGAACAGGTGTTTTCCGAACCCGGGCAGGCGTGCATCTTTTGCTTCGGCAAAACGGCTTACCTCGATCAACGGGTCGCGATCGCGCAGGCGTTGCGGCATCTGCTCATACAGTAATCCTTCGCGGATGCCATAGCTGGATATCGCGATGTCCTTGGGCTTGAAGGTGCGAATCAAGCGGGAAAGCACATCCATTGCATAAGGGATCAGCGCCATACGCGAACCAGATACACCAGCCTTACTGCGCAATTCATCCGCGTTATTCTGTTCGATGAATTTGATGGTCTCGCGAACTTGACTCTGAGTCATACGGTATTCGTGCAGCACGTTTAGCGGGTAGCCTCGGCGCAGCATGTCAAGGCGTGCGAAGGCGCGCCAACTGCCGCCAACAAGAAACAGGCGATCCCGCTGGGGGCCCATCTTATCGCGCATCTCTTCCATAGTCTTCTTGATATGTGTCTTACGCGCCCGACGACCGCCTTTGATATCGCGCAGTTTGAGCGGACCCAAAGGCGAGGTCATGCGACGCCCGACCTTGCCGCCTCCGATTTCTGCCAGTTCGACTGACGAACCTCCGATGTCACAGATCAAACCATACGCGCCGGGCCATCCCAACAATACGCCCTGCGCTGACAGGCGGGCTTCTTCTTCGCCATTGACCACATTGATGATCAATCCTGTTTCCGCTTTTACCTGCTCACAGAAATCGCGACCATCTCTTGCTTCACGCACTGCGGCAGTGGCGACGGCGTGCAGGGTAGGTAGCCCGAGGTCGTTGGCCAGATATTTGAACCGATGCAATGCAGCCAGCGCGCGTACACGTCCCAACGGGTTAAGGCGCCCGGTTTCGGATAGGCCTGCCCCCAATTCGCACATGACCTTTTCGTTGTAGAAATAAGCCGGAGAGCGCGCTGCACCATCGAAGATCACCATGCGGACCGAGTTGGATCCGATATCGACAACGCCAACCCGAGACAGCGCCCGAGCCCCCGGATCTTCGAAAATGGGCTTTCCAAACAGCCCGTGATCGGGGAAATCGGTCTCGGCAGTCTGTGTCATTGTGTCCCCAGATGTTTTGGGCGCAGGATGCGGGATCACCTGTGTTGGGTCAATCGTGGGCATCAGATTGTTCGAGTTCTGTGTTCAATAGACGCACCGCCAGTGCACGGGTGATATCGCGCTTTTCATCGAGTGCAATGCGATCCAATTCGTCAACCACTTTCGCTGCAGCTTCAAAACTACGATCCATGTGTTTGACCAGATACGCGATAACATCCGGGCCGGGGCTTAGCTGACGGTCAGTGAAGAGCTTTGCGAGCACTGCACCTAACAGAGCGTCATCCGGCGCTTCCAAGGCCACGTAATGCGCCCCTTCCACACGACTTTGCAGATCGGCCAACGGCAGGCGCCATAGCTTTGGTGCGGCGCGTCCGGTCATAAGTAAGGCGTTCCCTTCGGCCAGCACCAGATTATGCAGGTGAAATAGCGTTTTTTGCTGTTCAAGATCACCTGAAACTAGGGGAACATCCTCGACCGCGACCGAGGTACGCGCGAGGTTGGGAACCTCTTCGTAGCGCAAATCAGTGGCCTGCACGATGCGGCCGCCTGTTTCCGCCGCCCAAACATGGGCCAAGTGGGTTTTCCCTGACCCTGCAGGGCCGCTCAGCACCAGCTTGTTCCCCGGCCATGAGGTCGCAGAGATCATCGCGACGGCTAACGCATTGGCGGGCGAGACAAAGAAGTCTTCGCGGCCCAAGGCGGTCTTGGACGGCAGATCAAAGCTTAGCTGAGTGGCCATTTAGTCGTCGTCCTGTTCGAGCCCTTCGAGCCCGGTATAAAGACGGCTGTTCAGATATTGCTCGGTCGCGAACCGGGCCAAAACACCCAAGGCTGCAGCAACTGGAACTGCGACCAGCATTCCGACAAAGCCAAATAGTGCGCCGAAGACTGACAACGCCAGTAGCAGCCAGACGGGGTGCAAACCGACTGAGCTGCCTACCAACTTAGGGGTCAGGAAGTTGCCCTCGGTCACCTGTCCGATGGCAAATATGCCCGCGACCAAACCGACATGCGCCCAGTCCCCCCAAAACTGAAACAGAGCGAGACCAATGGCCAGAGAGCCTCCGATTAAGGCACCGAGATAAGGAATGAACGTGACCAGCCCGGCGATGAAGCCAACGATCAGGCCGAATTGCAAGCCAACCAGCATCAGCGCAACTGCGTAATATGTACCAAGGATCAGACAGACTGTGCCCATACCGCGCACGAATGAGGCCAGAACGGCATCAATCTCGCCAGCCAGCCGTTTAATCGTAGGGGCGTGATCGCGGGGCAGCAGCTCTCCGATCCGGGCAATCATGCGGTCCCAGTCCATAAGCAGATAGACTGCAACAACCGGCACGATGACCAGCAATACGACAACGTTTATGGCCGATCCCAGCGAGGCCAGAACCGTCTGCAAAACATCTCCGGTTTTGGATTTCAGCGTTTCGCCGAAAGACACCAACATCTGGTGCGTGTTCGATTCCCGGTCCAGAAGAGCGGGGAATTGTTGTTCAATAAATGCGCGCAGTTGCTTGAAAAGGCTAGGTAAGGTATCGATCAGATCCAGTAGCTGCGTGATCAGGGCCGGAACGACCATCAAGATCATCAATACAAAGCCCAGCACTCCAACCACGGTTATGATCGCGGTCGCCGCCATTCGCGATAGACCCAGTTTTTCCAGGCGGTCCGCAACAGGATCAAGGAAATAGGCAATCGCACCACCGATCACGAAGGGTAGCAAGACATCACCCAACAGGTACAAAAGCAGCACGAAAACGACAGTGGCAATGCCCCAGTATCTAAGCTGATCCTTCACCGGCAAGGCCATAGCGCAATCCCTCGTTTGCACAGCATTGCCGTGTTCTTGGCCCATGACGCCCGGCGATGCAAGCGGTTCATGGTGCGCAATTTTTACGCCCTAGTCTGTCAGTGTACCCAGTTCCGGAGTATCTCCTGTAGCCATTTCATCAGGCCAATTGGTGCGCCAAATTTCTGCTGACCAGTGGCCGCAATGCACCTCGGGGCGACCAAAGCCGGGCAGGGCGGGCAGCAGCGGCGCGACCACCACATCGTGGCGCGGAACGGCGAAATACGGGAAGGAATAGCGTTCATGCCCGGATCGATTGACTACGCGATGCGGGGTCGATTTCAATCGCCCGCCTGACCATAGTTCCAGCATGTCGCCGATATTGACCACGAAGCCGCCTGGAGGGCAGTCCGGTGTGATCCAGCCTCCGGTGCGGGTCTGTACCTCAAGCCCGCCGACCGGATCGGGTGCAATTATTGTCAGCGCGTCGGTGTCTTTATGTGGATGAATTCCATAGCCACGCTCTTCCGGGGCCTGAGGCGGGTAGTGCAGCAGGGTCATGTTGGTCATCGGGTCGCGGAAGGCGTCGCGCAGAGTGTTGGGTGGGATCTCTAAGCCAACCTCTAGGGCGCCCAGCAGAAGTTCGGTTACGCCATCAAGCTGTTGCCAATAATCCAGTATGACCGTACGCGCCTGCGGCACTTCTCGGGGCCAGATATTCGGGCCGTAAAGTGCGCATTCAGCCCGGATCGGGGCATCTTCGGCTGCTTCGAAATGCAGCTTGTACCCTTCGTACTTATCTGCCGTGCCCGAGCCATCATTGGGCGTGAAGAACCCCATCGGAATGTACCCGCGATAGTTCTCGCGGGTGATGGTCTGATCCCATTTTCGGGCCTCGTCGATATCAAAGATCGCTCTGACACAGCCGCGCACCTGATCAATGTGCTCAGACGAAATGCCTGTCCCGGTGATCGACAGAAACCCGATACTGGTGCAGGCATCCATGATCTGCTCGACCGTTGACTGACACTGTGGTCCGGCGGGATTGGTCAGCGGGCTGATATCAATAGTTGGAATATGCTCCATTAGGTAATTCTCACGCCTTGCCGTTCCAATTCCTGATGCACAGGCGCAAGGTTCATGCTGTCGAGTTCCTGATTGCTTTTCAGCGATAAGGCCGCCGCGATCCCTGCGCCTTGACCCATCACCGCGCAGCAGGACATGTTGCGCGTCGCGGCGTGCGCGACCCGATCCGCACCATGAGACCGACCCGCAACCAACAAGCCCTTGATCCCTTTGGGCAGCATCGAGCGATACGGGATGTGCATATACCGTCCGGTGGTCGGCAAGATCAGTATGCCGTAACCATCAATGAATTCAGGGTAAATACCGATGGAATCCTCGAACCGGCCCTGATGGCGGGCATCGGTTTCGGTCATGTTGTAGACTGCATCGATCTTGCGCGTGTCCCGAATACCGATGGTCATGCCGAAATTGCGCAAACGTGCGTTTTCGCAGCCCGGCATGAATCGGCGGAGAGCATCAATGGCGAGCATCGCCTGCCGGCGGCCTTCGATCTCACCAAATGTCAGGCTGTCGGGGTCGGTCCCGTCGATCTGGTCCATATGAATCAGGTTCATATAAGTCAGCTCGCCGGTATCGTGCATGGCACCCCAGGTGCCCGCGATCGTGTTCAGATGCGCTGGTATTAGGCCCTCATCAATGGCCTGTTGGAAGGGTTTCTTGACGAAGGGTGAGAACATGTCATCCTCTTTGCCCGAGGTTTCGATATTCCATTCGCCGCCACCGCCCCAGTCCTTGTAAGTCTGCGGGTCGGCTTTGATACCTTCCATAAAGGCCCGTTTGTCAACGCCGGCCAGATGAAACATGACCGAGGCTGCCATCATGTCCTCACGCGGTGTCTTGTGGGTCGGGGCACCTGCACGATGTGCGACGTCTGCATCCCCCGTTGCGTCGATGACAACCTTGGCCAAGATCGCCTCACGCCCCGCTTTGGATTCGGTGATCACGCCGGTGATGCGATCCCCGTCCATGATCGGGGCGACGAATTGTCGATGCAGCATCGGATGAACGCCCGCCTCTTCGACCAGCTTGTCGGCCACCAGCTTGAAGCCCTCGCTGTCCAGTTCATAGCTGAGCGATTGGCTTTCAGGCACGGCTGCGCCCATTTCCTTTGCGCGGGTCTCGAATTCCAGGCCGATGCCCCCGGCCTCGACGGTTTGTTCGTGGCGATACCAGGCAAAGCCTTCGACGCCAACGGCCGTAATGTTGCCACCCATGCAACCGAACCTGTCCATCAAGGAAACTTCGGCCCCTGCGCGTGCGGCGGCAAGCGCAGCGGACAATCCTGCTGGGCCAGAGCCCACAACCAAAACATCTGTCTGGTGAACAACAGGGATCTGGCGGGCGGGTTCGGTGATTGTTCGCATTGTTGCCTCGCGATTGAACGTTTGCGCCAACATTGAAAAACACGGCGTTGCGGTCAATCGAAAAACCGACAGCGGCGGGGTCGTAAAAACGCCATTGCGTGATTGCCCCCGGCGGGGCTTTGGCATAATCACCTTGCAGCGAAATTCTCACCCGTAAGGTTACGTTATGCGCCTCAGCCGTTACTTTCTGCCCGTTCTCAAGGAAAACCCTTCGGAGGCTCAGATCGTCAGCCACCGGCTGATGTTAAGGGCCGGGATGATCAAACAGGCTGCTGCCGGGATTTATTCCTGGTTGCCGTTGGGCTTTAAAGTTCTGCGCAAGCTGGAAAACATCGTCCACGAAGAGCAGGCGCGGGCAGGGCATATTGCGATCCAGATGCCGATCCTGCAATCGGCGGACCTGTGGCGCGAATCCGGACGTTATGATGACTACGGTCAAGAGATGCTGCGGATGCAGGACCGCCACGGTCGCGATATGCTGTACACGCCGACCGCCGAGGAATTGGTAACTGATATCTTCCGCGGCCACGTCAGCAGCTACAAGGATCTTCCGCTGACGCTCTATCAGATTCAGTGGAAATTCCGCGACGAAATCCGCCCGCGATTTGGCGTGATGCGGGGGCGTGAGTTCTACATGAAGGACGGCTATAACTTCGATCTGACCAAAGAAGACGCGTTGCACGCCTACAACCGCCATCTGGTCAGCTATCTGCGCACCTATGAACGCATGGGCCTGCAAGCCATACCGATGCGCGCTGATTCTGGCCCCATTGGGGGCGATGACACGCACGAATTCCTCGTGCTAGCTGATACCGGTGAATCCGAGGTCTTCTATGACAGCGCCGTCACTGACCTGACCTTTGGTGACCGCGAGATCGACTATGATAGCCGTGACCAATGTCAGGCGATCCTCGAAGAATTCACATCGAAATACGCTCGTACAGACGAAACCCATGATGAGGCTCTGTTTAATCAGATACCTGAAGAACGTCGTCGGGTAGCGCGCGGGATCGAAGTTGGCCAAATCTTCTATTTCGGGACCAAGTATTCCGAACCATTAGGCGCGACCGTTCAAGGGCCGGATGGCAAGCCGGTTCCGGTGCATATGGGCAGTCACGGCATCGGTGTCAGTCGCCTGATCGGTGCGATCATCGAGGCCAGCCATGACGACAAGGGCATTATCTGGCCCGAAGGCGTCACACCGTTCCATTGCGGAATCGTGAACTTGAAGCAAGGTGATGAAGAGGCTGATGCGGCCTGCGACAAGCTCTATGCCGCGCTGACAGCTTTGGGGCTTGAGCCGCTTTATGATGATCGGAAAGAACGGGCAGGGGGCAAGTTTGCCACTATGGACCTGATTGGTCTGCCTTGGCGTATCACTGTCGGGCCGCGCGGTCTGAAGAATGGTGTTGTCGAACTGACTTGTCGCCGAACTGGTGAGAGTGAAGAGTTGAGCCCCGAGGCAGCTGTCACCAAGATCGCAGAAATCTACGAGGGTATCGCCTGAACAAGGCGATGTACTTTCTGAGACTTAGCTCAGTTTGCTGATGTCGGGCGGTCGGTCAGGATATCGCCGTCCGCTTCACTGCCCCGAGCAACCACGATTGGGCGACCAAAGCGGCGCACGAGCTCGGCGAGCTCAAAGCCAAGAAACCGCAATCCACAGATTCGTTCGTCTGTGGCGCGATCTGAAATGCACAGCCGTCCCTGCCGGAAAGCAAGGCGATAGCCTTTATCTCGTAGAATGTCAGTCAAACCGGCCCAGCTAGCGGCACTTAAGAAAATTGGCCTGATTGCCGCGCGCAACAAAGCTGCGCTTTCACAATCCAGTTCTGTTGCTGCCGAACGGGCTAATATTGGGCCCGTGCCTTTCATATGTTCTTGAATACCCATGAGCGTACCTCCGCCCTTAAACTCTTAAAATGTGTCCCCCACACAAAAAGGGTGACAAAATTTCCTACACTTATCAATTTGTGAAACAATATTTCGCGCCCAAATGTTGCGATTGTGACTCAGTCAGGTACGGATATCTCACATTGACTTCATACCTGAAACAATAAGCCTTTGTCTGTGAAGAGGTTCACAACCTTTGGTGTATCGAAGTGGAGGTGATTCTCGCTTTGACGGTGAAGCGCTGACCTGAGTGCGAATGATTCGTTTCAGACTGTTCTTTTCATGCCCGCGTCGGCTGCAGAAGCGCCAATCGGACATCCGCGCGATAACCGGCTTGACCATCTGACCAAATGTCGAGAGGGTCGCGAAAAATCTGAACCCGAGGCAGGAATGGCCAAAACACCACCGCCCTTCGCTCTTTTTGAATGGAAGATTGCCTGGCGTTATCTGCGTGCCCGCCGTGCGGATGGCGGCGTCAGTGTGATGACTTGGATCTCGCTGATCGGGATCACGCTAGCCGTGTTCGCGTTGATCGCCACCTTGGCGGTTAGGTCTGGTTTTCGCTCCGAATTCGTGGGCACCATTCTGGGGGCCAACGCCCATGTCACCGTTTATTCCGCCGGAGAGGTTGATGCACAGGGGCGGCTGGATCGCACCATCACCGATTTCGATGGTATGGCCGAGCGGATCGCGCAGGTGCCCGGGGTTGAGCGCGCCGCCCCGCTGGTCAAAGGGCAGGTGTTGATCACAAATGCTGACCGCAGCTCTGGTGTGCAGGTCTTTGGCATGCGTTCTGACGATCTGGCTGATCTGTCGGGTATTGCTGAAAGCGAAGAAGCCTATGGCGATCTGTCCAGATTCCCGGAGGGCATTGCCATCGGCTCGGGCGTGGCGCGTGCGATCGGGGCGACTGTTGGAGATCGAGTGAAGCTGACCTCGCCCAATGGTGTGAAAACCGCCTTTGGTACGTCGCCGCGCGTGAATGCTTATGAAGTGGTCTATGTCTTTTCGGCCGGGCGTTTTGACATCGATCGTACCCGCGTCTACATGCCTTTCACCGAGGCGCAGAGCTTCTTCAACCGTGAAGGAGTGGCGGATGAGATCGAGGTGATGGTCGATCGCCCCGAAGAGCTGACCCCGATCTTGATCCCGATTATCGAGGCAGCTGGAGAGCGTAGTCAGATATGGACTTGGCAGGATGCTTCAGGCGGTTTTTTGCGGGCATTGGAAGTCGAAGACAACGTTATGTTCATCATCCTTTCGATCCTCGTGTTGATCGCTGCAATGAATATCGTTTCGGGTTTGATCATGCTGGTGAAGAACAAGGGTCGCGACATCGGTATCTTGCGCACCATTGGCCTTAGCGAAGGGTCAATACTTAGGGTGTTCTTCATCTGCGGAGCGTTCACGGGCATCATCGGGACCGCAATGGGCGTCATTCTGGGCTGCCTCTTTGCCATCTATATCGACCCGATATTCTCGTTCGTGAACTACGTCATGGGGGGCGGCGTCTGGGATCCTTCCATTCGAGGTATCTATGCCTTGCCTGCCGAGTTGCACTTATCGGATGTCTTGAAAGCCATCGGTCTTTCGTTGGGCCTGTCCTTCCTTGTTACCTATTTCCCGGCCCGCCGCGCGGCGCGGCTGAACCCGGTTGAGGCGCTGCGCTATGAATGATGTGACGTTAAGGCTCAGCGGTCTGAGCAAGACATACCTTCCAGGCACGCCAGGTGAGATTCAGGTGTTGCGAGGTGCCGATCTGGAGCTGCGCGCCGGGGAGGCGGTCGCGCTGGTGGCGCCATCAGGCGCAGGAAAGTCGACCTTGCTGCACATCGCAGGTCTTCTGGATACGCCCGATACCGGCGAGGTTGAAATCGCTGGTCAGGGAGCAACGGGCAAGGGGGATCGCACACGCACAGCGATCCGGCGGCGTGATGTGGGATTCGTCTATCAGTTTCACCACCTGCTTCCCGAATTCACGGCACTGGAAAATATCATTCTGCCGCAACTTGCGAATGGCACATCCGAAAAAGCGGCGCAGGTACGAGCGATGCAGTTGCTCGATCGTGTTGGCGTTTCGGCCCGCGCGGAACACCGGCCAGCCGCATTGTCGGGCGGAGAACAACAGCGCGTGGCTTTTTGCAGGGCATTGGCCAACAAGCCCCGTGTTCTGCTAGCGGATGAGCCGACCGGCAATCTGGACCCCGAAACCTCGGATCAGGTCTTTGCAGCCCTCATGGCGCTGGTGCGGGACGAAGGGCTATCGGCGCTGATCGCCACGCACAACCTCGATCTGGCGGCGCGGATGGACCGGATGTTGCGGCTGGAAGGCGGTGTGCTCAGGTCAGCTGAGTGATTGCGACACCGATCGCCATTACCGCAATGCCTCCCGCCCGCATCAATGTCAGCGGTGTGACCTGAGCACCGAACAGGCCAAAATGGTCGATCGCAGCTGTGCTGATCAACTGGCCCAGCAGTACGAAAAACACGGCATTCCCCACTCCGAAATGTGGGGCCACGTGGGTAATTGATAGCACGTAAAACGCGATCAGCACGCCGCCCAACAGTAAGTGACGCGGGGCTTGTGCAATTTTGGCAAAAGCCTCACTTCCTCCGACGATCAAAAGCGCCAGAGCTGAGGACACAAAGGCAATCGCGAACAGAATCACGGCCGCAGCGGTCGGCGATCCGATCAGTCGGCCCAAGGCTGCATTTAGGGCGGCAAGGATGGGAACGCCGATCCCGGCGGCCAGCATTATTGCTGCGTATTGTGTCATGATCCTGTGTCCCTGCGCTCGTTTCGTTGATCTGGATCATTGCGCCAGTGTGGCCGTCGGGCAAGTCTGGAATTGTCAGGCAGAAAGGAGAAAAGCGATGGTCCGATCAATACTTGGCTTAGTCTCGCTGTCGGTACTCACTGCGATTTCGTCGCCCGTTTTCGCACAGGATGCCGAGGCTGGGGCCGAGCTGTATCAGCATCACTGCGCGACCTGTCATGGGTTGGACGCAACCGGGCATGGCCCGATGGCTGGGGTGCTGGTGATCCAGCCAACAAACCTGAAAACGCTTCTGGATGCTGATGGAGATTTTCCGACCGCGCGCGTGGTCGCCCGGATTGATGGGCGCGATCCGTTGGTCAGCCATGGAAGCCCGATGCCGGTATATGGGCCTTATTTCGAAGGAAATGACACCGCAATCAAGACGCCCGAAGGGCAGCCGATTCTGACCAGCAAGCCGATTGTGGATCTGGTGGCGTTCCTGAAAACTCTACAGGAGGGCTAGAAGGCTCAACGGCAGATACCTTGCACTTTCACGCCCGGCCATGGCAGCAACACATCGCTTTCGCGCTTGTTTCCGGGGAGTTTTGAGACATCGAAATGTACGCTTAACATATCGTGCAGGCGTTTGGTTCGCGGTGCCTCGGGGTCGAGTGCGCGGCAGCAGACATATTCTTCGACAATCGCGCCTTGTTGTTCAAACCCATAGGCAAGAAAATCAGGCGAGGTATCCAGATCGAACAGATACGGATCATTCTGGCGCCCGTGCTCAGCCGCTGCGCGCAGCGGGTGATAGCCAGTCGTCTTGCGATTCTGCCATTGCCAGACATGGGTCAGTTCATGCGCCAGCAGCATAGCCGCGATCAGGTTCATCTGTTCAGGATATTGGCTCATGTAGTCGTCCAGATACCAGTCTTTCGTAAAGTACACGTGATTAAACAGGGCGACACCCGCCGGTTTACCCGTCACGGTTTCCTCTTTGATGGGTGGTAATATACGCTCTCGACAAGCGACCCGAGGGCGGGCTTTCCGGGTAAAAGTTACTGCGGCAACCGGTGCGCCCTCGACCAAGCGCACGCGGTCAAGGTTCAGCGTTTCGCCATGAATTTTGCCAGCGAAGGTGCGTTCCTGATCGGTAAGGGGGCGGCCACAGGAAGCAAACAGAAACAGAGCAGAAATCATCAGGGTGCGGAGCATATCAACAAGCCTAATGTGGAAGCTTGGCTCTGCAAGCCGTTTTCAAAGGCTCATCGCCAAAACCCGGCTTATTTCTGTAAGCGAACGCCCGGATTGTTCCATCCAAGTGTTGAAAGCGGTTTGCACCGCAGCCATGGCTTTTTTGGAAGTCGCGGGTTTGTCGATGATGCCCTCGGCAACCAAACGAGCCGTCACGTCGCGTGACAGAATAAAACTATCCCGGCCAGCAAATCGCATGGCGTATTGGGCTGATGCACCGCCGAGTCGCGATCCGCGATTGGCCAGCATCTGCAGCAATCCGACGTAGTCCTGTGATGGCCAACCGCCCAAAGTTTGACCAACGCCACCCTCGGAGCGGAGTTCCAGAAGAAAGACCGCATTGTCCCGAACTGCAGCGATTTTAGCGCCGTTTCGTACGATGCGAGTATCTTGGAGCAGGGCGTCGAACTTTTCATCATCCATGAATGCACAACGACCGAGGTCGAAGCCGTCAAAGGCTGTTTCAAACCCGTCCCACTTTGCCTCGATCACTTTCCAGTTAAACCCGGCCTGAAAAATCGTTTTCGTGATTATCGATAACCAACGGTCATCAGCCATCTCCGCCAGTTCATTTAGGGGGGTTGGTTTGGTTAGCTTGTTTTCCAGCGCTTCGGGTCCACTATGGCTGTCTGCTGCCAGCTCATAGATTTCATCAAAGTGACGCATCTTAGGCCCTCCGTTGCGCAAATGCTGATACATCCTGTTCGTTTGGCAAGTAAAAACCAGTGCGCAATCCGAAAAACCGGGATGTTTTTATTGACTAGTCAATCAAGTTCTTTCACTTTGTGGTATGAAGGGTGCTGCGTATGGGAAACACCGGTCGGAAGGGGGCCGGAGCGATAGTTAGAATTGGCGGGGGCGGATGATCTGGTTAAAAACGACAACTGCCTGTTCAATTTCGACCAGAATTGTGCATGTTTCGATCGCACCGTGAACGAGGAAATACTGGATGGGCTGTTAAAAGCTCAAAAAAAGGCAAATGAAAAAGACAGGGAGTCAAAACAATGAAAAAGCTTAGCGTAAGCGTGTTAGCTATCTTGGTCGCCAGTTCAGCCCATGCGGCAGACATGGGCGCTGTGGATGAACCGATCAAGCTGGCAATCAATGAATGGACTGGTCAGCACGTTACCACGCATGTTGCTGGCGAGATGCTGAAGGCCGCAGGTTATAACGTGGAATATGTGACCGCCGGCATGATGAACCAGTTCCAGGCACTGGCCGATGGCGACATCGATGCAACGCTGGAAATCTGGTCCTCTAACGTGTCAGACGAGTATGCCAAGAAGATCGATGAAGGCACGGTGGTCGAAATCGGAGATCTGGGCCTCGATGCGAAAGAAGGTATTGCCTATCCCGCGCACGTCGCCGAGCTGTGCCCGGGGCTGCCTGCGTGGGAGGCGTTGAAGGACTGCGCGCAGGTCTTCGCCACTGCCGAAACACTGCCTGGTGGTCGCCTTGTCGACTATCCTGCGGATTGGGGCACACCTGGCGCGGACCGCATGACCGGTCTTGAACTGCCGTTCAAAGCGGTTCCTGCTGGTTCCGAAGGTGCTCTGATCGCGGAATTGCGCGCCTCGACCGAGCGCAAGTCGCCGCTGCTGATCACCTTCTGGCAGCCGCACTGGGCGATGTCGGCCTATGATGTGCAGTTTGTTGAACTGCCTGCGGGCGAAGAGGCGTGCTTTAACGATCCGTCCTGGGGCCCGAACCCAAATGCGGTGAACGATTGCGACTTCTCACCGTCCCGTATCTTCAAGGCCAGTTGGAGCGGCATGGAAGAGAAGTGGCCTGCAGCCTATGAAATCCTGACTAACTATCAACTGGCGGTCGAAGACCAGCAGCCAATGATGGGTGCGATCGACGTAGATGGCGGTGCAGTCGAAGAGGTGGTCGCTGCATGGATGGCCGAGAACGAAGGCAAGTGGCGTCCTGTGGTTGACGCGGCAACCAAGTGAGCCCGCTTTAGTGACTGACGCCAATACGCCAGCCATCGCCTGCCAGAATCTCTGGCAGGTGTTTGGCCCCGGCGCTGAGAAAGCTCTGACCGACGCGCTGTCTCGGTCAGGGAATGACGCCGACAAAGCCGCAACTGATCTTAGGGAACACGGGTTTATTCCCGCTGTTCAAGACGCCAATTTCGAAGTTCGCGAAGGTGAGCTATTCGTCATCATGGGGCTTTCGGGTTCGGGCAAATCGACGCTGATCCGCTGTATATCGCAACTGTTGCCTGGTACGGGCGGGGAAATCCGCGTGGATGGCGAGAACGTTATCGGTGCATCCAAAAAGGTGCTGACCGATCTTCGGCGCAAAAAGCTAGGCATGGTGTTCCAGCATTTCGGCCTGTTTCCACATATGACTGTGGCTGAAAACGTAGCATACCCGCTGCGTGTTCAGGGCGTGAGCAAAAAAGAACGTTTGGCCCGCGCGCAGGAAGTGATCTCTCTGGTCGGTCTGGAGGGGCGCGAAGACAGTTTCCCCCGGCAGCTTTCAGGCGGCCAACGCCAGCGTGTGGGGATCGCGCGCAGTCTTGCCGTAAATCCGGACATCTGGTTTCTGGACGAGCCGTTCTCGGCCCTCGACCCATTGATCCGCCGCCAGCTGCAGGATGAGTTCCTGCGTATTCAGGCGACGTTGAAAAAGTCGATCGTCTTTATCACTCATGATATCCAAGAGGCTCTGAAACTGGCCGACCGCATCGCCATCATGCGCGATGGCAAGATCGTGCAGATCGGCACACCTACGGATATCGTGCTGCGCCCGGTGGACGACTATGTGCGCGAGTTCTCAAAGGATGTTGCCAAAGGCCAACACGCCAAGGTCGCCTCGGTCATGCGCGATGATGGGGAACGTGGGCCAGATGATCCGGGCCTGACCACATCAATGACATTGGATGCAGCACTTGCGCATTGCATGGAGCTTTATGAACCCGTGCCCGTGCGCGATGCAGACGGCAATATTGTCGGCACCGTGCACCCGTCTGATTTGGCTGCAGCCTTGCAGGTGGATGAGACATGACCGCGGTGACGGACACTCCCGCGCAACAGGTTCGCCTGACAGCCGGGGCGCAAGCTGCGTTGATTACAGTGATCGTCGGCGCGGTCTGCCTTGCGCTGGAAGGCGTCGCCCCGTGGCTGGTCAAATGGCCTGCCGCGTGGGAATTGCCCGCAACTCAATGGGTTGGGGCATTTCTGGATTGGTTTCTGAACGGCATCAAACCGGCCATGCGGCTGTTTTCGGACCTGATGACCTATCCGATGAATGCTGCCAACTATGTGCTGGGGAACACCCCGTGGCCGATCCTCATCGGTATCGTCACCGCTCTGGGCTGGTATCTGGGTGGTTTGCCCATGGCGGCGCTGGGCTTTATCGGCCTCAGCTTCGTTCTGGCCTCGGGCTATTGGGCCGAGAGCATGAACACGCTCGCCCTCGTCGCCGTGTCGGTGCCCGTGGCGCTGATCATGGGCGGCGCGATCGGCATCCTCGCCAATGAGGTGCCGCGGGTGAAGTCATTCGTGCAGGCGGTGCTCGACATAATGCAAACGGTACCGACTTTTGCTTATCTGACGCCGCTTTTGCTGCTCTTTGGCTTTGGCCCGGTGGTCGGTCTGATTGCATCGGCAATCTACGCAGCCCCACCCATGGCGCGCAACGTGATGCTGGGTCTGGAACGGGTAGAGTCCGAGATCAAAGAGGCCGCCATCATGTCCGGCGGCACCCGTCTGCAGCAACTATTTCAGGTCGAGATTCCGGCGGCCACCACGCAGATCATGGTAGGTGTTAACCAGTGCCTGATGGCGGCCCTGTCGATGGTGATCATCGCCGCCGTCATCGGAGGCTTCAACGACATCGGTTGGGAGGTTCTGCTGACCATGCGCAAAGCACAGTTCGGCGAATCCTTGATGGCCGGTCTGGTCATCGTCGTTTTTGCAGTCGTCATCGACCGGATGAGCGGCACGTTGGCGACCGAACGCAAACGCTATGACAGTCGTGTTGTCTGGGCGATGCTGGGCTTTGCCGTTCTGTTCACAGCCGCCTTCTGGGCGTGGCTTCCCTATCCGTCCGAGCTGACCGTGCTGGACCCGATGGCCGGGGCCATTGACAGTGGCCTGACCGCGTTCACGCAGGCCAACGGGCCGTGGCTGGATGCGCTCAAGAACAACTCATTGTTCTATGTGCTGCTGCCGCTGCGGATCGGGCTGGATCAGGCGGTGCTGCCTTTCACATGGGGATTCCAGTGGACCCCGAGCATGAGCTGGGGTCTCTTCGCCGTTGGGGCCGCAATCGCGCTACTGATGGCTTGGCGCGGTCACCTGACCGGAGGGCTGGTAGTTTTGATCCTGATCGGCATGCTGGAAACCGGCATCGCCAACCTGCCATGGCCCTTTGTACTGACCGGGGCTGCCGCACTGGGCTGGGTCGCAGGGGGCTGGCGTCTGGCGGCGTTGTCGGTGGGTCTGCTCTGCACCATCCTTGTCTCAGGCCTGTGGGAACGCGCACTGTTGTCGCTCTATCTCAGCGGCGCTGCAGTGTTCTTCTGCGCCGTGCTTGGCGGTCTGATCGGGCTGGCCAGTGCGGTCTGGTCTCCGGTCTGGACCGTTGTGCGCCCGATCTGCGATATGCTGCAGACGATCCCGCTTTTCGTGTTCCTGATCCCGGTCCTGATGGTGTTCCAGATAGGAGAGTTCTCGGCTTTCCTTGCGATCTGTACCTACGCGATTGTCCCGATGATCCGCTACACGCGGCACGGTTTGGTCAACACGCCAGAAGAGATGATGGAGGCCGCGATCTCCAGCGGCGCGACCGAGTGGCAGATCATGCGCGACGTACGTGCGCCTTATGCTGCACCGACCATCCTGCTGGGTTTGAACCAGACAATCCTTTATGCCTTTGCCATGCTGGTGATCGCCGCATTGATCGGCACGACCGGTCTGGGTCAGTCGATCTATCTGGCACTGGGGCAGGCTGATGTGGGGCTTGGCATCTCGGCTGGGGCGGCGATGGCCATTCTGGCCCTGATCGCCGATCGCATGGTGCAGGGCTTTGCCGAGGAGCGACGCAAGGCACTAGGCCTTTAAGACAGGGCAGGGGCGGGCAACCGCCCCTTGCCGCACTTGATTTCGGACAAAGACCCACACGTGATCACGACGTAATCCGGGTGCAACATGTTCGGAGATAAAAATGACCGGTTGGGGCTATTTCCTCGCAGCACTTGCCACCTTTCTGCTCAGCCACATGATTCCAGCGCGACCAGCCGTGCGCGGCTGGCTGATTGGCACACTCGGGCGCACGGGGTACTTCGCTGCCTACTCACTGATCTCGCTCGTGGTATTAGGCTGGCTGATCGTAGCCGCTGCCAATGCACCTTATGTTGAAGTCATTCCGCCGCTCACCATCTTCCGCTGGGCGCCAATGCTCGTTATGCCGATAGTCTGTTGGCTGGCCATTGCGGGCCTCTCGATCCAGAACCCATTTTCTTTTGGAGGATTAGGGCATCGTTCCTTTGATCCAGAATCCCCCGGCATCTTGCGCACTACGCGCCATCCGATCTTAGTGGCGCTGATGCTTTGGGCCGTTGCCCACCTACTGGCAAATGGCAGTCTGTCACATGTCATCCTGTTCGGATTGTTCGCGGGCTTCGCTGCGATGGGAATGGTTCTGATCGACCGCCGCACAGCCCGTTACATGGGGTCGGATTGGCATCGCCTGTCTCGAAATACCGCGCGTATCTCCTTGCGCGTGCCTCGTCCATGGCCACGCTTTTGGGTCTGGCTTGCCGCTTTCGCTGCGTACGCAGTTATCTTCCATCTACACGAAGCTGTGATCGGGCTCTCACCGATGCCCTGACACGCGGGAGTGGTCGAACTGTCCGGCCCGTGCTATCTGAACTATCACCATTCGAAGTCTTGAGGTCTCCAAATGCATCTCGCCTATGTCGCAACCACCGATCGCGGTGCCACCGATCGCCTGCTCAGTGCCTTTGCCGAGGCGCTGACAGATACGGGCACCGCGTTGTCGGGTGTGGTGCAAACCAACACCGAATGCGCCGAAGGTTACAAATGCGATATGGACCTTAAGGTATTGCCGACCGGAGAAACCATTCGCATCTCGCAATCGCTGGGTAAAAATGCGCGTGGGTGTCGTCTGGACCCGGCCGAGTTGGAACGCGCTGTTGGATTGGTGACGCAATCTCTGGATAACGCTCCTCAGTTGCTGATTATCAACAAGTTCGGCAAGCATGAGGCCGACGGGCGCGGCTTTCGCCCTCTCATAGCGGACGCGTTGGGACGTGGGATACCGGTCCTGGTAGGGCTCAACAAACTGAATATAGAACGGTTTCAGGAGTTCGCGGGCGGGATGGCCGAAGCGCTCGAACCGGACCTCGGTTGCCTGACTGATTGGCTTGACGGTCTGAACCAGCCTGAAACGCAGCGCACAGCCTGACTGCCCATCATGGGCGGTCGTCAAGCCGCATTCGACACGAGAATGTGAAAAAACTGGACATGTCTGACTGCATCGGGTCTAGCTTCGGCGAGGAAGCAATCCGGTAGTCCGACAGGATAGGGACGCACCGGTGGAATCGGGGTGTATCATGAGCCAATCCCAGACAGATCCTTACCAGCTATCCACCAGTCCTGGGCGGATTCAGCAGTTGGCTGGAACTGACAGATTTTGGCTTTGGTTATTTTGCGGTTACTTCTTGCTGCACGTTGTCGTCCGGCTTGCAACGGGTGGTGCGCTTGGTCTGGACGAGGCCGAGATATTGCTGGATGCCCGCGAACTTCAATGGGGTTACGGCCCCCAACTACCGCTGTATGCGTGGTTGCAATGGGCCGTTTTTCAGATCACCGGCCCAAGCATACTCGGGCTGTCGCTGCTGAAGAACGGGTTGCTGTTGGCGACCGTCGTCACTCTTTATATGACTATTCGGACCCGGCAAAATCCCGTAGTCGCGGGGGTGTCGGTGCTGTCTTTGTTGATGCTTTATCAATTCAGTTGGGAAGCGCAGCGCGCGCTGACGCACACGGTTCTCGCCAATCTCTGTTCTGCGCTGAGTTTCGCGGTGATCTGGGGCTTGATCCGCAATCCCACGACCAAAGGCTATGTCCTGCTAGGCGTGGTGATGGCGGCGGGTGGGCTATCCAAGTACAATTACGCTATTGCGCTCCTGGCTATGCTTCTGGCGGCGCTCAGTGCGCGAGAGACGCGTAAACCCTTCTTATCGGTGAGATTGTTGTTGTCGGCCGGTATCGCTGCGGCTCTGATTGCTGCTCCGATGGTGTGGATTCTGAACCATTCGGCCCTTGCCTTTGACAGCGCGCGCAAACTCGACATGTCTAGCGATGGACCCACCTATTCGGCGGTCTTGCGCGGCGCAGCCGAGTTGTCGATGGCGGCACTGGGTTTTGTGGCGCTGCTATCCCTGATTATGAGCGTTCTCTGGTTGATCTACCGGCGGCAAGGGGCGCCTGGTGTCGCAGATGACCTATTGCGTTTTATGCTGCGGACGGTGTTTTGGGCATTGGTCCTGATGGCGTTGATCGTGATCATCAGTGGCAGTACCAATGTTAAGGATCGCTGGCTGCAACCCATCCTGATATTTGCAGGTCCAGCCATTATGCTGTGGCTTCTACCCAAGATTGGTCGAGCTGGAACCCGGAGCTTCTGCCAGATCTCGGCCGGGCTAGTTGTGCTGATCGTCGTGGCCATGCTGCATCATAATCTTGCCGGAAACGCAAAGCGTGCGGCTCCGTTTGCTGCGCTTACCCCTCAGATACTGGACCAGACCCCGCCTGAGATCGTGATCGTTGCCCATAACTGGCTGGCTGGCAACATGGCCTATCTGGCCCCGGATCGATCAATTCACGGCGAACGCCGCGTGAGCGTATCTGCTCCGGCGCTCCGTGTTTGGGCTGCAGGTCGAAAAGCACCGAAAGACATCAATCCGGCAGATGTTGTCACATTGGAAGCCCCTTATCGATTTGATTCTGGCGAATTGATGTCGCTGTCTTTCGCACCTGTGACTCGGTAGCGTTGGGCTGCAGCTCAATCGCAGATCAGGGCGCTCAACGGTCATCCCATGGTCTTGAATATACCGGACGCGCTTTGGCACGATCTCTAGGGCAAATCAGGTGGCCCAGCCAACGAGTGACGAACGACCATCCTAGTATCTATGCAGACTGATCGGCCTTCTGACCTACCTTCAACCATTTCTACAAGTTCCTGTGCAGCCTTGCGCCCCATTTCGCGATGAGGGACGTGAACTGTCGTCAGGGACGGGCTTACAATTTCGGCCAACTCAATGTCATCAAATCCAGTTATCGAAAGCTGCTCCGGAACCTGAATGCCAAGGTTACGTGCTTCGCGCAGGGCCCCGGCGGCAAGGACGTCGTTGCCGCAAATCACCACCGTCGGCCTTGGGCTCAGGTTCATGAGTTTACGAAGGGCCTCGGCACCCTTTTCAATTTCGTATGTGGTTTCGATCAGCGTTAAGGTGTCAGGGTCGAGGCTGTTTTCCGTCATGGCAAGTCTGACACCCTCAACCCGACTTTGAGCCCGGTCATTGCCTTTCGTTTTCCCCGAAATCATTGCGATCTGTCGGTGACCGGTCAAAATCACCTTCCGGGCCAGTTCTCCCATTGCTGCGGTGTTGCTGAAACCGACCGAAGGGCGTTGCACCCTTGGATCGTAAGACCAGGCAACCAATGACGGAATCTGGTGCTGTTCGAGATAACTGTAGATCTCTGCATCTCGTGCATATCCAATCAGCAGCAACCCGTCTGCACCGCGCGCGACAAGAGTGCGAATTTGTTCTCGCTCGACTTCGGGATCATAGGCAGAGCTGGAGACCAAAAGCGTATATCCGCTTTCGCGAAGCTGGTCCTGAAATTCCTGCAGCCCGCGGGCGAAGATCGCGTTGTCCATTGTCGGGATTATCGCACCGATCGTAAAGCTGCGATTCGCTGCCATCACGCGGGCCGCAAAATTCGGCGTATAGCCCAGCGATTCGACTGCTTGCATCACACGCTTGCGCGTGGATTCGACTACTCTTTCCGGTGAGTTCAGGCATCGCGAGACTGTGGCGGTCGATACGCCCGCCGCCTTTGCGACGTCGTTAAGTGTCGGAGCTGAACGGGTTTTTCCCATACTGTGCCTGCATCTGATCTGACGCCCGTCTTATCACAAAAAAGCCCATTTGCCATCTACTCATGTAAGCGCTTGCATTATCAATGTAAGCGCTTACAAATGTATTTGAGATAACGAACTGGGATTCCGTGATGTTCCTCTGGGCTGCTGCCGCTGTGTTTATCGTGTTCTTTGCCAATGTGGCCTTGGGCGCCTTTGGCGGTGGTGCGTTTCTGGGGGATGTCGGGGAAATGCTGGTTTTGTTTGCCGCCTCGATTTTGTTCGTGGTGGCCATTCTCAAGCAGGAGGCTGACCATAAAAACAAAAACGGCAGCTGACGGATTTCATGGGAGGAAGACAATGACGAATGGCAAGGATGGCCTCAAATCTGCTGAGCGCCGGAATTTTCTGAAACTGGCCTCAACCGGCTCGTTCACAGCGGCGCTTGTGGCTGGTGCGGGTGGCGTATTGTGGTCATCAGAGGCGGCGGCGCAGACCGCCAAAGAAGAAAAAGAACGCGAAAAAGCGGCCGATCACGTAATGACTGTCGCCACAGCTTATGTTTTGGGCGCTTCGCGCAGCTATCCGATTATGCAATTGGATCTGAAAGAGAACATCCAGAACGCCACCAACGGCAAGGTATATGTCAAGCTTGCCCCAGGTGGCCAGTTGGGTGCAGGTGGCGCACTGGTCCAGAAGGTTCAGGGTGGAACAATTCAGGCGGCCCAGCATTCGCTGTCAAACTTTGCACCCTTTGCATCAACCGTTGACCTGATCAACATGCCGTATCTCTGCGGCTCGAACCAGCGGTTCACAAACCTGGTACATTCGGACACATGGACCAAAGAAGTTCACCCCAAGGTCGAAGCTGCTGGGTTCAAGGCCCTGTTCTACGTTGTCATCGATCCGCGTGTTGTCGCTGTGCGGCAGGGCGGGAATGCGATCATGACACCGTCTGATATGAGCGGTGTCAAATTCCGCGTGCCAGGATCAAAAATGCTGCAGCAATACTATCGGATGGTTGGTGCAAACCCGACACCCGTAGCCTGGGGTGAGACACCGTCGGCGATCAAGCAGGGTGTGGCGGATGCGCTCGACCCATCGGTTGGTGCGCTGTATGTCTTTGGTTTCAAAGATATCCTCAGCAATGTCACCTTCACGCAGGCGGTGCCTGACAGTCAGGTCTATTCCTGTAATCTTGAGTGGTTCAATTCAATGCCAGCCGATGTGCAGGAAGGCATCATGTGGGGATCTGAGATGACCAGCCATCAGAATCTGTCCAAGGTTCCTTCGGCCAGAGCCTTTGCAATGGCGGAATTGAACAAGGCAGGAGTGCAATTCCATTCACTGTCCGATGACCAATTGGCCGAGTGGCAGGATGCCGGCGGTTATCAGCGTTCGGAATGGGATCCGTTCAAGACGGAACTGGCAGGCTCGATGGATAATTTCGAGAAACTGGTCGAAGCGGCTGGTACGCAGGGCAAATACTACGTCCACGACGCGTAATTTAGTAGGGCGAGGGGCAAACGCCCTTCGCCCGCTTTTTCCCATTCAACCAGATGGTAGCGGTCCCTTTGGACCGGCAAAATTGAGCGCTGCCAGGGATCGGGGCTGGAAATGACCTTATTGCAAAAGATCAACCGCGACGCCGAACGCTGGTTGCTACTGGTGTTCTACGTGATGCTTGTCGTTACCATGGCGATTGAGGTGCTGCGGCGCGAGGTATTTGCCTTTTCCTCGATCTGGGGCGAGGAAATCGTTCGCTACTCTTTCATCTATCTCGCCTGGATCGGCGCGGCGGCAGCGGTCAAGGAACGTGCTCATATCCGTATCGACGTGCTCATGCACTACATGGGGAGGCGTCCAAAGGCGGTTCTGTATATATTCGGCGATCTTGTGATGCTGGGTGTGGCAGTCATCGCACTCTACTGGTCCTATGAAGCCGTCCATGTCTCTGCCAAATTTGGTTCGGTCACGGATGGGCTGCGGGTGTCCAAGGTTTGGTTTCTGATGGCAGTCCCCACCGGGTTTGCGCTGATGATTTGGCGCCTCATTCAATCCTTGATGCGCGACTTCAAATCTCTTCGAGACGGCACACCCGTCTTCGAAGGCGACAAACTGTTTGACTGAGGAGAACTCGAATGCTTTGGAATTCCCTCAATCAAACGGTCGAGCTCGGCTGGGATTTTTATCTGCCCGTCATTCTGTTCGTTGGCCTGATCGCATTGGCCGTACCGGTATGGGCGGCGATAGGCACCGCCGCGATTGTCATGTTGGTCATGTCAGGGGATCTGCCGCTGAGCGCGGTTGGTGAAAGCCTGTTCACCGGAATAGACGCCTTTGCCTTAACAGCTGTCCCCCTTTTCATCCTGACCGGGGATGTTCTTGTAAGGACTGGGCTTAGTAAGAAATTCCTTGATGTCGCCGAAGCGCTGACCTGTTGGACGCGCGGAGGTTTCGGGTCAGCCACGGTGCTGGTTTGCGGGATGTTTGCCGCGATTTCGGGCTCTGATGCGGCGGGCGCTGCTGCGGTGGGGCGGATGACCATCGCACGCCTCGTCGAAAGCGGTTACCCGCGACCTTATGCCTGTGCGCTGGTCGCTGCGGGCGCCTGTACCGGCATCCTGATTCCACCTTCGATCGCCTACATCATCATCGGCCTCGTGTTGGGCATTTCAGCCTCGACCCTATTTCTTGCGGCGTTAATCCCCGGCCTAGCGATTTTGGTTTCGATCCTGATTACCAATATTATCATGAACCGGATCTATACCTATGAAACCGGGGGCAATATGGGACTGAGCGAATGGCTCGGTAACCTTGGTCATTCGCTAAAATCCGGTTGGTACGCCTTCATCGTGCCCGGGATTATCTTCTACGGAATTTTCTCTGGCCGCCTGACCCCGACAGAGGCCGGTGCGACCGCGGTTGTCGTCACCATCGTGATGGGCTTCATTTTGGGAACTCTGAAGCTATCCGACTTTCCTGCGATGCTGGTCAGTTCTGCCAAAGTGAACGGGGTAATCCTGCCAATCATCGCGTTCTCGGCCCCGCTGGCCGAAGCGCTGGCAATCATGGGAGTCCCTCAGGGGTTCGTGACGGCGGTGACTGGTTTGACTGATGATCCGATGCTGTTGATCCTGCTGATGATCTGTATTCTGATCGCCGCAGGCTGCGTCATGGAAACAACGCCCAATATTGTGATCCTGGCACCAATCCTGAAGCCACTGGCCGACAATATCGGAATGAATGAGATTCAGTTCTGCATCATGATGATCACCGCGCTGGGTGTGGGATTCATCACACCTCCGTTGGGATTGAACCTCTTTGTTGTCTCGGGCATCACGGGCGAGTCCATACTCAAGATTGCTGCGCGCGCTGTGCCGTTTGTGCTGACAATGTTGATTGTGGTGCTGTTGATTGCATATTTCCCACCGATCTCGACCACGCTGCTTCCCGATATCTATAAATAGGACTACCCGGTAATGACTCGCGAATATCTGAAAAAGGCCGATCTGACCCCAAAATCAGACGCGACTGAGACCCACAAAATCGTGCAGGACATCCTGAACGATATCGAGAGTGGGGGTGACGCCAAAGCACTGGAATATGCCGCAAAGTTCGACAATTACGAGGGCAATGTACTTTTGACCCCGGAAGAGATCGAGGCGGCTTGCGCGCTTGTGCCGGAAAAGCTCAAGGCTGATATCCGCTTTTCGCACAACAATGTGCGCCGGTTTGCCGAGCTGCAGAAAAGCACGGTGCATGATGTGCAAATCGAAATATCACCCGGTTTTACTACGGGTCAAAAGGCGATCCCGGTGGATGCTGCCGGCTGCTATGTGCCGGGCGGCCGTTATAGTCATATCGCCAGCGCCATCATGACCGTGACAACGGCCAAGGTGGCGGGTTGCAAGCACATTACGGCCTGCTCACCACCGCACCCTGGGGTAGGGGTTGCGCCTGCTATCATCTATGCGGCGCACATTTGCGGTGCAGATAAAATCATGGCGATGGGGGGCGTTCAGGGGGTTGCGGCAATGACCTTTGGCCTATTCGGGCTGCCAAAGGCAAATATTCTTGTTGGCCCTGGCAACCAGTTTGTTGCCGAAGCCAAACGGATACTGTTTGGTCGCGTCGGTATTGATATGATCGCCGGACCGACCGACAGCCTGATCCTCGCCGATTCCACGGCGGACGCACATATTGTGGCCACCGACTTGGTGAGTCAGGCCGAACACGGTTACAACTCTCCGGTCTGGCTGGTGACTGACAACCGTTCATTGGCGGAAGAGGTCATGCGATTGGTGCCAGCCTATATCAACGACTTGCCAGAGGTGAATCGTGAGAATGCCGCCGCCGCCTGGCGCGATTATGCCGAGGTCATTCTGTGTGCGGATCGCGAGGAAATGGCAGCCTGTTCCGACGAATATGCGCCCGAGCATTTGACGGTTCAGGCTGATGATCTGGACTGGTGGCTGGATCGGCTGACTTGCTACGGTTCGCTGTTTCTGGGCGAGGAAACTACGGTTTCCTACGGTGACAAAGCAGCGGGCACCAACCACGTGCTGCCGACTTCACGAGCGGCAAGCTACACCGGCGGCTTGTCGGTTCATAAATACATGAAGATCGTGACATGGCAGCGATCCACACGGGACGGCTCAAAGCCGGTCGCTGAAGCCACTGCCCGAATTGCGCGACTTGAGGGCATGGAGGGCCATGCGCGCGCTGCTGACGTTAGATTGGCGAAGTATTTCCCGGATGAAACCTTTGACCTGACCGCGAATGGCTGACCCACGCGCATTGTTTGACCTAACCGGACGAACCGTTTGCGTCACCGGTGCCAGTTCAGGGCTGGGAAGACAGGCGGCCACTACGCTTGCGGCGGCGGGGGCGCGGGTTGTGGCCGTGGCACGCAGGGCAGAAGCTTTGCAGAGCCTCTGTGCGGAAATTGGTGCGGACGCTGCCTATGTGCAGTCGGATGTGGCAAACCAAAGTCAGACAGAGGCATTGGTCGCAGAGATTTCGCGACCCTTCGGCGCCCCGGATATTCTGGTACACGCCGCCGGGATAAACACCCGGCAGCCAGCAGATGAGGTCACGGTTGCCGAATGGGATAGAACTCTGGCGCTGAACCTAACTGCGCCGTTTTTTCTGAGTCAGGCAATGGTGCCGGCAATGAGGCGGCGAGGTTGGGGACGAATTGTTAACTTCGCCTCGCTGCAATCCTTCCGCGCTTTCCCCGGTGGCATCGCCTATGGGGCAAGCAAGGGTGGGGTCGGTCAGCTGACCCGCGCGATGGCAGAGGCATGGTCTGGCTTCGGGATCACCGCAAACGCGATTGGGCCGGGGTTCTTTCCAACCGAGCTCACACAAGCTGTGTTCAGCGACGAGCATCGTGCAGCGGGCAATGCGGCGCAAACCTGCATTGGCCGCAATGGTCGGCTTGAAGACATCGACGGGCCGCTGCTGTTTCTGTGTTCTGAGGCATCTGCCTATGTCACGGGTCAAATCCTGATGGTTGACGGGGGGTTTACGGCGAAATGAAAGCCCTGGTTTACGAAGGTAATGAAACGCTCGGTTTCCACGATGTGCCCATGCCGGTCGCTCAGGCAGGAGAGCATCTGATCCGCATCCAAGCCTCTGGTATCTGTGGATCCGACATGCATGCCTATCTGGGGCATGACGCACGCCGCCCTGCGCCCCTTATCCTGGGACATGAAGCGGCCGGTGTTGTTACCGGTGGGCCCCGCGATGGCCAGCGTGTGACCATAAATCCTCTGGTCAACTGTGGTTCTTGCTCTGCTTGCGCGTCAGGTCGGGAAAACCTCTGTCCCAACCGCCAGATCATCTCGATGCCCCCGCGCGAAGGCGCGTTTGCTCAATTTGTGGCCATCCCGGATCGCAATTTGGTTCCGGTGCCGGATGACGTGCCCTTGGAAAAGGCTGCGTTGACGGAACCTTTGGCGGTCAGTTGGCATGCTGTGCGTCTTGCGCTGCAAACGTTGAGCCCGGGAATGGACCGTCGCGCCCTGGTCATTGGTGGAGGGGCCATCGGACTTGCGGCGGCTCTTGCCTTGCGCGCAATGGGTTTGACTGACGTGATCGTTCAGGAACCCAACCCCGAGCGTCGGGCTTATCTGTCCGAGCGTTGCGGCCAGCAGACCGTCGATGTGTTTCAAGGCACTGTGCCACTGGTTGTAGATGCGGTCGGAATTGCAGCAACACGCGCAACGGCCTCTGCAGTTGCATTGCCTGGGGGGGTGATTGCACATGTTGGGCTGGGCGAGGATGCCGGAGGTCTGGATATCCGCCGCATGACGCTGCAGGAAATCACGTTCATCGGCACCTATACCTACACTGCACAGGATTTCCGAGATACTGCACGCGCGATCTTCGATGGTTGCCTCGGCCCGCTGGATTGGCCCGAGTTGCGCCCTTTATCTGACGGTGCTACCGCCTTTCAGGACCTGCGTTCTGGTTTGGTGGCTGCGCCCAAGATAATCCTCGATCCCTGGGCATAAGACACCTGCCCAAGAATAAGGAGAGCACACATGTACGACAGAGTTCTAGTCCCCATGGCGCTGGATCACGGCGTTTCCGGCACAACCCTCACCGCCGCCAAAACCTTATGCAATCCGGGCGGACAGATCACAGCGCTGCATGTCTATGAGGCGCCGCACAGTTCTGTCAGCGCGTATCTCGATGAAGAGGCCGTGCGCAGCGCGTGGGATAAAGCCCAGCAGAGGTTGGCAGAGAAAACGGCCGGCCATGGTGATGTGACAACCGAAATGGTCAAGGGACGTTCCTATCGCGCCATTCTTGAATTTGCTGAAAAACATGATGTGGATTGTATCGTTGTTGGCTCGCACAAACCGGGCCTCAGCGACTTTTTCCTTGGCAGCACCGCTGCGCGTGTGATCCGACACGCACCTTGTGCGGTTCATGTCTGTCGCACATCCTAGCTCTCAAAACTGACACGCCAAATCGCGCAATGCGCCCCAAACAGGACAGATACTCCGGATATGGACATAGACAAAAAGATAACAGACGACCTGGTTGCGAACGATATCTCGTTTGTGACCACCGTTCCATGCAAGCAACTTGCAGGCGTAATCGAACATATCGATGCGCGAGATGGGATTTTTCATATCCCGTCGAACAAAGAAGACGAGGGCATGGGCCTGTGTGCCGGCGCATGGATGGGTGGAAAACGCCCAGCTATCATCATGCAGAATACGGCCATTGGTGTTACCATCAACACGCTGGCGACTTTGATTCAGTATTATCGGATGCCACTGCCTATGCTGATTTCATATCGCGGAGAGCTGCGTGAACCGATTGCCTGTCAAGTCGAAATGGCCGTTCATACCAAAGCCCTTTTGGCTCAGCTCAACATACCTACCTATCATTTCCACCATCAGTCCGATGTCGAAGAACTGGACGCGATCCTGAAATATACGTTCATGTGCAATAAGCCGGTCGCGATCCTGACCGATGCCAATTTCTGGGGAGGCTATGGCGACCAATGATCCGTTCTGAAATTCTCAAGGAAATCGCTCCGATCCTGCGTGATCAACTGGTTGTCTGTAACATCGGCATTCCCAGTCAGGAACTGCACGCCATCGACGACCAACCGTCCAACTTTTATATGCTGGGGACAATGGGGTTGGCCTCTTCAATTGGGTTGGGATTAGCGTTGTCGCAGCCCAAACCGGTGATCGTGATTGATGGTGATGGCTCGATCCTGACCAATCTGGGTACTTTGCCAACCATCGCGAATAATGTGGCGGACAACTACATCCTGTTGATTGTGGACAACGGTTCCTACGGGTCGACGGGGGACCAGCCGACTTATGCAGGTCAAAAAACCTCGCTTACGAAGATGGCCGAAGCCGCGGGATGTGAACGTGTGATTGAGTGCGCGGCCGAAGAGACAGGTCGTGTCCTGCAAGAGGCCCTGGATGCGAAGCAGATGACCATCATTGTCAGCAAGTGCGAAAGCGGCAATGCCAAGATGCCACCGATTACAATGGACCCGGTGGTCATTCGTGACCGCTTCATGAAGGCCGTTCAGGCCTGATGGCCGCCAGCACCATTCATTCGGCCGAGGACGCGCGACGCCTGGCGCGTCGCAGGCTGCCCTGGATGGTGTTTGACTATATTGATGGCGCTGCCGGGCAGGAATCCGGGGCGGTACGAAACCGTGCTGCCTTGGATGCCATTACTCTGCGTCCGCGTATCTTGAAGGATGTGAGTCAGCGATCGCTGTCGGCGCAGATTTTAGACCAACAATCAGGCCGGCCTTTTGGGATTGCCCCGATGGGGATGTGCAACCTTTCAGCTCCTGGCGCTGATCTGATGCTGGCGCGTTTGGCAGCACACAACCGTGTGCCTCATGTCGTATCCACAGTTGCGTCTACCTCAATGGAAGAGATCATTGCCGAAGCCGAAGGCAATGCCTGGTTTCAGCTTTATTTCAGTGGAGATGGCTCAGGCACGTTCAAACTGGTCGAGCGGGCGAAATTCGCAGGTTATGACGTTCTGGTTCTGACCGTAGATGTGCCCGAGGTAGGTCGGCGTCCACGCGAATTGCGCCATGGGTTCAAGATGCCGTTTCGTATCGGACCGCGCCAGTTCCTCGACTTTGCTCTGCACCCTCGGTGGTCGTTGACCACCTTGTTCAAGGGCCGCCCTGTGATGGCGAATTTCGATGCGGAAGGTTACGATTTTGACCGAACTGAAAGCCGCGCGCGTGCCGATTGGGATACGCTGAGCCGGTTACGCGATGCCTGGCCGGGAAAACTGGTGATAAAAGGCGTATTGGATGTCGAGGATGCCCGAACACTTGTGTCGGCAGGGGTGGATGCAATTCAGGTCTCCAGCCATGGCGCAAGGCAGCTGGACTCTGCACCTGCACCCATCGAAAAGCTGCCAGAAATCCGTGATGCGCTTGGGCCGGACTTCCCGATTTTTTATGATAGCGGCATCAGATCCGGCGAAGATATCCTCAAGGCTCTGACAGTCGGAGCGGATTTTGTCTTTGTGGGACGAATACTGCAATATGCCATCGCCGCTGCCGGAGAGCCGGGTCTGGAACAGCTTTGGGATGTTCTCAGCGACGAATTGAGCATTGCTATGGCGCAGACTGGGCTGACGACATTGGACGATGTCGGTCTGCGCGAATAGCGATAGTGCGCGCGGGTTGTCCGGATCCGGCTTCCTAAAGCATTGAAAGTGTGTGGAAATGGTAGCCCGTAGGGGAATCGAACCCCTCTTTCCAGGTTGAAAACCTGGCGTCCTAACCGATAGACGAACGGGCCATTTAGACCAAACAAACGAAATGGTAGCCCGTAGGGGAATCGAACCCCTCTTTCCAGGTTGAAAACCTGGCGTCCTAACCGATAGACGAACGGGCCACGTTGGCTTGTGGAGGGCCTTTTACGGTTTACCTTCCCCCCCCGCAAGACGAAAAACGCAAGGCTACGAAACTTTTTTGACTGGTTGCAGGGCGTGTTGAAAAAGGTGTCAGACGGCTTCTGCCGCATCCTCCAGTCGCAGTTGCACGCTCTGCCGACCGCCCCAGGAATTGACCTCAAGCCGACCTGCGAAATGGAAGCGGGCACCGCCATGATTTGACAGGCGATCCCCCAGCGGACCATCGAACGCACCAAAGGCGATGGCATCCAGTCCGCCGGACATGCCATCCGATAGTGACAGTTTCAGATGTGTTTCGCCCACGCGCTTGGCAAATCGCACCTGCAGATCGGGCAAAGCATAGCGTGGGGCAGGGGCACCGGCTCCGAAAGGGCCTGCCTTTTCGATCTGCTCGATCAGGTCGACTGTTGCGGCGCCAGGCATCAGTGCCCCGTCCAGTTTCAGATCGGCAGGGCCTGATTGCCCCGCACCCTGCTTGGCCAGCAGTTCCGACAGGCGCGCCATGGCGGGCTCTAACTGATCCCGCATCACCGTCAGACCTGCCGCCATCTTGTGTCCACCACCTTTGACCAGCAACCCTTCGGCTGCCAGACGCTGGATCGACGCGCCCAGGTCAACGCCCGAGACGGAACGGCCCGACCCTTTGCCCTCATCTCCATCAAACCCGATCACGATCGCGGGCCGGTTTGCGGCCTCTTTCAGCCGCGATGCAACGATGCCTACGACACCGGGATGCCATCCCTCACCAGCAGCCCACACCAACGGCGCATCAAGTCCGCGTTCTTCCGCCTGTGCCAGTGCTGCAGCGCGCACTGCGTTCTCGATCTCACGCCGCTCCGAGTTCAGGGCATCCAGTCGCTCGGATAGGGCTTTGGCCTCGGTCACCGAGTCGGTGCTCAGCAATCGCGCGCCCAAATCGGCCTGACCGATGCGCCCACCTGCATTCACACGCGGCCCTAGCAAAAACCCTAGGTGATAGCTGTTGGGCGCAGTATCCATGCGGGCCACGTCTGACAACGCCACCAGCCCTGGCCGTTGCCGCTGGGCCATTACCTTCAGCCCTTGCCGCACCAAGGCCCGGTTGGCCTCAATCAGCGGCGCGACATCGGCCACCGTAGCCAGCGCCACAAGATCCAGCATGGCCATCAGATCCGGCCCTTTGACGCCAGCCTCGCGGAGTTGGCGGCCCGCCTCGACCAGCATCAGAAACACCACCGCAGCCGCGCAGAAATAGCCCAGATCACCGCTTTCATCCTGCCGGTTCGGGTTCACCACTGCGACGCAATCCGGCAGGGTTTCTCCCCCCAAATGATGATCCAAAACGATTACATCTGCACCCTTCGCCGCCGCGATAGGTTCATGGCTAAGTGTTCCGCAATCCACGCAAATGATCAGATCATGGCTAACTGCCAATTCCTGCATCGCCGGTACATTTGGTCCATAGCCCTCATCAATCCGGTCGGGCACATAGAGCGTTGCGGCTATTCCCATCTGGCGCAGCCACACCAGCAGTAGCGCAGCCGAACTGCCCCCATCCACATCATAATCGGCAAACACTGCGATTTTTTGACGATTGCGCACCGCTTCAAGAAACCGCGAAGCGGCAAGCTCCATGTCCTTCATCGAACGCGGATCAGGCAGCAGTTCTTTCAGCTTTGGCTCCAGAAAACCCGAGGCCTCCATCACCGGAAGACCGCGTCGCGCCAGCACCTGACAAACGGCGCGCGGCAAATCGGTCTGCTGCGCCATCATTTCAGCCGAACGCTCGACCTCTATCCCCGGTCCAACCCAACGCCGACCGGTCAACGATTGCTCTACGCCCAGAAACGCCACATCTCACCTCATGCGCCAAGGCCGGGCCCCTTCGGACCCGGCCTTTTCATGTTTTTACAAATACTCTCGCCGAAGGCAGCGGCGCAAGCCGACATCTTTAGGTATGCGACCACATCGGAGTGCGATAGGACATGCGCCGGACCGAGCCGGTCTTGGACCGCATCAGCAACGTGGTTGTCTCGACCCAGCCCGGTTCCCGCTTGATACGCGGCAGCAGAGAGCCTCCGGTCACGCCAGTGGCAGCGAAGATGACATCTGCGGTCACCATCTCGTCGCGCGCATAAACGCGGTCCAGATCGGTGATGCCTGCCTTGGCGGCGCGGCCGCGTTCGTCATCGTTGCGGAACAGCAGGCGGCCAAAGATCTGACCACCCATGCATTTCAGCGCAGCAGCAGCCAGAACACCTTCGGGTGCGCCGCCTTGGCCCATATACATGTCGATCCCGGTCACTTCGCTTTCGGCGCAGTGCATGACGCCAGCGACGTCACCATCGGTGATCAGGCGGATAGAGGCACCGGTGGCGCGCACTTCCGCGATCATTGCCTCGTGACGCGGACGCTCCAGAATGCAGACCGTAATGTCCTCAGGCCCACACCCCTTGGCATTGGCCAACGCTTCGACACGTTCGCGCGGGCTCATGTCCAGATTGACAACGCCTTCAGGATAGCCGGGACCAACGGCCAGTTTGTCCATATACACATCAGGCGCGTGCAGCATTGAGCCGCGCGGTCCCATGGCGATCACCGTCAAGGCGTTTGGCATATCCTTGGCTGTCAGCGTGGTGCCTTCCAGCGGGTCCAGCGCAATGTCCACGCCCGGCCCATTGCCAGTACCAACCTCTTCGCCGATATACAGCATCGGCGCTTCATCGCGCTCCCCCTCACCAATGACCACAACACCCTCGATGTCCAGAAGGTTCAGCTGTTCCCGCATCGCGTTTACAGCAGCCTGATCAGCGGCTTTCTCATCACCCCGGCCAACCAATGAGGCGGACGCCAGCGCGGCCTGTTCCGCCACCCGCGCAAGGCCCAGAGACAGAAGGCGGTCGTTAAAATCGATCTTGGCAGCACTCATATGTTCGTATCCTCAGGTCAATAAAGCCGTAATAACCGGCATAGCTTGCGTTTCATGCAGGTCGCAAGCTCAAATCTCTTCAATGCGCAAGGCGACGGGCTCACCCGCGATAACATCCGTGTCGCGCAAGCCTTCAAGCGCGACGTCAAGGGTTGCGCGTGTCGTCTTATGGGTGACAATCAACACGGGCGCGGTGCTTTCGGCATGCCCATACTGGCGCATCCGGTCAATCGAGACGCCAGCATCGCCCAGAATAGAGGCAACCTTGGCCAGCGCGCCTGGTTTATCCTGCAGGCCCAGCCGCAGATAGTAGGGCGCAGGCAGGCCAGTAACGGCAGGCTTTGCCTCTTGCAGCGATGCGGCAGGGCGGCCAAATGTCGGGATGTGCAATCCGCGTGCCAGATCGCAGACATCGCCCATTACAGCGCTTGCGGTGGGCCCTTCGCCCGCACCCGGGCCACGCAGAACAATTTGCTCAACTGCATCGCCATCCAGCACGACCATGTTGGTTCCACCTTCCAGCTGACCCAACGGAGAGTCACTCGGCACCAGACAGGGTTGCATACGCTGCTCTAGTCCCCGGGCAGTGCGCTGAGCCACGCCCAACAGCTTGATCCGGTATCCCATGTCGTGAGCCTGATGGATGTCATCCAGGCTGATCTGTTGAATGCCTTCAATCTCGATCCCGTTGAAATTCGGCTTGGTGCCGAAGGCAATCGATGACAGCAGCGCCAATTTATGCGCCGCATCGATGCCACCAACGTCCAGATTGGGATCAGCTTCAAGATACCCAAGCTGCGCGCATTCCTCGAAAAGAGCGTTGTAGCCCAACTCCTGCGATTGCATCCGGGTCAAGATGTAGTTGCAGGTGCCGTTCATCACGCCCATGACGCGTGTGATCTCATTGCCAGCCAGCCCCTCGGTCAGAGACTTGATCACCGGGATTCCACCCGCGACCGCTGCCTCGAACCGAATGACGCGGCCTGCAGCTTCGGCCTTTTCCGCCAAGTCCTGTCCATGGATGGCCAGCAGCGCCTTGTTGGCAGTGACGACATCTTTTCCACTGGCCAATGCCGCCTCGACAGAGGCCTTTGCGGGACCGTTCTCACCGCCCATCAGTTCAACAAAAACATCGACGTCGTCACGTTTTGCCAAGGAAACCGGATCAGTCTCCCACGCGTAGTCGGATAGGTTTACGCCACGATCCTTATTGGCATCGCGAGCCGAAACAGCGGTGATCTGAACGGGGCGCCCGGTGCGCGCCTGCAAAAGATCGGCATGCCGGCGTACGATTTTGACCACTCCCACTCCGACAGTTCCCAGACCGGCAATTCCAAGCCTCAGCGCCTGTGTCATTCCCTCGGGTCCTTTCTGCTCGCAATGCCGCCCGCGATGGCGAAGTGTCCTTTGCGGGCTGCCTTAGCGGGTTCAGGGCAAGGGTGCAATCCGTCTAATCTTTCGGAGGCTTAGGCGCAGCCAAAATCCTAGTTAATCTCGGCATTTTGCAACGCCTCGGCTTTTTTCGCCAAGGCTTCGCCGCGCGTCGACAGATCCTCTTCAACCTCTTCCGCTTCGCTGACGGGATCGGTGGGGGCACCGAGGGCCGGATCCAATGCAATGAGTTTGGGATAGGGGGCCTTGCGCAATGCGGCGGTTTCGCTGCCTTCCAACTCGGGGATATTCGCGCAACTCGCAGTGGCGAGCACAAGAAATATCGACGGCAAAAGCTTCATCGCAGACCTTTGGGTTGCAGAGTTTTTCATGTGATGCACCTTTTACCGCGCTGGTTCAAGCGGGGTTCTATCTGAACAACCGTTCATATAGGATAAGGTCATGGCACGTACACAAGGCTCTCATTCAGACATCACCGGCCCTCGCATTCGCGAGGCAGCGTTGGGGTTGTTTGCCCGTCACGGCTATGCCGCTGTATCGATGCGACAGATCGCGGGAGAGGTGGGGGTGCAGGCCGGAGCCCTGTATAATTATACCCCTGATAAACAAAGCCTGTTGTTCCGTCTTATGCGCGATCACATGCAGGATTTGTTGGCTGCATATGAAGAGCTTGAGCAGTTTGACGATCCACAAGATGCGCTGTGCCAGTTTGTCGGGTTCCACATCCGTTTTCACCTTCAGCGCCCGGATGAAGTATTTATCGCCTATATGGAACTGCGCAATCTGACGCCCGAAAATTTCGCCGAAATTGAAGCGCTGCGCCGCCGCTACGAAGACTCGCTGGAGAGTATCTTGCGCATAGGGCAGCAATCGGACCAATTCTCGGTTACCGATACCAAAATCGCCACTTTGGCGGTGATCGCCATGCTCAACGGCGTGATCACCTGGTACCGCAGCGGCGGGCGATTGTCGTTGGATGAGGTTGAACAGGTTTATTGGGATATGGTGCGCAAGGCCGTCACCGCCTGACCGGCCCTCAATGGGCCGGGCGGATGAATGTGCCGTTGCGCAATTCACGAAAGGCCTGCTGCAATTCGGTCTGCGTGTTCATGACGATCGGTCCGTGCCATGCAACAGGTTCATTAATCGGAGCCCCAGAGATCAAAAGAAATCGCACACCATCGGGCCCGGCCTGAACAGTGATTTCATCCCCTGTTCCAAACCGAACCAATGTCCGGTCGCCAGACATGTCGCGGATATTGACCTCATGCCCTGCGATTTCCTTTTCCAATAGCACTCCGGAAGGTCGGGAGGCATCCGCGAAGGCAGCGCTCCCTTCAAAGATATAGGCGAACGCACGACGATAGGTATCTATTGGAAAGGTCTTTTTCACACCCGCCGGTATACTGATATCCAGATATTGCGGATCTGCAGCGATCCCGTCGACAGGACCCGTACGGCCCCAGAATGTGCCGACTATTACCCGGACCGCCGTACCATCGTCTTCGATAATCTCGGGAATATCGGTACTTTGGACGTCCTGATAGCGCGGGGCAGTCATCTTTTGATCCGATGGAAGATTGCCCCATAGTTGAAAACCGTGCATCTGGCCGCTGCCCGAGCCTTTGGGCATTTCCTGATGCAGAATACCAGACCCGGCCGTCATCCATTGAACGTCTCCTGCACCCAAAGTGCCGCTGTTACCCAGCGAGTCACTGTGTTCTACTGAACCGGACAGGACATAGGTGATCGTTTCGATGCCGCGATGTGGATGCCATGGAAAACCGGCCACAAAATCTTGCGGGTTGTCGTTCCGAAAGTCATCAAACAATAGATAAGGGTCCAGTTCCGACGGGTCTTGAAACCCGAATGCGCGATGAAGTTTGACACCCGCGCCTTCCATTGTTGGAACCGAAGTGCGCGTCTCAAGGATCGGTCTGAGGGACATTTTAGCCTCCTGATTGCTTAGCCGCAATTTATGGCCAGTCCCGGCGTAATCAATTTGCGCAGGAACACGCGGTCTGTGCGATCACGCTCAGACCAGCGACATGGGTGTTGTTCTTTGCATATCAAACCAGCTAGAGCAGACGAGTAACGGGGAGAGTGACATGCAAGACGAAGTTCTGGCCTCTATTCAGGCCTCATCCGCGCGCCGATGGACCGGAGTAGGGATGTTGGCCACTGTCGGAGCGCTGGTGATTTATGTCGCGATAGCATCGCCTCCGGATCTTGGTTGGCAGATATTCCTGTTTGTTGTGGGAATTGGGGCTTTCTGGCTGTCGCATCACATGTGGCATTCGACTCAGGATAGGATCGAATTGACCTCTACCGATTTACGCACCAGCTCGGGGCAGGTGATTTGCAAAGTGGAAGAAGTCGAAACCGTCGACCGAGGTGTATTTGCGTTCAAACCATCGAATGGATTTATTATCAAAACCCGCACGGCAGGATCGTTTGACTGGTTTCCAGGCCTTTGGTGGCGTGTCGGGCGCCGCATTGGTATCGGCGGAATGACGGCCGCCGCCGAAACCAAGTTCATGTCCGAGATACTGACCGGACTGCTTGCCGAAAGGTCGTAGCTAGACGACGCAGGATGGATCAGTATTGACGATATTGTCGAATACGCGCGGATGAGTGAACACAAGGTTGTTCATGTCAAATTCGGCGAATTCGAATGCGATATAGAATGGCGGCCGATATGTGTTCCGGGTTTCGACCACGATCATCGATCCATTGTCAGGCATCGCGGGTAGCCGAGGTTTAATGTCGTCAATGTCTGCGTTTGACCATTTCGGCAGGCCTGTGCCACGAACGCAGGACCACAGTACATTATGGATGTCGTTCTCGGCATCAAATGTAAGATAGGTCATCCGTAATGTTACCGGCGCGCGCGTTTCGACCATGGTCTCCAAAAGATCATACATCGTGTTTACGTAGGCTTCGGTCACATTGCCATCTTCACGCGAAACCACATCGGCAACCGCGTAGGCACCCTTGATATTACGCGCACTTTGCCGATAGGCGTCATAGTAGGTGTATGAAGCAAGCATAGACCAGTATAGCAACGGCAATATCAGCATGGCTTCAACAGAAATGATGCCGTCTTCCCGACGCCGGAAGCGACGGACAGTTCTTGCAAATACGCCTCTGAATGAGAAATCAGCCGCCGGCATCTGCTACGTCCTCCGGTTCAGAAGTGCCACCTCCAGCGGGAGTACTTGATGAGCCTCCAAATGGTTCATGAACAAACACAGAAGAGGCGTGTATTTCCCACTGCCCGTCATTATCTTGCCTTACCAGATCGTTCATCATGGAGAGGCCGAATACAGGCGAGACTTCGAGGCAGGCTCGAATAATCATCATTTCGTTCGAGGTTCCCAATTCAAAGGCAACATCTTCGGGTTTTCTGATCGTCGCCGGTGTATCAACGCAATAAGGCGTAGGATCCAGCTGGTTGCCGACGCGGGGGTCAATGGATTTCATCTCGAGCGCGAGATTTTCAGAACAGTCGGAAATGATTGTGTTCTCACACACCATCTTCTTCAGAAGGGCATGATCCCACGTGTCTTCGCCAGGCGGCAGGCGATTCAGTCGAACCTCCCTGATCGTCATGTCCAACGACCGCTCAAGGTCGGCGTGGCGAAATGAGATCAATCCCAGGTCCATGCCAGAATATGCGACATATAAGAAGAGAGGGAACCAGAACATAAACTCAATGCTCGAGGATGCGCCATCCTCTTTACGCCAGAACCTTTGCGCCCGTATTCGCAACGACATGATCATTGGGTCAGCCTCAGGTTTTGAATCGAAGTGCTGATTGAATCGAAGACACGTTCAATCTGTGTGCCAGTTGCTTCGTAGTAGCGGGCAGGTTTGATCGCACAGTCTTTCAGCATCTGCTTGACGCCGTAGGGGGCTTCGAAAGCGATCGAGAAAATTATGACCTTTTCTTTCTCAGCTTCTACGCAAAGATCGACAACCCGTGGATTTTTGGTTGAAGGGCCGATTTCGGTGGTCGACGCAGCCGCGAATTCATTGCCACGGGTCCAACCGTAGGCATGGCGGAACATATTCCGGATCGCGTTTTTCTCCGTATGTGCCCAGACATCAGGCCATTCTAGTTCTGCTGGCGACGAACCGCTTTCGTTGAAATCGCGATCATTCGATCTGTCGATATCGTAACAGGTGCCATTGTAGTAATCCCGGCAACGATATCGTTTGTAGGTACCATTTCCGTGCGCATGATCCTGGAACTTGTCACGTGTCCAGTATCCGCCGGTACTATTATCCCATATGGTGGTATTTACATTTGGCCAAGCCCAACGCCCATTTTGATCATCATAGATGGAATAAGTCTGTGCACTTTCGTTCCAATAAATATTGGAGCCACCCTCGTTATAGGGTGAGTTTACTTTGTGCTGATAGGTGTTTTCCCCATCCGTCATCAGCACGAGAACCTTAAGGGTGTCTGTCGTGGTGTTCGGTGCGGGCCGAATGGCGAACGAGTCTGGGATTTCAGAGCTGTCTGCAATCTGGGCAATCAATGGCTGAATACTGTCATCAAGCAAGGTCAAGCCCCACTTCAATCCAAGATCGATCGAAGTCCAGCCACTTGCGACCAGATTATCAATCTGGTCCTTCAAAATATCCGGGTCATTCTGGATAACGGTCATTTCCCGCTGGTCGGTCGCGGATTCAAGCCGGCAGATGTTGCTGGATACCAAAGTATCACTGAATCTTCTGTCGTTTGTGCCGCTGTCCTTGAAGTGTAAAGTCTGAGGAATGTAATCCCCTTTCCTAATGATATTCCCGCCATCATCGACGATATCGTAATAGTTGAAATTGGTTGTCGTGAAGTCCGAGGCCTGGAAGTCGATGCAATTTGCAACTTCGTTGGCTCCGATCGTATTCAATGCATCCATAAGATAGTCAGGCACCGAGACCTGCTCGGAATAAGGTACGATCGAAATTGACAATCTACCTTCTTCTGACTTCAGAACCATTTCATCAATAAAGTCGTTTGCGGCCTTCTGAAGGTTGGTCAGCTTTGTTCCGCGCATTGAGCCTGACACATCCAAAACCAACGAGATTTCAACGTTACCAATCGATTCTTCGGCAACGCTGGTCGCGGTTGAATCGATATGATCGACACCACTCCACTTCATAAAGTGGGTCTCAACGCTCATGTCAGCACTGGCTACAACCTTGCGCTTGCCTTCAAGCTCGGCGATCTGTTCAACAGAGCCATCCGCATTTGTCTTACATGTCTCGGGTTCGACTTCGATATTACTGATAATATCAGGGTTGAAGCCTTCCTTGGTAATGTAATCGTTGACGACAACACGGGGGCAAAGCTCCTGATCCAGGTCCGCTGCTGCCAAAACGGCGCGGTCAAGGGCATATTGCAGTCGCACCCTTTCCCGATCGTAACGCATGATATCGACGGCAAATCCGGCAACGGTGAAGACAATCATTACCAAGAAGAGCGCAAGGATCGTCATCGTGCCTTCTGTTTCAGATGCAAATTGCCGCAAACGTCGGACGCACCTGTTTTCTCGGCACAAAAAGTTAAACAATTCTTTTAAATCATAATTGCGCATAGTGAATTCCTCTGTCGACAGGGCGCACCAATGCCAGCGGTTTGCAGCGCTAATTAATTATACAGGGATCGTGGCGAGAATTAGGCGTGATCGTCACTATGCTGCTCGTTTTTAACGGTTTTCAGCTTTATTCGTGGCGTTTTTGCCGTCTTTGTTTCCCGCCTCGGGACAATCGCGCGCAGGTGATCGATGGTCGACTCACTTCGAACACGCCGATTGGCCTTTCGCAAATTGCTTAAAATAAGTGCAGTTACTGATTGCGGTAAATTACAAGCAGTGCGACAAAACGTCATGACGTTTGTCATTTGCCAGTACGGAGGATTGTATGACCGGCATTATAGAACCCAGCTTTCGTGAGAGTGTTGATCTGATGTTCAACAGAGCTGCGTCTCTGATGGACCTGCCGCCCGGACTGGAAGAAAAGATCAGGGTATGTAACGCCACCTACACAGTAAGGTTCGGAGTTCGGCTGAGAGGGCAGATTCACACATTCACCGGATACCGCTCGGTTCATTCAGAACATATGGAGCCGGTCAAAGGTGGTATTCGCTATGCCCTCGCGGTGAACCAAGACGAGGTCGAAGCGCTCGCGGCTCTGATGACCTACAAATGCGCTCTGGTAGAGGCGCCATTTGGGGGGTCGAAAGGCGGGTTGTGTATCGATCCGCGCCAATATGAAGAACACGAGCTAGAGCAGATCACCCGCCGTTTCGCCTATGAATTGGCTAAACGCGATCTGATCAACCCGTCTCAGAACGTCCCCGCGCCCGACATGGGAACAGGCGAACGCGAAATGGCGTGGATGGCCGACCAGTATGCCCGAATGAACACGACAGATATCAACGCGCGCGCCTGTGTGACGGGTAAACCGCTGAACGCTGGGGGTATCGCAGGTAGGGTCGAAGCGACCGGCCGCGGCATTCAATATGCGTTGCGCGAATTCTTCCGGAATCCGGAAGATGTCAAAAAGGCTGGTATGACAGGCAAATTGGACGGCAAGCGCGTTGTTGTGCAGGGCTTGGGCAATGTGGGCTACCACGCGGCAAAATTCCTCAGTGAAGAAGACGGATCGCGCGTGATTGGCATCATCGAATGGGATGGCGCATTATACAATCCCGATGGCATTGATGTTGAAGCGGTGCGTCAGTGGATCGTTAAACATGGCGGCGTGAAAGACTATCCGGATGCGACGCATTCAGCCGAGGGCGGTGCAGTGCTTGAATCCGAGTGCGATATCTTGATCCCGGCCGCACTGGAAGGCGTGATTAACCTGTCCAATGCAGAACGGATCAAAGCGCCGCTGATTATCGAGGCTGCAAACGGTCCGGTCACGGCGGGCGCGGATGAAATCCTGCGCAATAAAGGAACAGTCATTATCCCCGATATGTATGCAAATGCGGGCGGTGTTACAGTATCCTATTTTGAGTGGGTCAAGAACCTCAGCCATATCCGCTTTGGCCGCATGCAGCGCCGCCAGGAAGAAGCGCGCCATGAACTGATCGTCAGCGAGCTTGAACGGCTGGATCGATACCTGGGGGATGCCTGGTCAATGTCGCCGAACTTCAAGGCCAAATACCTCAAGGGTGCTGACGAGTTGGAGCTGGTGCGCTCAGGCCTCGATGACACAATGCGCATCGCCTATCAGGCTATGAGCGAGGTTTGGCATGACCGCGCTGATGTCGATGACCTGCGCACCGCAGCTTATATTGTGGCGATTGATCGGGTCTCAAAAAGCTATCGGGCAAAAGGACTCTGAGCACTCAGGCAATCGAATTTCTGATAGCGGCCGCCCCATGGGTGGCCGCTTTTTACGATTTGACCTAATTCGGTTTCGCAGAAGGATCGATCGATATACCGTCAGTCGTTGTGGATTTGGACCGGGACAGCGTTTATGTCGATGTTCAATTTACCTCGGGTACTACGCTTCTGCAGAAGAAACTCTGATACGCCGCCATATGACCGCACGCGAGTGTTGAAACATCTGCGAAAAGTCTGTGCCTAATGCTGCGCTGGCAGGGTATGAAGCTGTTGCTAGCCGCCTGACGCTTCGACTGAGGTACAAATTGAAATCGGCGATGGAAGGTGTTGCTATGCACGGTTAAGCTGCGCCAAAGGAAACGAATCCGGGAGAACCCCATGTTGCGTATTACCATTGTCGCGGTCTTGCTGGCCTCACCCTTGGCTGCTCAGGAGACTAAAGAGCAAAGTTGCAAGTATCAGGCAGATGTCGTGGCTGCGGTGCAGAAGGCACGTCTGGACCGGGTCAAGGAACGCGACGTGGCGCAGGCAGTAGCAGACAGCGGTCCGACATGGCCCGAGAACTACAATGCGGCGATTCCGTTGATCACGCCTTGGGTGTACGAACAAAAAATGCGCGACGTGCGCAAAAAAGATCTCGGTGCCGCTTGGCTGGAGTTGTGTTTACAGCAATAATCCACAGACAGATCATTTCTCTGTGGACAACCGCGCGCCATCCCCTTGGCGCGCGTTTTCATTTCTGGCAGGTTTGACCCATGTCTTTGCCCCCCGGATTTCTGGATGAATTGCGCACGCGCCTCAGCCTGTCTCAGGTTGTTGGGCGTAAGGTCATGTGGGACCAGCGCAAATCCAATCAGGGCAAGGGTGATATGTGGGCACCTTGCCCGTTTCATCACGAAAAGACCGCCTCATTCCACGTCGATGATCAGAAGGGATTCTATTACTGCTTTGGGTGCCATGCCAAAGGCGATGCTATCAGCTTTGTGAAAGAGACCGAGAATGTCTCGTTCATCGAAGCGGTCGAGATTCTGGCGCGTGAAGCGGGGATGCCGATGCCTGCGCGCGATCCGAAAGCGCAGGAGAAACAGGACAGACGCTCGCAACTCACCGATGTCATGGAGCAAGCGGTTCAGTTCTTTCGCTTGCAACTCAAGACCGGGGCAGGGGCCGAGGCGCGCGATTACCTGACCCGCCGAGGGCTGGATGCGCAGGCGTTGGATCGATGGGAGATCGGGTTTGCCCCCGACGGCTGGCAGGCGCTGTGGGATCATCTAACCGGCAAGAATGTAGCCGATGAATTGATCCTTGCTGCAGGTCTGGCCAAACCGTCCAACAAGGGCAAAAAACCTTATGACACGTTTCGAAACCGCATCATGTATCCAATCCGCGACGCACGCGGGCGATGCATTGCCTTCGGCGGTCGGGCGATGGACCTGAATGACAATGCGAAATACCTAAATTCGCCCGAGACCGATTTGTTCGATAAAGGCCGCAGCCTATATAACCACGGTCCTGCGAGACAGGCGGCTGGGAAGGGGCAGCCCCTGATCGTTGCCGAGGGTTACATGGACGTAATCGCGCTGGCCGAAGCGGGCTTTGGCGCGTCGGTGGCGCCATTAGGAACAGCGATCACCGAACATCAACTACAGTTGCTCTGGCGTGTTTCAGATGAACCGATCATTGCCTTGGATGGTGACACAGCGGGCCTGCGCGCCGCGATGCGGGCGATTGACCTGGCCCTGCCGTTGCTGGAGGCAGGCAAATCCTTGCGATTTGCACTCATGCCCGAAGGCAAGGACCCAGACGATCTTCTGCGTGCCGAAGGGCCGAGGGCGGTGCAAGCCGTCCTGGAAGGGGCCATTCCGATGGTCAAGCTGCTGTGGCAACGTGAGACGGAAGGCAAGGTGTTCGACAGCCCTGAACGGAAGGCGGCGTTGGATAAATCTCTGCGTGAGAAGATCAAGCTGATCCGCGACCCCTCGATCCGATCGCATTACGGGCAGGAAATTAAGGATCTGCGCTGGCAATTATTTCGTCCTCAGAGACAATCGCAAAATCGAACGTGGCAGCCGCGCGGAAAATGGCAGGCGCAACCCCAGCCTGCCACGCCCGGTGCGCGCGCATCGTTTCTGGCGTCGTCCGAGAACGCAGACATCCAATTGCGCGAAGCGGCCATTCTCGCAATTTCTATTCTAAATCCGCAAGTTGTAATTCAATTCGAACACCAGTTGGAAGAAATGGATTGTTACGATCCCGATCACGCAGCTTTGCGCGGGGCGATCTTGCGCCATGCGATTGACGATCCGGACAATCTGCAAGAACACATCGTACAAACTTTGGGGCCGGAACCCCTTGAAAACCTTCTGGCCCTTCGCCATGTCGCAGTGATCCCCTGTGTGTACAAACCAGGCGACGTTGAAAAGGCCCAGATGACGCTGGCCGAGGAACTCGCAAAGATCAAAGCGCTCCGGGGGTTGGATGCTGAGATTGCCGAAGCGGCGGAGGAATTGTCTGATCTGGCCGATGAGGCGCTGACATATCGGCTGGCGCAAGCCGCCGAAGAGCGCAACCGAACTAGCCGCAGCCAGAACGAAGACAGGGCCGTTTTCGACATCGCCGATAATGGTGCGCGAATCAACCGTGACGAGAAAGACGCGTTTGAAGCGATCATGTCGGGTATCAAATTTGAGCGGAAACGCCGGTAAAGTGGTGTTTTCGTAAGGCACTGGAAAAGAAAAACAGGTAAACGGGTGGCCGAATCACTTCTACGCGCTAATGATTCGGTCAAAACGAATCACCCATCCCTGCAGGAGCATTGAATGGCCGCCAAGGATACGAACGAAGACCGCAAATCCGACGAGCAGGAACAGGAGATCTCGCTTGATATGAGCCAGGCAGCGGTCAAGAAAATGATCGCCGAAGCCCGTGAGAAAGGTTACATCACCTACGACCAGCTTAATCAGGTATTGCCGCCTGATCAGGTCAGCTCGGAACAGATCGAAGACGTTATGTCGATGCTGTCCGAGATGGGCATCAACATCATCGAAGATGAAGAGGCCGAGGAAGAGGAGAACAAAGGTTCGACCGAACTGGTCACGACCGAAGGCCCACGCGAAGTTGCGCTGGCTGGTGCCGCTACCGAAAAGCTGGATCGTACTGATGACCCCGTACGCATGTATCTGCGCGAGATGGGATCGGTCGAACTGCTTAGCCGCGAGGGCGAGATTGCCATTGCCAAACGGATCGAGGCTGGTCGGAATACTATGATCGCCGGCCTGTGCGAAAGCCCGCTGACCTTTCAGGCGATCACGATCTGGCACGACGAATTATTGAGCGAAGACATTCTGTTGCGTGACGTTATTGATCTTGAAACAACGTTCGGCAACCAGTTGGATGAAGATGGCGACGTACAGGAGCCGGTCGTTGACACATCGTCGGTTCAGGCAGCCAAACCCGCCAAGGATGAAGGCCCAGAGCTGGATGCCGATGGCAACCCGATTGCCAACGACGACGACGATGACGAAGACGATCAGGCCAATATGTCGCTTGCTGCGATGGAAGCAGCGCTTAAGGATCAGGTTCTGACTACGCTAGAGCGGATTTCCAGCGACTTTGCGATGCTCTCCGAAATGCAGGATAGCCGAATTTCGGCCACTCTGAATGAAGACGGATCGTTCAGCGAAAAAGACGAAGAGACCTATCAGAAGCTACGCGCGGAAATTGTTGAGCTGGTGAATGGTCTACACCTGCACAACAACCGTATCGAAGCGCTGATCGACCAGCTTTATGGCATCAACCGCCGGGTCATGTCGCTGGACAGCTCGATGGTGAAACTGGCCGACCAGGCCCGTATCAACCGTCGTGAATTCATCGACGCCTATCGCGGGCGTGAACTGGATCCGAACTGGCTGGCCGAGATGGCCGAAAAGCCTGGCCGGGGTTGGCAGATGTTCATTGAACGCTCGACCGCTAAGGTCGAGGAACTGCGCAACGACATGGCTCAGGTCGGTCAGTATGTCGGTCTAGATATCCCTGAATTCCGCCGCATCGTGCAGCAGGTTCAGAAAGGCGAGAAAGAGGCGCGGCAGGCCAAGAAAGAAATGGTTGAAGCCAACTTGCGTCTGGTAATCTCGATTGCCAAAAAGTACACGAACCGCGGCCTGCAATTCCTTGATCTTATTCAGGAAGGCAACATCGGCCTTATGAAAGCGGTGGATAAGTTCGAATACCGCCGTGGTTATAAGTTCTCGACCTATGCGACCTGGTGGATCCGTCAGGCGATCACGCGGTCCATCGCGGATCAGGCGCGCACCATCCGTATTCCGGTACATATGATCGAGACGATCAACAAACTGGTTCGGACCGGTCGCCAGATGCTGCACGAGATCGGTCGCGAGCCGACTCCGGAAGAACTGGCAGAAAAGCTGCAAATGCCGCTCGAGAAAGTTCGAAAGGTGATGAAAATCGCCAAGGAGCCGATCAGCCTCGAAACGCCCATCGGCGACGAAGAAGACAGCCAGCTTGGCGATTTCATTGAGGACAAGAATGCCGTGCTGCCGCTCGACAGCGCGATTCAGGAGAACCTCAAGGAAACCACGACCCGGGTTCTGGCCTCACTCACGCCGCGCGAGGAACGGGTACTGCGGATGCGGTTTGGTATCGGCATGAACACTGACCACACACTGGAAGAGGTGGGTCAGCAGTTCAGTGTTACCCGCGAACGTATTCGCCAGATCGAGGCGAAAGCGCTGCGAAAGCTAAAGCATCCCAGCCGATCGCGGAAGCTTCGGTCCTTCCTGGATCAATAGGTCAAAGGCGCCCACGAGGCGCCTTTTTCATGCCGCGCCTCACATTGTCTGAACAACAAATCAAATTGGCGAAATATCGCATGTTGCGTTGCGCCGCTGTGCATACGTGCTCAATGTCCACTCATGGACAGGCCGGGGCGAGGCGGCAGCGCTGATGACCCCCGGCTACTTTCCTTTATGTGTAAGCGGATGTGAAACCCTTTTACGGAACGCCGTCGGGGCCTGACCGGTCCAACGTTTGAAAGCCGTCGAGAACGCAGCCTGATCCGAATAGCCCAAAGAATACGAGATTTCAGCTAGATTCATGCCGTTCTTGATAAAGGTTTGCGCAAGATCACAGCGCAGATCTTCGACAATCTCGCGGTAGGAAGTGCCTTCATCCGCCAAACGACGGGCAAGTGTGCGCGGACTGAGGCCAAGTTGAGAGGCGGCTTCATCCGCCTGAACTATCCCTCCGGGCATTGACCTGGTGATTAACCCTTCGATCTGTGCACGGTTTTTTTGTTTTGGCTTACCTCCTTCCGCCAGCAGCCGCTCGCCATATTCCAGCAGATGCGCCCGCAGACTGGGATCATAAGTAGGGATCGGTGTTTCGAGTGAGGGTAGTGATAAAATAACCTCCAACCGTTCAGCCTCAAACTTTACTGGAAAGCCTCCGATCTTTTGAAATGTGTCCGCATGTCGCCCCACACTGTGCTGAAATCGTATTTCGATAGGATACAGTTTCACCTGCGTCAAAGCCCGCATCCGAGCAATGCTTGCGAACAACAAAAACTCGGTTCGACGATGATATCGCGAAAAACTTGGGTCTTTCCATTCAGCCTCCAATGAGGCGGAGTTGCCGGAAACACGCAGACTGAACGCCAGTGCGGGGTCGATGATACCATGAAACCGCGTTGTGTTTTCCAACACCTGTTTCAGATCCCGCGAGTATTTACTGATATATGCCGTCACACTGGAGGAAGAATTGAACTCTAACCCCGCGCCTGCACCGAATGTGATGTCGCCGAGCGCATCACAGGCATGGCGAACAAACATGGCCTCTTTGCGGGCGCTAAATTGTGTGGCAGGTGCTTCAACATCGATCCGGGTCAATGCGCTGTTTTTAAGAACCTGATCGACAACCGATAAACTCGCGCGTTGTTCGAGGGCGCGCATCAGCAATTGAATGCGTGAAATATCAACGTCCATAACCTTGTCCGAAACTCATCCTGATAATCTGATCACGATAGCGGAAAGGCGCTGTATTTTGCCAGCCTCTGTTACCGACACTTGTGACGTGTCGGATATTCGAAAGGGTTTGGCCGAAATTGCCAAGACTACCGCAGAAGTGACACCTAAATATCCATCGTTGCCGGGTCAGCACCTTTTGGGGATAAGGTCGAGCCCAAGCCGACGGTCCACCAAGCCGTTTCAATGGGTTCCCCGGCACGGCTCACCTTAGTGGTCGGTCATGTCGCATTGCTGCGAGATTTATGCCGTGCCAGTATCTTCTTGAATTGATGGTGGTATTTGGATTTACAGTGCCTGACTTGCCAGACATTGAAACTGATTTGATTGTCTTTGACGGTGAATGCGTTTTGTGTTCGCAGTTTTTTCAGTTCATGTTGCGCCATGATCGGGACCAAAAGTTCAGATTTGCGACCGCCCAGTCGGAGTTGGGGAGGAGACTCTATTCACGGCTGAATCTCCCGACCAAGGATTTTGAGACCAATCTGGTCATCGTCGATGGTGAAGTTCACCAGAAGCTTGATGCTTTTGCCGCCGCGATGCGCGCGCTACCGGGAGCTTGGTTCTTGCTGTCCTTGTGCCGATATCTGCCAGTGTTTGTTAAGGATTGGCTGTATCACTCGATTGCCCGTAATCGATATGCGTTGTTTGGTCGTTACAACTGTTGTTTGGTTCCCGATGCTAGCCTTCGGTCCCGGTTCGCTTCAGATGGCTTCTGAGCACGACCCGTTCCTGCAAGTTCTGGGTGTGGATGAAAAGCTGCCGGAAGCAATTCAAAAACTGCACTCGGCTGAGGGGCAATATTCGGGAAAATGCAGCATAATCCGAGGTCGGGGGCCATTGGTCGCCCTGGCTTTGCGCATCGGAGGATTCCCACCAGAAGGGGACGACCATCAGGTCACTCTCACTATACATCGAACAAAAGGGCATTGGATTTGGAAGCGGGACTTTTCCGGGCATGAGACATGTTCACGCATTAGTTTCGACCAGAGATACAATTGCGTCCACGAAAGGATCGGGGGGCTCGCAATTTGGTTACAGCCTGTACGAACCGAGGCAGGGCTGTCGATTCAAATCCATCGGCTCGCCCTGTTTGGAATACCTTGTCCCAAGTTTCTGCTGCCGCAGTCAGCCTCGACAGAAACCCAAGATTCAATGGACCGCTTTTGTTTTGACATTTCTGCCCATGTGCCCGGCCTGGGTTTGCTGATCCGATATAACGGGTGGCTTGAGCCGGATCGGAGCGAATTGAGGTCAGTTTGAATTGATTGTGATCTCTACTGTTTGGAGTGGTGAGGCGCACTAGGTATATTTCAGGTGGAAACAGGAAGATGACGAGGATGAAACAGATATTATCAGTTACGTTGGGCGCACTTATGTTGCTCGGTTCTCCGGCAATGACCAGCGCGGCACCAAACGGATATCAAACCGAAGCAATCAGCAATACGGAATTCGAAGTCATCCCAAGGGCGCGCAGAGATGTCGATGGATATTGGTGTGCTGCGGCGGATTTCGCACGACGGTCTTTGGGTGCGGGGTGGCAACAGCGTATTTATGTCCTGCGCGGCTACGGGCCAAGCGTGACGACCGGCCGAAAGACGGCGGTGCAGTTTTCGCTCAAGCCACCTGCAAATGTAGACCAGCAAGGCAGTATATCGGTTGGATTCAAAGCCGGCGACAGTATGTCTGTGCAAGGTGCAAATGGCCGGTGCAGTCGTCGCATTAACTTTAGGTGATCTGCGGTGCAGACCGAATTTTCGATCTCGACGCAGGGTGCGGGGCTCTATGAGTTCACCGCCCCTGTGCGCGATTGGCTGAGGCCGGTATCAGATGGCCTGCTGACCCTCTTCGTGCGGCACACCTCTTGTTCTTTGCTGATTCAGGAAAACGCTGATCCCGAAGTGCAGACCGATTTGCATGCCTTTTATGACCGACTTGTACCGCCTTCCGACCATCCTTCGATGGCCTATCTGCGCCATACATATGAGGGGCCGGATGACATGCCGGCTCATATCAAGGCTGCGATGATGCCGGTTTCGTTGTCGATCCCGGTGAGGGTTGGGACGCCTGTGCTGGGCTCATGGCAGGGAATTTATTTATTTGAGCATCGCAATGCACCGCATATGAGAAAGGTCGCTGCACACTTTGCGTGACGCTTTATATTGGGGTGGAAAATTCCGACTACCCAAACCCTAGCGGCTGCCCTATAGTTGTGGATAAGTAAGCCGCAGCGCTTACAAAAGAGGCCGAACTAGGGACGAGGAGACGGCGGATGCGCTGCCCGTTTTGCGGAAATATCGATACTCAGGTCAAAGATTCACGCCCGGCAGAGGATCACGTCGCGATCCGCCGACGCCGGTTTTGTCCGGCCTGCGGGGGACGGTTTACGACTTATGAACGTGTGCAGTTGCGCGATCTGGTTGTGATCAAGACCAATGGAAAACGAGAAGATTTCGACCGCGACAAACTTGAGCGTTCAATCCGCATATCGATGCAGAAGCGGCCGATTGATCCGGAGCGGATCGACCAGATGATTTCGGGTATCGTTCGCCGATTGGAAAGCATGGGTGAAACCGATATCCCATCGAACAAAATCGGTGAGATTGTCATGGAAGCGCTGGCCCGGATTGATACGGTCGCATATGTTCGTTTTGCGAGTGTGTACAAGAATTTCCAGGCGGCCGACGATTTCGAGGAGTTTGTCCACGAGTTGCGCCCGCCGCAACCTTCGACGGACGAGTGAACGAAGCAGATAAGCGATTTATGGCGCTTGCCTTGTCTTTGGGGCGGCGCGGCCAGGGCACGTGTTGGCCGAACCCGTCCGTCGGGTGCGTGATCGTGCGCGATGGGCGTATTGTCGGACGCGGCTGGACGCAGCCCGGAGGCCGCCCGCATGCCGAACCCATCGCACTTGCCCAAGCAGGCAAGGCGGCACAAGGGGCGACAGCGTATGTCTCTCTTGAACCCTGCTCGCATCACGGAAAAACGCCACCCTGTGCCGAAGCATTGATCGAGGCTGGAATTGCACGTGTTGTCTCGGCAATCGAAGACAGTGACCCGCGTGTGGCTGGACAAGGGTTCACCTTGCTTCGTGAAGCTGGGATTGATGTCGTTACCGGGGTTCTGGCCGAACAGGCGGCACGGGATCACGCGGGGTTCTTTCTGAAAACCGAGCAAGGTCGACCGTTTGTAACACTGAAACTGGCCGGCAGCTTTGATGGTCGGATTGCCACTGAAACCGGGCACAGCCAGTGGATCACCGGCCCCAATGCACGCCGTGCAGTGCACGCCATGCGGGCCCGCCATGATGCGGTCATGGTCGGCGCGGGAACGGCGCGGGCTGATGATCCGTCGCTGACGGTTCGCGATTTAGGCGTAGAACGCCAGCCGGTCCGCGTGGTGGTGTCTCGGCATCTGGACTTGCCTTTGATGGGGCATCTCGCGCGGACCGCGTCCAAAATTCCGGTCTGGCTCTGCCATGGTCCTCATCCGGATCCTGATCGCGCCCGCGCCTGGGAGGGGCTTGGTGCGCGACTGATCCCATGCGCATTGGACGATCATCACGTTGAAGCCGCTGATCTGCTGCACCAGCTCGGGCAAGCGGGGCTGACGCGCGTCTTTTGTGAAGGCGGATCAGCTTTGGCTGCGTCCTTGCTAGAAAGTGATCTGGTCGATGAGCTGGTTGGCTTCACCGCCGGGCTTACGATCGGAGCCGAAGGTCTTTCGGCGATCGGAGCCTTAGGGTTGGATACTTTGGAAACCGCACCCCGGTTCGATCTGATCGAAACGCAGGTTGTTGGCGGTGATATCCTGCACCGTTGGGCGCGCGTCACGCATTAGGCCTTAGCGCCACCAACGCGCATGCGTTGCCATCATTCCTTGTAGTTTGGACAGAAGGCGGTTCATAGGTCCTGTCGCCGTTGGTGCGCCGTGCGCAAGCCGCTCAACCGCGATCTCGACTGGGCAAGCCTGTCCAGTCACGGGATCAAAGTATCGCGGGTAGTCGATCAGGGTGGCGTGTACCAAGCCCATCAATGAAGGCTGCGCGCCGCGACGAGCAGGCACCGCCCCCAAATCTGTCGTCAACCCCCACCCAGCATAGAATGGCGCGCCTAGCGTCGTGACCTTGACGCCGCGCAGCAAAGCTTCGAACCCCAGCAGAGAGGTCATAGTCCAAACCTCGTCTATCTGAGTCATCAGGGTGGCGGGGTCGGTGCGCTTGACCACAATGTCAGCCAAATCTGATTCGATTTTGCCTTCTCGTAATCCGGCTTCGACATCCGGGTGAGGTTTGTAAATTAGAACAGCATCAGGATTGGCCTCGCGCGTTACACGCAGCAGATCGAGGTTGTTGCGAATATTGCTTGTACCCAGTCTGATCGAGGCGTCATCTTCTACCTGCCCCGGCACCAGAATGCGATGGCCTTTCGGCAGGTCCGGGGCAGGGCTACCGATGTTGTACTTGCTCAGGCCGTCAGAGAGCAACCGGGCTATCAGCCGTTCTGATCGAAGCCTCTGGTCCGGTCGCAGCGTCTCTCGCGCGGTGATCCATTCCTCTAGCCGGCTGGGGTGGGTCGGGTCGTAGTAAATACCGATATCATCGGTCACAAGCGAAAGCGGTGGCACCAATTCCGCACCCAATCCACGCGAGCGTAGAAAGCCATCCTCGACGCGTGTTGCGCTCAAAGTATCACGCGCTTGGCTCGCCCAGGCCATATGGGGATGTTCGGTATCTTTTGGCTGCTCGGATGTAAAACGCAGCTTACCGTGTTGACCGAAAATGCGCTGCAGGCGCCGCCGCTTCCACACCCGCATACCCGATGCGGTCCAACCTTTGTGATCCTGTCTCCAAGCGCGGGTCTGCGCCTCGAGTGTATCGATCACGGTTTCCAATTCGCACAAGCAGTCTTGATAGGGGTCGTACCAGCGCGGATACAGGATCATTGTTGCTGCAAAAAGCTGCGCCCGCGTGAGGTTGCGTTGTCGACGGGGGAGGGGGACGTCGTCCTGTGTCAGCCCCCACCCTGAGTAAAACGGTTGCCCGAACACTCGGGGTTTATGTCCCGCCAGAATGGCTTCAAATCCCATATGTGACGACAGTGTATAAACACCGATAGCGCCTTCCAACAGTGACCAAGGGCTTATGGGGTGGTCCAGAATGGACACGCGGTCATTCAGATCTTGATCAGAAAAATATCCTTTTCGATGACCTGCGGTCGTTTCGGGATGGCTTTTGATAATGACGCGCGCGCCTGGGTTTTCCTCTTGTGCGATGACCAGCATCTCGCGGAACCGCGCATAGTCGCCGTGGCTCGCAGTAACTGCTGCATCTCCCTGGATTTGATCAATTACCAGAACGTAGCCGGGTTCAGGGGGTGGTTGATCAAGATCGTAGGCTGAGTATTTGCTGAGGTGCAATTCGCGTAGCCGCGCAATCGCGCCCCGCGCGCGATCCAGCAGGGCAGTCTCATCCAGCGGATGTGTCGTAAGCAGGGTTTCCAAATCGGATGGCGTAGTAGGATCAAAATGTAGACCTGCACGGTCAAGCAGCAATCCCAGCGGGGCCTCGCCGCTGCGTCCGGGTTGCAGAGATCTCAGGAACGCATCTTCGATCCGTAAGATGGGCACATCGCGTTTCCGCGCTATGGTCAAGCCGCGATGAGCAGTTGGGCTGTTGCCCCAGACCCCAACAAGATCTTCGTGTTGGGGCAGACCAAGCCGAATGTCATACCCGGACAAAGACAGGATCCGGCGCACACGCCGTTGTGTCAGGAAACCACCGTTGTAAACAAATAGCCGGGAGCGTTCGCCCCCGGCCATGCTCTCCGGTTCAGGAAACATCCACTAGTTTCCCGTAAGTGTCGCTACATTCGCAAATGGTGTCAGACCTCCGGCGATCAACGAGATTGATTTGCTCCACTGTGCATATGGGGCTTCAGTGACATAGATCGTGTCATCGTCGCGGATGACAAAATCACGTGCAACAAACAAGCCGTTGGGTGCGGTCAGGTTCAACAGGTAGATCATGCGTTGATCACCCGTCAGCTCAGGGCGCCCCATAACGCTACGTGCAATGTCCTGCCGTTCGTCGCGCAGAATGAATATCCCGGTCGGATCTGACGACAGCGACTGAAGGCCCCCGACTTGTGCCAGAGCTTCGAGAGCCGATAAATCCTGACTTTCGAACGCCACGCGGGACTGCCCAGTCGAACCCAGTGCAATATACGAGCGGCTATCCTGTTCAACCAGAATGCGATCACCGCCGCGCAGGGCGATGTCGGTTTCCGGATTTCGGAAAAGATCGTTGTACCAGATCGTTCCCTTTTGATTTCCGCGGATCACGGTAACCAAAGCTATATCCGACGCAACTGCGACGCCTCCCGCTTGCGCGAGCATGGTCGACAAGGTTCCCGTCGGGCGCTCGATCGGGTAAATACCCGGTGCACCGATGGTCCCGGTCAAGGAAACAGTCGACCCATTGCCCGGCGTGCGCGTAACCTGAACCTGTGGGTCCGGCGTTTGCTCTTCCAGTTTGCTGGAAATCAGGGTGCGCAATTGCTCGGGAGTATTGCCCGCCGCACGCAGCCGACCAGCGTAGGGAACAAAAATATATCCGTCATTGTCGACCTGAACCTGATCCAGATTTGTCGCACCACCAGCTTCTGAAGTCAGCAACCCGTCGTCGACATTCTCCCAGATGCTAAGATTTAGAACATCGCCGGGACGCACAGTATCAGACGCAATGCTTTGGGCGCTGCGAAAAGATTGTGAGAACCCGTAGTGCGGAACCGCAGAGGCGGCACGTGCCACGCGGTCGTCGACTTCGACAACAAATGCGTTGCCGCCATTTTCGACAGAACCGGCAAGGATTTCTGTTTTGTTAGGTCCGGATTTCGGAAGCTGACACGCTGCCAGCAAACCAAGGACCACCACAAAGGAAGCCCCCCGTATCCATCGGATAGGAAAACGCTGCACTGCCGATTTACCTCAGTCGTCTTTGTTTTGGGCAGGTTACCCGTTTCAATGCCAAACATCCAGCAACGGGTTGATTCAAGTTACTTAACAAGATGCAACTGTGGCGTTGCGGCCTCGTTGTCTTCCAGTGCCGACTGATATGGACCCTGTTTCATAAGCATCATATCTGCGGCACGGCGCAATAATTGTCGACGTCCTTTTCGGGAATAGAAGCCACCCGGAATCTGACTGGTATTGAGAAGAAATTGTCGATAGTCCCGGTAGGCTTTGCTGTCCGGAGCATTGGGGTCAGCAAAAAAAACCTCGATTGGCTGCCGGGAAACAAACTGTGGCTTATCATATACCGACCGTCCGAAACTGCGCAAGGGAATGCCGCGCCACAGGGCTTGTTGGCCTGCAGTTGAATTCACAGTTACCGCTGATCTTGCTTCATCGAGAAGTTTTGCCAACTTACCACCTGGGACATAGTGAATTCGATCAGTGATATCGAGTTTTTCGGCCATGAGCTGGGCCATTTGCCGAAGTGGTTCACGATGGTTTTCCAGCGGATGCTCTTTGATGACGAGGTGGTGGTGCGCAGGGGCGCCCTTGGCAAAACCGTCAATCACCTGGCTAAGAAACTCGCTCATGCAGGAATAATCCGAATGGGATTGCACCGAGCTGTCATGACCCAGTTGCAATAGGACAAGGTGATAGGGGAAGCCCCCCCGCCTGACCCGAGTTGTCGCCCATTTTCGCTGTAATCTGTGGATTGGCATCAGAGCCAGGCGCTTGAAATACAACTGAAACTCTTTGGCGACCGGTAGCTCGCGGTGAGGCTGGAAATTTCGATAGCGCCGGTTCATGAACATCACGAACCAATGGTAAAGCGCGCCGTAGAAAATGTGCTGGCGCATATCCCCCCAATGCGAGGGCGGCGGAGGGGTTTGACCCTCAGACTGCGCCAATGCCGTTTGCATCTGTTCCACATCGAGTTCCATCAAACGCGAGTTTCCGTTCGAGCCATTGCGCTCATACGTCACCCACCAGGGGCGCAGATATCCCTCTTCGAAAACATGGATAGTAATGCCGCGTGATTTCGCAATTCGAACCGCATTTGCATGGATAGGCCGGGTATCACCATAGAGTACGATATCAGTGACACCATTGAGTGTAACTATGTGGGTGAATGTAGCTGGCCAATCGTCGGGATTCCCCAGATAGGGAATAAAGCTGGTCGTGTCGCTCCAAAACGCCTGATCGCCCGCGTTGAATCCAACACGGATGACTTTGGCTCCGGCTGCGCGCAGCATACCACCTAGTGCATTGAAGAATGGACCATGGGGACCTTGCAGGAACAGGAACACACGCCGGTCAGGGCAGGTGGTTGAAGGTGCCATATAGTCTGCTCGCAAGGAATATTCGTGGAACGTTTGGATGAAATTATGCCTCTTTGTTGGTTTCTGGGCAAGGCAGGGCTTGTTCGTCGGGCTGGGTGCCTTTACCTCGATTATTGAATTTAGGCTCTTGGGGTTGATGAAATGTTTACAGGGATCGTCACCGATATTGGCACCGTTGCCGAACTTGACCAGCAGGGTGACCTACGGGCAAGGATCAGGACCAGCTATGACACAGCAGGGATCGATATGGGTGCTTCGATCGCAAGCGATGGTGTGTGTCTGACCGTTATCGCGCTGGGGGACGACTGGTACGATGTTCAGATCAGCGCCGAAACGGTTTCGAAGACCAATCTGGATCACTGGCAGGTCGGCACGCGGGTAAATCTGGAGCGCGCCTTGAAAGTCGGGGATGAACTGGGGGGGCATATCGTCTCGGGCCATGTTGATGGCGTAGCCGAAGTGATTGCTGTGCTTGACGAGGGCGATAGCACGCGTGTGACTTTGCGCGCACCCGTTGACCTGGCTCGGTTTATCGCGCCAAAAGGATCGGTAGCGCTGAACGGCACGTCTTTGACGGTCAACGATGTTGAGGGATGTGACTTCGGTATCAACTTCATCCCGCATACCAAAGAGGTCACGACATGGGGTGATGTTGCGGTTGGTGACAAGGTGAATCTTGAGATCGATACTCTGGCCAGATACGTGGCCCGTCTGGCCGAGATGTCCTGAACCTCAGGTTCCCGGCCCGAACCGTGCCGTGAGCCTTTTGGCCAGCCACCAGAAGAAAAGGACCAACAGGATCGAGGCATATCCATCAATGGCGTAATGCCACGCAAGATGTACCGATCCCAACAGGATGACAAAGGTAAACACCGTCAGCCCCCAGCCCAGCCACCGCGAATAAGTGAACCCATACAGCGCCAGGAGCGCGCTTGAAGCGACATGCATACTAGGCATAGCAGAGATACCTCGTGCGAGCCCCGAATTTTGAAAGCCATCCAGCAACGTGCTTTGCACTTTCAGCGCCCAAACCGGGCTGATTTCATGTGATTGACGCAGCAATTCCATCTGCGGAACGAAATCCGTGCCCAGATTGAAGGGTTCATAATAAACAGGACCGACAGATGCAAAGACCGTCGCGATCACGTTACCCCCGACAAACCAGCACAGCACAAAGGCGACCAGGAATACCGTGCTACGAATTGGATCACGGCGATCTAGGCAGGCCACACAGACGGCGATATAAAGCATCGGAAACCAGATATGATAGGCCGCATTCAAAGCTGTTGTAATCACTGGCGACCCAAGGACGGGCCTTAGCAAAGTCCAGGGATCGACGCCGCCGTGTAGGAACCTGTCCCATTGCGCAAACTGTGTGTCCCAAAGAGAGGGATTCAACGAGTGAATCTCGTTCTTCAAAAATGTGTAGGTTACGATCAGAGCAACGATGCTGACGAAGCAGATCAAAACGTCGGGTGCTTTTTCGACGTCTGTCAGTTTGGTCCGCAGGTCTTGCAACATCCAATGAATTGGCTTTTTCGGTTTGACCACAAAAATCGCAACACCAAGCCTCCAGACGATGAAATTTGCGAACATAAAGCAAAGCAGACGGAGCGATATTCCTAAAAGGATGGGGGTCGAGGAATCCCAAAATGACCGGCCCACATATAGGCTGACGGCGATGGCGCATGCGATTTGCAGCGCAACCAGTGACAATAACAGCCTGTTACGCCAAAGGGAATTTATCAGAACTGCATTAGAAGCAGGGAGATAGGCGGTCTTGGACACTGGGCTCGATATCTCGACACACTAGGGAATTGTTGAGTTTTAGGTGCCTTTGATATCGGGCATTCCGAGGGCTTGATTGCGGCAATTTGTGGACAAAGCCCACATTTGCACCTCAAAGGTTCAGAAAATGGCAACAATATCGGCGTATCGAAACAGGGGTATTTACACCCGCCGTGGCCAGTTTTTTACGCCCGTCTCAGATTGAACTACTTGTTGCACATTCCGATGCCAGGGGCGGATCGCACAAACCGGAGCGCATACGGGCTGGTCATTGACGCGCACGTGGTCTATTTCGCCAGCAAACCTGCCATGCGAAAGGCTTACCCCATGAGCTTTGAAACCCCCGGACCGGTTGAGGCCCAGTTGCGCGAGGCGATTAGCCCGATCGAGGACATCATCGAAGAGGCCCGCAAAGGCCGGATGTACATTCTTGTCGATCACGAAGATCGCGAGAATGAGGGCGACCTCGTAATTGCTGCAGAATTTGCCGATGCGAATGCCATCAACTTCATGGCCACCCATGGGCGCGGGCTGATTTGTCTGCCCATGACAGCCGAACGGATTGATCATCTGGGGCTGCCGATGATGGCCGTTAACAACTCATCACGTCACGAGACGGCGTTCACCGTTTCAATTGAGGCGCGCGAGGGGGTTTCCACTGGAATCTCAGCCGCTGACCGCGCGTTGACCGTCGCAACCGCGATCAACGAGCAAAACACGATGGCGCATATTGCGACGCCGGGCCATGTGTTCCCGTTGCGTGCCAAGCGCGGTGGGGTGCTTGTGCGCGCGGGTCATACCGAGGCGGCAGTGGATATCTCGCGTCTGGCTGGGTTGAAGCCAGCGGGAGTGATCTGTGAGATCATGAACCCCGACGGCACCATGGCGCGTCTGCCCGATCTGGTTGAGTTCGCCAAAGAGCATGACTTGAAGATCGGGACAATCAGCGACCTGATCAGCTATCGCTCGCGTAATGATAATTTGGTCGTCGAAACCTCGCGTGAGACGGTGACCTCGGAATACGGTGGCGACTGGGAGATGCGGATTTTTACCGATCAAACCCATGGCATCGAACATGTTGTGATGATCAAGGGCGACATCACAACGCCCGAGCCGGTCCTGACTCGGACCCATGCTTTGCATGAAGCACCCGATATTCTGGGGCTCGGCCCGAAATCCTCGCGAGAGCTGCCTCGCGCGATGGAGAAGATAGCCGCAGAGGGGAGGGGGGTGGTTTGCCTGTTCCGCCAGCCCCGCAATTCTCTCTATGCTGCCGAAGATGAAGGTCCGCGGACTATCAAGCAAACCGGCCTGGGTGCGCAGATTCTATCCAAGATGGGTGTTCAGGAACTGGTGTTGCTGACTGATTCACCCGAAACTGTATATCTGGGGCTCGACGCCTTTGGGCTGTCCATTGTCGGAACCCGCTCGATCCTCAAGGAAGACTGAAAATGGCTGAACAAGACAAACATGGTATCCTGCCGACACCGACATTCGATAAACCGGTGAAGTTGCTAATTGTGGCGGCTCCGTTCTACCGCGCGATTGCCGACAACCTGATTGCGGGTGCCAAAGCCGAGATCGAGGCGGCTGGCGGTACCTGCGAGGTTGTCGAAGTTCCCGGTGCGTTGGAAATTCCGACCGCTATCGCCATGGCCGACCGTCAGTGCAATTTTGACGGCTATGTCGCGCTGGGCTGCGTCATTCGCGGCGAGACCACGCATTATGAAACAGTCTGCAACGACTCGAGTCGTGCCATCCAACTGATGGGCCTGCAGGGCCTGTGCATCGGCAATGGTATTCTGACGGTCGAGAATGACGATCAGGCCGAAGTTCGCGCAAATCCTGAAAAGATGAATAAAGGCGGCGGAGCCGCCGCTGCGGCCTTGCATCTGATCGCGCTCAGCCGTAAGTGGGGCTCTTCCAAAAAGGGCGTGGGCTTTAAGCCGCCGTCCGAGTCCATCCTTGTGGCGGGCGACAGCAACGGATCCACAATCGCATGACCAAGACAGACGCGCCGAAACCGGCCAACCAGAAACGCCTGATGAAATCCGCCGCGCGCCTCTATGCCGTGCAGGCGCTATTCCAGATGGAGCAATCGGATCAGACGACTGAAGCAGTCGTAACCGAGTTTCTGGATCACCGTTTTGGCGCCGTCTATGAAGGCGAAGAAATGCTGGATGGCGATATCAGCGTCTTCCGCAAACTGGTGGATGACGCCGTGAACTATCAGGCCCCCATCGACCAGATGACCGACCGCGCGCTGGTGGCGAAATGGCCCATAGCCCGCATCGATCCGACCCTGCGCGCCCTGTTTCGAGCCGCCGGAGCGGAACTGACCCAAAGTAACACACCGCCCAAAGTCGTCATCACTGAGTTTGTCGACGTGGCCCGTGCATTCTTCCCCGAAGGGAAAGAACCCAAATTCGTCAACGCTGTGCTGGATCAAATGGCGCGCGAGGCTCAGCCCGAGGCGTTCTGACACCTTTACCCGGACCAGATATGCACTAGCCTGAAAGCCAGAGCGCAAGGAGGTTCACCATGCCCAAACTGGTCCGACTGTATGTCACTCAAGTTGCATGGGGCTTTGTCATCTCGGCTGTTTTTGTCGGGGTGCTTCTGGCGATGAACGTTGCCAACCTGCGCCACCTGATTACAGGATCAGAGATCGGTCTGATCGCATTGGTGATGATCTGGTTTATGAACGGGATCGTATTTGCAGGAGTTCAGTTCGCCTACAAGATCATGAGCATGGCAGAAAAACCCCAGGGGCCGCGCGGTGGATCAGCTGTTGCCCACAATTTCCGACCTGCAGTCGTGAAGCAGGAAGTGCGGACAGAACATTGATCTGAAAAGGGAAAATGTGGCGGGACCACCAGTCAACCGTGGGGCTTTGATTCCCGAGGACCTGTGTATACAGGTGGGCGCCAGGTAATCAGGCCAGGACCTGAACAGAGCCAGCTCCCTCGGAATTGCTTAAGGCCACCGGAATGCTGCCGTGCACGAGAAGGGCAGAACCCGCCAAGCGCTTAAGTAGGGCGTGAAGCGGGTTCGCACAAGGGGTTATGCATCAACAGTTTCGTGCAGTGCTGTGCGCATCTTACCGAAATGTTCGTCCCAGCCATTGTCCAGTGCAAGGATCAGGCCAAAGGCGTCGACCCCTTGTGGTAGCCCTTCGTGCAACAAGCCAAGGCGTGTACCGCCCGGGACCGGTTCCAAGGTCCATTTGACCACGCTCACGGCTTTACCCATTGGTTTGACGGTGAATGTGTATTCCAGATATTCCGGGCGGCGCGCCTCACGCACTTCACCCCAGATCAGAAGATCACCGCTGGTCGTCCCGAACATCTCAAGCTTTTTACCCGCTGCCAAAGGTCGTTCGGGTTTGTGAAACCATTCTGCCAGACGGTCAGGTTCGGTTAGGTAAGCCCAAACAGTTTCGGGCTCGGCCCGCAAGAATATGGTCTTTTGCAATACGGCATTGGTCACTTTTTATTCCTCTCTATCGCTTCTTGTAAGTTCGAAAGGCGGTCGTCCCAGAACCGATCAAAATAGCTGAGCCAGTCCAGAACAGGGGCCATCCCCTTGGGTTCAAGCCGATTAATGCGTTCACGGCCCTTTGCTTCGACCGTAATCAGACCGCCATCTGACAGAACAGTCAGGTGTTTTTTGACCGCCGCCCTTGTCATGTCGAAGCGTTCGGTGAGTTGTGCGATCGTCATGTCCTTGGCCGCCAACATCTGCACAATGTCCCGACGGGTTGGGTCAGCAAGCGCTCGGAACGCATTTTGAATCTTTGGGTCCATGGCACACTCCATATGATACCATTAGGTACTGTATTGATGAGATACCAAATGGTATCATGTCAAGAGCTTGATTTTTGTTCACTAATTGTTCACATTTTAGGTATGACACTCGATCTACAACCTGGACAAAAACTGGCACGCGGTGTTTCGCGACATTTGTTAACCCATGGCTATGTTTCAATTGAGGAATTTGTACCGGCACGGGGTCTGCGCGTCGATGTAATGGGCTTGGGCCCAAAGGGCGAGCTGTGGGTGATCGAGTGCAAATCCAGTCGTGCTGACTATCAGTCAGACTCTAAGTGGCAGGGCTATCTGGAATGGTGTGATCGATTCTTTTGGGCGGTAGATACTGACTTTCCGACCGATTTGCTGCCTGAAGACACAGGGTTGATTATTGCAGACGCATATGATGCCGAGATCATTCGAATGAGCCCGGAAAGCAAACTGGCTCCGGCGCGAAGAAAGAAGATGATCCAGAAATTTGCTTTAGACGCAGCCCGCAGGCTGCATACGCTGCGTGATCCGCGACTTTAACTGCTGACTGCCCGCGCTGCCTGAGCAGCGGCGCGGATTTCCTCGGCGATTTCTTCGGCCTCTTCCGGGTCAAAATCCATCGGAATCTCAATACCGGAACCTTCAATAAACAGACGCACCATACCCTGATCGGTGGGGCCGATCTGCAGGTTCGCTTCGATTTCGCGTTCGGTGTTGATGCCCATTTGTGCCTCCGGGAATTCAGCCTTGGTGCTAGCGTGCAACGGGTTGAGAATCAAGCGGGCTATAGGGTCAGATAGGGAATGGATGACATCAACCTTAGACCCTTTCGTCCAGATGACACCGCGTGGCTGGTGGAACGTCATGGTACGCTGTATGCCCGCGATGAGGGGTTCGACGAGACTTTCGCCCCTCTGGTGGCGCGAATTCTTGAGGATTTTATTGCCAATAGTAACTCGGAACGCGAATGCGGTTGGATTGCTGAGCGCGCAGGTGAGCGATTTGGAAGTATATTCTGTGTCACGCAGGACGATCACACTGCCAAGCTGCGCTTGTTTTTGCTGGTGCCCGAAGCTCGCGGGCTGGGGCTTGGCAAGCGTCTTTTGGATACCTGCATGGGCTTTGCGCGCAGCGCGGGATATCGTGAAATGGTGCTTTGGACTCATGAAAGCCATGCTGCAGCCTGCGGGCTTTACCGCTCGTTTGGATGGCAGCTTACGGACAGCAAGCCGGTACATTCCTTTGGTGTCGATCTGGTGGAACAAAGCTGGCGAATTCGGCTTTAATACCCTTGCAATCCTCGCACGCCTTCGCTAAATCGCCCCTCACGAGTGCCGCCTTAGCTCAGTTGGTTAGAGCGCTGGATTGTGGATCCAGAGGTCCCCTGTTCAAGCCAGGGAGGCGGTACCATTTCCCCGGACTTGCATCGATTGCCGAATAAGGTCTCGGGGGTGATCCGGCGCTTGCCATAAACCGCATTCTAGAGGTGTAGTTGAGACATGCCGGACGCTAAGTTTTCAGAAACCCGCACTGCCGCCCGCCTTTCTGTCGCCCCCATGATGGACAGGACGGATTTTTCTAAAAGTTTATTTAAATCAGATATTTAATCCTTCTCTGCAGTAAATGTTGTCCTAAAAAGTGTTCCTAGTTGTCCTACCAATGGCTTTGGTCATTGAATCTCGCTCTAAACGACTGGTGGCGTCGCAATGAGCCCATTGCCGACTTTGCCGAGTGATCTGGTAGCTGCGAGTGAATTCGGTAGCTCTGAGCCCAAAGCGGACGTAACCGACGACAAGTTAATCCGCGCTTTTGTCACAGTTATTGTCGACTAAGAGAACGCTCTGTGTATTCGCATTTCCACAAACGTAAGAAGCTTGAGACCGACCAAGTTCAGAGCTGACCATAAGAATCAGTCTTTCTAAATCGTGTTTGTTCTCTGGAAAACGGTGCTGATATGATTGTTTGCAATCATTTGTTCAAATGCAGGGACCTCGCTTCGGCGACAAGATTCTCTGGACAGCATGGTTTTCTGGACAGTACGTTCGAACATACTCAAAAAAATGAATACATGGAGGGGGGACCCGAATGTGCTTTTGTTCAACGACTTTGGAAGGCCTTCAAAGACCTGCCAAGCTGATAGGCTTTACGATAGCTGCACTCGCAACGGGAGCGACTACCGTAGCCGCCGGTGAATGCAGTTTAAGCGGAGTTCCCAGCCTCCCCGATATGACTGTCTTAACTGTAGAAGCGCTGCCTGAACCTGCACCGCATTGTCGTGTTATCGGTGAAATTGGGACCGAGACCGGATTTGAACTGCTGCTTCCGGACGACTGGAACGGTAAGTTCGTCATGGGCGGCGGCGGAGGGTTCTCGGGCGATTTCAACAATGCCGCTATGGCTTTGGGTAATGTGCTTGCCGACGGATGGGCGACCGTCACGACGGACACAGGACACAAGGGCAACGCTATCGTCGCAAGCTGGGCCCTAAACAATCTTGAACGCCAGGTCAGTTTTGGGTTCCAGGCCGTGCACAGAACGGCTGTGTCGTCCCAAGCGATCATAGCTGAGTATTATGGGTCGGAAATACAGCGCAACCTTTTCTATGGATGCTCCCGTGGCGGTGGTCAGGCTTTGATGGTCGCGCAGAGATCACCGGGCGTTTTCGATGGCATCTATGCCGGGGCACCAGCCTACTCCTGGACAAAGGAGATGGCTGGCCGGTGGACTTACGACGCCATGAACATGTTCCCTGATCCAAACCAGATTTCGACACCAGTCATCGATACCGAGGCGCAAGCCCTTCTCGGGAATGCCATCATGGCACAATGCGACGCGATTGACGGGCTTGAGGACGGCATTCTGAATGATCCGCGCCAGTGCGACTTTGTGGTGTCGAGCCTGCTGTGTGGAGAAGGTGAAACCAATCAGTGCCTGAGCGCAGAACAGGTCCGGGTCGCAGAAGATCTCTATCGCGAGGTGGAATTCGGGGGCATGTCGTGGCCCGGCATGCCGATGGGCGTGGAGTTGCCGGACAATCCGCTGGGTTGGTCGATGTGGAATACTGGAGGCTATGTCTAGGGCGCCGAAATCGACTTCCACCCCGGTGACGGCGATGAGGATGCGGTGGTGTATGAAGCGCCTCCGATTCCCAATGCAACCTGGGGTTTCTCTACACAATTGATGAAGAACTTCTTCTACGGCGATCCTGACTGGACTTATGAAGATTATGACTTCTCTGACTTCGCCCATCACGCTGCGCGCTTGAGCCCGACGCTTGATGCGGAAAATCCTGACCTATCGGAATTCCGGGCCAATGGCGGCAAGCTTATAATTGACAACGGCTGGATGGATGGGTCGCTGTCTGCACACGGAACTATTGCCTATTACGAACGGGTGCTTGAACACGACCCTTCTGCTCGCGACGATGTACGCTTGTTTATTCGCCCCGGCATCACCCACTGCCGGTTTGGGCCTGGACCGGACGGCACAAACTATATCGAGGCGCTGGAAGAATGGTTGGACACAGGGGTGGCACCTGACCAACTCGACGCGCCTTATGTCCATCCGCTGACCCGCGAGCCCACCGGACAAGGCGGACGGATTATCTGCGCGCATCCGGCCATTGTAACTTACGATGGGAGTGGCGATCCGAGTAAACCAGAGAGTTTCAGTTGCGTCGTTCCAAACTAGCGAGCCAGAAGAGTGTTGGGCGTGCTCGTTGAACGTTTCGACATGTTCCGCTTCGAATGTCACGATCTTTGTGTGTGATACGCTTTTGTAATTAGGATCAAAAAGAAAATGGAATTCTTTCGCAGCAAATGCTCCATAAATCGCTGTGAATTCTTCGGCACATTCTTCGTAGCCATCTCCATGGCATTGCTTAGCTTTTCTCAGGTGACGGCGAGCGAACTAGATGAGGTTGTCGAATTGTTGGAACGACAGGTCTTCGAAGGTGTCGTTGAAGCTGGGGAACGCACACAGGTCTCGAACAGCATTAACGGAACGCTGGTTAGTGTGAACTTCATCAACGGGCAACGCGTCGAGAAAGGCGAGGTGCTTTTTGAACTTGCAAAGCAGACCTTTGAACTGGACGTCGAACTGGCTGAGAATGAGGTGCGGCGACGAGAAGTGGAACTGGAAATCGCACGCGAAGCGGCAGAGCGTGCGTCCTCCCTAGCGGGCACAGGTGCTGCCACAGCGTTGAGGAAGCTGGAAACCAAACAGGCGCTTGCTCTTGCTGAAGTAGCGTTAAGGGAAGCGCAGGCAAAGTTAAAGAAGGCGCAGGTTGTTCTGTCCGCAACCAAAATCGAAGCGCAGGCTTCCGGCTGGATTGTCGCCCCAAAGCATGATCTCGGAGCTTATTTGAAAACGCAGACACGCCGTCCACTTGCAGAGATTTTGGACCTGAACACGGTTCTGGTTTCGTATCTTCAGCCTTATGACACACTCATTGCACTTCAGAACGTCTCACCAGTGCCTATACCTAAGCTACTTAAGAAGCTGGATGTTTACGTGATCCTGCCCAATGGCACAGTATTCGAGGAGTCCGGAGAAATAATCTCAACCGACAATGAGTTGGATGAGCAAGGCAATCTGCGCGTCTGGGCAAGGTTCAATAATCCGCAGACACTTCTGATCCCAGGCCTGAAAGTCCAGGCAAAGGTCGAACTCAAGAACTAATACCTTCTTATCTGGATGCCGGTTTTACGCAAAGTGCAATTCACCTCCGCTTTGTCCTGTAGAGAACGCCTTAATCCAAGCAGAAAGAGCGACAGCGTTTATCTTTTTGCTTCGGGTGTTAATCCGCGAACGACCGGTTTGTCCGCATAGCGGCCGTCAACGACGATTAGTGCTGCACCCGCAGCGAATGGCTGTTTAGTGGCCAAGGTTTTTTGTAGGCGTGCTTCATTTTTTCCACGCCTAGTCAAATACGCGTTACCTTTTAGCTATGAAACTGATTAAACTCTCGCAGCGCCTTCTTGCGCCTTTCATCAAGGAAGATTGCTAGATCCTCGATGTGGACACCCTTGTGGCTTTTTTGGCTCAAATCAGTACGTACCAAGGGCAGAGCAACCTGAAAGTCGTTTATTTTCCTTATGAGCTTGGGAAGTGACAAATGCTGAAAGAAGTCATCTCTAACCTGCTCCAATGGTATTATTGGCAGACCATTGTAGCGTGCGAGTAGAAGAAATCTTGTGTCCATTGCGTTTTGTTCTTGTCTATTGCTGTCGGTCCAATTTTGCACTAACCCGACAAGTCTGAAGCGGAAGCGGTTTCCAAGGTGTTAAGTCGTGGAAAATAAAAGAAAAAAATTATGGAAAAATGCAACTTTAAGTTGTGCACCGATGATGGACTGGACGGATCGTCACTGTCGGTATCTGCATCGTCTGCTGAGTTCGCGAACGCTGTTGTACACTGAAATGGTGACGGCACCCGCTTTGGTTCGGGGCGGGGCGTTGCATTTGCTTGAATACAGCCCCCAGGAACATCCAATCGCGCTTCAGTTGGGTGGGTCCGATCCAAGCGAGTTGGCACTGGCTGCTAAGTTGGGGGCCGAGGCTGGGTATGATGAGATCAATTTGAATTGTGGCTGCCCGTCCGACCGTGTGCAATCGGGCACGTTTGGCGCCGTATTGATGCGCGAACCTGAGCGTGTTGCGGAATGTGTTGCGGCAATGCGAGAGGTCGTGGAGGCTGAAGTCACTGTAAAGTGCCGGATCGGCGTTGATGAGCAAGACCCTCAAGAGGTGCTGCCCGTTTTCCTTGAGCAAATCAAAGCGGCGGGATGTGAACGTGTCACAATTCACGCTCGAAAGGCATGGCTGCAAGGGCTAAGCCCTAAGGAAAATAGGGATATCCCTCCGCTTGACTACGAACTGGTTCATCAGATGAAGGCAGATTTTCCCGACCTTCACATTTCGATCAACGGCGGAATTACATCGCTGGCACAGGCGCAGGAGCAACTGGACGCAGGGCTTGATGGCGTCATGATCGGGCGCGCGGCCTATCATCAGCCAACGGATATTCTGGCCGGAGCAGATCCGCTGATTTTTAGAATCGGCCAGATTGCAGATCCAATGGACGTGGTTCAAAAAATGTTGCCCTATGTCGAAGCCCATCTTGCCGGTGGTGGGCGATTGCACCAGATCACACGTCATATGCTGGGTCTGTTCGCAGGACGTCCAGGTGCGCGGGGGTGGCGACGGATGCTATCTGAGGGCGCAGTGCGCGAAAATGCAGGGCCTGAGGTGATCCTGCGGGCTCTGGATTCGATTGTGTCGAATGCATCGGTAGAGCAGGCGGTTTGACACGGCCCTTGGCTGATTTGGAGGGATGATGCCGGATACGATGTTGCTGGCCCAGATGCTGGGGCTATTGCTTGTAATTGGCGCTTTCGCAGGGGTTTTGGCCGGGTTGTTGGGCGTTGGGGGCGGTATCGTGCTTGTGCCTGCTTTCTTCTATGCGTTTCAAACACTTGGATATGGCGGCCCACAGTTGATGCAATTGTGTCTGGCAACTTCGCTGGCGACTATAATAGTGACCTCCGTCCGTTCGGTGCTGAGCCACAACAAAAAAGGTGCGGTTGATTGGGATATTTTGCGCAGTTGGGGGCCGGGCATTGCGGCTGGTGCGGTTATCGGCGTTCTGGTGGCTTCGGCGCTGAGAACAGAGTTGTTGCAGGCGCTATTCGGTATTCTTGGCATGGTCATCGGAGCCTATCTGGGATTGGGTAAATCCGAATGGAGGCTGGGGGACGCGATGCCCAAAGGTTTGCGCCGTGCCGCCTTGTCCCCCTCGGTCGGATTTCTATCGGTTTTAATGGGGATCGGCGGGGGCAGCTTTGGTGTCCCACTCATGAGCCTATACAACACTCCGATCCATCGCGCAGTTGCGACCGCCGCTGGATTTGGCGTGATCATCGCTGTGCCATCGGTGCTGGGCTTTCTGTTTCTTAACATCGCGCCTGAGCATCGCCCGCCTCTGACCATTGGAGCGGTCAATCTTGTGGCTTTCAGTATCGTTGTGGCCATGACCATGATCACTGCGCCATGGGGCGTAAAGCTTGCTCATGCGATGGACCCGAAACCGCTTAGACGCGTATTTGCGGTGTTCCTTACGCTCGTGGCGTTGAATATGCTGCGCAAGGCACTGGGATGGTAGACGCCTTTTGCAACCGCGGTTGGGTCAGGTTTTCTCATGATGCAGCACTCGCCCAGTGGGTGGCGCAGGTTCTGCCTGCGGCCCGCAACGCGATCGACGATCCGCTACATTCTATCTGGCATGATTGCGAGGGGACTTGGTTCATCGGTGTGGACGCGCTGGAAAACGACGCGCAGGGCAGGGTGGAAGGGTCGCCAGCATTGTCCGGCGCGGCAATTGAGTTCGCGCAGCAACAATTCGGGGCGATCGACCTGCATAAGGCGCAGGTATCGGTCATTTATCCTGGGTATCCTCAGCCTCGCCGGGGTGAAGGTGAAGCCGCCGCACGATATCGTGCCAATCGCGATGCTGCGCATGTGGATGGATTGAAGCCATCGGGACCAGACCGGCGACGGCACGTGGATGAACCGCATGCCTGGATATTGGGCATTCCGCTGACAGAAGCGTCTTGTGATGCCTCACCCATGGTGGTTTGGGATGGTAGCCATAAAATACTTGGTGCAGCGTTCCGCAACGCGCTGAAAGATGTCTCTTCGGGCGAATTGGCCAACACTGATATCACGGATACCTATCAGGCTGCCCGACTGGAGGTGTTTCAAAACTGTCGGCGGATTGAACTGCCTGCACGGCCGGGTGAGGCCTATCTGTTGCATCGTCACTGTCTACATGGTGTTGCCCCATGGGGCGCTAATGCGAATGCCGGGCCAGATGGACGGATGATCGCCTATTTCCGTCCCGAGTTGCCGGGCGGTGTGGCACAATGGCTGGAAACTCCGTAACCTCCTGCCATTATTTGGCTTTGGAGGATGATTTAGATGATTACAGTCCATACAAACTCTGATGGTGCGCTGATCGAAGTGGAGCTTTCAGGCGAGGTGACAAGCGCGGATTACGCCGCCACATTGGTGCCCGCAATCGAGGCGGCGCTTGAGGATCACGATTCGGTTCGCCTTCTGGCGATCGCAACGCCTGAGTTCAAAGGATACGACCTCGGCGCGGCATGGTCTGATACCAAGCTGGGGCTCAGTCATTGGCGTGGTTTTGATCGGATCGGGGTTGTCGCCGATCAAGGCTGGGTTCAGACAAGTATCCGATTGGCCGCCCCCATACTTCCGTGCCCTGTGCAGGTTTTTGGGATGGATGAAGTGGAAGAGGCGCGCCGCTGGATGCGTGAGTCTCTCGGGGCGATCCATGTGACCGATCTAGGTGGGCCGTGTGTTCAGATTAGTCTGATGGGCAAGCTTGATTCTGAAGAATACGGTCAGGCGCAATCCGACCTGGATGCAATGTTGCGTGAACGCGACGGATTTCGTCTCCTGATTGATCTGCGCGAATTTGATGGCTGGCAAGGACTTACTGCGATGGCGGCGCATTTTCGGTTGGCCGCTGGTCATATCGGTATGTTGGACCGTGCAGCGATTGTTGGCGATAAGAGCTGGCAAAAGATGGCGCAACGCATGGCCAGTCACGTATTGGGGACCCGGACACAGTATTTTCCTGCAGAAGAGTTCGAAAATGCGAAAACCTGGCTTGCGGCAGGGTAAGCTTGCTCAAGTAATAGCTATTGGAAACAATGCCTTGACCGGCGCCAAATTGATCTTTTCCAAGGTGACGTTACGGAATGTAGGCTATCGAGTACGTTTTTATTGACTGGCTGGTCAAAAAATTAAAGTGTGCGTTTTATCTTTCCCACGTTGCGAGGGAAGGGTGAAAACTGTTTCGCGCCGCTGTGGGTTGCCACTCACTCGACCTTCGGTCTCCGGGCTCTTCTACCCCCTCAGAGTTCGGGTCTGAACCACAGCGGCGCGGCTATTTTTGTTGATCTGGCCCTAAGATGAAACTCCGCTCAGTTTTGAACCGAATTTTGATTTGGGAAAGGTCGGATCGACCTCGAGTCAGCAGCGTCCCAGATGAAGCGCGCAAAAACTTGAAACAAGCGGCAAATCGGGCTGAATTGGTCGAATTGTTCGGCGCAGAATTACGAGACCGAAATGCGCTCCAAGAATTACCACCAACTCATAAAGCTAAATTCTGACATATAGCTTTATGAATTGCCCAAACGTGCGGCACGCCCGCCACGACGCCTGGCCAGACGCGGTTTGCGTTCGGGAAGGTCTTGCATAATCTCGGCCCGTTCGCTGCTATTCATTTTGGACCAGCGCGAGATCTCGTCAATTGTACGATAGCAACCAGTGCAGATACGCTCGGTCGGGTGAACGACGCAGATCTGGATGCAAGGGCTTTCGACCTCGTCCCGTTTCCAAACCATATTCGTCATTGGCGATATCCGATCCGTCAAAGAAAGCGCAGTCTGTCCAGCGCCCCTTGCAGGATATAGCCGGCGGCGACGTGATCGATAACCTGTCCGCGACGTTTTCGTGTCGTATCCGCCTCCAACAGTGCTTTTTCTGCCGCAACCGTGCTAAGCCGTTCGTCCCAGAACCCGATGGGCAGATCGGTTAAACGTGCCAGATTACGGGCAAATGCACGCGTGGACTGACATCTTGGTCCCTCGCTGCCGTCCATGTTGCGAGGCAGCCCTAAGACAATACCGCCAATCTCACGGTCGGTCACGATCTCGATCAAACGCGCGGAATCCAGCGTGAATTTCTTACGACGAACGGTTTCAAGCGGAGTCGCAACGCCACGCATTCGGTCGGACACCGCAACTCCAATGGTTTTCTCGCCCAGATCCAGACCCATGAGGGCCGACATCGGTGAAAGGGCGGCGGCGAATTCCTCGAAGGCATCGTGGATCATTGTGCGATACCAGCCTGAACTGATGCAGCGTCGATCATTTGCAACGCCTGATCGTTACCCGCGAAAACTGCAACAGCCTCGTCACGAATTTTTATCGCCTGCGCCGCTTCGCCCAATACGCCTAAGGCTGCGATCAGTCGCGCCCATTCCTCGGGCGATCCACCTTCGCTGGCCAGCCGTTCAGAAAGCCGATCCACCATTCCTCGTATCATGTCCTGACGTTCTTCGGGCGATAGCTCGGCGGCAGCGTCCATATCTTCCTGGCTGGGACCTGGTGCCGCTGGCGTTGCAGACAGATCCGGCGCGTTGAATACCCCTGCGCGAAACGCCAAATCGTCGATCTGGGCACGAATGGCGTCTGCCCAAGGCGCACCTGCAGGTGCGTCGCGCAATGTATCCACCCAAACCCGATAGGCCATATCTGGTCGTCCGGTCTGCGCCAGCATTTGTCCCCAATAATATCGCGCAGGACCCAATCTTGGATTTCGCTCGAGCGCGTATCGCAATGCCTCCTCCGCTTCGGGAGAGACATAACCACCAGCGGCCAGAATCATCATCTCGGCCTGATCGGAATAAGCTTGTGCCGGTGCGCTTTCACCCGACAGCTCGATTACTCGCGTCTGCGCCTCATAACCTGCTTTAAAGTTTCCGGCATTAGTCTCATGCTGCGCTAACAGAGTTTGCCCTTGCAGATCATCCGGTCGTACGGCCACTGTTTCGCGCAATCGATTCAGAAGGTTTTCGTAACTTTCGTCCAGTGGCGGTGCTTGCACCGGCGTTGCCAATTCCTCGGCTTCTGCCTGGCCAGGCCGGTTCTCGCGCAGTTCTTCTGCCATTTCCAACCGCGCCGAAAGTGGCATATCTGGAAATCCGGCCGCACCCAGTTGGCGATACATTGCCAGCGCTCCACCAATCAGTATGGCCGCCATGACGACGAAGGCCACGACAGTGACTGTTGGTGATGGTCCTGTACTTTCAGCCTCGCCGCGCATCTGCGCATCAGTCGCCAAGATTCGGCGAGCGATTTCCGTGCGCACGCGTTCGGCATCGGCTTTTGCGATAACCCCGCGCGCCAAGTCTCGATCAACGCTTGTCAGCTGCTCGCGATAGACGCGCAGGTCATAGGCGGCGGTAGGGCCCGAGTCGCGACGACCGCGCAGCATGGTGTAACCCAAAAAAACGGCGATGAGCAGTGCAATCAGGAAGATGAGAACCCAAAACGACATGGTCCCTCCAAAATGGTTGCCCTGACTTAGACCTGTCTGCGCATGGAAAAAAGGGACAAATGGCCGCTAGGGGCGGTCATGTCGCAATAGTGCATTATTGCGACGTTGTGCGGCAGGGCTAATATGTCAATGCACGGCATATCTGCGCCAATCATCGAAGACCGAACGGATTCGCTCATGAAACACTACTCAGCCTTTGCTGTGGCGCGCGAAGCGCTGCGCTACCATACCGGGTGGGAACGCGCCTGGCGTTCTCCTGAACCGAAAAAGCGCTATGACGCTATCATCGTCGGTGCAGGTGGGCATGGTCTGGCAACTGCTTACTATCTCGGGAAGAACTACGGCATTCAGAATGTTGCGGTGATCGAGAAGGGCTGGCTGGGCGGTGGCAACACGGGCCGGAACACGACCATTATCCGTTCGAACTATCTGCAGGATCCTTCGGCGGCGATCTATGAAAAGGCGCGCGGCTTGTACGAGGATCTTAGCCAGGAGTTGAACTACAACATCATGTTCAGCCCGCGCGGCGTGATCATGCTGGCGCAGACTCAGCACGAGATTCGCGGCTATCAGCGCACCGCGCATGCGAATGCGCTGCAGGGTGTTCAGACCGAGTGGATTGGACCCGAGCGCGTGAAAGAGCTGGTGCCGATCATCAATCTGGAAGGCCCGCGCTATCCGGTTCTGGGCGGGCTCTGGCAGGAGCGTGGCGGCACCGCGCGCCATGATGCCGTGGCGTGGGGCTATGCACGTGCATGTTCCGCAATGGGTATGGACATCATCCAGCAGTGCGAAGTTACCGGCGTGCGTCAGGAAAATGGCCGCGTTGTCGGTGTCGACACCACCAAGGGTGCCATCGATTGTGACAAGCTGGGAATCGTAGTTGCGGGCCATTCCGGTCAGCTGGCCGAGATGGCGGGATTTCGTCTGCCGCTCGAGGCCGTAGCCCTGCAAGCGCTGGTGTCCGAGCCAATCAAACCCTGCATGGATGTGGTCGTCATGGCCAACACGGTGCATGGTTATATGTCTCAGTCCGACAAGGGCGAGATGGTGATCGGTGGCGGTACAGATGCCTATAACAACTTCACCCAACGCGGTTCGTTCCACCACATTGAGGAAACCGTCCGCGCGCTGGTCGAGACCTTCCCGATGATCTCGCGCCTCAAGATGCTGCGCCAGTGGGGTGGTATCGTGGACATGACTGGCGATCGGTCTCCAATCCTGTCGAAGACGCCGTTGCAGGGCTGCTTTATCAACGGTGGCTGGGGCACCGGAGGCTTCAAGGCGATTCCGGGATCCGGCTGGGGCATGGCACAGCTGATGGCGACCGGCCACTCATCGCTGACTGAAGCCTTCTCGCTCGACCGCTTCAAGGAGGGCCGCTTCATCGACGAAAGCGTCGCCGCCGGGGTGGCGCACTAGGGGTACACCCCAAACGCGCCACTGAATAGAATTCTGGTCGGCCAAGTTGTCGACCAACCGCCAAAAGGATGAACATATGCTGATCCTAAATTGCCCCTATTGCGGCGTCGACGCCGAAGAAACTGAATTGGCTGCTGGTGGCGAGGCGCATCTGAAGCGCTTTGGCCCTGGTTCGTCTGATGACGAATTCCATGACTACCTGTTCATGCGTGAAAACCCCAAGGGTGTTCATTTCGAACGCTGGCGCCACGCCAACGGTTGCGGCAAGTGGTTTCACGCCGCCCGTTGCACCCAATCACTCGAGGTGTTCGGGACCTATTCCGCCCAGACCTCCGAGCCGCCAAAAGAAATCAAAGACGCCATCACCGCAAAACGCCCTGGATGGACGTGGAGAGAGTTCTCCTGATGCTTCATCTTTTCAAAAATACTCCCGCCGGAGGCTCTGACGCCTCCACCCGCGAAAGGTCCGCACTATGAGCACCCGTCTCGCAAAACAAGGCCGGCTAATCGACCGGTCGAAACCGGTCAACTTTTCCTTCAATGGCACCTCGATGCAGGGTTACGAAGGTGACACGCTTGCCTCGGCTCTGCTGGCCAATGACCAGATGATGATGGGCCGGTCTTTCAAGTATCACCGTCCGCGCGGCGTCGTTGCCAGCGGCGCGGAAGAGCCTAACGCTCTGGTCGGGTTGGGGCAGGGCAGCCGCTTCGAACCGAACCAGCGCGCGACCACGACCGAACTGTTCAATGGTCTGACCTCGGTGTCGCAGAACCACTGGCCGAACCTTGAGTTCGACATTGGTGCAATCAACACGCATCTGTCACGGTTCTTGCCTGCCGGTTTCTACTATAAGATGTTCATCCACCCGAAGCCATTTTGGAAACATGTGTATGAACCTTTCATCCGTCAGTCGGCGGGCCTGGGCAAAGCGCCGGATAAGGAAACCAAGGACGCGGACACCTACGAACACTTCTATGCTTTCACCGATGTTCTGGTGATTGGTGGTGGTATCGCAGGTCTTCAAGCCGCCAAAACGGTTGCGCAGTCGGGTGCCAAGGTGTTGCTGATCGAGCAAACCGCCCATTGGGGTGGTCGCGCCCCGGTTGATGGCGGAACTGTCGGCGGTGAGCCTGTGGATAAGTTCGTGGAACAATTAGTTTCCGAACTCGAAACAATGGACAACGTCACCATGCGCAACCGTTGCATGGGGGCAGGGGTCTATGATCACGGCTATGTGTTGGGATACGAACGTCTGACCGACCATAAACCCGGCACCCAAGGTCCGCGTCACCGTTTGTGGCGGATCCGCGCCAATCAGGTGGTTACGGCGACAGGGGCAATCGAACGACCGCTTTCCTTCGCTGGGAATGACGTACCAGGTGTGATGCTGGCCGCAGCTATGCGCGACTATGTGGTCAACTGGGGTGTGACTCCGGGTGAGCGGGTCATCGTTGCGACGAACAATGACGATGCTTATCGCACGGCGATCATTCTAAAGCAGGCAGGTGTAGATGTTCTGCGTGTGGTCGATGCGCGCGATACCGCAGGTCCGTTGGCAGAAGAGGCGCGACAGCTGGGCATCCGTGTTGATCCGGGCAAGGCGATTGCAAAGGTCAAAGGCGGCAAGCGCGTGAAAAAGGTCGAGCTTTGCAACCAGAACGGCATCGGCGGCGCGCGCGAAGAGGTTGAGTGTGATGCGGTTGCGATGTCGGGCGGCTGGTCTCCAGTTGTTCACATGTGGTCGCACTGTGGTGGCAAGCTGATCTGGGATGAGGCCCAGGTCCATTTCCGCCCCGACCCGGCGCGTCCGCCTCTGGGTGCCAATGGTGAAGGGTTCGTCGTTGCAGCTGGGGCGTCGAACGGACCGCTGGCATTGGCCGAGGTTCTGACTGATGCACATGCGGCAGGTAAAGCAGCCGCCAAAGCAGCGGGCTTCAAACCCAAGAACACCAAGACTCCTGTCGGTGAAACCACCGAAGAAGCTGCGATGGAAGCCGTCTGGCTCATGCCTGCCAACGCAGAGATTCAGCTGCGCATGAAGTCATGGCTGGACTTTCAGAATGACGTCAAAGTCTCTGATGTGCAGCTAGCAGCACGCGAAGGCTACGAGAGTGTTGAACACACCAAGCGATATACCACTCTGGGTATGGCGACGGATCAGGGTAAGCTTAGTAATATCAATGGCTTAGCAATTTTGGCTGATGCGCTTGAGTCCGAGATTCCGAAAGTGGGAACCACTACTTTCCGCCCGCCATACACGCCCATTTCGATGGGTGCGATTGGTGGCGAAGCGCGCGGTGACGTGTTCCAGCCGATCCGGCAGACGCCGATGCACAATTGGCACGACAAGAACGGTGCCGATTGGGAACCGGTCGGTCATTGGCGTCGGACGTATGCTTATGTGCGTCCCGGTGAGTCCGTGCATGACGCGGTGAATCGCGAGGTGAAGAACACCCGCGAAAATCTCGGTCTGCTGGATGCCTCAACGCTGGGCAAGCTGATCGTCAAAGGCCCCGACGCAGGTAAGTTCCTGGACATGATGTACACCAACATGATGTCTACACTGAAGGTTGGCAAATGCCGCTACGGCCTGATGTGTTCGGAAAATGGTTTCCTGATCGACGATGGCGTTGTTGCACGGATCGACGAAGATACATGGCTGTGCCACACCACCACAGGTGGTGCGGAGCGTATCCATGGTCACATGGAAGAGTGGCTTCAGACCGAGTGGTGGGACTGGAAGGTCTACGTCGCGAACGTCACCGAGCAATATGCGCAGGTCGCCGTGGTAGGTCCGAACGCTCGCAAGGTGCTGGAAAAGCTGGGTGGCATGGATCTATCGAAAGAGGCGCTGCCGTTCATGGAATGGCGCGATGGCAAGATCGGCGCGTTCGACGCGCGGGCCTACCGCATCTCGTTCTCTGGCGAGCTGTCCTATGAGATCGCGGTTCCCGCCTCTCAGGGGCAGGCGTTCTGGGATGCTCTGATGGACGCAGGCAAGGAATTCGGCGTGATGCCTTACGGCACCGAATGTCTGCACATCCTGCGGGCCGAGAAGGGCTTTATCATGATCGGCGATGAGACCGACGGCACCGTGATCCCGCAGGATCTGGGGCTGCACTGGGCTCTGTCGAAGAAGAAAGAGGACTATCTCGGAAAACGTGCCCATTCGCGCAGCCATATGGCCGATCCAGAACGCTGGAAATTAGTCGGTCTTGAGACTGTGGATGGATCGGTTCTGCCGGACGGTGCCTATGCGGTGGGCGAGGGCGTGAATGCGAACGGTCAGCGCAACATGATCGGGCGCGTAACCTCGACCTACTACTCGGCCAATCTGGGCAAAGGCATCGCCATGGGCCTGATCAAACACGGCCCCGACCGGATGGGCGAAGTCGTCGAGTTCCCGGGCACTGACGGCAAAACCTACAAGGCCAAGATCGTGGACCCGATCTTCTATGACAAGGACGGGGAGAAGCAGAATGTCTGAACCCATCAGCGCACTGAACCACGCCTCATATGATGGCATCGCCAAGATCGAGGAATGTGGCCTGCAGGGCATGATCACATTGCGCGGTGATCTGTCGGATAAGGTACTGGCTAAGTCTGTCAAAGGCGCCACCGGGCAGAAAGTGCCCGGTCAGCGTGAAGCGTTTGTGAATGGCGACACCGGTGTTTGCTGGATGTCCACCGACGAATTGCTGGTGCTTGTGCCTTATGCCGAGGTCGAGGCCAAACTGGCCGCGATGACCAACGCGCTAAGCGGTACGCACGCGCTGGCGGTCAACGTCTCCGACGCGCGGGCCGTATTCTGCGTTTCGGGCGCGAACGCGCGCGAGGTATTGGGCAAGCTGGCTCCGGTTGAGCTGTCGGCCGAGGCATTCCAACCCGGCCAGATCCGCCGTTCGCGTTTGGCGCAGGTGGCAGGTGCCTTCTGGATGGACGACGCTGAGACTTTCCGCATCGTCTGCTTCCGCTCTGCGGCGGATTATGCGTTCAAATTGCTGAAGGTTGCGGCGCAGCCCGGCAGTGAGGTCGGGGTTTATTAAGCCCTGATCGCCTGATGATATGCGGGTGAGGGGGCATTGCCCCCTCGGCCTGCGGCCTCACTCCCAGGGTATTTCTGTTTAGATGAAGGCCGGATCTCTGGTTCGGGTCTCAGGGGGTAGTGCTGAACAGGAATGTCGGGAACTGAGTGAGTGCACGCTGGCCCGTGAGGGCAGACTCGCCGGTTTCGCCTGTGTGTGGGTCGTGGCATTGGCGATAGAAAGCCAGGTCTTCCGATAGTTTTTTCATGGCCGCGCTGCGGTTGTCTGCGCTCAGATAAGGTGCGTGCGTTGAGAGAAACAGCGCAGGGTTATCTTTTTCTAACCAAGGCAGCATAGAAGGCAGGACCGAAAATTCAGCGCCTTCGATATCCATTTTGACCAAAGAGACATCAGTCAGGTCGACGGATTCAGAAAATTGGTCCCAACCGATGGTAAGTGCGTCAGTGCCATGGCTTCCTTCGTGGAGCAATGATGACGTTGAATCGCCTGCCTCTCCGTGCGCTGAAGCCATTCGTGTCACTCCAAACCCATCTGACAAGGCGATGCTGAAGGCTGATACGTTTCGGATGTCGTTCAGCTCTAGGTTCCAGACCAAATGGCGGTAAGCTACTGGGTCAGGCTCAAAACACCACACATGGCGAGCGCGGCGCGCGGCATAGAGGACCGTGGGGCCGATCCATGCACCGATATCAAGATAGTCCTGCGCGGGCGACAAATATTGGTCCAGCACTGAAAATGTCTCAGGTTCCCACTCCCCGGCTGATGCCTTGCGCCAGAATTTCGAGTGGTAGGGGTCCAGACGAAAGCGCTCACCGTTCAGGTTGCCCGCATAGTATCCGCGGGCGCGATAGAACATTTTGCGCGCCTGTGTCAGCATCGCGGACCTCCGGGTTTTTGTGTCGCGGGCCTTGACCTGCGGCGGCTGTCAAAGCATTTAACCTTTGGAACCGCAACATTCATTTTCAACAGGGGGCCGACATGGCTTTTGAACTTCCTGATCTTCCTTATGCACATGACGCGCTGGCAGCCAAGGGTATGTCCGCGGAAACGCTGGAATATCACCACGACCTGCACCACAAGGCCTATGTCGACAACGGCAACAAGCTGATCGCCGGCACCGAGTGGGACGGCAAGTCGCTGGAAGAGATCATCGTCGGCACCTACGACGCAAACGCAGTGGCGCAAAACGGTATTTTCAACAACATCAGCCAGCTGTGGAATCACAACCAGTTCTGGGAGATGATGGGCCCAGGCGGCAACGCCATGCCCGGCGAGCTGGAGAAGGCTCTGACTGAAAGCTTCGGTTCGGTTGACGAATTCAAGTCGCAATTCAGCGCTGCCGGTGCTGGTCAGTTCGGTTCGGGCTGGGCATGGCTGGTCAAAAACGCAGACGGCTCGCTGGCTGTCACAAAGACCGAGAACGGCGTGAACCCCCTGTGCTTTGGTCAGACAGCACTGCTGGGTTGTGACGTATGGGAACATTCCTATTACATCGACTTCCGCAACAAGCGTCCGGCGTATCTGTCGAACTTCCTCGACAACCTGGTGAACTGGGAAAACGTCGCCTCGCGGATGTGATCGGTTGATCGGAGAGTGACATTCTTAGAGGCCTGCTTGCGAAAGTGAGTAGGCCTTTTTGTTTATTTATCCAGGACTGGCAAGAAGTCAGCAATTCTATTTAGTTTCAATGAACGGTTAGAGCCCGAAGCCGACGCAAGAAATCTTTACGTTTTTTGGGCGACGTTTGCCACTGCACTTCCGAGTAATTCGCACATAGACTACAGGGGTTTCAATTAAACGCCGAGGTATCAATATGAAAACTGTACTGCCCTGTTTGACGGTAGCTTCCGCAATCCTACTGTCTGGCCAACAAGCCGTTTCGCAGTCTTTCAACGACACAGGCGATATTCTGGCGAGATCCGCCGAGATCGAGGACATTGAATACACGATCATGGTTCAACGCGCGACGCAGGCCGCAATCTGGGGAATGCCTGCGGCTGGTATGGTGGACTTCCTGAAAGGCATTCGGCGTGACCTCGGTGGCGACTACAACGATGTCGTTTACCTGAACAAGCCCTTCGACTCTAAGCATGGCTTTTTGACAGCGAACGACGTGACCGCCTATGCATGGTCGTCGATGACATCTGAACCCGGTCCACTTGTGATCGAGGTGCCGGCGGCAACAGGCAACGTCAGCTACTTCGGAACGATTGTGAACGCCTGGGACGTGCCAATTGTCGATGTTGGGCCGGACGGCCATGACAGGGGAGAAGGGGGCAAGTACCTGATGCTCCCGCCCGGCTACGAAGGAGAGATGTCGGTCCAGGAACTGACGGATGCGGGCTATATGCCCTTTGAAACTGATACCTACGAGTACGGCTTCTCTTTCCGCCCGAGGCTGTACAACGGAGCGACGGATGCCGACGCAGCGGACTATGCGCAGACGATCAAGGTCTATTACTTATCGGAAGCGGATAACCCGCCGCCGAACACCTACCACGAAGCCTCCGAGGTTCCGTATGACTCGCTACCCTACTACAATCATACCTACTTTCAGGACCTGAACGACTACATTCAAAACAACCCGATCCGTCCGCAAGACAAGATCATGGTCAATTTCCTGAAGGATCTTGGGATCGAAAAAGGCAAACCCTTCGAACCGACGGAACGCCAAATCAAAGCTATGAACGAGGGGCTTCTATTGGCCTATGCCGCCATGCAGCGATACTTCGTTGAGCCCGGTTTAGCGACCGTTCCGCTTTGGGTCGACGAAAGCGGTGACTTGAAGTCGCAATGGCTGATCTGGGACTTTGCCGAGGGGCAAGCCGAGCTTGGCTTCCCATACGAGACCGATACCGAAGTGCTGGTCGATGATCGGGCTGGTGGAAGTTACTTCTGGATTACCTATCTGCCCAAGAATCTAGGAGGAGGCACCTTCTATCTCACTGGTCTGCGCGACAGCGCGGGAGACATGTACGACCATACTCAGACATACAAACTGAACATCCCTGCAGATACGCCCGCCGAGGATTTCTGGTCCGTGATTGTCTACTCGATGGAGACTAAGAGCTTCATCCGCAATGTGAACCCAGTCGGCCTGTCGTCGCGGGATGTAGAAACAATGCAGGTCAACGAAGATGGGTCGTATGACATCTACTTTGCTCCCGAAGCACCCGAAGGAAAGGAGGGAAATTGGATACCGACGACGGAACCGTACTTCTTACTGTTTCGACTGTACGGACCTGCTGAAGGCTGGATTGAGAGCGGCTGGGTATTGGGCGATCTTGAGAAAATTTGAACACGCCCAAGTCAGAAATCTGTCCGAGTAGCGGGTCAAAACGCGATTTCGCGTGATGTCTGCTTTGTCTGCAATGCAGACGTTGAATTTTCGCAAATATGGCTCCTAACGTGCTGATCGGCTGTCTCCGCTAATTTCATAACCCTCTCGCCGCGAGCTAGTTCACCGGTAAACTCTCGCTCATGAATTCGAATTAATCTGAACACGTATTGTACTACACCTCCCAATGCCTAGCTAATACAGGCGGAGGGAGAGAACCGCCAAGTAATTGAAAAACAAGGCTGTTGCGCGTGGGTGTCTTCATTCGCGCGAAGCTGAAATCATGGCCGCTGGGCGAGGGATCGGCACCTTAACCTTTGAAGGAGACCATTATGGCAGCACTTGAGCAGGGAACCTGGGTCATCATCGCAGACGGGGAGAAGGCTCTGGTGATGGAAAATATCACCGACGCGCAAGACCCCAATCTTGTTGTCGTTTCAGTTGAGGAACAAGACATTGTGACAGCAAAGCCGACGGATCGGGCTGGGCGCAGGTCTGATATCGGCCCCAACCAGAAATCCGCCGTGGAAGAGGACACATGGAAGGCTTACGCCAAGTCTTTGTTCGTGCAGGATGTGGCAAATCTACTGAATCGTAAGGGCCTTAAGGGTGCATACAAACGCCTGGTGTTAGTAGCCAGTCCGCATGTTTTGGGCCTGTTGCGTCGCAGATTGCACAGCAAAGTGCTCGCTAAGGTGGTAGCAGAAGTTGATAAGACGCTGACCAACCATCCGATGCACAAGGTTGAACAGATACTCAGGACTCGATTGGCCAAACCTGCCTGAAGAGAGGTGATCTGCGGGCGGTTCACACCGCCCGATTACCGTCTTTTTAATTCAGCAATCGACGAAGTTCGGACATCGCTGCCTCAGGCGTGGTGACCCAGGTAATAAACTCTGCCAGTGAAGCGTCGGCAAAGCCTTGACCAATAAGTTGCTCCAGCAATGTATGCAGCGCGTCCCAGTAGCCATCTACATTCATCACCAGAATGGGTTTGTCATGCAGACCCAACTGCCGCCATGTGAGGGCTTCGAACAACTCATCCAATGAACCAGGTCCGCCAGGCAAGACGACAACGGCATCGGCATTCATGATCATGACCTTCTTACGTTCGTGCATCGTTTCGGTCACGACAAAGCGGGTTAGGTCAGTTTTACCAACTTCGCGTTGCAACAAGTGGACAGGGATCACTCCAAAAGTATCACCATCAGATGCTTGTGCTGCACGGGCTACTTCGCCCATCAGACCCACATCTCCGGCCCCATAGACTAGCCGCCAACCTTCTTTGGCCAGTAAAGTCCCAAAGCTTTGGGCGGCGGCGGAGTAGGCGGGATTCACTCCATTGCGTGACCCGCAATACACACAGACCGATTTCTGGGACATGGGTTGGACTCTCTGCTCTTGTGTTCGGGGTTTTGACCCGTGATAGCGGGATTGATAGGTTGGCTCAACCGCTCCTGGGAATGTGTGCCAAATTGGCCAAGTACCGGGCGGAGTGAAAGGATAAGAATGAACGCCAAATCGGGAAGCGGAGGTTCTGGTACCTTCATATGGGGTCTGGTCGCCGGGCTCGTTGTGGTGCTCGTTGCGGGCGGATTATATCTGTCAGGTCTGTTTGACCGACCTCAGGAACTGGTCGAGCCAGAATCCTTTGAAACATCCGAACCTAATGTAACAGCCAAGCAGGAAGCCGAGGAACCTGCAGATATCCAGCCGGAAGAACAGACGACAGAAGCCAGCGAACCTGCGCCTGCTACGCCCGTCGAGAGCACCGAGCAAGCCGCTGTAATCGAAGAAGAGCAGGTGCAAGAGAGAGAAGAGCCGGAAACCCCGGTTCTGGCGGCGCCGGTGCTGGATCAGATATTTGTCGAACCCGATGGAAACGGATTGCTGTCCGGTAGCGCCGAACCAGGGGCCGAGGTCAAAGTTCTGCTCGACGGTGAGACTATTCATCGCTTTACTGTCGATGCAAGCGGTCAGTTCGCTGAATTCGTATCGATCCCATTTGCAGATGACGCTCGCGGGCTGGTTCTTGAAACCCGGAGTGGAGAAAGTAGCAGCCGGTCAGATGACTATCTGATCGCAGCGCTGCCAGAGCCGGTCTCGCCGGTCGATTCAGAGCCTTCTGCCGATGAGCCGGTCAAAGAAGTTGCTGAGGCGCAGACGGTGATCACCGAAACAAACGATCAGCAAGCAACCGACGAAGCCGAGACCGAAGAAAATGAACCCGAGGTTGCTGGCACCGTTTCGCCGCCCGCAGACCAGGCTGCGCCCGCGACTGAAACACAGTCCGAAACAGTTGACGTGCCTGATCAACAAGTCGCGATCCTGCGCTCGGGCGAAGAAGGGGTTGAACTACTGCAACCGCCCACCGTGCTGGACACACCGCCGGAACAGATCGCATTGGACACGATCGGGTATTCAGACGTTGGCGATGTGGAGTTGACAGGGCGCGCTCAGGACGGATCTGCAGTGCGCCTGTATCTGGACAACAAACTTGTTGCTGACCTCGAGCCTGCAACGGATGGACAGTGGCGTGGTGAGGTCGAGGGTATAGATCCCGGCGTTTACACCCTACGCGTGGATGAGGTTGCTCCGGATGGGACAGTTGTCAGTCGGCTAGAGACTCCGTTCAAACGCGAGCCCGTCGAGGCTCTGCGTGCAGCCGAAACAACCGAAGCGGGTGAAACCGCGGCGGGAACTCCTGCGATCCGCTCCGTCACGGTTCAAAAGGGCGATACACTTTGGGCGATTTCTCGGGACAGGTTCGGAGATGGTGTGTTGTACGTTAAGCTGTTTGAGGCCAACAAGGACTCGATCCGTGATCCTGACTTGATCTATCCAGGGCAGATTTTCACTATTCCTGAGTAAAAAAGACCACTGGCCCAACACCGGGCCAGGGCTATCTCTGACCGCAGTTAAGGTACGTGATGAGGCAACCATCCGCGATTCAATCCGAGCCGGACGAACAACGTTCAGGCTGGCGCACGATCCGCAAGGTAGCACCCTATCTTTGGCCTGAAGATGAGCCATGGGTCAAACGCCGTGTGGTTTGGGCGATGGCGATGCTGGTGCTGGCCAAGCTGATCGCTGTTTATACACCGATCCTGTATAAGGGCGCAGTGGATGGACTGGCGGGTGAGGGCGTGCCACCGATTGCGCTGGGTGCGATTGGTTTGACGGTTGCCTATGGGGTTGCCCGCATGATGACCGTCGGGTTCCAGCAATTGCGGGATGCGTTATTTGCACCAGTTGGTCAACGCGCGTTGCGGGCGTTGGCGCTTGAGACGTTTCAGCATATTCACCAGCTTTCGATGCGTTATCACGTGACGCGGCGTACGGGTGGTCTGAGCCGAATTATCGAGCGCGGGGTGAAGGGCGTTGAATTCCTTTTGCGTTTTCTGCTCTTCTCGATTGGGCCACTGATCCTGGAACTGCTTCTGGTGTCGGTCATACTGCTGTGGCTGTTTGATGTCTGGTATCTGGTCGTAGTCGCGGTGACGATCGCGCTCTATATTTGGTTCACATTTGCGGTGACTGAATGGCGCGTGAAGTTGCGGCGCGAGATGAATGATCAGGATACCGAAGCCAATCAGCGCGCCATCGACAGCCTTCTAAACTTTGAAACGGTTAAATATTTCAATGCCGAGATGCGCGAAGCAGAACGCTATGATGTCTCGATGAAAGGCTATGCCCAGGCTGCGCTGAAGACGGCTTATTCGCTGGCATTCCTGAATTTCGGCCAATCGTTCCTGATCACTTGTGGTCTGATCGGGGTGATGGTTCTGGCCGCCATAGGCGTGCAGAAAGGATCATTGACTGTGGGCGACTTCGTGATGGTCAACGCATACATGATCCAGATTACGGTTCCGCTGAACTTTCTGGGCACGGTTTACCGCGAGATCCGGCAGTCACTGGTGGATATGGGGCAGATGTTCGATCTGCTCGAACAACCGGCAGAAGTGACAGACAAACCTTGTGCGCCAAACCTCAAGGTAGATGGTGGAGAGGTCACGCTTGAAAACGTGCATTTCGGATATGAAGCGGATCGCGAAATCCTGAAGGGTGTATCGCTGACGGTGCCTGCCGGGCAGACCGTGGCGATTGTCGGGGCGACAGGTTCAGGTAAATCCACCATTGGGCGGCTGCTGTTCCGGTTCTATGACGTCACAGGCGGCGCATTGAAGATCGACGGACAGGACGTGCGCGATGTCAGCCAATCGAGCCTGCATGCCTCGATCGGGGTGGTTCCGCAGGATACGGTTCTGTTCAATGATACGATCCGCTACAACATCGCCTATGGGCGCGAAGGGGCCACCCAGGCGGATGTTGAGGCGGCTGCCAAAGCCGCGCAGATTCACGATTTCATCGTCAGTCTGCCCGAAGGGTATGACACCAAGGTCGGTGAACGTGGCTTGAAATTATCAGGTGGTGAAAAACAACGCGTTGGTATCGCCAGAACGCTTCTGAAAAACCCGCCGATCTTGTTGCTGGACGAGGCGACCTCGGCCTTGGATACGGAAACCGAGCAAGACATCAAAGACGCTCTGGCACGTGCAGGGGAGGGCCGGACGGTGATCACTATCGCTCATCGTCTTAGCACAATTGCCGAAGCAGACCGGATTGTTGTGCTTGAGCGAGGTGAGATCATCGAGCAGGGCACGCATGATGAGTTGCTGGGGCATGAGGGACGATATGCCCAGCTGTGGAGCCGTCAGCAATCCGACAGCCAAGCGGCCTGAGCCCAACGGCCCTTACAACTGATGATTGTGCGGATCAGTTTATAAGAAAATCGGTCGCTGCGATACGGTTTTCCGTTTGACGCGGGCCCGCCGCCGCGACACTGTGCGGGCCGAAACAAAGACAAGGGATAACCTTATGAAAATGCGAGCGGCGGCGGTGTTGGCTGCAACACTAATGATGGCGACTTCGGCAGCAGCTGAGGATCTGGAATTCTTGATCATCAACTCAACCAGCTATGATCTGGTTGAGTTCAACGTGTCTCCGGCCTCGTCCGGCAGCTGGGAAGGCAATCTGCTTGAGGGTGGCTATCTGGGTGCGGATTACGAAGTGGGCGTCCTCATCGCGGACGGGCTAACCACCTGTGTCTATGACATCCGCGGTGTTTTCAGCGACGGAGAATCGATTGAAGACTATGGTCTGAACCTGTGCGATCTGGGCGAATACGCGTTCGTCGAATAACACTTCTGCCAGAAACGGTAAGGCGAGCCCGAGGGCTCGCCTTTTTTTATTCCGCCGCCTTCAGCGGGGTTGTTGGCGGATGATCTGGCCGGTCGTCCAGAGCGCTCTGATCAGGGGCAACTCTGTCCGGTTCATCGGTCCAGATCATCTCGGCTGCTTGCACATCTCGCGCGCTTTGGCCGATTGCCATGTCCTGCGCGATCTGGCTGGACCGTCCCGCCGTGGCGCGCGCCAGCGCCCTACCCAGCCATACCGCGTAGGTTGTGACCCACACCCGTAGCGCCAGGAATGAAGGCGTGACGATCAGCGTCAGCACCGTGGCCGTGCCGAGGCCAAAGACCACCGCCGTCGCCAGCTGTTTCCACCACAGAGCCGTAGGGCTATCGATCGAATATCCGCCACCGATGAAATCCAGCGATAGGCCGAACATCATTGGCGTCAGACCCGCCATGGTCGTCAACGTGGTCAACAGAACCGGACGGATACGCGCCTCGGCGGTGCGGACGATGGCATCGATACGCGACATGTAACCGCTGTATTCCTGATAGGTGTCAATCAGAACGATGTTGTTGTTCACAACGATACCAGCCAAGGCGACGATCCCGGTCCCGGTCATGATGATCGAGAACGGTTGTTGCATGACCATCATGCCCAGCAACACGCCGGTGGTAGACAGAACCACGGCCAGCAGCACCAGCACCGAGTTGTAGAATGAGTTGAACTGCGCCAGCAGGATCACGAACATCAGACCCAAAGCAGCCAGAAACGCGCTGGAGAGGAAAGCCTGGCTTTCGGCCTGATCTTCCTGATCACCCGTCCACTCCCACGCGATGGTGCGGCCGAACGGGTCGGTCTGCAGCCATTCGGTCAGTACAGCAATCCGTTCGTTCGGATTGATCAGGGCAAACCGAGCGTCACCGCTTTCGATGGCGGCCCGCACCTCGCCCACATTCTCGGCGCCCGTCAGCTTCACGAGTTCGAACTCGGCTCCGTCCATATTGGTGATCGTGGTGCCAGTTGGCGTGGAACCTTCGCCAATCGCGCGCACGGTGGCCAGACGCAGTTCTGTGCCGTCCGGGCCAGTGGTCACGATCTTGCTCAGCCCCGGTTCGACATCCGCTTTCACGTCATAGTAACGCTGTTGATCCACGCGATTGATCTCGGCAAGCTTAGCCACCGGTTTGCGGGTGACAAAGTTCGACAGGGGGACCAACCCGTCCGGTGTACGAACTTTCAGCGTATCCAGCGTCGACAAGACGCGATCCTGATCGGGCAGGCGGACGCGGATTTCGACCTCTTCGTCTGTGGAATCCGGACGCATTTCACCCAGCAGGATGCCGCGCGTCACAAGCTGTACCATCGCTCCTACGGTTGCGACGTCAGCGCCGAACCGGCCGGCTTTCGCCACGTCCACGTCGATCTGCCAATCGATACCGGGCAGGGGCAGGGTGTCCTCGATCTTGATCAGGCCGGGGGTGGTGTCAAACGCCTCGCGCGCTGTGAGCGTGGCCGCGGTCAATTCCTCCCAGCTATCGCCCTTGATCCGCAGATGAACGGGCTTCGCCGAGGCGGGACCTTGTTCCAGTGCCTGAATATCAACGATGAAGCCGGGAAGAGTTGCTAACTCTGCGGTGAGTTCTTCCAGAACAAAATTGCCGTCATATTCGGCTGCAACTTCCTCCTTTGCAAAGCCGAGCAGACCAGCAATCGGTCCCCAGAACCAACCGGTAATCTGCTCAGAGCTGATTGGGCGATCTTCCCAAGGAATGAGCTCGAACTGCACACGGCCAATGGTGTCGGCTGGGGCTTCTGCTCCGCCATTGTTCTGATTCAGGCCGCCTTCGCCCGCAAAGGCAAATACGTTGATCACTGCCGGATGTTCACTGATGACGCGTTCGGCCTGAAGAACCATCTCGTCTTTTTCAGCCAGAGACAGGTTGCCGCGCGCCCGAACATAGGCTGTAGCCTGTTCCGGTTCGCTCTCGACGAAGAATTCTACACCGCGCGAGTTCTGCGGGAACAGGATGAACGCGATCCAGAATACCGCCGCAAAGACTACTGCGATTGATACCACCGGCATGACCGGATTGCCGACCAGGAACTTGATCACGTAACCAAAGGGCGTGTGCTCTTTTGTGGTATGCACATGTTCATCCGGGGTCCGTTCGATCTTGGCAGCGCTCAGCGTGACCGACCCGGCGAAGGCGCCGAACAGGAACAACAGCACACCCGCGAATGAACCACCGGGCAGCAGGTAGTTGGGGTTCAATACCTGCATCGCGCCGAGGAAGATCATGTACAGAGAAGGCGGCACCAGTAGCGCCCGCAGCCACCACGGCGCGCGTGCCCGCAGCCAGTTCGAACTGCGCTCGAAGCTGCGGCTCATACGGCCCGACACACCGCCCACGACCGGCAGGTAGATCAGTGCTACGATCAGCGAAGCCGACAGAACGAAGATCAGCGTGATCGGCAGCATCTTCATGAACTCGCCGGGAATACCGGGCCAGAACAGCATCGGCAGGAAGGCGCACAAAGTTGTGGCGGTTGATGAGACAATCGGCCAGAACATCCGCTGCGCCGCCTCGACATAGGCGTGCATCGGGCCGACGCCTTCTTTGATGCGCTTGTCGGCATATTCCACCACAACGATGGCACCATCAACAAGCATACCCACTGCAAGGATCAGGCCGAACATCACCATATTCGAGATTGTGACCCCGATCATCGCCAGAAAGGCGAAGCACAACAGGAACGATGTCGGGATCGCAAAGCCCACCAGCAACGCGGCGCGCGTTCCAAGAGATGCCAGAACCACGATCATCACAAGCGCGACGGCGGTCAGAACCGACCCCTCAAGCTGACGCACCATCGAATCGACGATGCGGCTTTGGTCGTTCGAGGTGCCTACATCAACTGCGGCCTGCAACTCGGCTGGCCAATTGGTCTGAGCCTCTGCGACGGTGGATTTGATCAGCGCGACGGTGTCGATCAGATTGAAGCCCTTGCGCTTGACGACCTGCAGCGCGACTGTGGATTCTCCGTTGAACCGGGCCGTGCCTGCGCGGTCCTCAAAAGTATAGTTAATCTCGGCCAGTTCACCCAAGGTGACCACGCGGTCGCCATTGACCTTGACGGGCAGGCCATAGACGTCTTGTGCAGTCTTGAATGACGAAGGGATCTTGACCGAGAACGTGCCCTGCTCGGTTTCAACCTCACCCGCCGCGATCAGTTGGTTGTTGTTCTGCACAACGTTGATCAGTTCAGCGGCCGTGACGTTGTACGCCTCAAGCCGGAGCGGGTCGATCACGACCTCAAGCATTTCATCGCGGTTTCCGGCAATGCCCGCCTCAAGCACCGCATCCAACGCCTCAAGCTCGTCCTGCAGGTCTTTGGCAACGCGCGCCATAGTGCGCTCGGGGACCGGTCCGGTCAGGTTAACAATTACGATGGGGAACTCTGAGAAGTTGACCTCGGTAATCGTATACTGCTCGGCCCCATCAGGGAAATCAGCTTGTGCGCTGTTCATGGCGTCGCGCACATCGGCGATGGTGGCGGATTTGTCCCAACCGAACTCGAATTCCAGCAGAACGCCCGCGTAGCTTTCAGCAGCAGTGGCGGTCATCGAATCTAGCCCGTCGAGATCGGCCATCTCGGTTTCCATCGGCTTGATCAGTAGGCTCTCGCTATCCTCCGCCGAGATGCCCGGAAACTGGACCGATACAAATAGCATCGGGATATCGATATCCGGCTCACCCTCTTTCGGCAGCCCTACATAAGCATATCCGCCGATAACCAGCGAGATCGCGATGAAAGCCAGAACCATTCTGGCTCGGCTTGCGGCCCAACTGACGATACCCGTCATTGCGATGCTTCCCTGTAGGTCGGCGCAACGGTTACGCCGCGTGTCACGAATTCCTGACCGATCACGATAATATCGGCGGATTCTGGCAGGCCGCCAACCCAAACACCCTCGGCAGTGTCGCGCAGCAGGCGGATCGGGACGAAATCGACAACGTTGTCAGCGACAACGGTGCGTACACCAAGTTCGCCCTCATTGTTCAGGGTCAACGCGGATTGCGGCAGCAGATGTGCTTTGACGCCCTCGGCAGCGATTTGGATATTGGCGGTCTGGCCATCACGGATCAGAAGTTCCGGGTTGGGAACGGTGATTTCCACCTCGAACGTGCGGGTGGTTTCATCGGCCGAGCGGCTCAGGAAGGTGACGCGCCCTTCGACCTGCAAGCCTGTGACCAGTTGTGCAGACGCCATCGAACCGACGATAATCCGGTTCACTTCGGTTTCAGGCACAAAAGCCACCAACTTGATTGGGTCGAGCTGGATAATGGTCGCACACAGCGAACCGGGCTGCATCAGGCTGCCCAATTCCGCGGTATCGCTTTCCAGCAGCCCCTTAAACGGTGCCTCGATAGTGAGGCGATCCATCTCGCGTTGGGCGGCCGCAACCGCTGCAGTGGCGGCTTCAATGCCCGCTTGCGTTGATTCCAGACCAGCCTCAGCGGATTTGATGCCAGCCTCGGCGGTGCTCATTTCGGCCTCGCTCGAGATGCGGCGCGTTTCCGAACCGAACCCGGTTTCAGACAGCTTGCGCGCTGCTTTCAGATTGATTTCAGCCTCGGCCAGACGAGCATGAGCCTCTTCGATACGTGCTTCGGCTTCGGGGACACGGCTTTCGGCCTCAAGTTTTGCAGCCATCGCTTCGGCCAGACTTGCGGGGCGGGTGCCGGGATCCAGCTCACACAGTAGATCACCCGCTTCGACAAATGCGCCTTTGCGTTTAGGTTCGGACACGACGGTCGAGATCGTCTCAGCCAGTACCTCGACCTGGCGATTTGCCTTGGTTTGACCGCGCAACTGGACCGCACTGCCGATTTCGCGCGCAGTCGAACGCACCACGACAACACCTATCGCATCCGGAGCAGGCACTGATTCCGAAACCTCAGTTGCGGCTTCAGCAGGCTCATCCCCGCGACCAGCGAACGCAAAAAGCGTGTCGCGTTCGAATACAAGAAAATACAACGCAATAATAACCAAAACAGCGTTAACGAATGAAATCAATCGCATGCGGTACAATCTCCAGATCTGTTCGCGCGGCTGGCTTTCGCCTCTATCACTTGAAATGGGGTAATAGACACGGCTTTTCCATACTGAACTGAATAGTTCGGTTTAGTTTTTTTCGCAAGGGCCATGCGGATGCGGGCAAATGTGTGGATTCGAGCACTTGGCTTGGCCTGAACGGCGCGGTATGACATGGCGCTAGAAAACCGGACACTTAAGCCTGGGGGCAGGGATGAGCGACGTCGACAGTTTTATTGATGAGGTCACCGAAGAGGTGCGCCGCGATCGCATGTACCTGCTATTGCGCCGATGGGGTTGGGTGGGTGTTGTCGCTGTCGTTGCTATTGTAGGTGGCGCGGCATTCAACGAATACCGCAAGGCGCGCGATACAAACCAGGCCGAAGCTCTGGGTGATGCGATTCTGTCTGCTTTGTCTCAGAACGCATCCGATGAACGCGCAGCCAGCCTGCGAGCGGTCGATGCCTCATCTGCGGGAGGTGACGCGGTTCTGAATATGTTATTGGCTGCATCGCAGGCCGATGCAGGGTCGCAACAGGATGCTGTGAACAGCCTGAACGCGATCGCTACACAGGGGGATTTGCCAGAAATCTACCGGGCGATTGCAAGCTTCAAGGCGTTGCTGCTGCAAGCCGACACGATGCCCGTCGCAGATCGCCGTCAACAATTCGAGGCGCTTGCGATACCCGGTGCGCCTTTGCGCTTGCTTGCCGAGGAGCAACTGGCCCTGATTGATGTGACCGAGGGAAGTACACAGGCTGCGTTGGATCGCTTGCAGGCTTTGCGCCAGGACGCCGAAGCCAGCGCCGATCTACAGCAACGCGCAGCCCAACTGATCATTGCGCTTGGGGGTGTGCCCGAGCCTGTCGCAACCCAGCAGGGTTGACCCGGCAGCGAAACGGAACATCACAGGCGAGTTTGTCGAATATGGTAACACGTTATTTCTCACGCTTTGGATTGGTCGCCGCGGCAGTTTCCTTGACTGCGCTGAGCGCGTGTCAGGAACCAGAGGTTATTTTGCCCGGTGAGCGTGAGGATATTCGCGCCGCCGTTGACAACGAAACCGTTGAAACACGTGGCGCCAAGCCAATTAGCATTCCGGCCCAAAGCCGGAACGCGAACTGGTCGCAAAGCCCAGGCACCCCTGAATTTCGCACTACAAATGCCGCATTGAACCCCACGCCACAGCGTATCTGGTCAGCCAACATTGGTTCCGGCGACAGCCGGAAACAGCGGATTACTGCAGACCCGGTTGTTGCTGGTGGTTTGATTTATACGCTCGATTCCGGTGCGACTGTTTCGGCGGTGACGCCACAGGGGCAAGTTGCCTGGAGCACCAATCTGATTCCACCGAATGAAAAAGACGTCGATGCCACGGGGGGCGGGCTCGCTTACGCCGATGGTGTGCTGTACGTCTCATCGGGTTTTGGTCGTTTGACCGCGTTAGATGCTAAAACAGGCGCTCAAAAGTGGCAAAAGCGTTTGAATGCAACCGGCAGTGGCGCGCCTTTGGTCAGTGGCGGGATTCTCTATCTGGTGGCCGGGGACGAGACCGGCTGGGCGGTGAACACAAAGGACGGCCGGATCATTTGGCAGATTGACGGCACTCCGAGCGTCGGGAACGTTTTGGGTGCACCAGCGCCGGTCATCGCTTCGGACCTGTCGGTTTTTGCATTTGGGTCGGGTGACATTGCCGCGACTTTTCGCCGGGGAGGCATCTTGCGTTGGAACGCATCTGTAGCGGGTGGCCGCCGGGGTCGCGCGGCGGCTCAGATCGTAGACGTGACAGCCGGGCCTATGGTGTCTGGCAATTCGATCCTGATCGGCAACCACTCGGGTCGTACGGTTTCCTTTGATACTGGTTCAGGTGAGCGGAACTGGACCGCTCTGGAAGGTGCGGTTGATACGGTCTGGCCAGCAGGAAACAGTGTATTCCTGATCAGCGATCGCAGCCAACTGGTGCGTCTGGACGCAGCGGATGGCTCGATTGTCTGGGCAATCGATCTGCCCGGATTCGTCAAGAACAAGCCGGGCCGTCGGGGTCCGATCTTTGCTCATTACGGCCCGATCATGGCCGGAGGGCGGCTGGTTGTAGCTTCGAACGATGGGTATCTACGCTTCTTCAATCCAGCTGACGGCGCGTTGGTCCATCAGATCGAAGTGCCGGGCGGCGCGACCACTGCGCCGGTTGTGGCGGGTCAGACGCTCTATGTCGTTTCGACCAAGGGCGAATTGCACGCTTTCCGTTGACGACAAGATGCGCTAAAGGGCGCTTCTTGAGTCTTGAAAGATGAGAACATGTCGCTGACCCTCGCCATTGTGGGGCGCCCGAATGTGGGCAAATCCACCCTATTCAATCGCCTCGTGGGCAAACGTCTGGCTTTGGTCGACGACCAGCCTGGCGTGACACGTGATTTGCGCGAAGGCGAGGGCCGTTTGGGAGATCTGCGCTTTACTGTGATCGATACGGCGGGTCTTGAGGACGCGACCGATGACAGCCTGCAGGGCCGGATGCGGCGACTGACCGAGCGTGCTGTGGACATGGCTGATGTTTGCTTGTTCATGATCGACGCGCGGGTAGGGCTTACGCCGACCGATGAAATGTTTGCTGATATCCTGCGCAAAAAATCCAAGCATGTGATCCTTGCCGCCAATAAGGCCGAAGGCAACGCGGCCGATGCGGGTGTGCTTGAGGCATACAACCTTGGTCTTGGCGAACCGGTGCGCCTGTCTGGCGAGCATGGCGAGGGGATGACCGATCTCTATGCCCAACTTATGCCACTGGCGGATGCGGCGGCGGAAACGGCACAGGACGACAGCCCCGAAATTGATATCGAACTGGACGAGGATGGCGAGGGTGAAGCCCCTTTGATCACGGCTGATAAACCTCTGCAGGTGGCTGTGGTTGGGCGGCCAAATGCCGGTAAATCCACTTTGATCAACAAGATCATCGGGGAAGATCGTCTGCTGACCGGCCCCGAGGCCGGGATTACCCGTGACGCTATCAGCTTGCGGATCGATTGGGCTGACCCTGATGGCGACAGCACACCGATGCGGATCTTCGACACAGCAGGGATGCGCAAGAAGGCCAAGGTGCAGGAGAAGTTGGAGAAGCTCTCGGTCTCGGATGGTCTGAGGGCGGTCAAGTTTGCCGAAGTCGTCGTGGTTCTGTTGGACGCGGCCATCCCGTTCGAACAGCAGGATCTGCGGATCGCCGATCTGGCTGAACGCGAAGGCCGCGCCGTGGTCGTCGCCGTGAACAAGTGGGACATCGAGGACAACAAGCAAGAAAAACTTCGTGACCTGAAAGAGTCGTTTGACCGTTTGTTGCCACAACTGCGTGGTGCGCCTCTGATCACGGTATCGGCCAAAACAGGTAGGGGGCTGGAGCGTTTACGCGCCGCGATCCTGCGTGCTCATGACGTTTGGAACCGCCGCGTGCCGACCGCAGCGCTGAACCGTTGGCTGACCGCCATGCTGGAACAGCACCCGCCTCCAGCGCCGCAGGGTCGTCGGATTAAGCTGCGTTATATGACTCAGGCCAAGACGCGCCCACCGGGGTTCGTCGTGATGTGCTCGCATCCCGACAAGATGCCCGCAAGCTACAACCGCTATCTGGTCAATGGGTTGCGCGAGGATTTTGACATGCCGGGCACCCCGATACGCCTGACTTTGCGTGGGCAGGGCGACAAGAACCCCTACAAGGGCCGTCGCAAGAAGAACGCAGGCGCCTTGGCCAAGCATCTCAAGGGACGCGCGTAACCGCGCTAATTTTCAGCATTTTCAGTGAGGGGGCGTGACAGCCCCGTTTCCGCGCGCTAGCATTCAAGTGCGTGCATTTGTATTTGCACGTGCTGCTTGATTGCGGGTTTGCCGCACGTAATTTGAGTTTGAGATTGGTCGGACCACCCTGGGGAGCGGGCGTGATGGATCTGAGAGAATATACAAGACAATACGCGGTACAGGACAATACGCTTGCCGCCCTTAGCTATTTCGGAACATTTGCGGTGTATTTCGCATCGCTGGCTTTGGCGATCACGTATGTGGACCAGTGGTATGTCATGATTCCGGCAGGGATCGTTTTTGCCTTTTCTGCAGTCCGTCTATACGTGCTGCAGCATGATTGCGGTCACCATTCGCTGTTTGAAACCCGTCTGCAAAACGAATGGGCTGGCCACGGATTGTCGCCATTTACCTTCGCCCCGTTCGAAGTGATGAAGCAGAACCATAATCTGCACCATGCTGGGATCGGAAACCTCGAACATCGCGAGACAGGTGAAATTCACACAATGACGCTGCGCGAATGGAACGAAGCCGATTGGAAAACGCGTCTGTTTTATAGGCTTTACCGGAACCCGTTCATTCTTGTGCCGATTGGTGCTTTGTTCACCTACTTCATTCGCTATCGCTGGCCCAAGAATACTGTTCGGTTTGGGGTGATGGGTGTACTGCTGCATAACCTCTCAATTATCGTGTTTCTGGGACTGCTTTACCTGATTGCAGGCGCCACCGGTATTTTAGTCTGGTTGGTCTTTTCTCTGCTCGGGGGCATGCTTGGTGTGTTTCTAGTGTATCTGCAGCATAATTTCGAAGACACCTATTGGGACCGACGTCCTGAGTTGGACCCCAAGCTAGCAGCGCTGGAAGGATCATCGGCATTGGATTTCGGTTGGTGGTTTGACAATGCCGTAGCTTGCATCACCTTGCACGACATTCACCACTTCAATGCGCGCATTCCGTCCTATCGTCTGCGCGCGTGCCACTATAACTTACCCCCGGAATACACGCCGCGTCGGATCAAATTTCCCGAAGCAGTGGCGGCACTGAACCTGAAGCTTTGGGATGAGGAAGCCAAACGCCTTGTCCCATTCCCTAACAGAACCGAACAGCACCGGCTGGCCGAAAGCGGTTAACGTTACAAATGCTGTCACTCTCTCTACTTTTTCGTCAATGCCAAAACATTTACGTTGCCAAGGGGAGACAACGAAAGGAACCGACATGACCGCAGTTACCGACGTGAGTGGGGTAGGGCCAACGCTGGAGCGGACGCTGAATTCAAAGGGCTTCAAAACAGCAGAAGCCTTAGCAAAGGCCAAACCTGAAGACATGCTTGGTATTCCGCGCGTCGGTATTGCCCGCGCAACCAAGTTGATCGCAGCGGCGAAGGCTGTTGCAGGTGCCAAGCCTAAGGCCGCGGATCGTGCACCAGCACGCGGCTCAACCACGCAAAAGCCAGCAGCAAAGCAATCTGCGGTACGTCGGGCAACTGCAAAAAGCAATGCCGCCGCGAACAAGGCCGAGGCCGAGCGAAAAGCCACAGAAGAACGCCTTGCGGCGGAGAGAGTCGCTGCCGAGGCCAAGGCGAAGAAAAAGGCAAAGGCCAAAGCCAAGGCTGAGAAGGCTGCGAAGAAGAAATCCGAAATGGAAGCAGCATTTTCCAAAGCCAAGGAAAAGGTCAAGGAAAAGTCCAAGAAGGGCAAGAAAGACAAAAAGCCCAAAAAGGACAACAAGAAGAAGGACGCTAAGAAGAAGTCTGACAAAAAGTCCGGCAAAACGTCTGAAAAAAAATCTGGTAAGAAGAGCAATAAGAAAAAGGCGAAGAAGTAACTCTTCTTCGCCTTGTCAATCGGGAACCGGCATCATCGATGCCGGTTTTGTTATACCAGTTTACCGTCGATCTGTAGCGTAAGCTTGCCGCCCAGATAGGAGCCCAAGGCTTCAGGCAGGGTCACCGTGCCATCTGCGTTTTGGCCATTCTCAAGCACGGCGATCAGGCAGCGCCCGACAGCCAGACCAGACCCGTTCAAGGTGTGAACATATTCCGGCTTACCGCCAGCTTCTGGCCGGAAGCGTGCGTTCATGCGACGGGCCTGGAAATCACCGCAGGTCGAAACCGAACTGATCTCGCGATAGGTGTCCTGACCGGGTAGCCAAGCCTCGATGTCATAGGTGCGACGTGCGCCAAAGCCCATATCGCCTGTGCACAGAATGACGGTGCGATAGGGGATGCCCAGTTTTTCCAGAATGCCTTCGGCGCAGCGCAGCATGCGTTTTTGCTCGTCGTCCGATTTGTCCGGATGCGTGACCGAGACCATCTCAACCTTTTCGAACTGGTGCTGACGCAGCATCCCGCGCGTGTCCCTGCCTGCCGAGCCCGCTTCGGACCGGAAGCACAGGGAATGCGCGGTATAACGGCGGGGCAGATAGCTTTCCTCGATCATCGTGTCGTTGACGATGTTAGTTAGCGACACTTCGGAGGTTGGGATCAACCACCAGCCCTCGCGGGTCTGATAGCTGTCCTCGCCGAATTTCGGTAGCTGGCCAGTGCCTTGCATCATTTCCGAGAGAACCAGAACCGGGCCGTTAACCTCGGTCAGCTCGTTCTCATTGATATGCGTGTCCAGCATGAATTGCGCCAGAGCGCGATGGATGCGCGCGACGCCGCCCGAGAGCAGCACAAAGCGCGAACCAGAGAGTTTGGCAGCCGTCTCAAAATCCATACCGTTCTGAACGGCTTCGATTTCAAAATGCTCTTTCGGGGCAAAATCCAGTTCACGCGGCGTGCCCCAGCGGCTGATCTCGACATTGTCATTCTCATCCGCGCCCTCGGGCACATCCTCTGCCGGCAGGTTGGCGATACGGATCAACTGGTCGGTCAGCAGAGCGTCCAGGTCCTTGGCTTCGGTCTGCATCCGGGCCACTTCGGCCTTTTTCTCGGCCACCAGCGCGCGCAGACGTTCGAATTCGGCCTCATCGCCGCGCCCTTTGGCGGCACCAACCTCTTTGGAGGCCTTGTTTTGCTCCGCCTGCGCCGTCTCGGCCGCGAGGATTTTCGCGCGGCGGCTTTCGTCTAGCCTCAGCAGGTCTGACGACACCGGCGCGTCCCCACGGCGCGCAAGGGCGGCGTCGAAGGCGGCTGGGTTTTCGCGAATGGCGCGGATGTCGTGCATGGTTCAGATCCTTAAATGCGTGAATCACTGAAACCGCTTATGCACCATCTGAAAGGAAGGGTGTAGCGCCGGTTACGACTTATCCGCTTCGTCGTGCGTTTCATGTGCCAGATGGCCATCCCACTCTTCCGCTGGGATCTTCGGCTCGGGCGGATCAGCCATGTACGAAGGTGTCATGATTTGCACCTTGTTTTCGTTGAACACGGCAACGATGTTGCGATGCAAATCCGAGCGGATCTTCGGGATGATACTGCCCCGTGTGCTATATCCGTTGATCTGATAATTGATCGCGTAATCCGCCAAAGCAGTCCACAAAACAAAGGGTTCGGGTTTGGCTTTGATGCTCTTGGTACGATGTGCGGCCTCGATCAGCATCGCTTCGACCTTCTCGGGCGGTTCTTCATATCCGATCCCAACCGTTGTATGTAGCAGCAACCCATTGCCATCGGTTTTTTTCGAGAAGTTCACCACGTCCGAATTCATCAATTGCGCGTTCGGGATCGAGATCAGCTCATTCTTGATCGACTTCAGATGTGTCTCCATCAGCTTGATCTGCACTACATCTCCGATGTGGTCTCCGATCTGGATACGGTCCCCGAGCGAAGTCGAGCGGCGATAAATCACGAAAAGCCCCGCCAGCATATTCGAGACCACCGAGTTCGCGCCCAGCGAAAGCATCGCGCCGACAAGGATAGTCAGTCCCTGAAAGGCCGCAGAGTCTGATCCGGGAATGTAAGGGACAGCAAAGACCAGTGCGATCAGTATCACAACAACCCGGGCAATGTTAAACGTGGGGCCAATCCAGTGTTTCTCGAAATCGCCAAGATCGAACGATCCCGCTTCGACTGCGTCAAAGAACACGCGCATTCCCCGGATGATATACATCGTTATCCAGGTGATAAGCACCAGCATGATCAGGTTCGGGAAATAGCTGAGGATACCCTTGAAGATCAGCAGGACCGGCTCGGTCAGGTAGGTCAGCAGCAATTGCGCAAAGTATCGCGTTTCGGCAAAGGCCAGCAGAACGAAGGAGAGATAGTAATAGAAGCCAAGGAAAAAGATCACCAGCAATACGAAATTCAGGGCATACCGGATCAATGCCGCTATGGCCTCGGCCTGGACGCTCTTGGCGGTCGCGGTTTCGACGTTTTTGAGATAGCGTTTAACCAGTTTAAGCGTCCGCCGCCTGATGCGTCGGTGTAACCAGAGAATGATGACAACGAATAACGCGAAGCCGAGCGTCCAGGCCAGGGCCTCGATAGCACCCGAAACGCGTGCTTGTTCCGTGCGATTGGCGCGGTAGTTTTCGATCGCCTGTTCAATAGCTTGGCCGTGCAATAACCCGAGAACATTCAGATCCATTTGTTCAAGTTCGGAATCCGCATCGGTCACGATCGAAACCTGGATGCCATCGGCAAATATCCGGATCCCGAATTCAGAGTCCTCGAAGGTTATCGAAACTTTCTTTGCATCCGAGGATTCGGCTACTTCTATGATCTTGTTCTGAACACCCTCCGCCCGCTCGTTTGCGGGCAAAGCGCTGGAGCCGCGCACATGAAACAGGGTATCGCCATCAACGATAACTGGAGCCTGAAAGGTCTGTGTTTCAGAATCCTCTGTGTTTTGTTCTTCTCCGATTACGTTCTGTGACCAAAGTGGTGGTGCCAAGAGACAAAGAGAAACCGTCAAAAGGATTAGGCGAATAAACTTGCCAAAGGTCTGGATTAATTGAATCATTGGGCCCCCCTGGCCACAACTATATCCGACTTGCCGGGGCTGCCTAGAACATATCTGCAACGTCCCGCATCAATCCTGTGCACTTGATAGGTGAATTGCAGATGCGTTTGCTTGCAAACGTCTGAACCAAAGCATAGGTTCGCGCCAACTTTGCAGAGAGCCCTCTGCATTACCAGAACAAAGGAATATGTCATGGAAGGTGGCGCAATCGCCCAGTTTCTCCCGTTGATCCTGATTTTCGGGATCATGTATTTTCTGCTGATCCGCCCGCAGCAGAAGAAGATGAAGGAACATCAGGCCATGGTCGAAGCCGTGCGCAGGGGTGATCAGGTTGTCACGCAAGGTGGGCTGATCGGCAAGGTGTCCAAGGTCAAGGAAGGCGATAACGAGATTGAGGTCGAGATTGCAGAAGGCGTGAAGGTTCGCGTGGTCAAATCGACCATCGCTCAGGTTCTGAACAAGACCGAACCGGCGAAGTAACTTCGCGCGTCAAATCCTTGAAAAGGCAGGGTAATGCTGCAAATTGATTCCTGGAAACGGGTCCTGATATGGTCGGTCTGCGTGATCGGCCTACTGTTGGCCCTGCCGAATGCGTTCTATACACGCGTTGAGCAATCGAATGATGCCAAAGCCGCAATTGAGCTTGGCATCGATACACCTGAGATGCAGGCGGAGGCGGCGCAATGGCCGAACTGGCTGCCTTCATCACTTGTCAATCTGGGTCTCGATTTGCGCGGCGGCGCGCATCTGCTGGCTGAAGTTAAGGTTGATGACGTCTACGAATCTCGGATGGAGGCGATGTGGCCCGAAATCCGCGATGCGTTGCGCGATGAGCGCGCCACTGTTGGCACCATTCGCCGACAAGACTCGGCCCCTGATGAGATTCGCGTGGGCATTAGTCAGCCCGAAGGTATGTCGCGTGCGCTGGAAGTCGTGCGCGGTCTGGCGCGTCAGGTGCAAACACTGACCGGGGTTGGGGCCACTGACATCGAAGCCCGCGCTGAAGGAGATACCATTGTCGTACAATTGTCCGAGGCTGAAAAGCTTGCCTCGGATGACCGTACGGTGCGTCAGGCGCTTGAGATTATTCGTCGCCGCATCGACGAAGTCGGCACGCGAGAACCGACAATCCAACGCCAAGGTGCTGACCGGATACTGATACAGGTGCCGGGCATCGGTAGCGCAGGTGAGTTGAAAGACATTATCGGCACCACGGCTCAGCTGACGTTCAACCCCGTGGTGGGGCGCGGTACTGATCCTGACGCCATCGCGGGTGTGGGTGAAGAAGTTGTTCCTTCGATCGATGAGGACGGGGTTTATTACACCTTGGAATCAGCGCCGGTGGTAACCGGGGAAGAGCTGGTCGACGCACAACCGTCATTCGATCAGAACGGACGCCCTGCGGTCAGCTTCCGTTTCAATACTTCTGGTGCCCGCAAGTTTGGTGACTACACGCTAGAAAATATCGGCGCGCCGTTCGCCATTGTTTTGGATGATGAGGTGATCTCGGCCCCTGTAATCCAAAGCCATATTCCTGGCGGTTCCGGCATCATCACCGGTAACTTCACGGTTGAGGAAAGCACCAATCTGGCGGTCCTGCTGCGTGCGGGGGCCTTGCCTGCGGGCCTGGAATTTCTTGAAGAGCGCACCATCGGCCCGGAGCTGGGGCAAGACAGCATCGATGCGGGTAAAGTCGCTACCATTGTGGCGTTTGTCGCAGTATTGGTGTTCATGGCGCTCAGCTATGGCCTGTTTGGCATCTTCGCCAATATTGCGCTGATCCTGAATGTGGGCTTGCTCTTCGGACTGCTCTCTTTGATCGGTGCGACGCTGACCCTTCCAGGGATCGCTGGGATCGTACTGACGGTCGGTATGGCTGTGGACGCCAATGTGCTGATCTTTGAACGCATTCGCGAAGAACTGAAATCTGCCAAAGGCCCTGCGCGCGCAATCGAGCTGGGCTATGAAAAGGCGCTTTCGGCCATTCTGGACGCGAACGTAACCACATTCATCACCGCAACCATTCTGTTTGCCATGGGTAGCGGGCCGGTACGCGGGTTCTCCATTACACTTGGTCTGGGTATTCTGACCTCGGTCTTCACCGCGATCTTTGTAACGCGCCTGATGATCGTAATCTGGTTCGAACGCCGCCGTCCGAAAACGATCGAGGTTTGACATGAGACTGAAACTCGTACCGCAAAACACCTCGTTCGATTTCTTCAGCCGCTGGAAGATCTGGCTGGGTATTTCGGGCCTGATGATGGTAATTGCGTTTACCTCGTTCCTTCTGCAGGGGCTGAACTTCGGCATCGACTTCCGCGGGGGCACCACGATCCGCACGCAATCCGCGCAAGAGATCGACGTGGGCGCCTATCGCGACGCCATCGCGCCGCTGGAACTTGGCGACGTGACCATCACGGAGATTTTCGATCCGACATTTGGCGAGGATGAAAACGTCGCGATGATCCGTATTCAGGCACAGGATGGAGCCGAAGCTGTGTCTGCAGCAATCGTGACCGCCGTTGAAGAAGCATTGACTGTTGCCGCGCCGGACATTCAGTTCGTTTCGGTCGAATCTGTGGGCCCCAAGGTCTCGGGTGAGTTGATCCAGACCGCAGTGATTGCTGTCGCCTTGGCCATCGGTGCGGTGCTTGTCTATATCTGGCTCCGGTTCGAATGGCAGTTTGCTCTGGGTGCGGTCGCCGCGCTGGTGCATGACGTGATCCTGACAATTGGTATCTTCTCGGAACTGCAAATTCGCTTTGACCTGGCCATCATCGCGGCGCTCCTGACCATTGTCGGCTATTCGCTGAATGACACCGTGGTTGTCTTTGACCGCGTTCGCGAAAACCTTCGCAAATACAAGAAGAAAGACCTCAAAGAGGTTTTGAATATCTCGATCAATGAAACGCTCAGCCGGACGGTGATGACCTCGGTGACCACGCTGCTGGCGCTGATCTCGCTTTACGTGCTGGGCGGTGACGTGATCCGCGGCTTCGTCTTCGCGATGATTTGGGGCGTGATTGTCGGGACCTATTCGTCGGTCTTCGTGGCCTCGACCATCCTGCTGTGGCTGGGGGTCAAACGCGACTGGTCGAAGCCCTCGAATACGGCGGGCAACCAGTTTGCCAACATCGATGCCTGAGTATTTCGGCCAGACCCCAACCGGTCTGGCCGTTATCATTTTCGCTGCCTTTGTTGGGGGCATCGTGCGCGGTTTCTCCGGCTTTGGCACGGCCCTGATATTCCTACCCATCGCCAGCCCCTATCTTGGCCCCTTCGGTGCCATCATCGCGCTGACAGTCATGGACATATTTGGCCCGATCCCGAACCTGCGCCGCGCATGGACGGTTGTCGACAAGGCAGATCTGATGCGCCTTTTGGTCGGGTGTGCGCTATTTCTACCGGTTGGCTTATGGCTGCTGACCCGGACCGATCCCGAAGTATTTCGCTATCTCGTCAGCCTGATTTCTTTGTCGATGCTGGCCGTTCTAGTTTTTGGTCTGCGCTATCGCGGGACGGTGCGGCGCCGCATGGTTGTGGCAATTGGCGGGGCAGCGGGGCTACTCGGTGGAGTGGCCGGGATTCCCGGACCAGCTGTAATCCTGTTCTACATGTCGCGTCCATTGCCGGTTGAGATAATCCGCGCGACGATCCTGCTGTTCCTGTTTGTTTTCGATTTGCTGATCCTTGGATACCTCGGCGGGATGGGGCGTCTTTCGATGGCGAGCATCGGATTGGGCCTCGCGCTGGCGATCCCCAACATCGCCGGTAACTGGCTGGGGGGCTGGATGTTCCGACCCGAACATGAAAGGCCGTACCGCGCCGCAGCCTATCTGGTGATCGCAACAGCGGCCTTGTCCGGCCTGCTGCTTTGGGGCTAGAACCCCGCACATGCGTTTGAACGAGATCACATATACAAACGCCCAACCCGTCGATGGCTATGGACCTGGCTTCTTTCGGATCGGGGGGCAGGTTTATGACGGGGCAGTCTTGACGGGCCCCACTGGCACATCGGCCTGGACGGGTTACTCCGACGCCCAGGCGTTGCTGGCCTTGTCCGAACATGTCGACGTTCTGTTCATCGGTACGGGCAAAGACCTGACCCACATCCCCGCCGACCTGCGTACCACATTGGAAGAGGCGGGGCTGGGTGTCGAAATCATGAACTCTCCGGCTGCCTGCCGCACCTACAACGTGCTGCTTTCCGAAGGCCGCCGCGTTGCGCTTGCGCTAATTCCGGTCTGAGGTTCTGTTCTTCATCTGGCTTAAAATAACCCGGGGAGTGTGAGGGGCTGGCCCCTCACTGCGATCCAACCAGCCGCTCTGCGGCAATTCCGACCTTTTGCCTACACGCACAATCCGCTAAGCGGGCTTCATGACTTTGAAAGTAACCGACCTGGCCATCGCACGCGGCGGTGTCCCCGTGCTCGAAGGGCTGAGCTTCTCGCTTGAGGCCGGAAATGCGCTGATCCTGCGGGGGCCGAACGGGATCGGAAAGACAACATTACTGCGTACGCTTGCGGGCTTGCAGCCGCCGCTGGTGGGACAGATCGAAGGGGCAGAAGACCAGATCGCTTATGCGTCCCATTCTGACGGGTTAAAGCCGACCCTCACCGTGGTCGAAAATCTCAACTTCTGGGCGTCGGTCTTTGGCACCCGTGATATCCAACACGCTTTGGATGCATTCGCCCTGAACGAACTGGCCGACCGCCACGCCGGCAACCTATCGGCGGGGCAGAAACGGCGTCTGGGATTGGCGCGAATGCTGGTTACCGGTCGCCCGATCTGGATGCTGGATGAGCCGACAGTCTCGCTGGATCGTCACGCCGTGCAGATGTTCGCGGATGCGGTGCGCGCGCATCTGGGGCAGGGCGGCTCTGCTTTGATCGCCACCCATATCGACCTTGGTCTGGATGGAGAGGTACTAGACGTCGGTCCCAATAAGGCCAAACCCAAACCCTTCGACGATTTCGATGGAGGCTTCCTGTGATCGCTTTATTGCTGCGTGATCTGAAACTGGCCTTCCGCGCAGGGGGTGGCTTTGGCCTCGGTCTTGCTTTCTTCCTGATCGTCACCGTTCTGGTGCCATTTTCGGTAGGCCCGCAATCCTCATTGCTTTCGACCATCGCGCCGGGCGTTCTTTGGCTGGGCGCGCTTTTGGCGTGCCTGCTTTCGCTGGACCGTCTGCTGGCGCTGGATTGGGAAGACGGCTCGCTTGATCTGCTTGCCACCGCGCCGCTGCCACTGGAGTCGGTCGTCACCATCAAAGCGCTAGCCCATTGGTTGACCACAGGATTGCCGCTGGTGTTGGCTGCGCCGTTTCTGGGCGTTTTACTAAACCTGCCTGTACCTGGGTTTTCGTGGCTGGTGATCTCACTGCTGCTTGGCACCCCGGCGATGAGCGTTATCGGCACTTTCGGCGCAGCCCTCACAGTGGGCCTGAAACGGGGCGGTCTGCTCCTTTCGCTTCTGGTTTTACCGCTTTACGTGCCGACATTGATCTTCGGGGCCGAGGTTGCCCGACGCGGTGCGACAGGTATGGAGACGCAAACGCCCCTGCTTATGCTGGCAGGGATTACCGCCGCTACGGTCGCACTTTTACCCTTTGCCAGCGCAGCGGTTTTGCGCATCAATCTTAGGTGATGGCAACAAAGCTTGACTGAGGTCAATTGAGAACCACGCCGACTCGGACTAGATAGGGCCCATGACAATCGCAGCCAAAGCCAACGCCCTTTGGGAATACGCCAACCCGCGCAAGTTCCTCGCCATCAGCGAGCTGGTTCTTCCGTTCTTCTGGATCGGTGCAGGTCTGTGTCTGGTCGTAGGATTGATCTGGGGTTTCTTCTTTACCCCTGATGACTACAAACAAGGCTCGACCGTAAAGATCATCTACCTGCACGTGCCTGCCGCGCTGATGGCGATCAATTGCTGGATCATGATGCTGGCAACCTCGCTCGTCTGGCTGGTGCGTCGCCACCATGTCAGTGCGCTGGCCGCCCGTGCCGCTGCGCCCATCGGCATCGTGATGACGCTGATCGCATTGGCCACCGGAGCGATCTGGGGTCAGCCCATGTGGGGCACATGGTGGGCCTGGGATCCGCGCCTGACCTCGTTCCTGATTCTGTTCCTGTTTTATTTAGGTTATGTCGCGCTATGGGAGGCGATCGAAGATCCGGACACCGCGGCTGATCTGACCTCGGTCCTTTGCCTGGTGGGCTCGGTCTTTGCATTCCTCAGCCGGTATGCGGTGAATTTCTGGAATCAGGGGCTGCATCAGGGGGCTTCCGTGATGCGTGCAGGGGCAATCACAGGTACGGACACCGAGGAGAAGGTTAGCAACATCTACTTCTATCCGCTGCTCCTGTGTATCATCGGCTTTGTGCTTCTGTTTATCGCGCTGGTCTTCTATCGCACGGGCACCGAAATCCGAGCCCGTCGAACCAAGGCGCTGATGGCGCGGGAAAGGGTGAACGGATGATCCCTGATCTTGGAAAATATGCCGATACTGTTTTGTGGTCCTATGTTGTGTCAATCGGGCTTCTGATTGCGCTGGTGGGATTCAGTGTGATCCGAGGCCGCAAGGTGCGGGCTGAGATGGAGAAAGTCGAACAGAGGATGTCGCGCAATGGCTAAGTTTTCGCCCCTGATGATCGCGCCTCCTCTGATTTTCGGAGCCTTCGCTGTGCTTGCTGGCATTGGCATGTTCCGCGACGATCCCAACGCCTTGCCTTCGGCGCGCGAAGGGCAGCCTGCTCCGCCCGTCGTTCTGACAGAATTCGCGGGTAAACCCGGTTTCGACGATGCCACCCTGCGTGATGGTGAGGTCAAGCTGGTCAACTACTGGGCCAGTTGGTGCGCCCCGTGCCGCGTCGAACACCCCAACCTGCAGGCTTTGTCCGACGAGGGTATTCCAGTTTACGGCATCAACTACAAAGACCAACTGGACAATGCCGAGGCTTTTCTGACCGAGCTGGGTGATCCATACGCCGGGATCGGACGGGATGAACAGGGCCGTATGGGGCTGGATTGGGGCGTCTACGGCGTGCCCGAGACTTATGTGGTCGATGGTGAGGGCACGATTATTCTGCGCTGGGCCGGGCCGATTACGCAGCGGGTGATCGAAAGCACAATCCGCCCGGCGCTTGAGAAAGCTGCGGGCGGCTCATAAGCGATAGCCACCCGTAACGGTTAACACCTCGCCGGTGATAAACGACGCGGCATCTGAGGCCAAGAATCTAACAGCCTTGGCGATATCATCGGGCTTTCCCGCGCGTCCTAAGGCGGTGTCGTTGACAAACAGAGCAGTCAGTTCCTCTGACCGAGGTGCTTCGGGAATGTTAATCGCGCCTGGCGCCACTGCGTTGACACGTATCCCCTCGGGCCCAAGCTCTTTGGCCATGGCGCGGGTCCACAGGTTCAAGGCCGCTTTACTTGCGCCATAGGTCACTGCGTCTCGGGGGGGCAGGACCGCGTTCATTGATGAGATGCTGACGATTGAGGCATCGCGTTTTAGATGTGGAAGCGCGGCGGTTAACAACGCGGCTGGAGCCAGTAGGTTAAGGTCCAGAATGGCGCGATGGTTCTCGGCCTGAAATTCTTCTTTCGGCGTAGATTTCACCAGACCGGCGTTATTGACGATCACATCAAGCCGCCCAAAGTGCTGCACTACCTGTTCGATCACGTTGGCAGGCTGATCTGGCGCGGACAGGTCGGAACGTATGGCCAGTTTATCCCCGCCCAAAAGATCTGGCATCGGTTCGCTCGACAGCCACGTAAACGCGACGCGGTGATCACGGCCCAGGTCTTCGACGATCGCGCGCCCAATGCCGCGCGCGCCGCCGGTTATCAATGCGACTTTTTCCATAGTCGCAGAAAATCGGTAAAAGGGCCGAGTTTCAAGCGGTTACTTGCGGACCAAAATCCAGATCATCGCGCCGATGAATGCAAAGGTGGTCAGATTCATAAGGGTATCTGTCAGATCACCGATCAGCATGGCTTAGCCCCTCTTCTCGCAGCCCACGGAACAGGCAGACCATCAGCAGAACCGAGATAAACACAAAGGGCAACGCCCCGAGTGAGATCAGGACTTTGACCGAGTCCACCGAGCCGGACAGGATCATCGCGACGCTCAACAGGCCCAGCAATGCACCCCAGATCAGGCGCACGCGCGGGGGCGGGTTCTCGTCCCCCTCGGTCGAGAATGTACCCAGCACAAAAGCCGCGCTGACAACGCTGGTTACGATGAACAGAAACGCCGCTGCTACAGTTGCGAGTGTTGTGATCAGCGACAAGGGTAAACGGTCGAGCAGGGCGAACGTCACACGCTCGATGTTTGTTTGCGTATAGGCCAGCAATTCTCCGGCACCGTTGAGCGCCTCAAACAGACCGATGCCGCCAAAGGCGCCGAACCAGAGGATCGAGAACAGTGTGGGTGCGAAGAGCACTCCGGTCACGAATTCTCGGATCGTGCGACCGCGAGAGATGCGCGCGACGAACACGCCGACAAATGGCCCCCAGGCGATCCACCAGACCATGTAGGTCAGGGTCCAGTCGCTGAACCATTTGGTGACGTCATCGCCAAAGAACGTGAAGGTCTGAAAGCCCCGAGGGATGACATTGGTGACGTAATCGCCGAACCCCTGAACCACAGTGTTCAACAGATACTCTGTGGGGCCGAGGACCACCGTATAGGCCACAAGGCAGATCGCGATCAGCATTGCTGCATTCGACAAACGCGCCATGCCTTGGCCAAGGTCAATCAACAGAGCAGGGATATAGGCTGCGACCATCGTCAGGAAAACAACGCCGATCAGAAGGGCACCAACCGTTTCCCGACCACCTAGAACCGCGATCCCGTCCGCAACCTGAAACACGCCCATGGCCATGGAGCCGCCGACTCCGATGGCGATTGCGACGATGGCCATGAAGTCAGACAGCCAACCGACACGCTCGGCCCAGCGTTCTCCGGGGAACAGGCTTTTGATCGGGGCGCTGACCATCATGCCTGTCCCGCGCCGAAAGCTGAAATAAGCGATGGTCAGCGCGGTTGAGCCGTAAATCGCCCAGGCGTGCAGCCCCCAGTGGAAGTTCGTCGCCAGCATCGCCTGCTGCGCGGCGACATAGTCAGGGGCCATGCCTGAGATGAAGTTGAAATGGGTCAGAGGTTCGGCGACGGCCCAGAACAGCAATCCGACACCCATTCCGGCCGAGAACAGCATTGAGATCCAAGTGGCGGTCGAGAACTCGGGCTCTTCATCATCCCGGCCCAAACGAATGTTGCCATAGGGCGAAAATGCCAGAACCAAACAACCGATCAACATGCCCGAGGCCGCAAGCATCACGAACCAGCCACGGCTGTGGAAGGTTTGCTGCACGATGCCGTTGGCCCAAGTCACCAGGCTTTGGATATCGATCACGCCCCATATCCCGATCACCGAGATGACGCTGAGCGAGCAAACCAGCAAGGCGTTAGGTTTTTTCATAGTGATTGGGTTCCAGATGTGCTTTCGCCCAACAGTTTCAGATTTTTGAATGAATGGCCAGAAAACAAAACCCCCGGCGCTGGGCCGGGGGTTAAGATTAGGTTGTAAGCTATTGCGTTACGAAGATTTTGCGAGGTTGCGCAATACATATTGCAGCACGCCGCCGTTTTCGATGTACTCGATTTCGGGTGCGGTATCGATGCGGCACTTCAGGTTGATGGTCTTCTCTGTGCTATCGCCGTAGACGATGGTGCAGGGAACTTCTTGCAGCGGTTCAATGGTATCCAACCCGTCGATCGAGACGGTTTCATCCCCTTTCAGACCCAGCGACTTGCGGTTGTCGTCGCCTGTGAATTCGAACGGGATCACACCCATTCCGACGAGGTTTGAGCGGTGGATACGCTCAAAGCTCTCTGCGATCACGGCTTTGACACCCAACAAAGCGGTCCCTTTGGCCGCCCAGTCGCGCGAAGACCCCGCGCCGTATTGCTCGCCGCCAAAGACAACCAGCGGCGTACCATCGGCTTGATAGGCCATCGAGGCGTCGTAGATCGATGTCTGCTCGCCATCGGGGCCTTTTGTATAGCCGCCTTCAACACCGTCCAGCATCTCGTTCTTGATGCGGATATTGGCGAAGGTGCCGCGCATCATGACCTCGTGGTTGCCACGGCGCGAGCCATAGGAATTGAATTCACGCGGCTGAACCTGCCGCTCAATCAGATACTTACCAGCCGGAGTTGTCGTGGCAAAGGACCCAGCGGGTGAGATGTGGTCGGTGGTCACCATGTCGCCCAGAACGGCCAGCACCTTCGCGCCGTCGATATTCGAAATCGTACCGGGTTCATGTCCCATGCCCTGGAAATAGGGCGGGTTCTGGATGTAGGTCGAAGCAGGTGGCCAGTCGTAGGTTTCGGCATCGGTGGTTTCAACCGACTGCCATTTCTCGTCGCCTTTGAAAACGTCGGCATATTTGGACTGGAACGCCTCGCGCGTCACGGTTTCCTGCACGAGATCGGCGATTTCCTTCTGGCTCGGCCAGAGATCTTTCATGAAGACATCGTTGCCATCCTTGTCCTTGCCGATTGGCTCGGATGTCAGGTCGATATCCATGGTGCCCGCCAATGCATAAACGACAACCAGCGGCGGTGAGGCCAGATAGTTGGCGCGGACATCAGGCGAAATGCGACCTTCAAAGTTCCGGTTCCCCGACAGGACTGAGGTTGCGACCAGATCGCCCTCGGCAATCGCTTCGCTGATTTCTCTCTGGATCGGGCCAGAGTTACCGATACAGGTGGTGCAGCCATAGCCCACAAGGTTAAAGCCGATCGCGTCCAGATGTTCCTGTAGACCAGCGGCTTCAAGATACTCGGACACCACTTGCGAACCGGGGGCCAGCGAGGTTTTGACCCAAGGCTGCCGGTTCAGGCCCAGCTCATGCGCTTTCTTCGCCACCAGACCTGCGCCAATCATGACATAGGGGTTCGACGTGTTGGTGCAGGAGGTGATCGAGGCGATCACGACCTTGCCGGACTCCATTCCATATTCTTCACTTTTGACTTCGACCTGTTTGCCCATTGGGCGCTTGAAGGTTTCTGCCATTTCCTTGGTGAAAGCGGCTTTGGCGTCGGTCAGCGCGACATAATCCTGCGGACGTTTCGGGCCCGAGATCGCGGGAACGATCGTGCCCATATCCAGCGACAGGGTGTCGGTGTAGATCGGCGAATAGTTCTCATCCCGCCAGAACCCGTTTTCCTTGGCATAGGCTTCGACCAATGCCAATCGATCCTCATCGCGCCCGGTATTGCGCATGTAGCGCAGGGTTTCGCCGTCGATGGGGAAGAACCCACAGGTCGCGCCGTATTCGGGGGCCATATTGGCGATGGTGGCGCGGTCGGCCAGTGGCAGCCGGTCCAGTCCTTCACCATAGAACTCGACGAATTTGCCAACCACACCTTTCTCGCGCAGCATCTCAACGACCTTCAGAACAAGGTCTGTGCCGGTCGTGCCTTCGACCATCGAGCCCGTCAGTTCAAAGCCCACAACCTCGGGGATCAGCATCGAGATCGGCTGACCTAGCATCGCGGCCTCGGCCTCGATCCCGCCGACGCCCCAACCAAGAACCGCCATACCGTTGACCATGGTGGTATGGCTGTCGGTACCGACAAGCGTGTCGGGATAGGCGACTTCTTCGCCGCTCTGGTCCGTATCGGTCCAGACGGTCTGGGCCAGATATTCAAGGTTCACCTGATGGCAAATGCCGGTGCCGGGGGGCACAACGCGGAAGTTATTGAACGCACCCTGACCCCATTTGAGGAACTGGTAACGCTCCATATTGCGCTCATACTCGCGATCCACGTTCATCTGAAACGCGCGCGGGTTCCCGAACTCGTCGATCATGACCGAGTGGTCGATGACCAGATCAACCGGGTTGAGTGGGTTAATTTTCTGGGCGTCACCACCCAGTGCCTTGATGCCGTCGCGCATCGCTGCCAGATCAACCACAGCCGGGACGCCAGTAAAGTCCTGCATCAGCACGCGGGCAGGGCGATAAGCAATCTCGCGCGGGTTCTTGCCGCCATTTGCGCCCCATTCGGCGAAGGCCTTGATGTCTTCTACGGATACCGAGAACCCGTCATCCTCGAACCGCAGCATATTTTCCAACACCACTTTCAGCGCGGCAGGCAGGTTCGAGAAATCACCCAGGCCTGCTTCTTGAGCAGCTGGAATCGAGTAATAGGAAATGGATTTACCATTCACGTTCAGACTGCGGCGTGTTTGGGCTGTGTCCTGTCCGACCTTGATGGGCATCTTTGGCCTCCCTCTCGAATGATTTGGATACTAGAGTTCGCTATGGCTTATCTGCATCACGGCACGCGTTGTTTCAAGGTGCAACGGCTCACATACATATAAAATTGTATACCATTGCACACATTTTGCCGAAGATTGAAGGTTTCGGTCTCAAGAAACCTTGATTGGCAGTTTTTTCAGTTTCGATCTAATGCTTGTTGGTGCTCACAAAAAATCGAGAGAACCCATGCTCAGATCGGCCACCGCATCCGCGTTTGTTTCGCTCTTTCTTGCTGTCTCGGCTGAGGCGCAAGACGATCCGGTGGTGGTCGAATTGTTCACGTCACAAGGTTGCTCATCCTGCCCGCCTGCAGACCGGATCATGCATGAACTGGCCAAGCGAGATGATGTGATCGGACTCGCGCTGCATGTCGACTATTGGGACTACATCGGGTGGAAAGACGAATATGCCGATCCCGACCATACGGAGCGTCAGAGAGCCTATGCGCGCGAAGGTGGGCGGACGATGATTTATACACCTCAGATGGTTGTGAACGGTCAGCAGGACGTGGTTGGGGCCAAGTCATTTGAACTGAACCGATTGATCGACGCGCACCTGACCGCAGCGCCCCAAGCCGAGGTTAGCGCCACGCGTACGGCTAACGACGTGACTGTGGACGTTGTCCCGGTCGAGTTGGCGGAAGGTGAAACCTATGATGTGCGGGTCGTGCAGTATTCGCCGATGCGTCACGCCTCAATCCGGCGCGGAGAACTGGCTGGGCACGAACTGGATTATGCGAATGTGGTTGAGAACTGGCAGGTGGCCGGTCACTGGGATGGCCAAACACCGAAGAGCTTCACTGCGTCGCTGTCATCGGATTTACCGGCGGTAGTTCTGATCCAACGTACAGAGCATGGTGCGATCGTCGCTGCGGCAAGAGTCGAGTAATCAAGGCATATCTTTGGGTTGAACGCCTAGTCCACGCCAGGCCTTCCAGCGGCGGTGAATCCAGAACCATTGCCCCATATGTTGACGCACCATCGCTTCCAGATCGTCATTCGTGAACTGGGTCATGGTCTTGGGATCGGTATGGAGGACCGGATCATGCAGAACGATCTCAAAATCGATCCCATTGGGTTGGCGCACCGCATAGCAGGGGATCAGTACAGCCTTGTACTTGATCGCAAGTTCCGCGTTCAGCACCGAAGTCACGGCGGGTTTGCCGAAAAAGGTCAACTCTTCGCCGCCATGCGCATGCAGATCGGATACGATGGCGATAATACCTCCGCTTTTGAGCGACCTGACCATCTCAACCATGCCCCGGCGCCCCTGTTCGAACATGGGGGAACCAGTCTGATGGAATGCTTCGACATACATGTCGTTGAAGTACGGGTTAGCCATGCGGCGATAAAGGCAGCCGATGGGTCGACCGCTGCGGGCCTGCAAAGCGACGCGCGCTGCCAGATAATGACCAAAATGCGCAGTGATCATCATCACCGGACGTCCCTCGGCGACGGCGGTATCAAACGCCTGGACACCCGATCCAGAAACTTTGGCCTTGCTTTGCCGATCAATGAAACCATCGGCCGAAAAGTGCTCCATGATCGCGCGTCCAGCATTGTCAGGCACGGCGCGGCAGATTCGCTTGACCTCGGCCTCGGTTAAGTCGGGGCAGGTGAGTTTCAGGTTGCGGCGCACACGGGTCCGGAAACCAACCAAAGGCGCAAGCCAGCGAACAATTGCTCCCATTGCGCCGATACGGCGCTCGTATGGCAGCAGGCGCATACAGCCGATCACACCGGTCAGAAACAAGTTGGCGATGTAGTATTTTCCAAGCTCAAAGCGGCTCAGTTCCGACTTTTCGACGGGCATGGGGAAGGACACCTGAGTGTTGTGAACTGCGCGCTCAGACATACAGTCCTCATCGTGCGATCACAAGTAGCCGCGCCGGGCCAGATTATTCTTCAGCCTCTTCCGTTTCGACAAGTGTAATCGCGCCTTCGTCCAGAAGGGCGCGAATGGCGGCGACGACCTGAGACATCGCATCCTCGGTATCGGATTGTTTGACCTTGCCACGTTCGGCCATTTCTTCACGCAGATTGTCTGCCATGCGAGAGGACATGTTTGCCAAAAAGAACTCGACCGTTGCAAGGTCTTCGTCGGTGCTGGCCCCGGCAAGTGCGGTGAAAAGAACAGGTTGGTCCACGCCGCGCAGAATCGCAGGAATATCACGGGATTGGATACGGGAGGGCACGTGCGAAAAGATGAAGATCGATTGCCGGACGGTATTGGCAAAATCGGCGTCTTCTTCATCCAGCGCGGTCAGCAAACCATCACGCGTCGCCGCAGCGGACTGGTTGAGGATCGCGCCCACACGCTCACCCGGTCCATCCCGAAAGGCGGGCTCGGGTCGTTGATCCAATTGAGCAGCCAAGGACCAACCAATCCGCTCAACCGCCTCAGGCGTCACGTTGGCCGTTTTCGATACCGCATAGGTTATCCGCCGCGCCGTGGGGCCGGGCAGGTGGCCCAGCAACTGGGCGGCCTTGGCGGTTTCGAGTTTTGACAGCATAACAGCTGCCACCTCTGTGCTTTCCGCTCTGGCCATCTCGGCCAGATCTTCTGCGGATACCTCGCGCAAGCGTTGCCATGGGTCACCGATCTGGCGTACCCCCGCCACCTTGCGCAACCGGGCAGCAGTGGCCGGTGCAATTTTGCCATTCACGGCATCCAGAGCGCCCGCCAACCCATGTGGAAATGAGAGACCGACACCATCAAGCGCATCGGCAAATTCCTGTGCGACAGCGGCGAGCGTCACTCGGTCAACCAGTCCCATTTGACCCAGTTGATGGGTCAACTGCTCCTGCAGCAGGTCAGGCAGTTCCTCAAGCGGGATATCCGCGCCTTCGTTTAGAAGAAGCCGTACAACAACTGCAGCCTTTTCCCGATTGCTGAGATTGCGAGGCACGACGCGTGGGGCGTCGTTCTCTTGGTCGGTCGCCGAGGCCTGAGCACCCGGCGACATCTGTACCATTAGGTTCGTATCCTGCATCTGCCTGCATTGCCAATATTGCGTTACAGGTAGATTAGGTGGACTCAGGTAAAGAAACCCTGAAACTCAGTAGCTATAGGTCAGCCCGGTGCTAATAGCCTCGCGCAGCGATGCTTCGGCCCAAGTACCTTCACCGCCGCGCGCCTTGATCTCGCGCCATTGCGCTATGGCCAGTTCGGTCTTTCCTTCGGCGACAAAGCCCTGACCCATATAGCTACGGGCGAGGATGTTATCAGGGTTGGTTTCGATGGCTTTCTGATAGAAGGTGTTGGCCAGTTCCAACTCACCCATTTTGCGATAGGTGAAGCCCCAATAGGTCTGCACCCGATCGTCACCTTGGTTCATGATACGCAGAATGCCCTGCGCGTTCTCATATTGCCCGTCATAGGCCAACTCACGTACGGCGTCATACAACTGATCGTCGGAGAACTTGGATTTGTCTGGTTTAACACAGCGCCCTGCAGACTCGTCGTAAACCCGACCAAACAGGCACTTCTTGGTGGTATTTGTCGGCTTGGGTGGGCTGCTATCACCACCACCCGCAGCAATTGCCATGGGTGCGAAGGTAAAGGCCTGAAGAGCGATGGCCGAGGCTAGTACGAGACGCATGTTCCTACTCCGTTGTCAAAGTGACTTGTTACAATCATAGCGTGATCTACAAAAAAGCTAACGATTGACCGATCGCTTTTATTCACAAGCAGGAAATAAAAATGTCAGCTGTTGACGATTTTCATGCAGCTTTGGCTTTCGCTATCCCATGTCGTGCCTTCCGCACAGGACTGGGTTTGCTTTGCATGACCGCTGCAAGCAAGCCCGGCGGTGCCTGCGCAAATCAAAGCAATTGCACATAGAGCAGTTCTTAGCATCGTGTTTTCCTTTCGCGGAAAAGATGCCAGCAGATTAACCGAGTTTTGCCAATCTGGCAAAGAAACAAGGCCCGTCCTGAACAATCAGGCCGGGCCTTGCCTAAATCCGGTTCGGGCTTATTCGCCGAACACGCGCGCGAAAATCGTATCTACGTGTTTGGTGTGATAGCCGAGATCGAATTTCTCTTCGATCTCTTCCGGGCTCAGCGCGGCGGTGACATCGGCGTCGGCCAGAAGTTCCTCTTTGAAGTCGGTGCGATGTTCCCAAACCTTGAGGGCATTGCGCTGAACCATCGCATAAGCATCCTCGCGGCTCACACCTGCTTGTGTCAGCGCCAGCAGCACTCGCTGGCTCATCACAAGGCCGGGGAACTTGTTCATGTTTTCAAGCATGTTCTCGGGGAAGATCAGCATCTTGTCGATCACCCCTGTCAGGCGGGCAAGGGCAAAATCCAGAGTGATGGTGGCGTCCGGCCCGATCATGCGTTCGACCGAGGAGTGCGAAATATCGCGCTCATGCCACAGCGCCACGTTCTCCATCGCCGGGACCACGGCAGCACGCACCATACGGGCCAGACCGGTCAGGTTCTCGGTCAGCACAGGGTTCTTCTTGTGCGGCATGGCCGACGAGCCCTTTTGGCCCATCGAGAAAAACTCGGCCCCCTCCAGCACTTCGGTCCGCTGCATGTGGCGGATTTCGATAGCGATGTTTTCGATGCTGCTGGCGATCACGCCCAGCGTTGCAAAGAAGGCCGCGTGACGGTCGCGCGGGATGACCTGCGTGCTGATCGGCTCGGGCACCAGACCCAGTTTGTCGCAGACATGCTCTTCGACCTGCGGGTCGATGTTGGCGAAGGTGCCGACTGCGCCGCTGATCGCGCCGGTGGCGATTTCTGCGCGGGCGTCGCGCATGCGGGACAGGTTGCGGTCCATCTCGGCATAGAAACGCGCGAAGGTCAGGCCCATGGTGGTGGGTTCGGCATGGATGCCGTGGCTGCGACCGATGCGGATGGTGTTCTTGTGCTCGATAGCGCGGCGCTTGAGGGCGGCCAGCAGACCTTCGAGGTCAGCGATCAAGATGTCAGCGGCACGGGTGAGCTGCACGTTAAGGCAGGTGTCCAACACGTCGGAGGAAGTCATGCCCTGATGCACGAAACGGGCCTCTTCGCTGCCTACATGTTCGGCCAGGTGGGTCAGGAAGGCGATGACGTCATGTTTGGTGACGGCCTCAATCTCGTCGATGCGGGCAACGTCGAATTCCACGTCCTTGGCTTTCCACACCGCCTCGGCGTTTTCACGCGGGATCACGCCCAGATCGGCCATGGCGTCGCAGGCATGGGCCTCGATCTCGTACCAGATGCGGAACTTGCTCTCGGGCGACCAGATGGCGACCATCTCGGGGCGGGAATAGCGGGGAATCATTGGCGGCAGCACCTTTTTGTGATTGGGATGAGGCGTTGGCGCGGGGTTTAGCCGCGCATTGACCAAGGAACAAGGCGCGAGTGCTGGGATGAGACGGTTTGCCCTGATTTTATTGCTTTGGCCGGGAATTTTATCCGCCGAGGAGTTTCGGCGGCTGACAGCGGATGAAATACTGATGGCGCTCATGGGCAAGAAACTCGACTACGGTGAGGGTATCAGCCAGACCTTCGATGACAGCATGCACACGCAGTACTTTTCAGGTCGCCCAAGCGCGGGGCGCTGGGCTGTGCGTGAGGATCGATATTGTTCGGTCTGGCCGCCATCTGATATCTGGGCTTGCTACGATGTCGAGCAAAGCGGAGATACGATCCGATTTGTAGATGATGCAGGCAATACGACTGACGGAACCTTTGTAAAGTGAACCTACCCAGGAATATTGCGGATTTCCACGGGGTTTGGAGCCTGACACGCCTCATCCGGGATGAGCGCGCGGGCCATATCATTCAGGCGGATGGTCAGGCAGAGTTGCAGCAAGATGCGCTGGGGTTGGTGTATGACGAGACGGTCACGCTTCGCATCCCGGGGCAGCCTGCAATGACGGGAACGCGTCGATACCTTTGGCGTGATGCTGGGGATCAGATCGCCATTCACTTCGACGACGACCGGTTTTTTCACGCGCTCAAGCTGGGCCAGACACGCGCCGAGGACCACCACGATTGCCCGCCAGACAGCTATGATGCATTATATGATTTCTCGGGATGGCCGCGCTGGACTGTCCGTTGGAAAGTGTCCGGACCGCGAAAATCCTATGAAATGGAGACCAAATACGCTCTGCGATAGCGTAATCATCTTGCAGCAACGGCCCGGAACGGGCATTGCTGCAGGTGCAAATAAGTCCGAATGTGGAGAAATGAGATGAACGCAAACGTACTGGCCAATGCTTTTGGCCCGCGTGAGGGGACGGCGCTGCGCGTCAAGCAGGTGGCTTTGGTTGCCCTGGGTATCGTTGCTCTGGCTGTTGCTGCCAAAATCAAAGTGCCAATGTGGCCGGTTCCAATCACCATGGGCACATTCGCTGTTCTGACCATCGGCACCGCCTACGGCGCGCGCCTTGGCCTGATCACGATGCTGGGTTACCTGCTGATCGGTGCACTTGGCTTTGACGTGTTTGCAGGTTCCTCGGCCGAAAAATATGGCCTGACCTACATGATGGGTGGCACCGGCGGCTATCTGGTCGGTTACCTGATGGCGACCATTCTGCTGGGTGCACTGGCCGCGCGCGGCTGGGATCGCTCGGTTGGCAAGCTGGCGCTGGCGTTGGTACTGGCCAATGTGCTGATCTACGTGCCGGGCCTGTTGTGGCTGGGTCAACTGTATGGCTGGGACAAGCCGATCCTGGAATGGGGCCTGACACCGTTCCTTCTGGGTGATGCGATCAAGCTGGCGCTGGCCGCTCTGCTGATCCCCGGTCTGTGGAAACTGCTGGGCGACGCACGCACCTGATAGCGCGCTCTTGCGCAAGACACACCCGCGTTCGGAGCTTTCCGGGCGCGGGTTTTTTATTGTCTGCAGAATAGGATACTGGACAAAGTCAATCTGCGTGGGCAACCTGAGACCAGAAAACTGATCAGGTTATTGAGATATGCGTATTTTGTTAAGCTTGGCGCTTGCTGCAAGTGCCGTGACTTGGTTGGCTGTAACGCCTGTGCAAGCCGACACACCGGTGACCTACACCGATGAAGGGCGCGCCCTGTTCCGCTTTGAGGTTCCCGACTTCTGGACATTGCGCACCGGTGGCCCGCGTGAGATCGAGGATACCAATCTGGGCGATGCCCGTGCGGTTTCGCGCGTCATGGGGATCAGACCGGTGACTGACGATAATGTCTGGATGGGGTTCGTCTCACCATCGCGGGTTTCAAGCATTCAGGGCGGGCTGCGCTATCTTGAGGATATCGACAAATTCCTCGTCAAAGACCCGACCGTGACCAGTACGAGCGATACAAGGATTGGTGGGCGGCCTGCCCAGGTTATTCGAGGCACCGGCAATCGAGATGGGCGCGGAGTGAACTTTACCGCCACCGTGATCGACCTGCCGCGCGACCGTGTGGCCATTGGGGTTGCGATCCTGCGGGACGGGGCCGACCCGTCTTATGTTGATGCCTTGAACGCCGTTTTCGCGTCGTTCCGGTCTTTGCAGTAAGGAGGCCTGGATGACACGCAAAGTGATAAAACGCTCAGTTTTGGCGCTGGGACTGGGGGCTGCAACCTTCACATTGTCAGCCTGCGATGGCGTAACGGTCGGGGTAGGGTATGGCGTCGGCTATGACCCATTTTACGATTCGATGCTGTGGAATGACTATTACCACGATCACGATGTAGACGTGGACGTGGATATTGATCGGCCCGACAGACCCGACAGGCCTGACCGCCCGGTGCGCCCGAACCCGCCGCAGCGGCCCAAACCTCCAGTCGCCAAACCACCTTCGCGCCCGCATCCCCCAGTGGCGCGCCCCCCGGCGGCGCGGCCGCCGATCCATCGGCCGTCTCCAAGACGTCGCTGAAGAACTCGGGGCAGATTGGTCAGCCCCGACCCGATCGGGGATTGGTACGTTAGGCCCCACAGATTATGCGAATTGCAAATCCGTGATAGAGTGCAAATTGGGCGGGCTTGATTTAGAAGTTCCGTAATAACAACCGCATCGAATGTCACAGCCCGCTCGACCTTTGCCAAAAGGAGTCGACGATGCTGACTTAAGAACAGCTAAGAGCCTTTGCAGCCGCGTTCTGCGGTATCCTGATTGTGCCCAATATCGGTCTGCCGAACCCGTTTCGCATAAACCTGAATGCCAGGGCCATACCCGAAGATATTATGGACGAGATCGAAGATGATATGGGCGACTTTGGATTTGCCGCTCATCCACGCGGACCGTTTGGAAAGGATATCCGCGACGCCCTTATGGAGATTTCGTTCGATCAGAGGGGATGCGTCTATTCGATCTCTGTTGTCGGTGGGGTCAAGCGCGGTCTTGGCGCTACCAGACGCCGAGAGACGCACTCGACAGATTGGAAAGCGCCCTGATCCAACCGCAATTTACTGCAGAAGTTCAGTCGTGATATGGGCCGAGCCTTCAAGAGTTCTGTGAACAGGACATTTGTCGGCAATCTCCAGCAGCTTGGCCTTCTGATCCGCGTCCAGCGGGCCCTCCAGCCGAATTTTACGGCGAAACTGATCGACCTTGCCTTCGCTAGCAAGCCCGGCATCCTGCGCGTGAACTTTATCATGACAGACATCGACCGTGATACCTGTCAGCGGCCATCGCTTGCGGCGGGCATACATGCGAATGGTCATCGAGGTACATGCCCCCAACCCGGACGACACGAACCCGTAAGGTGACATGCCCCGATCCGAACCACCATAAGATGCGGGCTCGTCCGCGACCGCGTGATGACGCGGGCCCGACTGAATGTCCTGCAGAAAACCCGACGGGTCTGCCTCGGTCACGCGGACGACACCTTCCGGTGCCCCAGGTGGCGGGGCCGGAGGGCACAGCTTGACATAGCGGGAAACCCAGGCGGTGATGACATCAGCCGCATAATCCGCATCTTGCGCACGCGTGATCAGGTGGTCGGCATTATCGAGTGTAACAAAGCTTTTGGGATGTTTTGCCGCCATGAAGATGGTGCTGGCATTGTCAATACTGACCGTACTGTCGCGTGGTGCGTGCAGGATCAGCAAGGCAGCTTTCAGATCAGCAATGGCCGGAGTGAGCGCGGTTTCTGAAATATCTTCAACAAACGCCTTGCCAATGCGGAACGGACGCCCTCCCAACGACACTTCGGCGCTGCCTTGAGATTCGATTTCGGGCAAGGCGGCCTCGAAATGGTGGGACACATGGCCGGGGTCGGCGGGCGCGCCGAGCGTTACCACGGCTTTGATTGACGGAATTCCTGCGCGTGCTCGCAATACGGCAGCGCCACCAAGCGAATGGCCGATCAGAAGCGACGGTACCATATTACGGCCCGCAAGATATTCTGCGGCTTTGATCAGGTCCTCGACATTCGAGGTGAATGTCGTATTGGCGAATTCGCCGTCCGAGTGACCAAGGCCGGTAAAGTCGAACCGCAGGACCGCGATGCCCATCGCCGCCAAGCGCGCCGAAATTCGCCGTGCTGCCGGAATGTCTTTCGAGCAGGTAAAACAGTGTGCAAATAACGCCGTCGCCAGAACCGGCCCGTCTGGCAAATCCAGGCGCGCGGCCAGTTGGCTGCCGTCGTGACCGGCAAAGGTAATGCGTTCGGTGGGCATGATTATTCCTAGGTTGTCAGGTTTCGACAATACTGTGCGCTGGGGGCGGGCGGCTCAACCCTTGTGTCAGGCGCGTCACGGGAAGGTGAGAGATCGGGAAGTGATCTTATCTGGGCACCAAGTTCTTTTACAATTTTCGTCAAAGAGCCCAATAAATCAAAAATGGTGATGTGTTGCCGTAAAAATATTCATTTTACTTATTTGCTGTCGCCTCCCAACTAATAGTCATTCCAATGACTCACTGTGGAGACCAAAATGGCACATTCGACACCTGTACCTCTGAGTCCGGCAATTCGTCCCGGAGTACTGATTGCGATCCTGCTGACGGGCGCAATCGGTTTCGCGCTTGGGCAAAACTGGCCACTGAGCACCTTGCCCCAGGAAACACAGATCATCACCGCGCCCGAGGATTGGCACGGTAACGTCAGGCGATCTCACTGGTCGAAATAGCGCTTAGTTTGCGCCCATCAACTGTGCGTCGAACGGATACTTGGTCAGGTTTTCGTAGCCGTCTTCTGTAATCAGCACCTGATCTTCCAGCTTGATTGAGAAGTCGCCACCTACCTCACCGACTGCCGCTTCGACGCACAGCACCATTCCCGGTTCGAGCGGGTAGTCATAGGCCCCTTCTACCGCTTTGTCTGGATATGCCACCAAAGGCCATTCATCGCACAATCCCACGCCATGCATCAGGCAACCATACTTTTGTACCTGGAACTTGTCGTCCAGCCGGTGGGCATTGGCGGTCAGTTCCGGGATCATGACGCCCGGTTTCAGCATTTCCATATTGGTCATGATATGCTCGTGCGCGTGCTGCATTGCATAAATCATGTCAGGCCGTGGCTTTTGATCGCCGATCCACCAAGTGCGCGAAATGTCGATGCAAATGCCGTATGATCCGATCAGGTCGGTATCGAATGCGATGATCTCGTTCTGTCTCGTGATACGTGGGCCACATTCCTGAAACCATGGATTGGTACGCTGGCCCGAGGCCAGAAGCCGGGTTTCGATCCACTCGCCTCCGCGTCGAATATTTTCAGCATGTAAAACAGCCCAGATGTCATCCTCAGAGGTCTTACCATCCCCGACATTGGCACGTGCGAAGCGCTCCATTTCGGCCACCGCGGTTTCACAGGCGTGGCTGGCACAGCGCATGGCGACGATTTCGTCGGGGCCTTTAACAGCGCGGGTTTTCTCCGTGAGCTCTTCCCCCTCCATAATTTGAAACCCTTGCGCCTCGAGCGCGCGCAGGCCGTGCAACATGATCTTGTCTACACCAAGTCTCTTATTTCCGCCGCCATGTTCCTCGATCAACACGCGCACTTCGTTCGAGAACACATCCGCCGCGATATCGATTTTGTCGCCCCGGTCGAAATAGAACAGATCCGCACCCGAGCGTTGTTCGCGCACCAGCGGGTTAAATTTCGACAGGAAAGGAGAGTTTTTGTAGTCCCAGATGACCATATAGCCATCTGCGCAAACCAACACCGCCCGGAACGGATTGTGAGTGTTCCAAAGCTGCATATTGGTGCTGTCGGTCGCGTAGCGAATGTTGAGGGGGTCAAACAACAAGACACCACCCCAGCCACGTTTCACAATGGCTTGGGTCAATCGCGACCAGCGGTATTCCCGCATCCGTTCGAGATTGGGCAGGCTCAGCCCTGCGGCCGTCCATTCATCAAAGGCCAGCTGTGTCGGTCCGATTTCGATCCGATCATTGTCATTTGGGGTTCCATCGCCGAGAGTGGTGCCCCTGGTGGGATCAATCTTACGGGTGTCGCGATAGGGTGTGTTCACGGGCGGGCCTTTCTGCTTGCCAACCCAGCCTGCAAAGCCAAAGACGATACGTCTCGAAAGTTTGCGACTGTCTAGAAGTCGCTTTTTGACCGGCAAAGCCAGTTTGGGATGCTATGCCTCAGTTATGACGGAGATATTGCAGCATTCCATCCCCCACAATCCGCTTGCCCCAAACCCGCTACCTGGGATCAAGCCGGCTGATCCTAACAACTGGTTGCACCAGGACGATGCCTTTGCGGCTCAGATGCAACGGCGGACAGATTTGTTGGAAGAGCGGACGTTAGATGTTCTGGCCCAGAGCCCCGAAGCATCGAAGCCCGCGCAGGAGTTGCTTGAATTGGTTCTCAGGCAAGCCTACCCGGATGCTTCCGATCAAGTTGTTAGGCCAGACGGGATCAAGGTCGAAATTGATCGGGACCACCCGTTGGAAACGCTTTGCCAATTGGTACAGGAAGATTTCTGCATATTGCAGAAGCACGGAGATGAGCATGTACTGACAGGCGCGATCCTGTGCTTTCCTGCAAGCTGGATGTTGTCCGAAAAATTCATGCGCCCACTGACTGGAATTCATGAACCCGTGGATGTCTACGACGCAAACATAGCACGTAGGGTTCAGCGTTTATTTGATGGGATTCAACCGAACCGCCCGCTGTGGCGGTTTAATGCGCTTTGGTATCATGACGCTGAACTGTTCCAGCCACGCAGTATTGCGCAAAGACGTGCGCCACAGAACGAAAACACCGCCCGGTATCTGCGCAGCGAACGACAAACTCTCTTGCGTTTACCACAAACAGGCGCGGTGGTATTTGCCATCCACACATACGTGATGGCGGCGGAGCAGGTCTTAGAATTGGAAAACCCCGCCTGATGGCGGGGTTTCCAAGGAGGGTCTTGGGTCGTTTGGTTACATGCCTAGGGCGTTTGCGACCTCGCCAAAAGCATTTGTAAGGTTCAGGCCGAAAATCGCGGTTGTAAATGCCAACACCTGAGTGTTGAGGCGAAAGTCTTCACCGCGGATCAGATTGACAGCCGCCAAGGAAACGGCAACCGGGGCAGATATGCTGGCAATCGCGCCTGTCATGCCCCAACTAGTCAGCCTAAGGATATCGCTTGGGCGATCGGTTTCCTCAGCGCTGTCCTGAGAAAGGTTTGCCGACGGCGACGGATCGGTTTCAGTGCGAAACGCGATACTGAGGAGTTGGTCATCGCTCAGCTTTATTGGTCGCGGCTTGCTCTGGGTTTTGGTTTCCAATTGCACTGGATTGGGATCGGGCAAGTCGAGCCCGGCAAATGGACCGCTGATCGCTTCGAAAATCTGTTTGCGATTTCGGGAATTGCGGGGGCTGATCGAGTCGAACGCGCTCATGAATTGTTCAATCGTCAGCACTGTTTTGGGTGATAACCATTCAACCCGCCGGGTCGTACAGATATCGACCATGCGGTAAAGCATCACAACCAGCATCAACTCTGAAATTTCGCTATCATCAAGCAGCTTTGAAACCGGGCAAATTGTAATCGTCAACCGGTTGTCTGGGGGGGCTACGGCACGACGCGCCTTGGTTCTGAGACCCGCAGTTTTGTCCATCCGTTCATGGTGGCTGTGTTCAACTGCCTTGGATTCTGAATCAAGGGTCAGCCGCACAAGATACTGGCTGCAGACGATGCTGGCCTCGGACGCGCTGAGAAGCGTCTTGCGCTCAACCAGATGGCCATAATCCGCAAGTGTGGTGGATACGACATCGCAAAGGCGTTCAAGTGCGCCATCCGCAGAGCCGTCGAACTGGAGACCGCCGTGGTACATATGCTTCGAAGTCACAGCATGTTCCTTTGCCGTAATAATCTTCACAACAATGTAGCAACCGAAATGGTGCAAATTTTGACGAAAATGCAAAAAAGTCAGAGATTTCCATCATTGATTACACTTTGGAAACCAAGAAAAACGCGGTTTTCTTTTATATATGTGGCGAGAATGTGGCTGAAATCGGATTTGCCGAGCCAGATAAGTTGGTCGACTCAACCGTCGATTCGAGCGGCCATAATAGCGATGGATTGCTGATAAACAGTGGCGGCATTCCACTGTTGGATAACCGCAAAATTCGGCTCGCCGGATTGGTAGCCACGTCCTGGCTTCCACCCTTTCTTACGTAAGAAATTTGCAGTTGAGGCAAGGGCGTCGGTCATGTTGTAGAAATCGACCCGACCATCACCCGTTGCGTCCACGCCATAGGTCAAAGCATTGCCAGGCAAAAATTGCGTATGACCCAGCTCGCCATGTTTTGCCCCTTTTGTCGCCATCGTGACGCTTCCTTGATCGACCAATTTTAGCGCACCAATGGCATGCGGGATAAAGAACTCGGATCGGCGACAATCATAGGCCAATGTTGTGATTGCGGAAACAACCTGGCTGTCGCCCATGAAGTTACCAAAGCCGGTTTCCATGCCGTGGATGGCAATCAGAACACCCGCGGGCACCCCGTATTGGCGCTCCAGAGCAGCATAGAATTGCGGGTTGCGCGCCTTACGCTTACGTCCCTGCGCGACGATGGTATCCGCTCCGCGAATTTTCATGAACTTGTCCAGCGAGTATTTGAAGCTTTTTTGATTGCGATCAGCTGCAATGGTGCGGGTCGCGTATTGGGTCTGCGCCAATGCCTGCAGACCTTTCTTTTTCACCCCAGCACGCTTGGCTGTTTTGGCGAAGTCGGCTTTCCAAGCCTCAAATCCGCTACCGGTATTGCCGCATGGGGCCGTGAACGCCATCGAGGGCATGAGAATAGCGATAGCAACGCTGGTGCAAATTCTAAGCATGAAGGAAATCCGATTGCACAATAACTACTTCAGCCTAAGCTTTGATCGCTGTCTGGCAAAGCGGTTTAATACAGATCAAGTTCACCTGTGGTTTTCAGGGTTTCGAACCACTCGTCCGGAGTTTTATCGATCTTGGCATGCTTGACCATCATCGCGTTCATATTGGGCAGATGCGAAGAATCCGGCCATTCCTCTGGCTGCCACAGGTTTGAACGGATGATGCATTTGGGGCAGTGCGCAAAGATGGTTTCGACATGGATCAACAAGGCCAGTTTGGGGGCATGACCTCCAACATCCATGGTAGAAAGCAGTTCAGAATCCGCACAAATCCTTGCGGTGCCGCGAAGTCGCAGCGTTTCCATTTTTCCGGGGACGAAGAAGATCAAACTAACGCGCGGGTCCTTCAGAACGTTGTGAAAGGTATCTACGCGCTTGTTTCCGGGGCGGTCGGGCAGGGCGATCAGCGTGTCAGAAATGATGAATGTAAACCCTGCCGGGTCCCCGCGTGGAGAAATATCTAGATAGCCGGACGGGTTCGCCGACGCGATGAGGCAGAAAGGTGAGGTTGCGATAAAGTCACGGCACATCTGATCCAGCGCCGGAAGTTCTTTGTCGATGATCTGAGGCAGGGGGTGCCCGCAAATCTGTTCGAGTTCGGCTTCTGAGGTCACGAGATTTGCGAACTCTGAAAAAGGTGAAGCATCGACGGGCATGCGCGTTCCTCCTTTGGTGCTGGTTCAGCGAGTTTGGAAGATCGCGTCAAACGAAACAAGGGCGCCCCGAAGGGCGCCCTTATGACAGTCCGATATGCTATTGGATCAACAGCTGTAGTACATGCCGTACTCAACCGGGTGCGGCGTGTGCTCGTATGTTTCGACCTCTTCCATCTTCAATTCGATGTAGCCGTCGATTTGGTCTTTTGTGAACACGTCGCCCTGCAGCAGGAAGTCGTGATCGGATGCCAGAGCTTCCAGAGCCTCACGCAGCGATCCGCAAACGGTCGGGATGTCGGCCAGTTCTTCGGCGGGCAGATCGTACAGGTTCTTGTCCATGGCTTCGCCCGGATCGATCTTGTTCTTGATGCCGTCAAGACCGGCCATCAGCAGCGCAGCAAACGCCAGGTAGGGGTTTGCGGCGGGATCGGGGAAGCGAGCCTCAACCCGTTTGGCTTTCGGGCTTTCGGTCCACGGAATACGCACACAGCCCGAGCGGTTGCGGGCCGAGTAGGCGCGCAGAACAGGGGCCTCAAAGCCCGGGATCAGACGCTTGTAGCTGTTGGTCGACGGGTTGGTGAAGGCGTTCAGGGTTTTGGCGTGCTTCAGGATACCACCGATGAAGTACAGCGCTTCGTCCGACAGGTCGGCGTATTTGTCGCCCGCAAACAGCGGCTTGCCGTCTTTCCAGATCGACATGTTCACATGCATGCCGGTGCCATTATCACCATAGATCGGCTTGGGCATGAAGGTGGCCGACTTGCCATAGGCGTGCGCCACGTTGTGGATGACGTATTTGTACTTTTGCAGCTCGTCGGCCTGCTTGGTCAGGCTGTCAAAGACCAGGCCCAGCTCGTGCTGGCACGACGCGACCTCATGGTGGTGTTTGTCGACCTTCATGCCGAGGCGCTTCATGGTTGACAGCATTTCCGAGCGCAGATCCTGTGCTTCGTCAATCGGGTTCACGGGGAAGTAGCCGCCCTTGATGCCAGGACGATGGCCCATGTTGCCCATCTCGTATTCAGTGTCGGTGTTCCAGGATGCGTCGGTCGCATCGACTTCGAACGATACCTTATTGATGCTGTTCGAAAAACGAACGTCGTCGAACAAGAAGAACTCAGCTTCGGGGCCCATATAGGCAGCATCACCGATTCCGCTGGATTTCAGGTAAGCTTCAGCCTTCTGCGCGGTGCCACGCGGATCGCGACCATAAGCTTCGCCGGTGTCCGGTTCAACGATCGAGCAGTGCAGACACAGCGTCTTTTCGGCATAGAACGGATCGATGTAAGCTGAGGTTGTATCGGCAATCAATTTCATGTCCGAGTTCTCGATCGACTTCCAGCCCGCAATGGACGAGCCGTCGAACATGAAACCTTCCTCCAGGAAGTCTTCGTCAACCAGATCAACGTCCACGGTTACGTGCTGCAGCTTGCCGCGCACGTCGGTGAAACGAATATCGACGTAAGCGACGTCTTCTTCGCGGAGTGTCTTGAGCACTGCGTCTACGCTCATTCCCTTGGTCCTTCTGATAGATATGTTTGTATTCGGATGAATTTAGAGTGCGTCTGGACCGGTTTCGCCGGTGCGGATGCGAACAGCTTGTTCAACCGGTGAGACAAAGATTTTGCCATCGCCGATTTTGTCTGTTTTGGCAGCGGATATGATTGCTTCGATGGCAGCGTCAACCTGATCATCTTCGAGCACAACATCGACTTTTACTTTGGGTAGAAAGTCGACGACATATTCCGCGCCGCGATAAAGTTCAGTATGGCCCTTCTGGCGTCCAAAGCCCTTGACCTCGATCACGCTCAGGCCTTGTACGCCCACGTCCTGCAGCGCTTCTTTCACTTCGTCCAGCTTGAACGGCTTGATGATCGCTTCGATCTTTTTCATTCCGGCTCACCTTGCATGGTTGTCTTGAAGGCACTGATCACGTCTAAGATTGGGCGGCAATCTGATTGCTGTGTTGCAGGCTGCCAGAAACAGTGAAAGCGATCATTGGATCAAATTTTGATCGCTGTGCACAAAAAGTAATCGAATTTGAATCGCCTGAGGGGCCAGAGATGACGAAACTGCTGACCGCTGAGCAAATACGCCTCATCGAGACCACCGCGATTGGTCTTGGGCAGGCGACGGGTCTTGAGTTGATGGAGCGCGCAGGACAAGGCGTTGTGGCCGCGATTTTTGAGGAATGGTCAGACTTAGCGATATCCAGAGGTCGCGCGCTGATATTAAGTGGCCCGGGCAACAATGGCGGAGACGGCTTTGTGGTCGCGCGGTTGCTGCAAGGGCAGGGGTGGCAAGTCGAAGTGTTGCTCTATGGTGACCCTGCCAAATTGCCACCGGATGCGCGCGTGAACTATGAGCGGTGGGAAGGAAGGACGCTTGGCGTGGCTGATTTTGGTAAGGCTGAAATTCAGCATCCTGACCTTTCCATTGATGCATTGTTTGGCACCGGATTGACGCGACCAATCGAAGATCCGGTTTTGTGGGAATACCTATGGGCGCATGATGATGCGGAAGACGCTTGGGAAATGCGCAGGCAAGGTCGTGGAACCGATATCGTACCACCACGAACAGTCGCAATTGATCTGCCTTCAGGTCTCTGCTCGGATTCAGGCAAAGTTATTGGGGGCGCCTTTGCACCGCATGGTCGCCGTTGCGCACGGTCCGCCCTGACCGTTTCATTCCACGCGCGAAAGCTTGGGCATGTTCTGAGCGAGGGTCCATCTTATTGCGGTCGGCTGGTCGTGAAAGATATCGGATTGAATCGGGATGAGGGAGGGATTGAGGCAGCAACTTCTGTCGAAGCGCCATCTGGCTCTCATCTCTATAAAAGTGAGCACAGCCATAAATACTCACACGGTCATGCGCTTGTCCTGTCGGGCGGCATCGGCAAAACCGGGGCCGCACGTTTGGCAGCTCGAGCGGCGCTGCGGATAGGGGCGGGGTTGGTGACACTGGGTGCGCCACCTGCCGCGCAAATGGAGATCGCGAGCCAGATCACCGCTCTGATGCTGAAGCGGGTTGATGGGGCGGGGGACTTACTTGAAACTCTGCAGGATGAGCGGTTTAACGCATTGTGCCTTGGACCGGGCCTGGGGGAAACGCGATCTCGGGAATTGGTGCCGGTTGCACTAAGCGCAGCGCGGCCGACTGTGTTGGATGCGGATGCCTTGTCAGCGTTTGCCGAAGAACCGGTGGCGCTATTAGAACTGCTGCATGAAAGATGCGTGCTGACGCCGCATACAGGAGAGTTCGCGCGTTTGTTCCCGGATATCGCAGAAAAGCTGAATGAAGTGCCCGCCAAGGGCCCGGCATTCTCTAAGGTTGATGCGGCTCGTGAGGCTGCGGCGCGAGCTGGATGTTGTGTATTGGTGAAAGGGCCTGACACGGTCATTGCCACGCTGGACGGGCGGTGCTCGGTCAATTCTGCACATTACAACCGGGCGGCCCCTTGGCTTGCAACGGCCGGATCGGGCGATACGTTGGCCGGCTTCATCACCGGATTGCTTGCCCGTGGGTTCGAGCCAATGCAAGCGGCAGAAACGGCGGCCTGGCTGCATGTTGAATGCGCTCGGATATTTGGGCCAGGCTTGATCGCCGAAGATTTAGCCGAGCAGTTGCCCGCCGTATTGCAACAGATTGAAGTATAAATGGATCGGCGGTTAATGGCCGATCACAGCCCAAAGCGGCGAATTTATGCCGCTGCGTCCCGCCAGTCGCATAGCGGCTGTTTGCAGTATGCAACGATCAGCGTCACAATTTTCTTGCATGGTTATTAGAGTCGCTTCTGGGACTCGATCAATGAATTGAAATTAATGCAGAATCTTGCCTTCTACGCGGATACCTGTGGCGATAAAGCAATGAATGCGGGACTTGTTTCCGATATCATTGGAACCGCAGGAACTGGTGAGCATTTGAGCAGTATCAAACTTAGAGAACCATCTACGGTGAATGACATGACAGTGAATAATAAACTGACTTCCTTAGCAGCAGTGCTTGCTGCGACAACCGCGATACCTGCCGCCGCCGAACTTAAATATGAAAACAACACAGGTGGTTATGTGTTGCTATACGGGCAGCTGCACCCTGCGTTGATCTCGGTCGATGATGGCGAAGACACCGAGACCCGCGTGCTGGACAACGACCTTTCGAATAGCCGGGTCGGACTTGAGCTGTTACAGCCTTTTGGGAACAACGATTTCACATTCCGGCTGGAAACCGGATTGGGACTTCCGAATTCAAGCGAGTGGAACCAGTTGGGCACTGATTTCAGCGGTTGGACTCGCGAAGACATCCGGCATGTAGATTTCGCTCTGGCGGGTGACTGGGGTAAATTCTCTGCTGGTCAGGGCAGCATGGTGGCGGACGGTGCCGCCGAAGTGGACCTGTCCTATGTCGGGACCGCGCTGTATTCTTTCACTAATGACGAGAACGGCGGTTTTTTCTATCGCGGCACTGACGGTTTCCTAAGCGATATCACCGTAGGCGATTCCAGCAGCAACTTTGACGGCGCGCGTCGTGGCCGTGTTCGTTATGATACACCCGAGTTCAGTGGATTCACCGCTGGGCTGGCATATGGTCAGAACATCCTGTCCAGCAGCGATGACGATGACTATTATGATGTTGGCCTCAGATACAACAACACCTTCGGTGGCGGGGTCGAGTTTGCTGCAGCCATTGCTTACTCGGTTCGTTCGGCTGACGATGGATCAGGGGATCGCAAGGATACCATCGGTTCCGCGTCCGTTCTGCTGCAGAGTGGGTTGAGCTTCACCGTCGCTGCGGGCACGCGCGACAATGATGCGGACGGTGCGTCTGATCCGAACTACTTCTATGGAAAGATCGCGTATGAAGATCAGTGGGTCTCCTGGGGCAAAACCGGTATCGGGATCGACTACTATTCGGGTTCGGACTTCGTGAATGACGGGTCCAGCACAGACGCTTGGGGCATCGCTGTCGTTCAGCGTATCGACAGCATCAATACAGATGCCTACCTGAAATACCGCAATCACGACTTCGAAGATGGCGCTTCGTTCGACAACAACGAAGCCTGGGTGTTGGGCGCCCGCTGGAAGTTCTGAGCTCTCAACTCAGTAATGATCAAACGCTCCGGCCCGCGCCGGGGCGTTTTTTCGTCTGTGATATGGGCAAAACGGGGCTGAAAAGGCCTTTGCCTCTTGCACGCGGGCGGCTGGGCAAATAGAAGGCGTCAAATTTGCCCGGCGCGCCCGTTTTGCGCGCCCCGAATCCTATGGGGACTACCATAATGCAGGTTACCGAGACGCTGAATGAAGGTCTGAAACGCGGGTACAACATCGTTGTGACCGCTGCCGAGCTGGACAACAAGGTCAACGAAAAGCTGACCGAAGCGCAGCCCGAAGTCGAAATGAAGGGTTTCCGTAAAGGTAAGGTGCCGATGGCACTGCTGAAGAAGCAGTTTGGCCAGCGCCTGCTTGGCGAAGCGATGCAGGAAACCATCGACGGTGCGATGAATAAGCACTTTGAGGACAGCGGCGAGCGTCCTGCACTGCAGCCCGAGGTCAAGATGACCAACGAGGACTGGAAAGAAGGCGATGACGTAGAAGTTGCTATGTCCTACGAAGCACTGCCCGAAATTCCAGAGGTTGACCTGAAATCGGTCGAGCTGGAGAAGCTGGTTGTCAAAGCTGATGACGCAGCCGTTGAAGAAGCGCTGAACAATCTGGCCGAGACCGCCCAGAACTTTAAAGCGCGCCGCAAGGGTTCCAAAGCCAAGGATGGCGACCAGATCGTTTTCGACTTTGTTGGCAAGGTTGACGGCGAAGAGTTCGAAGGTGGTTCGGCTGAAGATTACCCGCTGGTTCTGGGTTCGAACAGCTTCATCCCTGGCTTTGAAGAGCAGCTGGTTGGCGTAAAAGCCGAGGAAGAGAAAGACGTGAATGTTACCTTCCCTGAAGAATACGGTGCCGAGCATCTGGCCGGTAAAGACGCCGTATTCACCTGCACCATCAAAGAGGTGAAGGAACCGGTTGCTGCCGAGGTTGACGACGAACTGGCCAAGAAATTCGGCGCCGACGATCTGGCTGCACTGAAAGAACAGATTGGTGAACGCCTGGAAGCCGAATACGCAGGCGCATCGCGTGCGGTTATGAAGCGCGCGCTATTGGACGTGCTGGATGAGAAAGTTTCGTTCGACCTGCCGCCCTCATTGGTGGAAGCCGAAGCCAAACAGATCGCACATCAGTTATGGCACGAAGAGAACCCTGAAGTTGAAGGCCACGATCATGATCCGATCGAGCCGACTGAGGAGCACAACAAGCTGGCCGAGCGCCGCGTGCGTCTGGGCCTGTTGCTGGCTGAACTGGGCCAGAAAGCCGAGGTTGAAGTCACCGATGCCGAGATGACTCAGGCGATCATGAACCAGGCACGTCAGTACCCAGGTCAGGAACGTCAGTTCTTTGAGTTCGTGCAGCAGAACGCTCAGATGCAGCAGCAATTGCGCGCGCCGATCTTTGAAGACAAGGTTGTCGACTACATCGTCGAGCTGGCTCAGGTCGCAGACAAAGAAGTCGGCAAAGACGACCTGCAAAAAGCCGTTGAGGCACTGGAAGAGGAATAATCCTCTTCCTCCCCCCAGCCAGGGGCCACAAAAAAAGCGGAGCCGTCTGGAAATTAGACGGCTCCGCATGGGTGGCTTTGTACTATGAGGTGAGGGGGTCAGGCCTCATGAGCAAAAGCACGGGGGGTCTGTAACAGAGCGGTCTTTTGCTCTGGGGTGAATGTATCGGTCAGCGCTTCGATCAGTTTCAGCACTGCCTGTCTTTCCACTTCGGTCTTGGCCGCACTCATCTGTTCGACAAAGTACTTCTCAAGATCGGTGAGCGGCTTGTGGTCGCGGTTTGCCGGGTTGGCAGCCGCTGCCTTTTTTGCCTCAAAGAACTCCAATGCCTTTTCTTCTTCGATAAAGACATCGTGGTGGATTTCAGCAAATTCTCGAAGGCCCGAAATCCTTTCTTCGGAGCAATCCAACAAGGCTGCCATCGCCGGCACTTTGCCCATCGGTACTGTTTCGCCAACATAATCGTAGGGCGCACAGTTCGAGCGTTTGAGAACGCGGTTCATGACCGGGTCGATGACGGTGATGATGTCTTGAATACCCGCGCTGCGGCAATATTCCAGTGATCCGATCATCAACTCGCAGGTCGCATATGAGACCGAGTTTTTCTCTTTCCCTCGGGTCAGTCGCTGCGTATCGACACAGAAGCGGGTCGATTCCCACATGGTCGCGCTGCGCATTGGTGCTTCGCCGCATAAGATATCCGAGAACACATCTGAAAGCATGTGCGGGCCGGTGGTTTGGAGTGCACGTACTGCGGCCACGACGTTCCCCTCATCGTCGAGACCGATTACATATGCAGGATCCAGATGATCGAATTGATCGATTTCTTTCCCATCTTCGATGTTAACGTCCCAACCAAGTCGCCCGCCAAAAACCCGAGCGCGCAATTCGAACATATCGTCGAGAACTTCGGTGAACAGATGTCTGTTCAGCCCATCAACTACCAAAATCATGTTAACCCCCTTCGAGTGATCTGTCTGTGGATAAGACGTTACTCGGTTTCCACAGCGAATCTATTGGGGGTTTCCCGTAATATCGGCTTTTTTTAGCCCAATTTTGGCAAGATTTGGCTTTATCCTGGGTAGATTAAGCCGATTCCGATGGCGCGACCGACGGCCTGCGGAGTCGTCAGTGCATTAAGCTTTTCGCGAGAAGAGCGCAAGTGCACCTCAACCGTACGGTGCGAAATCGACAGAATATCGCCGATATCCTGCTGTGATTTGCCTGCTGCCGCCCATTGCAAAATCTCCAACTCGCGGCTGGAGAGGGTCGGGTGGTATAGCATTCGGCTGATTGTATCCGACGTCATGACGTTGTCATGAATGTGTACGGCCAAAGATTGCAGGTCACTTATCACGTTGGGCACCAGTTTCTTCCACTCTTCCCGGCTGCATTCACGCACGGCGCTGAGCAGGCCGATATCTCCGTACGGCCCGCGCACAGGAATCGTAATGCCCTGATCTGGAATGCCAAAATCATGTGCATCACGAAAAACGCGCTGGAAATCTTTGCCCCGTTCAAGACGACTCCAATCTACGGGCGCGATGCTACGTTGACTCATGTGCAACGTCGGATCGATCAGATGCAGACCTTGTTCTTGATAATGAGCTTTCCAGTCATCGCTATAGGTCACATGGCCGTGGATGGTTCCTGCGGCAGGGTTCATGCCAGCATAAGCGGCATGGTCCATTTCGTATTTGTCACAGACTTGGCGCAGGAACTCGTCATACCGAGTATCCTGTTCTGGAAGGGTGCTGAGATCAACAATATCCATACGGCAACGACCAGCTAGACCCGAGTGAGCGGGCGGATCCCTTTTTCCAGGAAAAAAGATACTGTCTTCCCTGACGTCAACAAGGACACCACATTTCCCACATCATGACAAGAAGCTAGGGGAAATGTCTGCCTTTTAAAGGGAAATGTGCCATTGGTGCACATCTTTATGGCGTCCTTTGCTTAGGTCAATGTCAGATTTGTGGTGCCCATTCCGAAGTTTATCGGGTGTTTGAGTGGTTATGCGCATACTTTACGAGGTGAATGCGCATTAATAACGTCTATTTTGTGGCGGAAACTAGACCGGTTTCAACTAGCATACCCCTCTTCTTAGCTTCGGGGTAGTACCCTTTCGCATAGAGAAAAATAGCGCGCTGTTGATCGCCGTCCGACAATAGCCACGCGCCGCGTAGGTATTTACCTGCAAATTCCAAGTTTGTGTCTGCGTCCAGCAATCCCTGGGCATTACCAGCATAGCCCATAGATCGCGCGGTCGCAGGCAGGATTTGCAACAGCCCATAATAGGGGCGGTTTACCGCCCAGGGACGATGTGTGCTTTCGCGGATGGCAAGTTTGTGCACCAACTCTCGTGGAACCTCGTAGTGATCGGCCCATTTGTTGATCGAGGCACGCAGTTCCGGCGTCTCATTGGGATAGAGGGGCGGGTCGAAGGTATCGGTGCCACCTGAAGCGTTGGGGCCACCACAGGCGGCAAGTGGCGCAAAGAGCAACAAGGTCAAAACGCTGCGGCGAAGGAGAGGGGTCATATATATGCTCCTGATATCGAAGGGCGATGATATGAAACCTTCGCCAGTCCGCAAGTCTCGGCGATCAATCGGGCTAAATCTTGCTGGTGGCGATAAGAAAACAAAAAAGGCCGCACATAAGTGCGGCCCTTTGGATTCGTAAAAGCAACTGGATCAGGCTTTGGCTTCGTCTTCTTCAGCCGGAGCTTCTTCGGCAACCAACTCATCGTCATCCGACGCGGCCGAGCCGATGTCGTCAAAGAGTTCAGCGATTTCGAATTCAGCGGCGGCTTCTTCTTCAGCAGCCAGTTCCTGAATCGATTTACCTGATGCCTGCAGTTCGGCTTCTTCTTCCGAACGCGCGACGTTCATCTTGATCTCGACTTCAACCTCGGGGTGCAGTTTGACTGCCAGCGAGTGAAGACCCAGTTCCTTGATCGGGGCGATCAGAACAATCTGTTTCTTGTCGACGGTGAAGCCTGCGTCGGTCGCAGCGTCTGCGGCGTCACGCGGGGTGACCGAACCGTACAGAGCGCCGGCATCTGACGCCGAGCGAATCACGATGAACTGCTGACCGTCCAGCTTTTCAGCCAGCGCTTCGGCTTCTTTCTTGGTTTCCAGGTTGCGTGCTTCAAGCTGCGCTTTCTGGGCTTCGAACGATGCGATGTTCGATTCGGATGCGCTCAGTGCTTTGCCCTGAGGCAGCAGGAAATTGCGGGCGTAGCCGGGCTTGACGTCAACGACGTCGCCCATCTGACCCAGTTTCGCAACGCGTTCCAGAAGGATAACTTGCATGTCAGTCTCTCCTTACTTCACGGCGTAGGGCAGCAGGGCGAGGAAGCGGGCGCGCTTGATAGCACGGGCCAGTTCACGCTGCTTTTTCGCCGAAACGGCGGTGATGCGCGAAGGTACGATCTTGCCGCGCTCAGAGATGTAGCGCTGCAGCAGACGGGTGTCTTTGTAGTCGATTTTCGGCGCGTTCTCACCCGAGAACGGGCAGACCTTGCGGCGGCGGAAAAATGGTTTTGCGGCCATGGGTTATGTCCTTTCCTCAGGCGTTGATCAGCGGCGCTCGCGGCGGCCTTCGCGCTCATCGCGCTTTTGCATCTGGACCGAGGGGCCCTCGTTGTGCTCGTCGACCTTGATGGTCAGAACGCGCATAACGTCGTCATGCAAGCGCATCAGGCGTTCCATTTCCTGAACCGCGCCCGAAGGGGCATCGGTTTTCAGAAAGGCATAGTGGCCTTTGCGGTTCTTGTTGATCTTATAAGCCATCGTCTTGACGCCCCAGTACTCGCTGTCTACGACGTTGCCGCCGTTGTCAGCCAGAACGGTGCCGAAATGTTCGACAAGGCTTTCTGCCTGCGCGTTGGACAGATCCTGACGCGCGATCATTACATGCTCATACAGTGGCATGTGCACTCCTGTTTATATCAAGGCGCATTTCAAAGGCGGGGTCATTGGTCCTTCGCGACCCTGCCACGAGAGGCTGCGCGATTCATAACCTTTGCGAAGGATGGCCCCGTATACACGTTTGCGCGGTCGGGGCAAGCCCTGCCATGGATGCCTTGGTGAAGTCGCCCAATTTCCTTTGGTGTGCCCAATTCCTGACGCTTTTCGCCCCGAGGTTGTTCATGAAGACCGGAGTACCCGGCAGTTTGGAAAAATTAGACAGGGCAAGACAATGGCCGTCATGAACACAAACACTTTTGAACAATCTGCGTCTCGCGCAGCATTTGAGAAATCAGTTCCCGTTCTGATTACCTTCGCGCCGAACTGGCGTGCACGGATGGTTCTTATGCGTGTCGTAGGTGCTTTTCTGATCCTCTCGGCATTTTCAATGTGGCTTATGCCTGGCTCTGTCATGGGGGCCGAGGTTTGGCCGATCAAACTGGCCGCATCGATGATGTTCCTGATTGTTGGCGTCAGTCTGCTGACCATCGAGGTCATGGATTCACGCCCAGATGCTTATTTTGATCCGATCCGCCGCGAAGTTCGCATTTTGCAGAAAAATGAAAACGGTCGGCCGCAAACGGTTCTGCGCCGCAGCTACGACTCGCTGGGCGGTGCGAGATTTGCGGATGATCAGGTTGAATTGTTTGATGTGGATGGCAGCCTGCTGATGAAGCTGCCGCTACAATCGGCGGATGTCAGCTCAGCGCTGAAAGGTCAACTCAGCCAAAACGTAACAATTTTCGCCTGAATTTTATTCTGTTCAAAAAGGAACAGATTCTGTGAATCAAAAAAACTTGTGTGCTGCCCTTGGGCAGCACATTTTTGTTGGTGAGCAACCCACCCGGTTTGCGACAACACCATTGCGGAGATTGTTATGAAATCCACCCTTCTTGCCGCTGCTCTGGCCGTTTCGGCCACGACTGCTTTTGCCAGCGCAGAAAAATACACGCTGGACTCCAGCCACAGCCAGGTTCTTTTCAGCTATAATCACCTTGGCTTTTCTACCACTTACGGCATGTTCTCGGGCTTTGAGGGCGAGATCATGTTCGATCAGGAAGATCCCGCCGCTTCCAGCGTGACCGTATCGATGCCGGTCGTCGAGATGATCACCGGCTGGAAACCTCGCGAAGATCACTTCATGACCGAAGATTTCTTTGGCGTGACCGAGGGCGACCTGATCACGTTTACCTCTACCGGTATTGAAGTTACCGGCGAAAACACTGCCAACATCACGGGCGATCTGACCATGAACGGTGTTACCAAATCGGTCGTACTGGACGCCAAGTTAAACCAAGTGGGCGAACACCCAATGGCGGGCAAACCCTGGGCCGGTTTTGACGCCACCACAACACTGGTGCGCAGCGAGTTCGATCTTGGCCAGTTTGCACCCTTCGTCGGCGACGAAGTCGAGGTTCGCATTTCGGTAGAGGCCCAGAAGGCCGACTAATCCGACGTTGACGAACTCTGTTACCGCCGGAGGCAACCCTCCGGCGGTTTTTTCATTCCTGGTCGCGCTCTGCCGTCAATTCAACTGTGACAGCGACAGTGAAGCCTAACGAATCTTCAGTGGGTTGCGATGTGCCGACGTTGAAATCCATGCGGTTGAGCTCCAGACTGCCGGACATGGTCGCTTCGTCGTCCGCAATCTCCAGCGTGAACGGCAGAACAACATCAACCGATTTATCCCGGATCGTCAGAGGCCCACGTGCTTCGTAGCCTGTTTCTGTTTTGAGAAGATCAGCTTTGAATTGAGCCGTGGGAAATGTCTTGCTGTCGAAGAAATCCGCACCCATCGCCTGATCGGTGACCGTACCAAGGCTGAGTGATCCGATCGCAATGGTCACATCGACCGATCCCGCCAGTCCCGGTTCGGTGGGGTCCTCGAACGCAATCGCCGCAGTCCAGTCGGCGAATTCACCGGTCACCGGGCTCCCCAACTGGGAAATCGTGATCGACAGGGTGCCTTCCTCAACTTCCCACTCTGATTGGACATCTTCAAGCTCTGCAGTGTCCACCGAGGCTTTGCCGTGGTCGTCAAACTCGCCAGTGGCCCAGCCGACGACGAGCACCGCAGCCCATATTGCCAAAGCGGCAAACGCGGGTACGGTCGAATGGTGCTGTGCTGGTGGCTGTGGCGCCTCGGATCGACCCGGCAGCATGCGGCGCAGAGTGCTGTCTCTGTCCACGACATGGTGTTTCAACGCACCCGCGATATGTAGCAAGAGCGATCCGGCCAGTACCAAGATGAATAACCAATGAAAGGCGGCGGTTAGCTCGGCGAGAAATGCCGATTTTGGAACAAACGGCAGGTTCTGACCGAACGGCCAGAGAATTGGGGCAAAGCCTTCGGCGGCGGCGTGGTGGATCCAGCCACTGAGTGGAACCAATATCAGCGAACCGTAAAGTAACCAGTGCACGGTTTCAGCGGCAAAGGCCTCGGGCTTGTTATCGGCGTTGAGCAGACCGGGTTTTGTTTGGTTTAGAGCCCAGAGGATTCGTGCCAGAGCCACGAAGAACACGGTGACCCCGACGGTCTTATGCAACGAAAATAGCCGGGCCGCGCGGGCGATATCATCCTCGGTCGTTTGGATGTTTGGATCATATATCGCGTGGGCCAGTTCATTCGCGAACCAACCCAGTGGCAGAGCCGTCAGGATCAGCAGTGCAGTCAACCAATGAAATGCTTTGGTTACACCACCATAGCTGGACTGGGTATTTGTCAGGGGCATTGTTTAGCTCTCCGCATTTCTGGGTTGCGGGTAAGTTAAAGGGATGCTGTGCGGACACAAGGCGGAGAAATGCACAGACAAGGTGTCCTGATGCAGAACGCATGCAACGCTTGTGCAGCGTCGTCAGTCAGTTTACACCCCGCCGCAATCTAACGTCATCCATGAGGTTGCAATGACACGCGCATTCGTTTTCCCGGGGCAGGGCGCCCAGACCATCGGAATGGGCAAAGCACTGGCCGACGCCTATCCCGCCGCGCGCGCCATTTTCGATGAGGTCGATGAGGCCTTGGGCGAAAAGCTGAGCGATCTGATCTGGGAAGGCGATATTGCTGAATTGACGCTGACGCAAAATGCCCAGCCTGCGTTGATGGCGACATCGATGGCAGCGATGCGTGCACTGGAGGCTGAAGGGGCGTCAATCTCGATGGCGTCCTATGTGGCGGGACACTCGCTGGGTGAATACTCGGCTTTGGCCGCTGCCGGTGCTTTGTCGGTTGCTGATACCGCACGGCTGTTGCGGACGCGCGGACAGGCGATGCAAAGCGCTGTACCAGTAGGTGAAGGCGCAATGGCCGCAGTCCTGGGTCTGGACCTAGAAGCAGTGCGTCTGGTGGCCGAAGAGGCCGCGCAGGGAGAAGTTTGTCAGGCTGCCAATGACAACGATCCGACTCAGGTCGTCGTCTCGGGTGCAAAGGCCGCTGTTGAACGCGCTGCCGAGATTGCCAAGGAAAAAGGTGCCAAACGCGCGATTATGTTGCCTGTAAGTGCTCCATTTCACTGTGCGCTGATGCAACCTGCTGCAGATGTAATGGCAGACGCTCTGGCTGCCGTGGAAATCAAGGCACCTGCCGTGCCGTTGGTCGCGAATGTTCGGGCCGATGCTGTGACCGATCCGGATGTGATCCGACAGCTGCTGGTGGAACAGGTCACAGGTTCGGTTCGGTGGCGAGAGAGCGTGCAGTACATGGTCGCACAAGGTGTGACCGAGGTGTGGGAGATCGGCGCGGGTAAAGCTTTGTCTGGCATGATCCGCAAGATTGATCGTGCGCTGTCCTGCACGGCGGTTGGATCGCCTGAAGACGTACAAAAAGCCGTTAACCCCGGCGCATAAACAAAAGACAGTCGCCGGTTTCGGCGGCCAGAGAGGGAACATAGATGTTTGATTTGACAGGTAAGAATGCGCTAGTCACTGGTGCTTCGGGTGGAATTGGAGGCGATATCGCTCGCGCTCTGTACGACGCTGGTGCCACTGTTGGCCTTTCCGGAACGCGAGTAGAGCCTCTGCAAGCCTTGGCTGACAGTCTGGGCGACCGTGCGCATGTCCTGCCTTGCAACCTGAGCGATCCCGAGGCCGTCGAAGCACTGCCGAAACAGGCAGTCGAGGCGATGGGCTCGGTCGATATTCTGGTCAACAACGCGGGCATCACGCGCGACAACTTGTTCATGCGCATGTCAGATGAAGAGTGGCAGAGCGTGATCGACGTGAACATGACCGCCACTATGAAGCTGTGCAAAGGCGTGATCCGGGGCATGATGAAGGCGCGCTGGGGCCGGATCGTGAACGTTTCGTCGGTAGTGGCTGCGATCGGGAACCCGGGTCAGGCGAACTATGCCGCCTCCAAGGCCGGTATGATCGGCTTTTCCAAGGCGCTGGCGCATGAGGTGGCAACCCGCGGCATCACTGTGAACGCGGTTGCGCCGGGCTTCATCACCACCGCAATGACCGAGAAGCTGACCGATGAGCAAAAGAAGGGTCTGCTGCTCAAGGTTCCGGCAGGTCGTATGGGTGATCCACAGGAGATCGCAGCCGCTGTGCTGTATCTTGCAAGCCCCGAAGCAGGTTATGTTACCGGAAGCACCTTGCATGTGAATGGCGGTATGGCCATGTTGTAGTCGCAATTCGGGGCGGATGCGAAAGCGTTTGCCTTGTGCGTTGTCTGTGCTATAGGCGGCGCATATGCGCAGGAACCGGTCCAAGGGCCGGTTCTCTGATTTCCCGGGGACCCGGGACCCAAACCGCCCGGAAAGGGCAAAACAAGTCCATCCCGAACGGGCAAGGGCAGAACCGGGCGGACAGCCCTGAAATGAAATGAGGAATAGACATGAGCGACGTCGCAGATCGCGTAAAGAAGATCGTTGTTGAGCACCTGGGTGTTGAAGAGGACAAGGTTGCTGAAAATGCCTCGTTCATCGACGATCTGGGCGCAGACAGCCTGGACACCGTTGAGCTGGTAATGGCATTCGAAGAAGAGTTCGGCATCGAGATTCCGGACGACGCTGCCGAGACCATCCAGACATTTGGCGACGCGGTCAAATTCATCAGCGAAGCTTCCTAAGCTTATCGTTCTAAGACAAAAGCGGCGCTTCCGGGCAACGGAAGCGCCGTTTTTTTGTGCCTGACGTAATTCGCGCTTGCCTTGATCTGTTGAGAATTCGCAATCTGGCGCTTGAGGCAAAAAATGAGCGGGTAAGGGCATGATAAGATCCATCCCGATGATCAATACTGCGCGTCTGACCTTGTGTGCGATGCGCCCGGAGGATTTCAACCGTTTCGCCGAGATCTGGCGTGATCCGAAAGTTGTGCGACATATCGGTGGCACCCCGAAGACGCGTGGCGAGGCCTGGGATTCCTTCCTGCGCAACGCTGGCCACTGGCAGATGACTGGTTTCGGTCAATGGGGTGTGTTGCTGCAATCGAATCGCACTCTGATTGGGCAGGCCGGGTTCTTTTTCGGCAACCGCGAGCTCGGAGAAGATTTTGATGGCTTCCCCGAAGCAGGATGGGTTCTGGACCCAGAGTTGCAAGGGCAGGGGTACGGGCACGAAGCCGCCCAAGCCGCGCATGACTGGTTCGACCGCGTCATACCTGGCCCGCTTGTCGCGCTGATTGATGCCGACCACGCAGCGTCTCAGCGACTGGCTGAGAAGTTGGGCTACAAGTTGCTGCGTGAGGCAGAGTACCTCGACACGGCGGTTCATTTGTTTCGTCGTGATGGACCCCCGGCGCGGGTCTGAAACGCTTATACTTGAGCAATGCCGCAAACGGCATTTACTTTGCCGATCCCGGGAAAAGATGGGAGGGGCGGCGGAGATATGGTATCGTGGTATTGCCATTTGAGTGAGCGGAGGAAAAGGCTCATGAGAATTTATCCCACGATGGAACTACAGAACGGTCGCTGTGTGACGCTGGACAAGGGGCGTCTGGATGACGCGATGATCTGGCATGTGAATCCGGTAGAGACCGCGCGAAGCTGGTCGGCTGCAGGCGCAGCATGGATGCAACTGACGGACTTCGATGCCATCGAAGGACGTGACACCAATGCAGAGCTGGTTGAAGAGATCATTCGTTCGTCCGAAATGTCCGTGCAGTTGGCCGGTGGCATGCGGACGCGCGAGCAGGTTGAATATTGGATCAACAAAGGCGCTGGACGAATCGTAATCGGGACGTTGGCGGCCTGGGACCCTCAATTGGTTAAAGAACTGGCTAAGCTGTATCCTGATCAGATCGTATTGGCAGTTGATGTCTGGCAAGGCCAGGTGATGACCGAAGGTTGGCGAAGCCAGAGCGCCTTTACACCGGAAGCGTTCATTGAAGCATTTGCAGATACACCATTTGCGGCCATTTTGGTCACTGACATCGATAGCGACATGGAAGATGTCGAGGCGCAGCTGGGGCTGATCTCGGGTCTCGCCGAGAAATCACGCACACCGATCATTGCAAGCGGCGTCGTCCGTACTGCAGATGATATTTCGCGCCTTGCCTATATATCGAATATTTCAGGTGCAATCGTTGGTCGCGCACTGTTCCGCAAAACAGTTGATTTGTCCGAAGCTTTGGAAGTTGCAAAATCGGCGCATGAGCCGGTCGCTGAATTCCAGTAAACATAGCGCAACAGAAAACCCGGCCGTTATATGCTTGATGTCGGTCGGGTTTTCACTTTTTCACGCATTTTAGATTACATGGCAGAGTTTTGAACGATTTCCGGTTTGGGGATACCGAGCCAGATTCTGCCGTTGCTCTTGCCCCCGCACCCCGGGCCGGGGTATGAGCGGTTCTCATAACAGGAAGCAGGCAAGAGGCACTTCATGCGCAGAGTCGTCGTAACCGGTCTTGGATTGGTCACTCCTTTGGCCAGTGGGGTTGAGGAAACATGGTCGCGGCTGCTGGACGGCGAGTCCGGTGCAGGCCCGATCACACATTTCGACGCTGAGGCAAGCGGGGTCACCACGACCTATGCCTGCGAAGTGCCGCGCGGAGATGGCACCGACGGGACGTTCAATCCCGATGATTGGATGCCACCGAAAGAGCAGCGCAAGATTGAGGATTTCATCCTCTATTCGATCGCGGCTGCCGAGATGGCCTGCAATGATGCCAATTGGCTGCCCGAGGACGAAGAAGACCGCCTGCGCACGGGCGTTCTGATCGGTTCGGGTATTGGCGGGCTTGGGTCGATTGCCAACACAGCAAATCTGATCCGTGACAAGGGTCCGCGTCGAGTGTCACCGTTCTTTATTCCGGGCGCGCTGATCAATCTGGCCTCGGGTCAGGTATCGATCCGGCATGGTTTCAAAGGGCCGAACCACTCGGTCGTGACCGCGTGCTCGACCGGTGCTCATGCGATCGGCGACGCTAGCCGCATCATCCGCGCCGGAGATGCAGATGTGATGATCGCGGGCGGCGGCGAGGGCTGCATCTGCGAAATCGGTATCGCAGGCTTCAACGCCTGCAAAGCCTTGTCGACCAAATATGCCGATGACCCGAAGAAGGCGAGCCGCCCCTATGATATTGACCGCGACGGTTTCGTCATGGGTGAGGGCGCGGGTATCGTGGTTCTTGAGGATTACGAACACGCTAAAGCTCGTGGTGCGAAAATTTACGCGGAGGTGCTGGGTTACGGTATGTCCGGCGACGCCTATCACATCACTGCTCCGTCTGAGGATGGCGACGGGGCCGAACGCTCGATGAAAGCAGCGCTGCGCAGCGCGGGGCTTGAGCCAAAGGACCTAGACTACATCAACGCGCATGGCACCTCGACCATGGCGGATACGATTGAATTGGGCGCGGTCGAGCGTCTGCTGGGGGATCACGCCAGCAACGCGACCATGACCTCGACCAAATCAGCCACCGGTCACCTGCTGGGTGCTGCTGGTGCGATTGAAGCGATCTTCTCGATCCTTGCGATCCGCGATCAGGTCGCTCCGCCGACCATTAATCTGGACAACCCGGCAGTTGAAACTCCGATCGATCTGGCCCCGGATGCCAAGCGCGAGCGTGAGATCAATGTGGCCTTGTCAAACTCGTTCGGATTTGGCGGCACCAACGCAAGTGTGATCTTCGGAAAGGTCAGCTAAATGTGGCGAGCGCTCGCTTCGAACGCGTTGACTATTCTGATCGTTGGCCTGTTCCTGATGGGTGGCGTCATCCTGTGGGGGCAGTCGCAGTACAAGTCCGAAGGTCCCCTAGAAACTGCGATCTGCCTGCAGGTAAAGCCGGGCTCTAACATGACAAGAGTCAGCCGTGATCTGGAGGATCAGGGTGCGATCAGCAGCGGATTGATTTTCCGCTTAGCTGCTGATTACGCAGACAAATCTCAGCAGCTGAAAGCGGGTAGTTTTCTGGTTCGCGAAGGCGCGTCGATGGAACAAATCGTCGACGACATAACCCATAGCGGCGCCAGCACCTGCGGGACCGAAATCGAATACCGCATCGGTGTGACCCGTATGCAGACCCGCGTGCGCGAACTGAACCCGGCGACGCTGGATTTCGACGAAGTCGCATCCTTCGTAGTCGGTGAAGAGGAAGCGCCTGAAGCCTATGCAGAAAAACGCAGCGAAGCGGATACGCGCTATCGCATTTCTCTGGCCGAAGGCGTCACCAGTTGGCAGATTGTCGAGTCGCTGAAAGCGATGGATTTGCTGACCGGTGAAGTGGCCGAATTGCCTGCCGAAGGGATGTTGGCCCCTGATAGCTACGAGGTCAGACCCGGTGAAGATCGGAATGCAATTCTTGCTGAAATGCAGGAAAAACAGCAGCTTAGAATTAATGCGGCGTGGGAGGGGCGTCAGGACGGTTTGCCTTTGAACAGCCCTGAAGAGATGCTGGTTCTGGCTTCGATCATCGAAAAAGAAACGGGTCAACCGGAAGAGCGCGGCCAAGTGGCCAGCGTTTTCGTTAATCGTCTGAACCAAGGTATGAGGCTGCAGACTGACCCGACCGTGATCTATGGCGTGACCAAGGGGCAGGGCACCTTGGGTCGCGGATTGCGGCAAAGCGAACTGCGCCGCGCGACGCCTTGGAACACCTATGTCATCGAGGGGTTACCGCCCACCCCGATCGCCAATCCGGGTCTTGCGAGCCTTGAGGCTGCGGTGGCACCTGACAACACGGATTTCATCTTCTTCGTTGCAGACGGGACCGGTGGTCATGCCTTTGCAGAGACCCTGCAAGAGCACAATCGCAACGTCGCAAAGTGGCGCGAGATCGAGGCAGAGCGAAATTCAGGGAACTGATCTGATCGTCCGACTTGTACAGGTTTGAAACGGCATGTTGTCCGACTTGTACAGCTTGAATTCATAGCCGCAATAAAGAAACGGCCCGGTCATTCGACCGGGCCGTTTCTTGTTTAGGCCGCCTTGGCGCGACGTGGACGGCGGCGTTTCTGACCGCCCGGCTTCGGTGCGCCGGAGTGCTGAGGTTTCGGGCCACGACGACGATTGTTCGGACGGCGTGGGGATTTCTTGGGTGCGATTGCTTCGGGCATCTCACCGCTGGCGACCGGGATTTCGATCTTCATCAGCTTCTGAATCTGACGCAGCAGGTCGACCTCTTCCGCCGAGCAGAAGGCAATGGCCTCGCCCTCGCGTCCTGCACGGGCGGTACGACCGATGCGGTGGACATAGTTGTCGGGCACTTCGGGCAGGTCGTAGTTGATCACGTAAGCCACGCCCGGAATGTCGATGCCGCGCGCAGCGACGTCTGTCGCGACGAGAACGTTAATCTCGCCCGCGCGGAAGGCCTTGATCGCGCGATCACGCTGGCCCTGACTTTTGTTGCCGTGGATTGAGGCTGCGTTAAAACCATCGGCAACGAGGCCTTTCATCAGTTTCTCGGCCCCGTGCTTGGTGCGAGAGAAGACCAACGTTAGGGCGTCCATATCTGCCGACAGGATCTCGCGAAGTTTGGCGGGTTTTGCAGGCTTTTCAACAAAGTGGATCGACTGCGTGATCTTGTCTGCCGCTTTGCCGGGAGGCGAAACCTGCACCCGTTGCGGGTTTGTCAGATAGGCCTGGCTGAGCTCCTCCATCTGCTTCGGCATCGTTGCCGAGAACAACATGGTCTGGCGCGGCGTGCCCAGTTCCGGCGCGATGCGGCGCAGAGCGTGAATGAAGCCCATGTCGAGCATCTGATCCGCCTCGTCCAGCACCAGATGACGGACCGAACCCAGATCGACCGCGCCGCGATCCATCAGGTCAATCAGGCGACCGGGAGTGGCGACAAGAATATCGGTGCCGCGAGACAGGAACATGATTTGCTTGTTGATCGATTGGCCTCCGACCACGGTGGCAACGCGCAATTTGGTCTTTTTGGTCAGGTTGCGCAGGCTGTCGGCGATCTGATTAACCAGCTCGCGTGTGGGCGCAAGGATCAACGCCTTGGCGGTTTTTGGCGCAGGTTTACCGGGCTGAGCCAGCAGGTGGTCAATCAGCGGCAGACCGAAGGCCAGTGTTTTACCTGTACCGGTCTGGGCAAGGCCGAGGATATCGTGACCGTTCAGCGCCAGCGGGATCGCCTGGTTCTGGATTGGGGTAGGTTGAGTGAAGTTGGCGCGTTTGAGCGCATCATTCAGAGCGGGCGCGAGGCCCAGCATGTCGAAGTCAAACAAATAACTATCCTTTACAGCCCGAGGCAATGGCCATCGGGCAAGTCGTGATGGGCCGCATCCGCGACCGGCAGGGGTTGTGCGAAACCTCAGGACGCGCAGGCGTTTCCTGCAGCATCTGGTTGTCGCGTCAAGAACCCTGCGTGATGGGGAACTATGGGTGAATCGGGCGCTGTTGGGGGGCGGTGTCGCCCACATGCTCACGCGGTAGCGCTGTTTGAGGGGCACATGCGGGTTGGAAGAACGATTGTCAAGCAAACATTACGGAGATGAGACAGTAAAACACTGGTTTAACTGCGATCGATTAACCCGTGGCGCACCAGGCCAGAAAAAAGGATGTCGTCCCGTTCGTCCTCATACGGACACCATTTACTAAGGCGCGCGACACTTCCAGGTGAAAGCTGCTCGCACGTGACCAAAGCTTTTGATGCGTCGTCCACCCGGTCAAGCGCTGCAAGGCAGATCGCACGACGAAACACCATATTGGCGTCGGTCGGGCGTGTGCTGACAGCGCGATCGGCCCAGTCAAGTGCATCAAACGCTTCACCTGCCACTAGGTTGATGCGTGCGATGGACCAGAAATAAAATGCGCGGTCAGGTTCACGCGGTGAAAGAGCTAGCGCCTTTCGAATCTCTTCGGCGGCTTCCAATCCCTGTGAAGGATCGGCCAATTCCTTTCGGTTGTGATATGCGACTCTTGCGCGGGTGAAATAGGGATTCAGCCGAATTGCATGCTCAAGCTCATTAAGGCTGAGTTCTTTTTCTCCGCGCCAGACATAGGCTGTGGACATAACGTAATGGGCAAATGGTGATTTTTTAGAAAGAGACAGAGCCTTTCGCGCAGCATCGAACCCATTTTCGAGTGCGGTGTCACGGTTCTTTGACAAGCCAAAGCCATACTCTTTTAGGTAGGCCCAACCTAGAGCCGCCCAGGCCTCGCCATAGTCCGGCTCAATATCGATGGCGGCACAAAAGTCCTTTTGCGCTTCTTTGAGGTCCTGCAGCGCCGCGTTGCGCAGATTTGCCATGCCACGCAGATAGAGTTCCCAAGCGCCCAAGTGGCGTGGTCTCTGCTGGCGCAGGCGGTCAATCTCACCCTCGACCAGTTCCACATCGAGCGCGGTGACAACGCGCAAAGTGATATCGTCTTGGATTCCGAAAAGATCCTTGAAATCACGGTCATACTTTTCGGACCAAAGTGAATGTCCAGTGTCACCCTCGATCAGCTCAACTGTAACCCGAATGCGCTTGCCAGCGCGCCGAACCGTTCCTTTGACCAAATATCGGGCGCCTAGAACGCGCGCCGCATCCTGCGGCGAAAGAGCGGGATCGATAATAAGGCTCGACGCGCTGGCGATAACAGGGAGGCGGCCCATATGTTGCAGAGCAGAGATGATGTCTTCGGCGAGACCTTCGGCAAAGAATGACTGGTCGGGATCAGGAGCGTGATCCAGAAACGCAAGGACAGCAACCGTTGGCGGGGAAAAAGACTGATTGGGCTCGGTATGCTGCAATTCACGATCCGCTGCCCAACGCCATACCGTCAGTGAGCGCGAGATATTCTTAACGGTGTGTTGCCCATCCTGATCCAGATGAGCAACAAGACCTTTCTGTAGGGCATGCGCAAATTCGGTAGAAGCCGCGATGCCACTTGGGTGTGCTAGCCCTTCGAGGCGGGCAGCGATATTGACACCATCGCCGAGGATGTCCTCACCTTCGATAATGACGTTGCCGATATGGGCGCCTATGCGCAGGAATAGTCGCCGATCTACTGGCGCCGCGCGTGCTTGTTCAACGCAGGCATTTTGAATCTTGAGCGCCGAAGTCATTGCTGCATCTGCTGTACCAAATTCAGCTAGGAACCCGTCGCCCATTGTTTTGACCAATCTCCCCCCCGATGCCTCTAATGCAGGGAGGATGATCCGATTTCGTAGACTCCGCACTGCCCGCACGGTTCCCAGTTCATCCGCCTCAATTAGTTGCGAATACCCAACGACATCCATGACCAAAATGGCAGCGAAACGCTTTTGATCTAATGCGACTGTCATCGTTTCGATGCCCCATAGATGATACGCGATGCATATAGGTTACGAATTGATGCCGTTATTACCAAGTGTCATAGAGTGATCGGCCTGAGATGACGCTGGAATGGCGGACCAGTTCTTGGCTAGAGTTTAAGAAAAAGTAATATTTATAGTACGTTGGGTGTTGCGGCTGTTGCATGAAGCCTTGACTTTGCGTGCGGTTTCTCGTATAGGTTGTGTCATGCTAGAAGAAGTGGGCAACGGCCCCGGGGTGACCCGGTGGCCGTTTTTCGTTTCTCTCGTGCGGAAAAACTTACGCATGAGGTCAAGACGCAAACATGACTTTGATTACCCCGGAGAAGCGGATTTCTCAGACGGCTGACTTGTTGGTGTCGCTTGAGAGGTCCATTCGCGATCTGCGCCAGGCAGCGGAAGAACTGCGAAAACAGATCGGTGCCGGGGAGGATGCAGACCTTGCCGGAACAGGCAAGCAACTGGGTCAGCTAGAGGGGCTGATCCGAAGTTGCCAGAAAGTGGAGACAAGCTTTGTCGAACAACATCACAGAGAAGCCGGAATTGCCCAAGGGGGCTATGCGCTCGACCTTGATCGGGCACGATCTGAGATCGGGTGCAGGCTGGCTCGCCTCCGCGCCTGCTGCGGTGCAGGACAGATTTCTGAGTGAGATCGGGGAGGGGGGGCTGTGTGCCCTCCCTTTCCTGTTCGAGTTCTGGGCAATGTCGCATCAATTGCCACCCGAGGGCGACTGGCGGTCATGGGTGATCATGGGCGGCCGTGGGGCCGGTAAGACACGGGCCGGGGCCGAATGGGTGCGGTCGGTGGTCGAGGGGTCTTTGCCGTTGGATAAGGGCGAGGCGTGTCGGGTGGCTTTGGTCGGTGAGACATTCGATCAGGTGCGCGATGTGATGATCTTTGGCGATAGCGGGATATTGCAATGCTCTCCGCCAGATCGGCGACCTCAGTGGAAGGCGTCCGAACGCAAGCTGATCTGGCCCAACGGGGCCGAGGCGCAGGCATTTTCGGCGCATGACCCCGAGGGGCTGCGTGGCCCACAATTCGATGCGGCCTGGGTGGATGAGCTGGCCAAGTGGAAGAAGGCAGGCGAGACTTGGGACATGTTGCAATTTGCACTCCGGTTAGGCGAGCGGCCGCGGGTCTGTGTGACGACGACGCCACGCAATGTGAAGGTTTTAAAGGCTTTGCTAGAATCGCCGTCCACCGTGCAGACCCATGCGCCGACCGAGGCGAACCGGGCCAATCTGGCGGGCTCGTTTCTGGCCGAGGTGCGCGCGCGCTATGCGGGAACGCGGCTGGGGCGGCAGGAGTTGGACGGGGTGCTGCTGTCGGATGCCGAGGGGGCGTTGTGGACGTGTTCGATACTGGAGGCGGCGCGCTGTGCGCGGGTGCCCGCGTTGGATCGCATCGTGGTGGCGCTGGACCCGGCGGTGACGGCGGGGGCGGATGCGGATGCTTGCGGGATCGTGGTCGTGGGCGCTCAGCTACAGGGGCCGCCCGAGGAGTGGCGTGCCTATGTGCTGGCCGACCGGACGGTGCAGGGCGTCGGCCCGGCGGGCTGGGCGCAGGCAGCGATTGACGCGATGGATGAGTTCGGGGCCGAGCGGCTGGTGGCCGAGGTCAATCAGGGCGGGCAGCTGGTGGAAGAGGTGGTGCGGCAGGTCGACCCTCTGGTGCCTTATCGCGCGGTGCGGGCGTCGCGCGGCAAGGTCGCGCGGGCCGAACCTGTGGCGGCGTTGTACGAGCAGGGGCGGGTGCGCCATGTGGCCGGGCTGGACGCGCTGGAGGAGCAGATGTGCCAGATGACCGCGCGGGGGTTCGAGGGGCAGGGCTCGCCTGACCGGGTCGACGCGCTGGTCTGGGCGTTGCACGAGCTGGTTGTGGGGCCCGCGGGGGTGTATCGACGGCCTAGGGTGAGGGCATTGTAATCGCATCAGTATTCTTGCTTCCGGCGATCCGCGCCCAATGACTTAAAGTTGAAAGTGAATCAGGAGTTACATCTTTAGAAATACAGATTATTGAATATAATGGCGCCGCCCGTTCTGCGATCGACGTCGAAAGGAGAATTTGGTGCCGTTCGATATATCGGCGCACACTGTGAATGAAACCGGTCAGGGAGACCTGATCGTACAGGACACCACGGTACCTGCCATTATTGATGGGTCGACCATTTCTTTCGACGGTGGTCAAACATTCCAACCATACACCTATCTTGGCCAGGGGAACTATCGTGGCACAGGTGAATCTGGCGAGTTTATTCAGGTTGGGGGGCAGGTGTATGCTTACGATACGGCAAACCCGACAGGCCCGATGCGAACAGGTAACTGGAAAATAACGGAAAACGACCTTGATCCCAGTAATCCGCCTTGTTTCGTAAGTGGCACCCTAATCCAAACACCTAAGGGCGAAGTGCCGGTTGAGTCTTTGGTACCGGGGAACAGTGTTGTAACCGCTTCCGGCAACAAAATGCCAATTCTTTGGAAAGGAAGTCGAGTAGTCACGCGATATATGTTCCATCGAAATCCATCGCTTAGGCCAGTAATCATAGAGAATGGTGCTTTGGAAAACGAGAGGGCTTTGCAGGTATCTCAGCAACATCGGTTGTTGTTAAAAGGTCATCAGGCAGAACTGTTTTTTGGTGAACAAGAAGTCTTGGTTCCGGCCAAGGCGTTGATCGGATTGCCCGGAATCACTGTGGATTGTTCCGACAACGAAGTCACTTACCACCACATTTTGCTGCAAGAACATCAAATGGTTCTTGCAAATGGGATTGTCGCAGAGAGCTTATTTATTGGCGATCAGCTTGGTCACAAGGACTTAGCGGAAATTAAGGCTCTTTTTCCGGAACTGATCGCGGATCTCAAGAAGGTTAAAGCGGCGAAGCCGATGTTATCCAACAACGAAGCAAAGGTTCTAGTTTGGTAAGGCCAGAGTGTCTCATCAGCAAAAGTTCTTGAATCTTTGTGTTGATAAACTTGCGCAATGTGTTTGGTTTCTTCTCGATCGATTGCGATTTGCTCGCGAAGCGCCCAGTAGAGATCAACTTTGGGCATTTTTGGTGCTCTCTAGCCCCCTCTCCCAAGGCTTTAACGCTTTCCGCGATAAATCCTTTCAAAAAATCGGGTAGAGAGGTGATCAGTTGACCCATGATCTGGCTGGACGCGCTAGAAGCTAAGATATGTTAGATTAGCGCGCGCGGGTTTAAGTGGCAGGACTCACCCTACTGCCTCGGCGAGCTGATCTGGGCGCTGCGTGAGCCGGTGGTGTGGTCTGCAGGGGCGTATCGGCGGCCGAGGGTGCGGAGTTTGTGAGCGCTTTGAGGGTTGATAGATTACTGGCGCAATCAGGTTCTCGACATTGGGTACTTTTGACTCCAATTATCCTCGTATTCGCCGAGCAGCCGGGACAGCGTCAGCAGCGAAGAAAACAGCCTTGCGTGGACATCCGGCGACATCATTGTTTTGTAGTCATCAAGCAGCTGCACAAGTACGACTACGTTGGAGGCAAACACCTCATAGACGTGCTTGTCAGCGGCAGTAGGTTCCTTGGTCCAACTATAGTTCGTATCGGAGTGTCCGGACAGCACAGGTTCGTTTTCATTCATCGGGTGGCCTCTTCAATTTGAAGCACACGTGGGGGCATGTGAAACGTAGGCAACAGCCGTGGCACGAAATCACAAGAACTTGGCGGCGATTGCAAAGGATTTAGGTTGTTGGTTCAACAAGCTTCTGAATCTTGCAATCGGCCAAGCTGGAGTCAGGGGCAGGGCTCGCCCGACCAGGTCGACGCGCTGGTCTGGGCGTTGCATGAGTTGATTGTGGGGCCTGCGGGGGCGTATCGGCGGCCTCGGGTGCGGAGTTTGTGAAGCAAAATTGCATCTTGGACACTAAAAAATTGCCGGATGTTCACGATGTATATTGCTGATTTATAAAGAGTTTCAAATGTGGCGCTTGATTAATGTCATAGGTACTAGTTGCAATTGTACGCCTTTGCGTATTCATGGAAAGCGCGTGCGAGTGTTTTGGCTTGGTATTCGGAACCCGCTGAAAATTGCAGGAACGGTATTGCAACGACTTCCCCAGTCAATAGAGTTTCGGCGGAAGCTTCGCCAGAGGCGAATGTAGTTGTTGTGCGATAACTTGTGGGTATCGGTATTGACTCCACGGCTTCTGTAAACCGAAAGAATTCTGGCGCATCGTCGTGAGGAACGAGCTTTCGGCTCCCTTCCTCAGAAACTACAACTTCCGCCATGACCCGAAAGAACAATGAACTCCCTTCGGCTTTCAACAATTTCTTTGTGGCTTCGGCGTCGGAGCCGAACTGCTCTGAGATCTCATCTCCGGCATCCACAATACTGTCGACCTGAGCCAGCATGCGATCGTCAACAGGTCCTCGGTTGATGCGGAGGTCAAATCTGTCAGGAAAGGGAAGAATGCGTACAGTATTCAGATTGTAATTCTCTAGGTCAGCTCGCAGTACAACGCGGGTCAGAGCCACTGGTGCGCCCGGCAAACCTCGTGTCTCGAAAGTGATAGATAGGCTACAACTTTCGAGGGAAACCGAACCTTCTTTGCCTACAACTTTCGTCAGTTCGCTGTTGAGGTGGTCTGCCGAGGATGATCTCAAATCTAAGAAAAAAGCTGCAATAGCGACGATAGCGCAGCAGGCTAGTAATAATAGTCGTATCAAAGCACTTTTTTCATAGTTTTGCGCCTCAATTTGTCGTCCTAATGATTTGTCATGCAGATCAATCTGAAGGTGTATTCAAAAGCTCTAAACAGCCCGCGGAAATTTAACAACAGCTACCTTTAACGAAGTTGCAGCAAATACATGCATTGTTCGCAAAGAAGTTTCTGATCTCGTAGGCAAAACTAACTGCACAAGGGGGCGACACCGTTGTTGCCCAATCCCCGCACGCTCCATTCCCAAGCCCTAAACTTCTTTCCGTCATAACTCCTTTCAACAAGCCGGGCAGAGCGGCGGCAGAAAGGAGCACAGATGGTATTCGATTTCTTGCGTCGTGGATCGGCTGAGGCAGCGCCGGAGGCGAAGGCGAGCGCGGCGGGGCCTGTGGTGGCGTGGCAGACGGGCGGGCGCGTGGCGTGGAGCCCTCGGGACGCGGTGTCGCTGACGCGGACGGGGTTTTCGGGGAACCCGGTGGGGTTTCGATCCGTCAAGTTGATTGCCGAGGCGGCGGCGGCTCTGCCGCTGGTGTTACAGGATCAGGCGCAGCGGTTTGATGTTCATCCGATCCTGTCGCTGATGCGTCGTCCGAATGCGGCGCAGGGGCGGGCGGAGTTGATGGAAGCCCTGTTCGGGCAGTTGCTGCTGTCGGGCAATGCTTATGTCGAGGCGGTTCAGGCCGATGAGGGGCTGCCGGTTGAGCTGCATGTGTTGCGTTCGGACCGGATGAGCGTGGTGCCGGGGGCAGATGGGTGGCCCAAGGCGTATGACTACGCCGTGGGCGGCAAGAAGCACCGGTTTAGGGCGGAAAACATCTGTCATATCAAATCGTACCACCCTCAGGATGATCACTATGGATTCTCGCCGATGCAGGCGGCGGCGATGGCGATTGATGTGCATAACAGCGCGTCTCGCTGGTCGAAATCGCTGTTGGACAATGCGGCGCGGCCCTCGGGGGCGCTGGTGTGGAAGGGCGATGGCCATGGGGTGATGGCCGAGGATCAGTTCCGGCGCCTGTCCGATGAGATCGAGCAGAACTATCGCGGGGCGCGCAATGCGGGTCGGCCGATGGTTCTGGAAGGGGGGCTGGATTGGAAGCCGATGGGATTCTCTCCGTCCGATATGGAGTTTCAAAAGACCAAGGAAGCCGCCGCCCGCGAGATCGCGCTGGCCTTTGGGGTCCCGCCGATGCTGCTGGGGATCCAGGGCGACGCGACATATTCGAACTATCAGGAGGCTAACCGGGCGTTCTATCGCCTGACCGTGCTGCCTCTGGTGACGCGGGTGGCGGCGGCGGTATCGGAGTGGCTGGCGGGGTTCTCGGGTGAGGATTTGGTGCTGAAGCCCGACATGGATCAGGTGCCTGCGCTGTCGGCGGAACGGGATGCGCAATGGGCGCGGGTCAACGGGGCCGATTTTCTGACGGATGCGGAAAAACGCGCGTTGCTGGGGCTGCCGGAGCGTGGCGATGGGTGACGGGTATCCACCGTTCGATTGCGCGCCGGGCCTGCGCTTGGCCGCGCATGAGCGGGTGGCGGAGATCCAGCATGCGCACCTCTGTCGGCGGCTGGATCAGATCGAGGAAATGATGGAGCGGCTGGAGAAGCGGTTGTGGCTGACAGTCTATGGCGTAGCGGCGGTGATTTTGGCGCAGGCGTTTCAGTCATTCCTTGTGGTAACGCCATAATGTCAGTGGGTTACATGGAGAAGTTCATGGATTTGGAGCATAAATTCGCACAGTTCGGAGACAGCTTGTCAGTGACCGACGATGCGGTGATCGAAGGGTATGCCAGCCTGTTTGGGCAGGTCGATCAGGGCAGCGATGTGGTGCAGCGCGGGGCGTATAGGGGCTCGCTGGAGGGGCTGGCGAAGGCAGGTCAGCGGGTCAAGATGCTGTGGCAACACGAACCGGCGCAGCCCATCGGTGTCTGGGACGAGGTGCGCGAGGACGACCGGGGCCTTTGGGTCAAGGGACGTCTGCTGGAGAGCACGCAAAAGGGCCGAGAGGCGGCCGAATTGATCCGGGCGGGTGCGATGGACGGCCTGTCGATTGGCTATCGCACCAAGCGGGCCGTGAAAAATGACAAGGGCCAGCGGGTCCTGACCGAACTGGAGCTGTGGGAGGTGTCCTTGGTGACATTCCCGATGCTGCCCAGTGCGCGGGTGGCGGCGAAGGGTTTTGAGCCTGACGTTGAAAGCACCTGGCGCAGTATTGCCGAGGTGTTCGATGATGCCCGGCAGGAGCTGGCGCGGACCTAACGCGCCTCAAACCCACCCAAAAACAGGACATGCTGATGAGCAAGACCGAGACCCCGGCCTTGACCGGAGAGGGTGCGCCCCTGGTTCAGGAGGTGAAGCAGGCGATGGCTGGCTTCGTGAATGAATTCAAGGGCCTGAAGGTTGAAGTTAAAACCAAACTGCAACAGACAGAAGAGCGACTGACTATGCTGGATCGTAAATCAACCATCGCGGCGCGTCCGCATCTTGCGGCCTCGATCGAGGACGGTGCCCCGCATCAAAAGGCATTCGACGCCTATGTGCGTTCGGGCGAGGATGACGGGCTGCGCGGGCTGGAGATTGAGGCCAAGTCGCTTTCGACGGCGGTCAACAGCGATGGTGGCTATCTGGTCGATCCGCAGACGGCTGAGATGATCAAATCGGTGCTGAATTCGACGGCTTCGATCCGCTCGATAGCGTCGGTGGTGAATGTCGAGGCGAACTCTTTCGACGTGCTGATCGACCACACCGATGTGGGCGCGGGTTGGGCTGATGAGAACTCGGCCACGGCTGAGACCTCGACCCCATCGATTGATCGGATTTCGATCCCGCTGCACGAACTGAGCGCGCTGCCCAAGGCGTCGCAGCGCCTGTTGGATGACAGTGCGTTCGATGTCGAAGGCTGGTTGGCCGGTCGTATAGCCGACAAGTTTGCACGCGCCGAGGCGGCTGCGTTCATCAATGGCGATGGTGTGGACAAGCCCAAGGGTATCCTGACCCACCGCACGATGGAGAACGGCAGCTGGGGCTGGGACAGCTTGGGTTATGTCGCGTCGGGCATTGATGGCGGCGTTGATGCGGATGCCATTGTGGACGTGGTCTACGCGCTGGGCGCGCAGTACCGGGTGAACGGCACATTCGTGATGAACTCGAAAACCGCGGGTCTGATCCGCAAGCTGAAGGACAGCGATGGCCGCTTCCTGTGGTCGGATGGTCTGGCGGCGGGTGAGCCTGCGCGTCTGATGGGCTATCCTGTGCTGATTGCCGAGGATATGCCGGATGCGGCGACCGACAGCTACTCGATTGCTTTTGGTGACTTCCTGTCGGGCTATACCATTGCCGAGCGTCCTGATCTGCGCGTGCTGCGCGATCCGTTCAGCGCCAAGCCGCATGTCCTGTTCTACGCGACCAAGCGTGTTGGCGGCGACGTAAGCGATTTTGCTGCGATCAAGCTGGTGAAATTCGGCACCGCCTAATGCGGGCTGAATCCGGGGGGCTTTATGGCCCCTCGGGCGGCGGGCGCGGGCCGGGGTGAGATCGCCCGCGTTGTCTAGCTGCTCCCCTCCGTCCGAGCAACGTGGGGCGGCGCGTGCCCGTCATTTTCCTGAAGTGGCCCCGGAGGGGTCCGAGATTGCGGAGTGAATGGATGATGTTGATCGAAGAAACCGCCATCGCGGATGCGGCGCTGCCGGTGGATCAGTTCAAGGCGCATCTGCGGCTGGGTACGGGGTTTGCCGAGGGCAATGTGCAGGACGAAGTGCTGCGGGGTTTTCTGCGCGCAGCCATTGCGGCGATAGAGGCGCGCACTGGTAAGGTGCTGATCCAAAGGGAATTTTCATGGAGCCTGAACGGCTGGCGTGACACTGCAGGTGAAGTGCTGCCGGTGGCCCCGGTGGTCTCGGTTGCTGCGGTCACGTTGACAGATGCAGCAGGGACCGAGACGGTTGCGGACTCGGCGGCTTACCGGTTAGAGCGCGACACGCAGCGCCCTCGGCTGCGTCCGGTTGGATCCTGCTTGCCAAAGGTGCAAACCGGCGGTTCGGTCAAGATCGCCTTCACGGCTGGAATGGCTGCGGATTGGGGCGGATTGCCCGCTGATCTGGGTCAGGCGGTGCTGTTATTGGCTGCGCACTATTACGAATATCGCGATGAGACGGCGCTGGGCGCGGGGTGCATGCCCTTTGGCGTCACCAGCCTGATCCAGCGCTATCGCACAGTGCGCTTCGGCGCAGGGGTGACGCAATGAGTGCGCCGCGACTGAACCGCAAGCTGGTGCTGGAGGCTCCGGTACGCAGCGCGGACGGCGCGGGGGGCTATACCGAGACATGGGCCGCTTTGGGCGCGCTTTGGGCCGAGGTGACGGCGCGCAGCGGCTCGGAACGGGCTGTTGGCGGTGCCTCGGTGTCGCGGGTTGGCTATCGCATCGTGGTGCGGGGTGCACCCAAGGGATCATCAATGCGGCCCACGCCTGATCAGCGCTTTGTCGAAGGAACGCGCCGCTTTGTCATCCGCGCGGTGGCCGAGCGTGATGGGCGCGGCCAATTCCTGACCTGTTTCGCAGATGAAGAGGTGGCGGCATGAGTTATGGCGTTGCAGCCGCTTTGCAGGCGGCGGTGTTTCAGCAATTGGTAGGCGATGCGCAGGTCAGCTCCCTGTCGGGCGGGGCAATCTATGACGCGGTACCCTCAGGGGTGTTGCCACAGACCTACGTGACCTTGGGGCCGGAGGAGGTGCGCGAGGCGTCGGACCGATCCGGTTCGGGTGCGGTGCACCGGTTCACGGTCTCGGTGGTGTCCGAAGCGGCGGGCTTTGGCGCGGCCAAGACACTGGCTGGTGCGGTCTGCGATGCGCTGGAAGGGGCGGCGTTGACATTGGACCGAGGCCATCTGGTGGGGCTGTGGTTCGAGCGCGCCAGTGCCCGGCGCACAGGAACCGGCGGCGCGATCCGCCAGATCGATCTGAGATTTCGCGCTCGCGTGGAAGACGACTAAGCAATCAACGGAGAGAGCATATGGTTGCCCAGAACGGAAAAGACCTGTTGGTCAAAGTGGATATGAACGGCACCGGTCTGTTCGAAACCATCGCGGGCCTGCGCGCCACGCGGATCAGTTTCAATGCGGAAAGTGTGGATGTGACCAGCCTGGAAAGTCAGGGCGGGTGGCGCGAGCTGCTGTCAGGGGCTGGGGTCAAATCGGCCTCGATCTCGGGCTCGGGCGTGTTCAAGGACGCGGGCACGGATGAAAGGGCGCGACAGCTGTTTTTTGACGGTGAGACACCCGGTTTTCAGGTGATCATCCCCGATTTCGGCATTGTCGAAGGCCCGTTTCAGGTCAGCAGCATCGAATATGCGGGCTCGCATAACGGTGAGGCGACCTATGAGATGAGCATGGCAAGCGCCGGTGCGCTGAGCTTTACGGCGCTCTGATGGCCAATCCGTGGACGGGCGAGGTGGCGTTGACCATCGATGGGAAGCAGCGGGTGCTCAAGCTGACATTGGGTGCCTTGGCGGAATTGGAACAGGAACTGCAGGCCGGGTCTCTGGTCGAGCTGGTGCAGCGGTTTGAAGGCGGGGCTTATTCCAGCGGTGATGTGCTGGCGCTGCTTGTCGCAGGGTTGCGGGGCGGCGGAGCGCAGGTCACACGCGATGATCTGCTGCATGCCGAGATTGAGGGCGGGCCGATGGCGGGGGCCAAGGCGGCGGCTGAGTTGCTGGCGCGGGCCTTCATGGTGCCCGAGTGAGCGGGTTCGACTGGCCCGTGCTGATGCGGGCCGGGTTTCTCGGCCTGCGTCTGACGCCGGAACAGTTCTGGCGTCTGACCCCGGTCGAGCTGCGGCTGATGCTGGGGCAAGGCGCGGGGATGCCTTCGATGAACCGGGCGGGCCTGGATGCCTTGCTGACGGCCTATCCGGACAAGACACAAGGAGAGCATGATGACGGATCGTGATGGTTTTGACGACCTGCAGGAGCGGGGAGAGGCGCTGGGCGATGCGTTGGGCGACGCTGCGACAATGGCATCAGCGTTTGATGGTCAGATGCGGCGGATCAGGGCTGCGTTTGAAGAGACCGGCAAGGATATCGCCACGCTTGAGCGTGGCATGTCCGGCGGTTTGCGAAAGGCCTTTGATGGCGTGGTGCTGGATGGGATGAACCTGTCGGGCGCGCTGGATGTGCTGAAGAACTCGATGATCCGCACGGCGTATTCGGCGGCAATCAAGCCGGTGACGGACCACTTCGGCGGCATGCTGGCCAATGGGGTTGGCGGTCAGGTTCAGGGGATTCTTCCGTTTGCCGATGGCGGCAGTTTTTCCCAAGGCCGGGTGATGCCTTTTGCCAATGGTGGTGTGGTCAGCAGCCCGGCGATGTTTCCGATGCGCGGCGGCACCGGGTTGATGGGCGAGGCGGGCCCCGAGGCGATCATGCCACTGGCGCGCGGAGCGGATGGCAAGCTGGGCGTGCGGACACAGGGCGGGGGCCGGGCGGTGAATGTGGTGATGAATATCTCAACGCCCGATGTGCAGGGATTCCGCCGCTCTCAGGGTCAGATCGCGGCGCAGATGAGCCGGGCCTTGGGTCGCGGCAATCGCAACAGATAAGGGGAGCAGGTGATGAATTTCCACGAGGTGAGATTTCCCGCCAGCCTGAGCTTTGGCTCGGTCGGGGGACCGGAACGGCGCACAGATATTGTGACGCTGACCAACGGGTTTGAGGAACGCAACACCCCCTGGGCGCATTCGCGCAGGCGCTATGATGCCGGGCTGGGGATGCGGTCGCTGGATGATATCGAGACTCTGATCTCGTTTTTCGAGGCGCGGCAGGGGCAGATGTTTGGGTTCCGCTGGAAGGACTGGTCGGATTTCAAGTCGGGCGCGGCGACGGCCGAGGTCGACAAAGGTGATCAGGTGATTGCACAGGGCGATGGCGAGACGACCGAGTTCCAGCTGGTCAAGACCTACAGCTCGGGCGGGTTCAACTATGTTCGGCCAATCCTGAAGCCGGTGCTGGGGACCGTGAAGCTTGGGCTGGATCAGGACGCGCAGCGCGAAGGCGTGGATTTTGAGGTGGATCTGGCGGTCGGACGTGTGACCTTTGCAGCACCGCCGCCCGAACAGGTCGAGATTACGGCAGGGTTCGAGTTCGACGTGCCTGTGCGGTTTGACACGGACAAGATTCAGACCAGCGTCGCCAGCTTTCAGGCAGGCGACGTGCCGAATGTGCCCGTGGTCGAGGTGCGGGTCTGATGAGCGGCGATAAACAGGCGCTACAGACGCATCTGCAAAGCGGTCTGACCACCACTTGTCGCTGTTGGGCCATCACGCGCAGCGACGGACAGACCTTTGGTTTCACCGATCATGACATGGAGCTGCGCTTTGACGGGCTGGTCTTAAAGGCGAGCACTGGTTTGACGGCTGCGGCGATCGAACAGGCAACCGGCCTGTCGATCGACAACACCGAGGCGATGGGCGCGCTATCTGATGCCTCGGTCCGGGAAGAGGATATCGAGGCAGGGCGTTTTGACGGGGCCGAGGTACGGGCTTGGCTGGTCAACTGGGTCGATCCAGAGCAGAGGATGCTGCAGTTTCGCGGCTCAATTGGCGAATTGCGGCGCGCGGGTGGGGCGTTTCATGCGGAACTGCGCGGGTTGACGGATCTGCTGAACCGGTCATTGGGGCGGATCTATCAGAAGCCCTGCACGGCTGTGCTGGGGGACAAGGCGTGCCGCTTTGCCCTGGAGACACCCGGCTATCGAGCCGAGGCTGAAATTGTCGCGTTGGACGGCGCGGCTTTGCGGTTGCGGGGTGCGGAGAGTTCTGACGCCGGGTGGTTCGAGCGCGGCAGGCTGGATGTGCTGGACGGGGCTGCTCAGGGCCTGTGGGCCTCGATCAAGCTGGATGAACCGGCGCGAGATGGGCGCGATGTTACGCTGTGGTCGTCGATTGGCGGTGGGCTGGCGGTGGGCGACAGGGTCCAACTGACCGCCGGGTGTGACAAACGCATGACCACTTGCCGGTTAAAGTTCAACAACATGCTGAATTTTCAGGGCTTCCCCGACCTGCCGCACGAGGACTGGGTCATGGCCGTGCCCAAGCGCAGCAGTCAACACAAAGGGGGGAGTCGGCGGTGATGCGGATTAAGCAAGAAATCGTTGAAGAAGCGCGGGCGTGGCTGGGTACGCCCTACGTGCATCAAGCGTCTGTCCGTGGGGCCGGGGCGGATTGCCTGGGCCTGCTACGGGGCGTTTGGCGCGCTGTGATGGGGCATGAGCCCGTGGCGGTGCCGGTCTATAGCATGGATTGGTCTGAGCCGCAGGGCGAGGAACGCATGTGGGCTGCGGCCCGCCGCCATCTCATCGAGAAATCGCCCGAGGATATAACCACGGGGGATGTTTTGCTGTTTCGGATGCGGGATTCGGCGGTGGCCAAGCATCTGGGCATTGTCAGCGCGCCTGATCCGATGCGATTCATCCACGCCTATACCGGGCACGGTGTTGTTGAAAACACACTGAGCGAACCGTGGCGTCGCCGCGTCGTCGCCTGTTTCGAATTCCCGCTGGAGGACCTCTGATGGCTACAATTCTTCTGTCTGCCGCTGGGGCGGCAATTGGCGGCTCGATCGGCGGCTCTGTCGCAGGTCTGTCAACGGCAGTAATTGGTCGTGCTGTTGGGGCGACACTGGGGCGGGTGATTGACAACCGGCTGATGGCCAGTCAATCCGTCATGGGGGGCGGCAGTGAGGTCGTTGAAACCGGACGTCTGGATCGCTTCCGTCTGACTGAGACCGGCGAGGGTGCGACCGTCGCGACAGTCTATGGCCGGATGCGTATCGGCGGACAGGTCATCTGGGCATCGGATTTTCTGGAAACCCGCTCTACATCGACCTCGACACAAACCTCGGGCGGTGGTGGCGGGGGCAAAGGGAAGCCCAAGCCCGTTGAGGTGACGACGACAACCACCACCCATAGCTACAGCTATTCGGTATCTCTGGCGATTGCCGTGGGCGCGGGCCAGGTCGCGGATATCACACGCGTCTGGGCCGATGGTGAAGAGGTCGAGCGCCAAACGCTGAATATGCGGATTTATTGTGGGGATCACGATCAATTGCCCGATCCACTGATTGAGGCGGTTGAAGGCGCAGGCACGGTGCCTGCCTATCGCGGTACGGCTTATGTGGTGATCGAAGATCTAGCGCTGGGCCCTTTTGGCAACCGTGTACCGCAATTCTCATTTGAGGTGGTACGGCAAGAACAAGACGAGATGCCGGATGCCGCAGACGCGCTGTCTCGGATCATCAAAGGCGTGGCGCTGATGCCGGGAACAGGCGAGTACGCGCTGGCTTCATCTCAAGTCAATTACACCAAGGGCCGGGGCCGCAGTTGGGCGGCGAATGTCAACTCGCCATCGGGCAAAACCGATCTTGTGACATCGACGCGGGCGCTGGGCCAGGAATTGCCGGGTTGCGAGGCGGCCTCGTTGATCGTGTCGTGGTTCGGCGATGATTTGCGCTGCGGTGAATGTCAGATTCGACCCAAGGTAGAACGCAAAAATATCGAGGGCGCAAACATGCCCTGGAGTGTTTCGGATCTGTCCCGTGCGGCGGCAGGGCAGGTGAAATGGCAGGATGGGCGTCCGGTTTATGGCGGCACCCCGGCTGATGCGGCGGTGGTGCAGGCGATCCGGCACCTGAAGAATTCGGGCAAACGGGTCATGTTCTATCCGTTCATTCTGATGGAGCAATTAGAGGGCAACGGCCTGCCTGATCCGTGGTCTGATGATTTTGATCAGCCGCATTTGCCTTGGCGGGGGCGGATCACGTTGGATGTGGCTCCGGGGCGGCCGGGCTCACCGGATCAAACCGCCGATGCGGATGCCCAAGTGGCGGCGTTCTTTGGTACGGCACGAGCGTCACATTTCTCGACCAGCGGCAGCAAAGTGACCTATCGCGGCCCAAGTGAATGGGGGTTACGGCGGTTCATTCTGCACTATGCAGCTCTGTGCAAGGCCGCGGGCGGTGTGGAGTCCTTCTGCATTGGGTCCGAAATGCGCGGGCTGACACAAATCCGCGGTGCGTCGGGCTTTACCGCGGTTGCGGAACTGCGGTCTCTGGCGGCGGAAGTTCGAGCGATCTTGGGGCCGGATACCAAGATTGGCTATGCTGCAGACTGGACCGAGTATTTCGGATATCAGCCGCAGGACGGCAGCGGAGACCGGTATTTCCATCTTGATCCGCTTTGGGCCGATGAGAACATCGATTTTGTCGGCATCGACAATTATATGCCGCTGTCCGACTGGCGTGATGGCGCCTCGCATTTGGACGCTAAGGCGTCGAACGGGTCGATCTATGACCTCGACTATCTGCGTGGCAATATCGAAGGCGGTGAGGGGTATGATTGGTATTACGCTTCGCCCGAAGAGGCCGAAGCGCAGATCCGAAGCCCGATCACCGATGACGCCCATGGCGAGCCATGGGTTTGGCGCTACAAGGATGTGCGCAACTGGTGGGCGAACCGACATCACGAGCGGATCGGTGGCAACCGGCAGGAAACCTCTACGGATTGGGTGCCGGGGTCCAAGCCGATCTGGTTTACAGAACTGGGATGCGCGGCGATCGACAAAGGCACGAACCAGCCGAACAAGTTTCTGGACCCCAAATCGTCGGAATCTGATTTACCGAATTATTCCAATGGGTTGCGAGACGAATTTATCATGATCCAGTACCTCCGGACCGTTCTGGGCTATTGGAGCGATCCTGAGATTAACCCGGTATCGGACATCTATGATGGCCCGATGGTGGACATGTCGAACGCCTTTGTCTGGGCCTGGGATGCACGACCCTTCCCAACCTTTCCAAACCTGAGGTCGCAGTGGTCTGACGGAGACAATTACGCGCGCGGGCATTGGCTGAACGGGCGGTCCGGGTCTCGGACATTGGCCTCGGTCGTGACAGAAATCTGTCACAAGGCGGGGGTGACAGCCATCGATGTCTCAGAGCTGTATGGCGTGGTGCGCGGCTATGTGGTCGAAGAGGTGATGAACGCCCGGCAGGCTTTGCAACCGCTGATGCTGCGCTATGGGTTCGACGCGATCGAGCGAGACGGGGTGCTGAAGTTCAGAACGCGGGATGGGCGTCAGGCTGTAGATCTGGATCCCGAGCAAATCGCGATCAGCTCGGATATCGATGGACCGGTGGAACATCGCCGCGAGGCAGAGGCTGAGATGACAGGGCGTGTCCGTTTACGGTTCGTCCAATCGGATGCCAACCATGATGTCGTCGCGGAAGAGGCCGTCTTGCCCGATGACAGAACCCATTCGGTCGCCGTCAACGAAATGCCTCTGTCGATGACCCGCGCTGAGGGGCGTCAGACGGTCGAACGCTGGCTGAGCGAATCCCGCATCTCGCGCGAGACGGCGCGCTTTGCTCTGCCGCCCTCGTTGCTGCATGTCGGGGCTGGCGATGTGGTGCGATTGCCGGATGCTGGGGACGGAACGCTATATCGGATTGACCGGCTGGAACAGGCCGAGATGCAATTGGCCGATGCAGTACGGATTGAACCCGGCGTCTATACGCCGTCCGACGTGCTGGACGATGTAGCTGCGGCCAAACCGTTCATCGCGCCGGTGCCCGTCTTACCGGTGTTCATGGACCTGCCGCTGATCACCGGATCCGAAGCGCCCCATGCGCCTTATCTTGCAATCTCGGCCGAGCCGTGGCCCGGCAGCGTGGCCGTCTATTCAGCCCCACAGGATGAGGACTATACGCTGCATCAGGTGATCGCAGGGCAGGCGGTGATTGGGTTCACCGAGACACCGCTGCGGCGCGCTGGGGCCGGGCTCTGGGATGAAGGGGCTGCGCTGCGGGTCAATCTCATCGATGGCGTGCTGGAGTCTCGTCGACGCTCAGCGTTGTTGAGTGGTGCTAATCTGGCCGCCATCGGGGACGGAACGCCCGGCAATTGGGAAGTGTTCCAGTTTTCCGAAGCCAACCTGCAGGAGACCGGCGTGTATAACCTGTCAGGCCGCCTGCGCGGACAGTTGGGTACGGATGCCTTGATGCCCGATATCTGGCCAGAAGGGTCAACCTTTGCGCTGCTGGATGAACGTGTTTATCAGACCGGATTGCTGCGCACCGAACGGCGCGTGGCCAAGCATTACCGCATCGGCCCGGCAACGCGCGGCTATGAGGACCCGGCCTATGAGCATCTGGTCGAAGCGTTCGACGGCAATGGGCTGAGGCCTTATTCGCCGGTGCATTTGCGAGTCTCTGTGACGGGCTCGGGCGACGACATCTCTTGGGTGCGCCGGACACGGATCGATGGCGATGACTGGAGCGGGCTCGAAGTGCCCTTGGGCGAAGAAAGTGAGGTATATCTAGTTCGCGTGTTCGCCGAAGGCGCTTTGCTGCGCGAGACGGTTACTAGTGCTCCGGTCTGGCAGTATTCCGCCGCGATGAAGTTCGACGATGGGCTGAGCGGAGCTTACGACATCGCGATCGCGCAAGTCTCAGCCACTTATGGGCCCGGTGCGTTTGCACATCTTTCGGTAGGCTAAGGCACTGTGAGACCGGTCCTGCACGGAGATATCAGCGCAGCGGCGCGGGCTTTGCTGGCTGCGCCGCTAGCCGACCGTGATCAGTTGAGCACCCTTTTGATCTCTGCGGCCGAACTGGCAGATCAGCACGTCGCCAGAACGGGTCGGCTGCATCCGGTTTACGGAAATGGCTCACTAATGGCGGCTGCACGCAGTCGACCGCTGGCAGATGAACCAAGTTTCGATGATCTGCAATATTGCCAGTGTTTCGAGATGGTTCTGCTAAAACTGATCCGGTTTCAGATTAAGCAGTCGCGCAGCTGACACATTTGGATGCGGCAAGGTCCAATTTTAGCCGACCGTGGGCAATTTCCTCGCCGCAATCTTCGCAATAGCCAAACTCGTCCTCTTCCATCCGGACAAGCGCAGCCTGAAGACGATGAACTTCGGTGTTCCGCCGAACCTGTTGGGCTTTCGCCATCGCCTGATTTTGAAGGGCATCCATTCGGCTAAGTCGACCAACTGCCTGTTGATCCAGTTCCACAATCGATTGAGCTTCTTGGCCGGCCGCGGATTGCGTGGCCAGATCGCTAAGGCGCTGGTGGATGAGTTGCCGGAATTGCTCCAGTTCAGCTGAGTTCATTTTTTGTTGCACTGTGCATCAAGGGTTTGCGTTTGGCGTTTTTGCCACTAGATGGCTATTCTAAGCGCAGCAAAGGATGAAAAGCCATGTTCGAAACGCGCAGCCAAGTGACGCCAGTGGATCCCGTTTGGGACCGCATAACCTCTGAAGCCCACGCGGCGGTTGAAAAAGAGCCGCTGATGGGCGGGTTGGTGCATGCCTGTATACTGCATCACCGCAGCCTGGAACGGGCGCTTTCCTATCGGATCTCGGCCAAGCTGTGCTCGAACGAGATGTCGATGATGGTCCTGCGCGAGATCGTGGACGAGGCCTATACCGACGACAAGGCACTGCTCGAAGCCGCGCGGGCCGATCTGATGGCAGTCTATGAGCGCGATCCGGCCTGCCACCGCCTGCTGCAGCCAATTCTGTATTTCAAGGGCTATCAGGCGATGCAGGCCTACCGTGTGGCCCATTGGCTTTGGAAGAAGGGACGGCATGATCTGGCCTATTTCTTCCAGATGCGCTCATCCGAGATTTTCGGGATCGATATCCATCCCGCCGCGCGGATTGGTAAGGGCATCATGATTGACCATGCGCATTCCATCGTGATCGGTGAGACTGCCGTTGTGGGTGACAATGTCTCGATGTTGCATTCGGTGACGCTGGGCGGGACCGGCAAGGAAGAGGAACAGCGCCATCCCACAATTGGTGATGGAGTTCTGATCGGAGCTGGTGCCAAGGTTCTGGGCAATATCGAGGTCGGCCATTGCAGCCGTATCGCTGCGGGTTCTGTGGTGCTGCAGGAGGTTCCACCGTGCACGACGGTTGCAGGCATTCCCGCTAAGATCGTGGGCGAGGCCGGGTGCGATCAGCCGTCGATCTCGATGGATCATATGCTGGGGAAAGACCAGTAAATCTGAATGAATAGACGAAAAAGGCCGCCTCGGGGTTCGAGGCGGCCTTTTTTGTGCGTATTCCGGTTGGCTTAGGCCAACATGACCATCGGGTTTTCCAGATTGTCGACGATGGCTTGCAGCAGCTGAGCGCCAAGCGCGCCATCGATGACCCGGTGATCGACCGACATGGTGACTGACATGACGGTTGCGACTGTCAGTTCTCCGTCGTCGCCCACGATAGGTTTCTTGAGGCCGGTGCCCACTGCGAGAATACCGGCATGCGGCGGGTTCACGATGGCGTCGAAATTGTCGATGCCGAACATGCCAAGATTCGAGACCGCGAAGGTGCCGCCTTGATATTCATGCGGTGCCAGCTTGCGTTCGCGGGCGCGGCCTGCAAGATCCTTCATCTCGGTCGACAACGCTGACAGCGACTTGGTGTCGGCGTCTTGCAGGACCGGGGTGAACAAGCCGCCATCGATCGCAACCGCAACGGCCACGTCCGAGGGTTTCAGTTGCAGAACCCGGTCACCTGCCCAGACGGCATTGCATTCGGGAACCTGTTGCAGCGCGTTGGCGACGGCCTTGATGATGAAGTCGTTGACGCTGAGCTTCACGCCCCGACCTTCAAGCTGTTTGTTCAACTGGCTGCGGAACTTGAGCAGCGCATCCAGCTTGATGTCGCGGCGCAGGTAGAAATGCGGGATGGTCTGCTTCGCCTCAGACAGACGCGCGGCGATGGTCTTGCGCATACCGTCGAGTTTGATCTCTTCGTACTCGCGTCCTTCATACATCTTGGCCACAGCATCTGCCGATGGGCCTGCAGGCGCAGCGGCGGCTGGGGCGGCCGCAGCAGCAGGCGTTGGTGCCGCTGCAGGTGCGGCTGTGGCGCTTTCCACATCGGCTTTGACGATACGACCATGCGGGCCAGAACCTGAGATTTGAGCCAGATCCAAGCCTTTCTGTGCGGCAATCCGACGAGCAAGGGGGGAGGCGAAGATACGACCGCCATCCGCTTTGGCCGGCGCTGCCGGGGCAGGGGCGGGCGCCTCGGATGCCGCTGGCGCGGCAGCCTCGTTGCCCGCTGCGGCTGCGGCTGCGGGTGCAGCCGCCGGGGCGGCAGCAGGTGTTGCGCCAATGTCATCGGCGCTTTCGCCATCCTCCAGCAAAACCGCGATGGCGGTGTTCACCTTCACGCCTTCGGTGCCCTCGTCGATCAGGATCTTGCCGATGGTGCCTTCGTCGACGGCCTCGAATTCCATCGTGGCCTTGTCGGTTTCGATCTCGGCCAGCAGGTCACCGGAGGAGACGGTGTCGCCTTCTTTCACAAGCCATTTTGCAAGTGTGCCTTCCTCCATCGTCGGGGACAGGGCAGGCATCAGGATTTCGGTGGGCATCTCAGCGCTCCTCAATCAGAGTAATTTGGTCAAAGGGCGCTTTGGGGCGCCCGGTGCCGCGTGCGAGCGTCGCAATCGCAGCCTCGATTCTATCTTTGTTCTCCGCCATCCAGACATAGGCGGTCTGGTGCGAGGGGCGCGCGCCGATCAACCGCATATCCGCCGCAAGCCGTTCGGGCACAAGCGCCCGCACGGTCCGGTCATCGAGATCGATCTCGACACGGTAGCATTCGGTTGCTGGATCGCGGCCCCTGATCTCCATTACCGGTAGGTCACCTGTTTCACCGCCGCGATCACCTCATCAGTGGTGATCAGCGCCAGCTTTTCGAGGTTCGCGGCATATGGCATCGGAACATCTTTACCGGTGAGGGTGATGACCGGTGCGTCGAGGTAATCGAACGCTTGCTGCATCACGACCGAGCTGATGTAGCTACCGACGGAACCTTGCGGCCAACCTTCTTCGACGGTCACAAGACGGTTGGTTTTCATCACCGAGTTGATGATCGCGCCGGTGTCCATCGGGCGGATGGTGCGCAGGTCGATCACCTCGGCGCTGATGCCGTCCTCGGCCAGCTTGTCGGCGGCCTCCAGCGCGTATTGCATTCCGATGCCAAAGCTGACGATGGTCACGTCCGAGCCTTCGCGCCAGATTCGCGCTTTACCCAGCGGGATGGTAAGGTCATCCACTTGCGGCACGTCGAAGGAGCGGCCGTAGAGGATTTCGTTTTCAAGGAACACAACCGGGTTCGGATCACGGATGGCCGATTTCAGCAGGCCTTTGGCGTCGGCTGCGGAATAGGGCATCACTACCTTGAGGCCGGGCACCTGCATGTACCACGCGGCGTAGTCCTGGCTGTGCTGAGCAGCCACGCGGGCGGCGGCACCGTTGGGGCCACGGAACACGATGGGACAACCCATCTGACCGCCAGACATATAAAGCGTCTTGGCGGCAGAGTTGATGATCTGGTCAATCGCCTGCATGGCAAAGTTGAAAGTCATGAACTCTACAATTGGTTTCAATCCGCCAAAGGCCGACCCAACCGCGATGCCTGCAAAGCCGTGTTCGGTAATAGGCGTATCGATCACGCGTTTGGCACCGAATTCATCCAGCAATCCTTGCGAGATTTTATAGGCGCCCTGATACTCGGCGACTTCTTCGCCCATCAGATAGACGTCTTCATCACCGCGCATTTCTTCGGCCATCGCATCGCGGAGTGCTTCGCGGACGGTTTCGGACTTCATCTCTGCATCTGCGGGCCAGTCGGGCGACAAGTCGACCACCGGCGCAGCAGGCGCAGTGGCAGGAGCGGGGGCCTCAACCGCCGCTGGGGCGGCCTCGGTCGCCGCTGCGGCTGCGGGTGCAGCCGCGGGCAGGGCTGAGGCGTCTTCGCCTTCTTCCACAAGCACGGCGATAGGGGTGTTCACTTTGACGCCTTCGGTACCTTCCGCGATCAGGATCTTGCCGACGATGCCTTCATCGACGGCCTCAAACTCCATCGTCGCCTTGTCAGTTTCGATCTCGGCCATGATGTCGCCGGAAGATACGGTGTCGCCTTCCTTAACCAACCATTTGGCCAGTGTGCCCTCTTCCATCGTGGGCGAAAGGGCGGGCATGAGAATTTCGGTTGCCATGTCTTAATCGTCCTCTCAGGCGTAGATGTCGGTCCAGAGCTCATCCAGCGAAGGCTCGGGGCTTTCTTTCGAGAATTCTGCGGCCTGGTTGACGACCTCTTTGATCTCTTTGTCGATCGCTTTCAGGTCATCCTCGGTCGCATGTTTGCCGGTCAGCAGCAGCTCACGCACATGTTCGATCGGGTCGCTTTGTTCACGGACCTTCTGAACCTCTTCGCGCGTGCGGTATTTGGCTGGGTCCGACATCGAATGGCCGCGATAGCGGTAGGTTTTGACCTCAAGGATGTAGGGACCCTTGCCGGCGCGGCAGTGGGCGACGGCCTTCTCACCGGCAGCTTTGACCGCCAGAACGTCCATGCCATTGACGATCTCGCCGGGGATGCCGAACGCCTCGCCCCGATGGTAGATGTCTTTGGTTGAGGTCGAACGCGTCTGCGACGTGCCCATGGCGTATTGGTTGTTTTCGATCACGAAGACAACCGGCAGATCCCAGATCGCTGCCATGTTGAATGTCTCATAAACCTGGCCCTGGTTGGCCGCGCCATCACCGAAATAGGTAAAGGTTACGCCACCGTTTTCCTTGTACTTGTCGGCGAAGGCCAGACCTGCGCCCAATGGCACCTGAGCGCCGACGATACCGTGGCCGCCATAGAAGTGTTTCTCTTTCGAGAACATGTGCATCGAGCCACCTTTACCTTTTGAAAGGCCACCTTCGCGACCAGTCAGTTCGGCCATCACGCCACCCGGGTCCATGCCACATGCCAACATATGTCCGTGATCGCGGTAGGAGGTAATCCGCTTGTCGCCTTCTTTGGCGGCAGCCTCGAGGCCCACAACGACGGCTTCCTGCCCGATATAAAGGTGGCAAAACCCACCGATCAGACCCATGCCATAGAGTTGACCTGCCTTCTCTTCGAATCGGCGGATCAGAAGCATCTCGCGGTAGTAGGTTTTAAGTTCTTCCGCAGAAACATTTGGTTTCTTTGTGGTTTTTCGCGCAGCCATCGTGGCGATCTCCCCCTCTCGGACAGATAGTTTAGCGTTAAACTATCTCATAAAGCATTTCGCGCGTTCTGGCGAGTACAAATGTGACGCGGGGGCAGGGTGCCTTCGTTTCGGTGGCAGAAAATCTTAGAAGATGAATTAGGGTGAGAGATTTTTCTGTGAAAAACCCTGTGCCTGGGCGTGATCAGCGAATGACGATTTCATCGGCGCGGATCATGCCGAGGATAGATCGTGCTTGCTGATCCAGCAGGTCGAGGTCCAGATAGGTATCAGACAGGCGACGGGTCATATTTTCCATTCGCGCGATCTCATCCTGAAGCTGGGTAAGGTCGCGGGACAGCGCGTCACGTTCTGCTGCAATTTCCACACGTCGGAACAAGCCATAATCCCCCTGCACGGCGGCAAAGGTGAAATAGACGCCTAACATAAAGGCGACCGAGTAGAATGCGAATGCCCCAAGACCGGGTCGATAGGAACGGGTCACCTTATAAACCACCGTAGAACGAACTGCCTCAAAACGTGCCCTTAGCGGGCATCTGCCTTCACTATGTCACAGGTGATTCGGCTTGTGAATCCCCTGTGAGCAAAAAGGTCAGTCTGAGGATCGGCTACTTACCGAACCAAAGCAGCGACGCCTGGCAGGGCCTTACCTTCCATCCATTCCAGGAACGCACCACCTGCGGTGGAGATATAGGAAAAATCTGCCGCTGCACCCGATGCGTTCAGCGCGGCCACCGTATCGCCTCCACCAGCGACTGAAGTCAGCTTGCCATCGCGGGTCAGTTCGGCAGCCTTCAGCGCGGCGGCATTGGTGGCGGCGTCGAACGGGGTCAGCTCGAACGCGCCTAGCGGGCCGTTCCAGATCAGAGTCTGGCTATTCTCCAGCACCTCAGACACTGCAGCGACGCTTTCGGGGCCAGCGTCCAGTATCATGGCGTCGGCAGGGCATTGATCTGCGGGCAGAACCTGATGCGGTGCGTTTGCCTCGAATGCCTCGGCCACGACGATGTCGCGCGGTAGGATAATCGTGCAGCCTGTAGATTCGGCTTTGTTCAGGATTTCGGCAGCGGTGTCGGTCATGGCGTGTTCGGCCAGAGATTTTCCGACGTCGATCCCTTTGGCCACCAGGAACGTATTGGCCATACCTCCGCCGATTACGAGGTAATCGACCTTCTCGATCAGGTTGCCCAACAGGTCAAGTTTGGTCGACACTTTCGCGCCACCGACAACGGCAGTGACGGGGCGATTGGGTGCACCCAACGCTGCCTCAAGCGCGCTGAGTTCCTGTTGCATCAGACGACCGGCGCAGGCGGGTAGCAGGCGGGCAAGCGCTTCGGTTGAGCTGTGCGCGCGGTGGGCGGCCGAGAAGGCGTCGTTGCAATAGACATCGCCCAGTTTTGCCATGCCTTGGGCAAGCGGGACGCTGTTCTTGGTTTCTTCGGTATGAAAGCGGGTGTTTTCCAACAGCAGTACTTCGCCTGCGCCCAGCGATGCTGCGGCAGCTTCGGCCTCAGCACCGACGCAATCATCGGCGAACCGAACCGGTGTGCCAAAGGCGGTCTCGAGCGCCGGGACCAATTGCCTGAGAGACATCTCGGCGACGCGTTCGCCTTTCGGGCGACCGAAATGGGCCAGAAGGATCGGCTTGCCGTTTGCGGCGAGAATATCGCGCACGGTTGGCATGATGCGCTGAATGCGGGTGTCATCCGTGACCACACCATTCGCGACGGGCACGTTGATATCCACACGTACCAGAACCCGTTTGCCGTTCAGTTCCATATCGTCCAGAGTTTTCCAGCCCATCGCGTCTATCCTTGCCCATTACATCCAGTTTCAGGCGGTTCTTTTCCTGCATTTTGCCTTCAGGTCAATGCGTCACTTGGCATTCGCGCGTCTGCGTCATAGGTATTTGCGCAAGTTTCAAAGACAGGAGGGCCAGATGGCCGAGATCAAAGACCCCGAAAACACGATCATCATTGAGCTGAAAGATGGCAATGTCGTCATTGAATTGCTGCCTGATGTGGCCCCTCAGCACTCGGCCCGCATGAAAGAGCTGGCGCGTGGTGGCGAATATGACAACGTTGCCTTCCACCGTGTGATCGACGGGTTCATGGCGCAAACCGGTGACGTACAGCATGGCGACATGGAAGACGGTTTCAACATTCGCATGGCAGGCACTGGCGGATCGTCGCTGCCGAACGTACCTGCCGAGTTCTCGAAGCTGCCCCATGATCGCGGCACTTTGGGCGCGGCACGCTCGGCCAACCCGGATTCGGCCAACTCGCAATTCTTCATCAACTTCAAGGACAACCATTTCCTGAACGGTCAGTACACCGTTTATGGCCGTGTCATCGAAGGAATGGAGCATGTGGATGCCATCGTTCGTGGCGAGCCGCCTGCGAGCCCTGACCGGATGATCAGCGTGAAGGTGGCCACCGATGCATAAGCTGGCTGCTGCATTCGTCGTGTTGGCCAGCCCTGCGCTGGCGACAGGCCTTGAGATCGAAATCGAAGGCGAGGGGGCGAATGGCACCGTTACAGTCGACCTCTTCGAAGACCTTGCGCCCAAGCATGTCGAGCAGATTACCGCTCTGGCCGCTGGCGGTCAGTATGATGGCGTTGTGTTTCACCGCGTGATTGATGGTTTCATGGCTCAGACCGGTGATGTGCAACATGGCCGCGTTGGCGCGGACATGCGTCGCGCCGGAACAGGTGGGTCAGATCGCCCAGACCTGCCTGCTGAGTTCTCGGACTACAATTTTGACCGGGGCGTTGTCGGCATGGCACGGGCACAGGACCCCAACAGCGCAAACTCGCAGTTCTTCATCATGTTTGAGCCCGGTCCGTTCCTGAATGGCCAATACACCGTTGTGGGTCAGGTCACCGACGGGATGGACGTGGTTGATGCGATCAAGCGCGGCGATGGTCCGAACGGTGCTGTTATCGGTCAGCCCGATGCGATGAAAAAGGTCACTGTGACCGAATAAAAGAAAACCCCCGGCGCGCTTTTGCTGGCCGGGGGTCCTAGATGCAGCTGGGTCAATCGTCGGCCGACATCGCCCGCCAGATCAGCGCGCCAATCGCGCCGCCGATCAAAGGTGCCACCCAGAACAGCCACAGCTGAGCTAGTGCCGGACCATCGGCAAACAGTGCGACACCAGTCGAGCGCGCAGGGTTCACTGACGTATTCGTCACTGGAATCGAAATCAGATGGATCAGCGTCAGCCCCAACCCGATGGCGATCGGCGCGAATCCTGCCGGAGCACCGCTGGACGTTGCCCCCAAAATGATCACGATGAAGAAGGCCGTCATGACGATTTCGATTACCAACGCGGACATCATCGAATACCCTTCGGGTGAGGCCTCGCCATACCCGTTCGAGGCAAACCCTCCCACACCTTCAAAACCCGGCGCTCCGCTGAGGATTAAATAGAGCACGGCTGCTGCCGCGATGGCTCCGATGACCTGAGCGATCCAATAAGGGATCAGATCTTTGGCGTCGAACCGCCCGCCTATCATTAGGCCAAGGCTGACTGCCGGGTTGAAATGCCCGCCCGAGATATGACCGACCGCGTACGCCATGGTCAGCACTGTGAGGCCAAAGGCAAAGGAAACGCCCAGCCAGCCGATACCCACATCGGCGACACCCGCAGCCAGAACCGCGCTACCGCAGCCACCAAGTACTAGCCAAAAAGTGCCAAAGAATTCAGCCATAAGTTTCGATGACATGAAAAGTCCTCCAGAAAACAATGGCTTTCAGTATAATTCATAAAGTGCGTTTTGTGAAACTGACGTCTACGGGGAATTTCTTAGGCTCTTTCACAGCGTGTGGAAACTATCCAGTGCGTCCGTAGAACGTCTGGCGCGCGCTTTCCGATAATGAGATGCCGGGTTCAGTGTTGTAGGCAAGCACGGCAAGAATACGGGTCTGTTCACCCTCGTTTGGTGCAACCCGGTGGATCGAATTCCGGCCGCGGAAGAACACCAGTGTTCCAGCGCTGGCGTCAAGCCGATTAACTGGGGTACGGCCATCAAGGATGTCACCAACCGCGTCAAAGCTCATCTCACCGGCATCTGCATCACGCACATCACGAACGTACTCAAATGACCCGCCCTGTTCCGGAGGTTGCACCATCAAAGTGATCGCGAATGAAGAGTTGTCGAAGTGCCAACCCAACTCTTGGCCTTGCTCGGCAAAATGCAGGTTAATGGACGACAACGGGTCGGCATATTCATACAGCGCGTTTTCTTCCAGCACGTCGCACAGAAAGGTGCGGAATACATCGGAATCGTATAGCGCCCGCAGGGCAGAGGATTCGGCAATTTGATCATCTGTCAGGCAGCCTTTTGAGGATGTAACCAGCCTGTTGCGCGGGTGATCAGGATTGTAGGCAGGGTCCATCGGGTTGAGATAGACCGTATGTTTTTCGGTCTTCGCATAAACCTTTTCCCGCTTGGCTAGACCTTCGGCCCGAATCGAGGATATCGCGCCCTCTTTGACAAAACCCGGCATCTCCAGCACACCGTCGTGTTGATAGCCCTGTCTGAGTTTCGCGCAAAATTCCGCATCCTCGATCGGGTATGTGGTGAGGTCAACAATATCTGCCAGTTCCATTGAGCCTCCAGGCCGTTGAGTGCAATTTTCCCAACCGGTGTAGGACTTATTCTGTAACCGAGAAACAAAAAAACGCCGCGATCAGGATCGCGGCGTTTCAGCAGGACAGAATGACCTGTCGTTATTGTTTGACTTCTGCCGCAGGGTTGGCACCCGATTTGCCGCCGCGACCGGGGTTCAGCGGGTCGTCCTGACGCTGTACGGAACCCTCAAAATGGGCGCCGCTTTCGATCGCGATGGTCTTGTGGATGATGTCGCCTTCGACTCGTGCGGTCGAGGTCAGGCGGACCTTCAGGCCACGTACGCGGCCCACGATGCGGCCGTTGACGACGACGTCATCGGCAGTAACTTCACCCTTGATGGTGGCGGTTTCGCCGATGGTCAGCAGATGGGCGCGGATGTCACCTTCTACGGTGCCTTCAACCTGGATATCGCCCGAGGTTTTCAGGTTTCCGGTGATGTGAAGATCCGAGGACAGGACCGATGCGGGCGGCTTTGGCTTGGGCGGGGTGCTCGCCTTGGTTTCAGCCGGTGCAGGAGCCGCCGGAGTAGCCGGTGCGGCTGGTTTTGCTGCCTCAGTCTCTTTCGATCCGGGTTCGTTGATTTTGCTCTTAGAAAACATTTCTCGCAGCCTTGATGTAAGTCATTGGGTTAACAGGTTTTCCGTTCACACGGACCTCGTAGTGCAAGTGTGTGCCGGTCGACCGTCCGGTGCTACCCATATCAGCAATATGATCCCCGCGCGAGACCCTTTGGCCAACCTTTACGCGTACCTTGGTGTTATGAGCGTAAAGTGTCTCAATCCCAAAGGCGTGCTTGATCTTAACCAGCCGTCCGAAACCCGATTGCCAGCCTGCATGAGTGACAACACCATCGGCGGTCGCGAAGATATCGGTGCCCGAGGGGCCGGCAAAATCAGCGCCATTATGCATGCGGCGACCGCCGGTCTTGGGATCGCGCCGCGTACCGTAGCCGCTGGTGAAACGAACCGCTGCACGCACCGGGCTGGCGAAGGGGGCCTTTTCGGCAGCGATGCGATAGAGGTTCAGCTGGTCCATCTGTTCCAGCAGGATATTTGCGCGGATCTGGTCGGGGGTCAGTTCCTCACCGCGCGTACTAAGGGATAAAGGGGTCAGCGGACCGCCCATACCGCTATATCCGCGACGAACCTCGTCGAGGATACGATCTGTGGGCATGCCCGCGTTGCGGAACATTTTGTCGAGTGGCTCGACCGAGATCACCATGGCCTCTTCCAACTGGCGGAAAATCTCATCGCTGCGTTCCTGCATCAGACGAATTTCCAGCTCAAGCTCGTCGCGTTCGTCCAGCGCGCCTTGGGCATCCGCGGCGATCTGATCACGTTGTGCTGCGGTCCGGGCCAGAGCGTAGGTCATGAATTCCATCTGTGCCGGGTTGGCAGATGCCATCATGTAAGCTGCGTCGCCATCTGTGCTGTTTTGCAGTTCCACCAGCTCGGTCCGTGCGTCTTCGCGCTGTTTCATGGTCGCGCGCAAGGTGGTCTGGATGACTTCGATACCCGTTTCCAGCTCGCGGCGGCGGTTCTCGGATTCCAGCAATTCGGATTGCATGACCGAAATCTGTTCCAGCGCTGCATTGAACCTGTCATGGGCGGCCAAGGCTTCGGCCGCGCGCGCGTCGCGTTCCGCAGACAGGATGTTCAGCCGCTCCTGATAGGTGGCTTGATCGCGTTTTGCCTGTTCTCTGAAATTGCCCGATCCGATGCTGTCCATCAGCAGGATCGACGTTGCGATGGCCGTCCATGCGACCATCACCGATACACCGGCGACCGCGGCGATCTGGGTCTCCGAACTTAGCCGGATAAACCGTGTATCATTGTCAGATTTCAGAAAAACCCGGCGCTCTGGAAAGTGCCGCTCAAGCAGTGAGTGTAGTTTAATTGCCAGACGTGTCCGCACGCGTCCTACCTCAATTGTCCCCATATCTCGGAGCCGGTCGTGAGTGAGTAGCCGCTCCTTGACGCGATTGCATAAAGGGGTCGGGGCATTCGGGCAAGTTTGTTAACCAATCGTACGCAATGAACGGAGTTTTACCGCACGTGATCGGCGGGAATTTGCCGATAGCAGGCGTTTGCTGTCAGTCTGATACAACTCCGGGTGGTGGCAGGTCTTCGGTCAGGGGCCAATAGAAATCAGGGGGCAGCCCGGCCTCGGCGCGCTTCTCTTCGTTGAAGGGTGGTTTCAGCGCTCCGTGGAAATAGCGGCGCACAAGGGCGTGAAACACATCCTTGGGATCCGCATTCTCGCGCCCGCACAGAAAGTGAAACCATTTCGAGCCATAGGCAACATGGCCGACCTCTTCGGCATAGATCACCTCAAGCGCGGCAACGGCGTCATCAGCCTTGGCCTTGCGGAAGATGTCTATCATTCCGGGGGTCACGTCCAACCCACGTGCCTCAAGTACCATCGGTACGACAGCAAGACGACCCATCAGGTCCTCGGCGGTGTCCTCGGCGGCGCGCCACATTCCCGCATGGGCGGGCAGAGCACCATAATGGCTGCCCATCTGTTCGAGGCAGTCGCAGACCATCTCGAAATGGCGCGATTCTTCTTCGGCACATTTCACCCAATCGTCATAGAAGCCGATGGGCATCGGCACATGGCCAAATCGGGCAATGATGTCCCAATGCAGGTCCACGGCGTTCAACTCTATATGCGCGACGGCGTGTAACAGCGCGATACGGCCCGCCTCGGACCCGGGCCTGCGGCGGGGCACATCCCGAGGAGACAACAGTTCGGGCTTTTCAGGCCGCGCAGGGTAAATCGGTGGCTCGGCGGTGCCCACTTCGATCTTGGGCGCGTCGCACTGCCGGGATGCAAACCAGGCAGCGGCGTATTGTTTGGACAGGGCGGTTTTCTCGCGTCCGACCGATGTGGTCAAAACCTCAGTCGCCATTTCGGTCAGTGTTTTTGACACGCTTGCCCCCTAACGCTGCAGTCCGCGCGGGTCATACCCTTGATGCCCGCGCGGGTCGAGAGAGTCAGAGTGCGCGCGCAGCCTCAAGCACCTCGTCCACATGGCCCGGCACTTTCACCTTGCGCCAGATACGGGCTATTTTGCCCTCGGCATCGATTAGAAAGGTTGAACGTTCAATGCCCATCGATTTCCGCCCATACATGTTCTTTTCGACCCAGACGCCATAATCTTCGCATACGGTCTGACCCTCATCGGACAGCAGCGGTGTGGTCAGCCCGTGTTTGGCAACGAACTTGTCGTGTTTGGCGATGGTATCGCGCGAGATGCCGAAGACGTGAGCGCCTGCGTCACGAAACGCATCAAGCTGTTCCGAGAATCCGATGGATTCCTTAGTACAGCCCGGCGTATCATCACGGGGATAGAAAAACAGAACGACGGCACGGCCACGTTGTTCCGACAGGGACACCTCGCCGCCGCCGTCGCGGGGCAGAGTAAAGTCGGGTGCGATGTCTGAGACTTCGGGCATATTCAAACTCCGGCTGGGAAACTAAAGGCTGGCGCTTATCATAGTGCACGGACGGCAGGTTGAAAGGCGTGGGACGTAAATTGGTCCAGCAAGAACAGCAGGATGACGCCGGTTCGGTTAAAAAGCCCCGACGTAGGTCGCGTCGACGGACTGCTGGCTTGTGGACACTGCGCGGTGTCTTCATTCTTGTTCTTCTGGCACTAGTCACAGGCTTCATGGTGGTGGGGCAGCGCATGCACGCGCCGGATTGGCTACGTGATCGGGTTGAAACTCGGTTAGATCAGGCTCTGGGCGGCGTCAAAGTGCGGTTCGGCGATGTCAGCTTTATTATTCATGAAGGCTGGCGTCCTCGATTGCGTTTAACCGATGTCCGCATCAGTGACGCGGACGGTCGTCAGATCGCCGAAGTGTCCGACCTGCGGGCCAGTCTTTCTATGCGCCCGCTGCTGCGCGGTCATGTGCAGCCCAAGCGGATCATCCTGCAAGGCGCGCAGATCGCTTTGACAAGGGGTGTGGACGGAGCCCTTTCTCTGACGGTGGGTGCGGGCAGTGCGCCGGTCGGGCAAGCTCCGAATCTGGCGCAGCTGATCGAGGCTTCGGATGAGGTGTTCCAGGCGACAGTCTTGTCAGCCCTGACTTCAGTTGAACTGGATGCAATTACGCTGGACTATCAGGATCTGCGGCTGGGCCGGTCCTGGGTGCTGGATGGTGGGCGCATTCAGGCGACCCGCAGCGCGCGCGAGGTTCGACTGGCCACCAGCTTTTCGGTACTTGCCGGGCGGGACTACGTGAGCACGATTGAAGCCAATTATACCAGTTCGCTTGGCAGCCCTGCCGCACAGTTTGGCATTTCGATCACCGATCTGCCTTCGGAAGATATTGGCGGACATAGCCCAGCTCTTGCATGGATGCAGGTGTTGCGCACGCCCATCTCTGGTGCTTTGCGTGGTAGCGTAGACCCCGACGGCGCGCTGGGCCCGGTCTTTGCCACACTGAACCTCGGTACGGGTGCGGTGCAGCCGACACCAGAAACAACGCCGATCAAGTTTGAATCGGCGAGGACCTATTTTACATACGATCCAAAGCTGCAGGCGCTGGACTTCAACGAGGTGTCGATCAATTCCGCCTGGGGTACGGTGCAGGCAGATGGGATAACATTTCTTAAGGGCGTAGAAGCTGGCGGTCTGGAGAGCATGTCAGGTCAGTTTCGCCTGAGCGGGATCGAGATTAATCCCGTGGATCTGTTCCCTGAACCGCTGAACCTTTCGCAGGCCGATGTGGACTTTCAGATGAAACTGGCCCCGTTCCGGCTGCGGTTGGGCCAGATGTCAATTGAAGATGGTGAACATCGCGCGCGCCTGAGCGGGTCATTGGCCGGTCTGTCCGAAGGTTGGGTTGCCGAGATTGACGCACAGATCGACCAGATGAGTTCTGATCAATTGTTGAAATACTGGCCAGAACGTCTTGCGCCGAAACCACGTCTCTGGGTCACTGAAAACTTGTATCAGGGCGAAATGTCGGATCTGGATTTCGCTCTGCGTCTGCGGCCCGGAGAAAAACCCGACATCTATGCCGATTTTGAGTTCGAAGATACCAAGGTCCGGTTCGCCAAGACGCTTCCGCCCATTCAGGATGCACAAGGGCAGGCCAGCCTGCTGAACGGACGGTTTACGGTCTCGGCGCAGAAGGGGATCGTAATCGCGGACGAGGGCGGGGCGGTTGATGCTTCGGGCACCTCGTTTATCATTCCAGACACCCGTATCAAGAAATCCACGCCCGGGATCGCCCGCGTGCAGGCCAAGGGTAGTGTGACGGCTGCCCTGTCTTTGTTGGATCGGCCACCGCTGCAATTATTGACCAAGGCCAATCTTCCCATTGAGCTGGCAGAAGGTCAGGTCAGTCTTTCAGGTACGTTGTCGTTGCCCATGATCAAGGGCTTGAAGCTTGAAGACACACGATTCCATTTTCTGGGGGAACTGGTCGATCTGGACAGTGATAGGCTGGTGCCGGGGTTTGAAGTCAGTGCCGACCAGCTCGATCTGACAGGGGATCAAACGCAGGTCGCCATTTCGGGCGAGGGCCTGTTTGGCGTCGTACCAGTTCAGGCCACCTGGCGACAGCCCATCGGCGGCGACACCGCGCAACGTAGTGAGCTGAAAGGGCAAATTGAGGTCTCTCCACGCCTGATGGAACAGATAAATGCCGGTTTACCCAAAGGGATGCTAACCGGACAGGGGTTGGCTGACTTTTCACTGGGTATCGGCGCAGGTGAACCGCCACTTCTGAACGCAAACTCAGACCTGGTGGGGGTGGCTCTGGCCATCCCTGAGTTGGGGTGGAGGAAAGGGGCAAACAGCAGCGGCACCTTAGCAGCCGAAGCAACGCTAGGCGCGCAACTCAACGTCGATGAGCTGCGTATCGAGGCAGCGGGGCTGCGAACATCAGCCACGATCTCTTTTAGAGATGGTGGGTTTGACCGCGTGCGCTTCAGCTCATTTGAATTGGGCAATTGGCTGGCTGTTCCTGCGGAACTGATCGGGCGAGGGACGGCGTTACCGGACATCCGCGTGTTGGGCGGCGTGCTTAATTTGGGTAAATCGACTTTGGGTGAAGGGGGTAGCAGCGGAGGAGGCGCAGCTGGACCTGGGCCGAAGCTCGACGTCACCTTGGATCGATTACAGGTAACCGAAACGGTGGCATTGACCGGGTTAACCGGCTCGTTTCAAACCACAGGCGGGTTGACGGGTGGATTCGCAGCTCAGGTCAACGGTGGCGCGCGGATCAAAGGCCAGGTGACGCCGCGCGATAATCGAACGGCGGTTGGGCTGACTTCCGAAGATGCGGGTGCGGTTCTGCGTTCGGCTGGTGTTCTGACGCAGGCGCGTGGCGGGTCCATGCAATTGCAACTCGACCCGATTGCCGAGCCCGGAAACTACGACGTTGACCTGAAAATCAAGAATACACGGATCACCGACGCTCCGGCGATGGCGGCCTTGTTGAACGCGATCAGTCTGGTGGGGCTGTTGGACGAGATGGCGGGACAGGGCATATTCTTTGCAGCCATCGATAGCAAAATGCGCATCACCCCGACCGAAGTGAAGGTTTTAAGTGGCAGCGCCGTAGGGCCATCTATGGGACTGTCATTCGAGGGCACCATTGATACGGTGACTCAAATGCTGAACCTGCGCGGCGCGATCTCGCCAATTTATCTGGTTAATGCGATTGGCAGTGTTCTGTCGAAGAAGGGCGAGGGAATTTTCGCCTTCAACTATACCCTGACCGGCCCACTGAGCGATCCAAAGGTTTCTGTCAATCCGCTGTCCGGGCTGGCCCCGTTGTTCCTGCGAAACTTGTTGCGCGAGCCCGCGCCGACTGTCTCGGATGGCCCAAATGCAACGCCTGACCGATCGGACCAACCCCATCCGGCTGTGCAATCACGCGGCGAGGACCGCTGATCTGAGCGGTGGCCGAATCTGTTGGGCCGATGTATGGCGCGGCCATGAAACTCAGCGATTTTGATTTCCATCTGCCCGAACACCTGATTGCGACGCGGCCTGCCAGCCCGCGCTCATCGGCACGCCTGCTACTTGCGCAGCGGGATACCATTCGAGATCAGCGTGTCCACGATTTGCCGGACATATTGCTCCCTGGGGACCGGCTGGTCTTGAACGACACACGCGTCATCCCGGCACGCCTGAATGGCCGCCGCCATCGCAGCAGCGCACAGGGGCCTGTGTCCGCAGCGATCGAAGCGACGCTGCTGGACCCGCAATCCGACGGCTGCTGGGCTGCACTGATCAAACCGTTAAAGAAGATCAAACCCGGCGAAGAAATCGTGTTTTCAGATGACCTAAGTGCGACCCTGGATCGGGTTGCCGATGGCCAGGCCTTTCTGCGTTTCAACCTGACCGGAGAGGATTTCGACCAAGCCTTGGAGCAGGCTGGCGCGATGCCATTGCCGCCTTATATTGCGGCGAAACGTGCTGCGGACGAACAGGATAAGACCGATTATCAAACTGTATGGGCGCGTAACTCTGGTGCTGTTGCAGCCCCGACAGCGTCGCTGCATTTCGACGATGCGTTGCTTCAAGCGCTGTCAGCACGTGGTGTCGAGTTTACCCATGTCACTTTGCATGTGGGCGCAGGCACCTTTCTGCCAGTTAAGGTCGAGGACGTGGCGACCCACAAAATGCATGCTGAATGGGGCCGTGTCAGCGCGCAGGCCGCAGCCGATATCGCCGCGACCAAAGCAGCGGGTGGGCGGGTCATTCCTGTGGGAACGACGGCCTTACGTCTGATCGAAAGTGCTGCACGTTCAGGGCAGATCGAACCGTGGGAAGGTGAGACCGACATATTCATTTACCCCGGATTTCAGTTTCAAGTCACTGATGCGCTGATGACTAACTTTCATCTGCCAAAATCCACACTGTTAATGCTGGTTTCCGCGTTGATGGGACAGGATCGGGTCAAGACAATTTATGATCACGCCATCGCGGATGAATATCGCTTTTTCTCCTACGGCGACGCATCTCTTTTGATCCCCTAGTCGCATCTGTTTCATCCGCGCCGCAACAATGTCGTAGACAGGCGCGACGCGGATAGTATTTGATCGCAAAGCGAACAAAACAAATCAGCAATTTGGGTTGGCAGAATGCTTCAGGTTCTTTCCAGCGCTTGGGCGCTTCTTCTGGGTATGGGATTGCTGATGGTCGGCAACGGCCTGCAGGGCACTCTGCTGGGCGTGCGTGGCGAGATTGAGGGGTTTTCGACCCTCGAAATGTCATTTGTAATGTCCGCCTATTTTGTTGGATTTCTCGGCGGTTCGCGTTTGGCGCCCGAAATGATCCGTCGCGTCGGTCATGTGCGCGTATTCGCAGCACTGGCTTCGTTTATTTCGGCCGTCATGATCATGTACCCGATGCTTGCCGATCCCATTGCCTGGTCGCTGGGCCGGGTCGTGATCGGATTCTGTTTCTCGGGTGTGTATGTGACCGCTGAGAGCTGGCTGAACAACGCCGCAAACAACGAGAACCGAGGACAGGCCCTTTCGCTTTATATGATCGTGCAGATGGCGGGTGTGGTCAGCGCTCAGGCCCTGCTGCTGGTTGGTGACCCCGCCGGGTATGAAACTTTTGTCATCGCATCGATTCTGGTTTCGATCTCGTTTGCACCCATTTTGTTGTCGATCTCTCCTACGCCTGCGTTTGACACCACCAAGCCGATGACCCTGCGCCAGTTGATGGAAACATCACCGCTGGGCTGCGTTGGCATGTTCTTGTTGGGCGGGATATTCTCGGCTCAATTCGGGATGAGCGCCGTTTATGGTGCGCAAGTAGGTCTGAGTCTGGTTGAAATTTCGATCTTCGTGGCGGTGTTCTATATTGGAGCGGTATTGCTTCAGTTTCCACTGGGCTGGATGTCCGACCGGATGGATCGTCGCGTATTGATCATATTGGTCTCGGCAGTAGGTGGGGTCGGTGCTGTTATTGGCATGGTGCTGGGTGTAACATTCACGATGCTTCTTGTTGCGGCCTTCTTTATTGGCGGCATGACAAGCCCGCTCTATTCCCTGCTGATAGCTTATACCAACGATTATCTGGAGTATGATGATATGTCGGCGGCCTCGGGCGGGCTGGTATTCATCAATGGCCTCGGAGCAATCGCCGGGCCGATTATTACCGGCTGGCTGATGGGCACTGGCGTTGTCGGGCCAAAGGGTTTCTTTCTGTTTATTGCTACGCTGATGTTTGCCATGGCCGCCTACGCCGCCTATCGGATGACCCAGCGAGTCTACACACCGGTGGATGAGACGGGCGCGATTGCTCCGATCTATCCAACTTCGTCACCTGTTGCGTTGGAAGTCGCCCAAGAGGTTGCTATTGAAGCAGCGCAAGATGAGCAAGATGCACAAGAACCCGCCCGTGCGCCGGAATTGTGACTTTAGTGTTGCAATATGTTACTGTCACAAATCTGTAAAAGTGATTTTAATGACGTTACGTCCTGGGGAGGACAATTACGGAGTCTAGGGCAATGGCAGGTCCTGAAGAAGTATTGAGTTTTTGGTTAGATGAGGTCGGCCCCGAGGGGTGGTACCTACAGGATGAAGCGCTGGATGCGCGGATCCGAGACAAATTTCTTTCAACCTGGAAAGCCGCGTGTGAAGGCAAGTTTTCGCTCTGGCTGACCTATCCCAGCGGGGCGCTGGCTTACATTATCCTTTTGGATCAGTTGCCTCGCAATATGTTCCGGGGCAGCAAGCAGGCCTTTGCATCCGATAGGGCGGCACTGGCGGCAGCAAAATGCGCGGTCGACAAGGGCTGGGATCTAAAGATCGATGAACCCGCGCGGCAGTTCTTCTATCTGCCAATGATGCACTCGGAAAATTTGTGCGATCAGGAGCGTTGTGTACGCATGATGCTTGAGCGGATGCCCGAAAGTGGTGACAGCAATCTGTTGCATGCGCGCGCGCATCGCGAGGTGATCCGAAAATTCGGCCGTTTCCCATATCGCAACGATGCACTGGAAAGGGCAACTACTGATCACGAAGCCGCATATGTGAGCAATGGTGGCTACGGATCAACAGTGCGTGAATTGCAGGCCGCGACCTAGGTCGCGGGCTCGCAACCCTTGATGATCAATATCCGGTTGGTGATGTTGTCTGCAGAAGTCGTGATCGCATAGTTGATCAGGTCTTCCGGACGTTCGACAAGGTTCGCCAAGCGAGATTGCGTATTTTCAAGTTTCCCCTCCAAACTGTTCAAGCGTTGCAGGGCGGCGCTCAGCTGTTGGCGCATGGTTTCATCAAGCTGTGCTCTCTGGCCAAATGAGGCAAAATCGCTGCGCAGCTCTGTCAGCTCTACTCGAATGCCTTGCGCCTGTTCGCGTAATGGCGCCACTGCTTGCAAGTTCTCAGCAAATCCGGTCCGAATTTGGTCTGCGGATTGTAAAAGTTTCCACCCTAGGAAGAGGCATAAGGCCAGCAATATCAATGTCGCATTCAAAAATGCCAGTAATAAGTCCTTGAGGATTTTGGCCATGTTTCGCCTTTCGAAATATGGTGGATATCAAAAACAAATGGTTCCGAAGTCTCCGTTCTAGCCTTTGCGGCGGCACGGGTATAGGCTGAATTCAGCTTGATAATGGCGAAATTACCCTGCGTCACATATGTCGCGGGAAGTTATGTTGATGCGTTGGAAAAAATAGTTTAACGGTAAACTAGTTTTTGAACCGATCTGTGCCGAGAGGGAAACATGGCTGCACAATCCTATGATCTGATCGTAATCGGGGCTGGCCCCGGTGGCTATGTGGCCGCTATTCGCGCGGCACAATTGGGCCTTAAGACCGCTGTCGTTGAACGCGAGCATTTGGGCGGCATCTGCCTGAACTGGGGTTGTATCCCAACAAAGGCGCTGTTGCGGTCATCGGAAGTGTTCCATCTGATGGAGCGTGCCAAGGATTTTGGCCTGAAAGCTGACAAGGTCGGTTACGATCTGGACGCCGTGGTCAAACGCTCGCGCGGGGTCGCGGCTCAGCTTTCCGGCGGCATCGGTCACCTGCTGAAAAAGAACAAAGTCGCCGTTGTCATGGGAGAGGCGACCATTCCGGCCAAAGGCAAGGTCAGCGTGAAAACTGACAAAGGCACCGAAGAGCTGACAGCGAAGAACATCGTTTTGGCCACCGGCGCCCGTGCGCGTGAACTGCCGGGGCTCGAGGCTGATGGCGATCTGGTCTGGACCTACAAACACGCGCTGCAGCCGCCGCGAATGCCCAAGAAATTGCTCGTTATCGGTTCGGGCGCGATCGGAATCGAATTCGCCAGTTTCTATAACACGCTGGGAGCAGACACGACTGTTGTCGAAGTCATGGATCGCGTTCTGCCGGTCGAAGATGCTGAGATCAGCGCGTTTGCCAAAAAGGCCTTCACCAAGCAAGGCATGACCATCATGGAAAAAGCGATGGTCAAACAACTGGACCGCGCCAAGGGTAAAGTCACCGCGCATATCGAGGTGAAAGGTAAGGTCGAGAAGCACGACTTTGACACCGTGATTTCGGCGGTTGGTATTGTCGGCAATGTTGAGAACCTCGGGCTTGAGGCTCTGGGCGTAAAGATTGATCGCACCCATGTTGTGACGGATGAATTCTGCCGTACCGGGGTTGAAGGACTTTATGCTATTGGCGATATCGCTGGCGCGCCGTGGCTTGCGCACAAGGCGAGCCACGAAGGCGTTATGGTCGCTGAGCTTATTGCTGGTAAGCACGCACATCCGGTCAAACCCGAAAGCATCGCTGGCTGTACCTATTGTCAGCCTCAAGTCGCCTCGGTCGGATACAGCGAAGCCAAGGCCAAAGAGTTGGGGTATGACATCAAGGTCGGCCGGTTCCCGTTCATTGGCAACGGCAAAGCCATCGCACTGGGTGAGCCTGAAGGGCTGATCAAAACCGTGTTTGATGCCAAAACCGGTGAATTGCTGGGCGCGCACATGATTGGTGCTGAAGTGACCGAGCTGATCCAGGGCTATGTGGTGGGCCGCCAGTTGGAGACCACCGAGGAAGATCTGATGAACACTGTCTTCCCGCACCCGACGCTGTCAGAAATGATGCATGAAAGCGTGCTAGATGCCTATGGGCGCGTGATCCACATGTAAGGAAGGGGGCTCTGCCCCCGTCGCGGTACGCCGCGACTCTCCCGGGATATTTATCGCCAGATGAAGCAGGGTATCCGCACTTCATCTGGCTGGAAATATCCCAGAGTACGAGGCAGAGCCTCGCAAAACACCATGCTTATTTCCTGGTCAAAGCGTCCAGAATGCGCGCCCACGAGCGGATGCCCTTGTGGAAACTCTTGACGTCGTATTTTTCATTCGGTGAGTGAATGGCGTCGTCGTCATTAGCATAGCCGACCAGCATGGAATCCAAGCCCAACACCGAATTGAAATAACCAACGACAGGGATCGAGCCGCCCATGCCAGTGAAGACGGCCTCGCGGTCCCATTCATCCGAAAGCGCGCCGCGCGCGGCTTCGAATTCGGGGCGATTGAGGTTCATGACCGAGGCGGGCGAGCCCTCAAGGTCGTTATCCCATACTACTTTGGCATCCGATGACAAGCGATCTTCGACATGTTTGCGGATTCGATTGCGCAACGCATCCGGATCCATATCGCCAACCAGACGGCAGGTAATCTTGCAATGCGCCTCGGACGGGATCACGGTTTTGGAGCCAGCGCCGTTGTAGCCTCCCCACAAGCCGTTCACTTCCAGCGTCGGCCGCGCCCATTGTTGTTCGAGCGTCGAATACCCCTTTTCGCCGTGTGGTTCGGAGTAGCCAACAGAGTTCAGGTATTCCGCTTCGTCGAAACCACAATTCTGCCATTGGCGCAGTTGCTCGGCTGGGACTTCGTGCACGCCTTCGTAGAAGCCGTCGACCGCCACGCGACCGGTGTCTTCGTCGTAGAATGAGGCAACGATGCGCGATAGCTCTCGCAGCGGGTTTAGGCCGGGTCCGCCATAATGGCCTGAATGCAGGTCGATGCGGGGGCCGATGATGGTGAATTCATCCTTGAGCATGCCGCGCAGTTGCGACGCGATTGACGGGACACCTCGCGAGACCATCGAGGTGTCACAGACCAGCGCCAGATCAGCCTGAAGCTCGGCTTTATTTGCTTCGAGAAACGGAACCAGAGATGGCGATCCGGATTCTTCCTCGCCCTCAAAGAAAAACGTGATGCGGCAGGGCAGGGAGCCGTGAACCGCTTTCCAGGCGCGGCAAGCTTCTACAAAGGTCATCAACTGACCCTTGTCATCGGAAGACCCACGACCGCGGATCACTTGACCATGTGCGGTGTCTTCCAATGCAGGATCGAAGGGTTCGCGGTTCCACAGTTCAAGCGGGTCAACCGGTTGTACGTCATAATGGCCATAGAACAGAACATGAGGGCCTTCGTTGCCTTCGCCGACATGACCAACAACCATAGGATGGCCCGGGGTTTCTCGCTTTTCAGCGTTGATGCCGATGCTTTTCAAATCATCGACCAACCAGTCTGCGGCTTTGTCGACGTTCTCCTTGAACGCTGGATCAGTGGAAATAGAGGGGATTCGCAGGAACTCCATCAGGCGATCGATAGAGGTTGTCAGATCGGTATCGATCCGGCTCAGTACAGCGTCAAGCGACATGGGTCTCTCCTGAAAGGTCTGGATTTGGCGCAGAGCCTAGCAGCGCAAACGGGGCCGTCCAGCCCGTTTTGCCTTAAGAATCGGTGAATCTGCCTGCGTCGTTTCCTCGCGTCTGGTTGCCGTAACTTTACTTGTCGGATAGCCGCTTAGTAGGTATTTGATGCAAATCAAAGTTGGGTTCAACGGTTCGGCTGTAGGCAGGTCGGACAGGGGAACGCGAAGCCATATATTCGGCCCGTCTGTGATGTGGCAAAAAATATCGCCCGGGGTTATGATAAACCCGGGCATCCAAGGAGGGTCCGTTGGACTATACTGCTCAGCTCGATACTGCGATTGCCAGGCTGCATGACGAAGGACGTTATCGGACCTTTATTGATATCGAACGCCGTAAGGGTCAATTCCCGCACGCCGTGCGGACTTGCCCGGACGGATCACAGCAGAACATCACCGTGTGGTGCGGCAACGATTATCTGGGCATGGGGCAAAACCCCGTGGTGCTGGACGCGATGCATGAGGCGGTAGATGCGACCGGTGCGGGTTCAGGCGGAACACGCAATATATCGGGGACGACTGTCTATCATAAACGTCTCGAAGCTGAGTTGGCCGATCTGCATGGCAAGGAAGCCGCGCTATTGTTCACCAGCGCTTACATTGCAAATGATGCGACCCTGAGCACGTTGCCCAAGCTATTTCCTGGCCTGATCATCTATTCAGACGAGCTGAACCACGCCTCGATGATCGAAGGCGTGCGCCGTAATGGTGGGGCCAAGCGTATATTCCGTCACAATGATGTCGCACATCTGCGCGAATTGCTCGAGGCCGATGACCCGGCAGCCCCCAAGCTGATCGCCTTTGAATCAGTCTACTCGATGGATGGTGATTTTGGTCCGATTGAACAGATTTGTGATCTGGCTGATGAATTCGGAGCTTTGACCTATATCGATGAAGTTCACGCAGTCGGTATGTACGGCGCCCGTGGTGGTGGCGTGACTGAGCGGGATCGCCTTGCTCATCGCATCGACATCATCAATGGAACGCTGGCCAAGGCCTATGGCGTTATGGGGGGCTACATTGCCGCAAGCGAGAAGATGTGTGATGCCATCCGCTCTTACGCGCCCGGTTTTATTTTTACCACGTCCCTGCCACCTGCGGTCGCTGCCGGGGCGGCGGCTTCAGTTGCCTATCTCAAGCGCGCACCGGAATTGCGTGAGCAGCACCAAACCCAGGCCAGCATTCTTAAGCTGCGGCTCAAAGGGCTGGGCTTGCCGCTGATAGATCATGGCAGTCATATCGTGCCGGTGATCGTCGGTAATCCCGTGCATACGAAGATCCTCAGCGACCGATTGCTGGATGACTATGGAATCTACGTTCAGCCAATCAATTTCCCGACCGTCCCGCGCGGCACCGAACGCCTGCGCTTTACTCCCTCTCCGGTGCATGGGCCTGACGAAATGAACCGTCTGGTGCAGGCGATGGACGAACTTTGGTCACATTGTGCGCTAAATCGCGCCGAACTTGCCGGGTAATGTCACACTAAAGTGTGCAACGAGTTTGCTGCGTGTTACGCTTACGCTAACAAAAGAATTAGACGAATCGTTGTAGGGGCGATTCGCCGCTAGCGTGCAACACGCGACAGGCAAAGATGGGGCAGCAGGAATGATTGGGCGCAGATCACAGCGCGATTCCGAAGAAGACATGGACGTCAGGCCAAAGGGCTTTGACGACTATGAGGTACGACTCGGCGATGTTATGCGCGGCGAACGCGCGACGATGGGCAAATCTCTTTTGGATGTGCAGCGCGAACTGCGGATCAAAGCCAACTACATAGCCGCCATCGAAAATGCTGATCCTGATGCTTTTGACACACCTGGCTTCATCGCTGGGTATGTGCGTTCCTATGCCCGCTATCTGGGGATGAACCCCGATGAGACTTTCGCAAGCTTCTGTCAGGAGAGCGGATTCGAAGTTGCACACGGCATGTCGGCCGAGGCATCGGTGGTCAAGAAAGCCCAAGGTGGTTTGCCCGCTCGCGGGTCGATGGGGCGTGATCCCTTCGTCTCGCCGAACACGCCCTATATTCCCGGTCGCGAATCCGTGGTCAGCCAGATCGAACCGCGGGCCATCGGCTCGACACTTGTGCTGTTGGCCGTAATTGGCGGAATTGGCTATGGCGGCTGGTCGGTTCTGAACCGAATTCAGCAGGTACAGGTCAGCCCGGTCGAGCAAGCGCCGGTTGTACTGACTGATCTTGATCCGCTGGACGCTGCGCAGGTGCGGGCGGACGAGGAGGCCGAATTGGCCAGCGTCGATGCACCAAGCACAGAAGCGCTGGATCGTTTGTATCGCCCGCAAGCGCTGGATGTACCGGTGCTGGTTGCCCGCGATGCCCCGATTTCAACGCTTGATCCGCGTACAGTCGGCACTTTCCGCGCTCCTGAGCCACCGCAGATTCAGGTGACTGAAGTTCATACGGTCGAGCGTCCGGCGTTACCGCAGGTGGTTGAGCAACTGGATACGACGCTGAAGATCGTAGCCGTTAACCCATCGTGGATGCGCGTAACGGCCGCTGATGGCAGTGTCATTTTCGAAGGTACACTGGGTACCGTCGAACAAGGCAGCACGTTCGAAGTGCCCCTGACCGAAGAGGCTCCGCTATTGCGAGCTGGCGCATCAGGATCCGTATATTTCTCGATGAATGGTGAACATTTTGGTCCGGTTGGCGCACCCGGCACGGTGACCAAGGGCGTTGTGCTCTCGAAAGATGCAGTTTCCGAAAAATTCGCAGTTGCAGATCTTGAGGCCGAACAGAACAGCGCGCTCAAGCAACTGGTGGCGGAATTGCAGACTAAGCCAGCAGAAGCGCCTGCTGAGTGATCTAGCCATTGCTCCCCTTGGGTTGGCGAACTATCTAAGGGTCAACTCAGGCTGATCTGGACCCTCCCTCATGTCCCTTAATCACGTACGTCCCTGGCGCGACATCTATCGCCGCAAATCTCGCCAGATCATGGTGGGCAATGTGCCAGTTGGTGGAGATGCGCCGATTGCTGTGCAAACCATGACCAACACGCTGACGACAGATGTGGCAGCAACAGTCGCGCAGGTTCAGGCGGCAGCAGAGGCTGGCGCGGATATTGTTCGGGTGTCGGTCCCGGACGAGGCCTCGGCCAAAGCGCTAAAAGAAATCGTGCGCGAAAGCCCAGTTCCAATCGTGGCTGACATTCACTTTCACTACAAACGTGGTATCGAAGCCGCCGAGGCGGGTGCCGCTTGTTTGCGGATCAACCCCGGCAACATCGGGGATGAAAAGCGTGTGAAAGAGGTAATCAAGGCCGCGCGCGACCACAATTGCTCGATCCGGATCGGGGTGAATGCCGGCAGTCTGGAAAAACACCTGCTTGAGAAATATGCCGAACCATGCCCTGAGGCGATGGTTGAAAGCGGCCTGGAACATATCCGCATTCTTGAGGATAACGATTTTCATAACTTCAAGATCAGCGTGAAGGCCAGCGATGTGTTCCTGTCAGCCGCGGCCTATCAGGGCATTGCCGAGGCCACGGACGCGCCCATCCATTTGGGCATCACCGAGGCCGGAGGGCTGGTCAGCGGCACCATCAAATCCGCCATTGGTCTGGGCAATCTGCTGTGGATGGGCATTGGCGACACGATCCGGGTCAGCCTGTCCGCTGATCCGGTGGAAGAGGTGAAGGTGGGCTTTGAGATCCTGAAATCTCTGGGCCTGCGTCATCGCGGTGTGAACATCATCTCGTGCCCCTCGTGCGCGCGGCAGGGGTTTGACGTTATCAAAACCGTTGAGGCGCTGGAGCACCGGCTGGAACACATCAAAACTCCGATGAGTCTGTCGATCATCGGTTGCGTTGTGAACGGCCCGGGTGAGGCGCTGATGACCGATGTTGGTTTCACCGGCGGCGGGGCAGGATCGGGCATGGTCTATCTGGCGGGGAAAGCCAGCCACAAGATGTCGAACGACCAGATGATCGATCACATTGTGGAAGAGGTCGAGAAGAAGGCGGCGGAACTGGATGCGGCAGCCGAGGCGGCGGAGTAGGGCGTGTCAGGACGCTTACTTTGGTAACGGAAATTGAGAGGCATCAATAACCAGGGCCCGCCGATCTTCGGTTAAGTATGCTGGTTGCGCAAGCAGACGCTCATTGCTCGGGCCTTTTTGTGGGCGACCCCACATATCAAAATGCACTCCACGACACGGATCAAAGAATCCGTTATAGTCTCCAGCCGGTGCCTGAACGATACATCCATAACGCGCGGGGCTTATGGGGCTGACGATGAACCACTCCACACGGGCAAATTCCTCGGGGCCCAACGCGGCGGCGAGCGATCCGTCGTTCAGCACCTCGGCCCAATCCTCCTGTGGGATGGAAGCGTCGGCTTGTGCCATCGCAGCTGCTATTTCTGACGGGCTACGGCGCCAAACTAAGACAGGTTTTCCTTCAATATCAAAGCGTTTGACTGTGCCACTCTCCCAGTCATCGATCGACACCCTATGCAGTCTGGGCTGATACCTGGATGCGACATCGGCTGTAGGCTCCATGCTGGAGAACAGAAGGTGTAGACCAACTGCAACCGTCAACAGCGCCCAAGCGGCTGTGATATAATAAAGAAGAACGCCTTTTTTCATGAAAATAGGATTGAGCAAAACCAGTTGAGTAAATCGCGCTTTGGTTGAACGCATATCGAAACGCCATTCTGTTGGGAAGTGCGTATTGATCTGCCAAATTGTCATGGACAAGGTGGGAAGCGGGGCTACTCGCCAATTTTGGGATATATGAACCCGTTTACGGGGTATGAACTGCCATACCGACCAGGATGAGTTTCGACGCGTACCAAGGTCCAGTCATTGTTTTTGGATACGTCCTTGACGCCCATTTTCAACGACACTTTGTTGCGGTGCCAGTTGGCATGATTAATGATGACTTCCCGATCAGTGAGGATATCGGAAACGACAGCCACATGACCGAGAGGCATTCCACGGGTTGCACGAAATGACATCACGGCACCAACCTCTGGCTCATTGCCTCGGTCAAAGATTTTGCCAGCTTTGCCCCACCAGTCTTTGGCATTACCGCGAATCTGGATGCCGCTGAGGTCCCGCGCGTACGGCACACACCACACGCGTTGTCCCCGGGCATGCTTTCTTGATACCTCTTGCAGGGCCGCTGCCTGACGCTCCGGGTCAAGGTCGCCGTCGTTTGGGTTCTGAGTGCAGGCCGAGACAAAACCAATAATGCCCATCGCAATTACAGCGCGGGCGGTGCCGGGCAGACGCGTCCAGATCGTATTTGTTTTGCGGTTGCTGATTTGCAAGAATCTTTGATGCCGGTTTGAGTGGTTACAGAGTTTTAAGGCGATCATGCAGCTTGTGAAAAGAGCCCAAAAAGGTCCCGGCAAAATTTTGCCGGTTCCCTAGTTCCAAGGTGGTCCAATGCATGCTCAGGAAAGCCCAGTCAATCGCTTCAATTCAATTGATAGGTTTGAAGAGAAGTCTCACAAAAGGCTCAATATCCAATGAAGATGGCTTTCGGGCCAAAGGTGAGTTGAACCCATCTGTAAAGTGAACGTCGGGCGATCATTCCAACCTCTGCTCTTAACCTTGTTCTGCACGAACTCCGTTCGCAATCTGCAGCATCTGATCTGCGGGTAGGTAACCGCGCAGCATTTCAGTGCCCAGAACAAATGAAGGCGTTCCAGAGATTCGTAGTCTTTGTGCCAGCGCGCGGGTTTTGGCGATCTCCTCGGTGACTTCTTCACTGTCCATCGCCGCGATGATCGCGTCGCTGTCCAGTCCCAGCCCGTCAGAGATGCGGCGCAGTGTGACTTCGGACGGCTCACCGCTAAAGGCCAGCAGGGCATCATGAACCTGTTTGTATGCTTCATCTCCCGCCACCTGTTTGGTCGCGATGGCAAAGCGGGATGACACGACCGAGGCATCGCCCAAAATTGGCAATTCCTTAATAACCAGACGGATATTGCCGTCCTGGGCCAGCAGGGTCGCCACTTCGGGCATGGCGCGCCGGCAATAGCCGCAGCGATAGTCCATGAACTCGACCAGAGTTATGTCGCCGTCTGGGTTGCCGCCCACCCAGCTATACCCATCGTTGAACAGGTCCTCCGCATTGGCAGCGACGAGTTCTTTGTCGGCATTCGCCTCGGCTGCGGCGTTGCGCTCTTCAAGGATGTTGATCGCCTCGATGATCACTTCCGGATTTGCCAGCAGATATTCGCGCACCTGCGCGCCAAACTCGGCTCTCTCTGCGTCGCTCATGGCGTTCAGGTCGAGCGCCTGCGCGGGGCTGGTGATCAGGGAAAGACCCAATAAGGCCGGTGCAGCATGTCTCAGGATCATTTCCGTTTCCTTCTTTTGTTCTTTTGCAGGCGCTCCGAGGCAATCAGCACATCCTGCGCCCTTTGCCAACCCGGAGAGCCTTCGGGGAGTTGCGCGACCGCGCGTTTAGCATGGATGCCAGCATCAGCAAGACGACCCTGCAGCGCATACCGCTCTGCGGTCACAGCAGACGCCATTCCATTGTTGCCCACCTGCGAATAGGCTAAGCCAAGATCACGCATCAATCGGGCGTTTCGGTAATCTCTTGCCCTTGCTTTTTCAAGAACTAGCAGGGCTTTCTTGGTTTGGCCATCCGCCAGCAGAGCGCGCCCGAATCCCGCCAGAATCAGAGAATTGTTCGGTGCCATATCGACTGCGGCACCATAGGCTGCAACAGCCTCGCTCAGGCGTCTGTTCTCCAGCAGAATCTGGCCTTTCAGTTCATAGAAAAACGGATCATCGGGGCGGATTGCCAACGCTCCGTCAATCGCGGCGCGGGCGCGGGACAGGTCTCGGTTCTGGTGGTAGGCCGATGCTTCACGCATCAGACGGATGTCGCGGTCGGTTTCCTCGGCTGCACGGCGTAGAGTCCAGGTCGGGGATCGCAAGAAGGCTGACAGTTTTCCTTTTACGCGGGCAAACCAGTAATCTGCGTTTGGGTTCTTTTTAGCTTTTTCACCATATTGATCCAGAAACGTCTCAGCCGCGCGAAGGCGCTCTCGGCTGGTTGGGTGCGAGCGCATATACGGGTCCTGCCTGATTTCGCTCAGTAGTTCCTGCCCTGCAAACTTGCGGTGCAAATCAACCATCCCGCGTGGTGAGATCCCAGCCCAACGCAGATAGCTGGCAGCACTGCGATCGGCCGAGGCCTCTTCGGCGCGTGTATGCCCCAAGAAACTGCGTAATGCCGAAGCCTGAGTGCCCACAGCAATGCCTGCCGCAGCCTCTCCGCCGCCCGCTGCTGCGGCCGCGAGCGCCAGCAGCGTGCCTAGCTGCGCGTTGCGCTGTGCCGCCCGCAGGTTTTCCGAACGGCGTGCAAGGTGACCGTTGGCGATATGGGCGGCCTCATGCGCGATCACCGCCTGCAACATCTCGGGGGTTTCGACGGTCAGGATCAGACCGTAATTCAGGTAGATGGTGTTGTAGTCTATAACAAAAGCATTGAATACGCTGTCATTTACCACCAACACCCTAACCCGGTTGGTGTTAAGGCCAGCCGCGCGCAAGATCGGAAAGGCCAGTTCTCGTAGGCCGTGTTCTATATCGGGATCGCGGATCAGGCTTTGCGCGTTGGTCTGAACGACACTGACCAACCACGTCACTGCGATCAGCAACACAGCCGGGATTGACGCCAGCCGGGATAAGCGTTCAAAAGCCATGGCTGCAACATGGGAGATGGCCATGAGAAACTCAACCCGTTCCGGGGTCGATCCCTTCATCGTGATGGATGTGATGGAGGCCGCACGCAAGGCAGAAGAGGCCGGGCGGCATGTCATTCATATGGAGGTCGGTCAACCGGGAACCGGGGCACCTAAAGGGGCGACCGGAGCGCTGGCGAGGGCCATGGAACAGGGGCCGCTGGGGTATACGGTGGCTTTGGGTTTGCCCGCGCTCAGGCAGCGGATCGCGCGGTTGTATGGCGAGTGGTATAATGTTGATCTTAACCCCGAACGGGTGGTGATCACACCGGGGTCGTCCGGTGGGTTCCTGCTGACCTTCACGGCGCTTTTCGACAGCGGTGATCGGGTAGGGATAGGGGCACCGGGGTATCCGTCTTATCGGCAAATCCTCAAGGCGCTGGGGTTGGTTCCGGTTGATCTGCCGACTGCGCCTGAAAACCGGCTGCAACCAGTGCCCGCTGATTTCGCGGGGCTCGATCTGCAGGGATTGATGGTTGCTTCACCTGCGAACCCCACAGGAACGATGTTGGACCATGCCGCGATGCAGGCACTGATCGAAGCGGCGCACGGGCAGGGGGCTTCATTCATCAGTGATGAGATTTATCACGGGCTGGAATACGAAGCCAAAGCCGTCACTGCGTTGGAGCTGACGGATGAGTGCTATGTGATCAACTCGTTCTCCAAGTATTTCTCGATGACCGGCTGGCGTGTTGGCTGGATGGTTGTGCCCGAAGATCAGGTGCGCGTGGTCGAGCGAATTGCGCAGAACATGTTCATTTGTGCTCCCCATGCGAGCCAGGTGGCGGCATTGGCTGCGATGGATTGCGAAGATGAGCTGCAGGCCAATCTGGATGTTTACCGCCGTAATCGTCTGTTGATGCTGGATGGGTTGCCCAAGGCCGGGTTTGCCAATATCGCACCGCCGGATGGGGCGTTTTATGTCTACGCAGATGTCTCGGATTTGACGCAGGATAGCCGTACCTTTGCGGCCGAGATTCTGGACAAGGCCGGGGTTGCCGTGACACCGGGGCTGGATTTCGATCCGGTGCGCGGGCACACGACGTTGCGTTTTTCTTATGCGCGGTCGAACGAAGACATTCAGGATGGGCTGGATCGGCTGCAGCGTTTTATGGCCGAGCGAGGCGCGATCCCGCAAACGGCCTAAAGCGTTCACAAAGGCAGGGGATTGCTATAGGCTCTGCCTCAAACGATCTCGGGAAAACTTGAGACCATGAGCAGGATCTTCTTCGCACTCGCCCTGATCTGGGCGCTGACTGGTGCTGCTATCGCGCAGGACTTCAGCGCACTTGCACGCGCCCTTCCGGAGCAGAGCCGCATCGTCGATGAGGGCAATACCGGGGTGCGGCTGGACCTTGGCCTCAGCCAGGGTGTGCCATACCGCGTGTTCACATTGCGTGATCCCTACCGGATGGTGCTGGATTTCCAGGAGGTCGATTGGTCTGGTTTGGACCGCGGGACCTTCCTTCAAACTGACCGTATCAGTGGTGTTCAGTACGGAGCCTATGTGCCCGGCTGGTCGCGCCTAGTGCTGGAGCTTGGTGCTCCTTTGGCTGTAGAAACCGCCGATCTGCGGATTGATCAAGCGACGGGTGCTGCACATTTGTCGTTGCATCTGAAAGGGACTGACTTTGACAGTTTCGCGGCCAGCGCGGGTGCTCCGCGCCAGCCAGGGTGGGACCTTCCGGAACCCGCGGTGACACCGGCGATGCCCGGGCGCGTTGATCAACATGTGTTGCTTGTCATGTTGGACCCCGGCCATGGGGGCATCGATCCGGGTGCCGAAGTCGCTGATACCAATGAGAAAACGCTGATGCTGACCTTCGCACGCGAACTGCGCGAGGCGCTGCTGCGTACAGGCGGATACGAAGTGGTGATGACACGCGTCGACGATCAGTTTGTCTCGCTAGAGCGGCGCATTGCTTTGGCGCACAGGGCCGGGGCGGACGTGTTCATCTCGCTGCATGCGGATTCGCTTTCCGAAGGGTTGGCGCATGGGGCTGTCGTCTACACACTGTCAGAAGAGGCCTCGGATGTTGCCAGCCAGAAGCTGGCTGAACGTCACGACCGAGGCGATCTGATTGCGGGTATCGATCTGAGCGGAGCGGACGATCAGGTCGCTGATGTGCTGCTGGATTTGGCCCGGCAAGAGACCAAACCGCGCAGCAAAGCGCTGGCCCGCTCGTTGGTCGATGGTATGGCACAGCAGGGTGGGCCGATGAATCGCAGACCCCTGCGTTCTGCGTCATTCTCGGTATTGAAGGCCGCAGACATCCCATCTGTGTTGGTCGAGTTGGGGTTCTTGTCCAGCCCGCGTGATTTCAAGAACATCTCTGATCCGGACTGGCGGGCCTCGATGGCGCGCGGGCTAGTGCAGGGGCTTGAGAACTGGCGTCAGGACGATTTGGTGAAACGATCGCTGATTGGTCAATAACGTAGCGGCGCAAAACGGCCATTGTAGCCTTTCGTGTTTTGACCCTGCGGGGGGGCGGCACTATATAGGCGTCACCGCGAGTAAAAGGCAGTAACGTGATCCGGTTCATTCTTTCGTTTTTCGGGGCAATTTTCAGCCTCGTGACCTTGGGTATTTTTATGGCCGCGCTGGTCGTTGGCGCGGTGTTCTGGATGTATGGGCGCGACCTGCCCAGTCATGAATCACTGGCGCAATACAAGCCGCCGACCATCAGCCGGATTTACTCGGGCGAAGGACAGCTGATCGACGAATTCGCGCAGGAACGCCGTCTGTTCACGCCGTCCGAGGAAATCCCCGATCTGGTGAAACAGGCGTTTATCTCGGCGGAAGACAAGAATTTCTATACCCATCAGGGCTATGACCCGCGCGGTATCATTGCTGCTGGGGTCGAGGCCGTGCGCACCAAGGGCGAAACCGTACGTGGTGCATCAACGATTACACAGCAGGTGATGAAGAACTTCCTGCTGTCCGGCGACCGCCGGGCCGAGCGCAAGATCAAGGAAATCATCCTCGCCACCCGGCTTGAGGATACGCTCGACAAAGAACAGATCCTCGAACTCTATATGAACGAGATCTTTTTGGGCCAGAACTCCTATGGCGTGACAGCCGCCGCGCAGACCTATTTCAACAAGACCCTGCAAGAGCTGGCACCACACGAGGCCGCAATGCTGGCCGCCATGCCGAAAGCACCTTCCGACTATCATCCGGTCCGTCAGAAAGAACGTCTGCTCAACCGCCGCAACTATGTGCTGCGCGAAATGCAGCAGAATGGCTACATCGATCAGGCGACCTATGAAACCGAAGTCGAGATGCCTCTGCGCTCGGTCCAGAACGGCGATTTCGAAAGCTTCCGCACCGCGCTGCCGCCCCGTGATTATTTCACCGACGAGATCCGCCGCCAGCTGAGCGAAGATTTCGGCGAGGGAGAGTTCTTTACCGGCGGTTTTACCGTCCGGGCGTCAGTTGATGAAGAAATGCAGGTCGAAGCGGCGAAAGCCCTGCGCACGGCGCTGCAGAAATACGACCTTTCGCGCGGGAAATGGCGTGGTACGGGTGAGGTGATTCCGGAAGAGAAGCTGGCAGATGAAGCTCAGTGGCGCGAGGCGCTGGCGATCATGGAAATCCCCCGCGACGTGGTGCTGCCGACGCAATGGTATCCGGCCGTCGTTCTGAACGTGGCCGACCAATCCCTGACCGTCGGGATCGAAGATGGCCCAGCAGATGGCACCGTCCCCCGCGAAGACATCAAGTGGATGCAGGGCAATTTCCAAGACAATTTCAAACGCGGCGATGTCATACTAGTTATGGCAGGGGAAGAGGGCCAATGGTCCGCCCGTCAGGTGCCCGAAGTACAAGGCGGCTTTGTCGCGATGGATGTGAACTCGGGCCGTGTTCTCGCGATGCAGGGGGGGTTTTCCTATCAGGACACGGTGTTCAACCGCGCCACGCAAGCGCAGCGGCAGCCTGGGTCCAGCTTCAAGCCATTCGTTTATGCAGCGGCGCTAGACAGCGGATATAGCCCAGCCACAATCGTTGTGGATGCGCCGATCGAGGTGAATACACCGCAGGGCCTTTGGCGTCCCAAGAACTCGACCAACAAGTTCTATGGTCCGACGCCGTTGCGCACCGGGATCGAGATGTCGCGGAACTTGATGACCATCCGCTTGGCGCAAGAGGTCACCATGCCCGTTGTTGCGGGGTATGCCGAACGGTTCGGCGTTTATGACCGTATGGGCGCATTCCTTGCGAACTCGCTGGGGTCCGAGGAAACCACGCTATATAAAATGGTTGCTGCCTATGCGATGTTCGCCAATGGCGGCGAGCGGGTTGAGCCGACTCTGGTTGACCGTATTCAGGACCGGTTCGGCAAGACCATCTATCGCCATGATGATCGCCAGTGTGTGGACTGTAACTCCAGCTGGCTTGAGCCCGATGAATCGCCCACGATCCTTACCGATCGCAGTCAGGTCATGGATGCCATCACCGCCTATCAGCTGACTTCAATGATGAAAGGCGTGGTGGATCGCGGCACCGCGTCGCGTGTCGTGAACTTGCCCGTGCCCACGGCGGGCAAGACCGGCACAACGAACGAATCCAAGGATGCGTGGTTTATCGGCTTCACTTCAAACATCGTGGCTGGTTGCTACATCGGTTATGACCGCCCGCGCCCGATGGGCCGGGGGGCCTATGGCGGCACCCTGTGTGGCCCTGTATTCCAAAGCTTTATGGAAAAGGCAGTCGAGAAATACGGCGGTGGCCCCTTCGAAGTGCCTCCGGGCGGCCACTTCATCAAGATCGACCGGTTCAGCGGCGCGCGCCTACCTGAAGATGCCAGCGGAGAATACGTGGTGGCCGAGTATTTCCGTGATGGCGTCGACGGCTTCATCGACCGCATCTATGATGGAGGCTTCGCGATGGGCTCGGACCTGCCGTTGTTTGAAGAGGCCAGCTCGGGCCGTCAGGTAACCACCTCGACGGGTGATACGATCACGGTTGGCCCGAATGCCAGCCAAGGTGATCTGCAGGGCGGCGGGCTTTACTGACCGCCCAAGTTTCACCGCTTAGTCATCTTGTGGTGACCTGCACCTCTTGCTATCACGCAACCCTGATTGAGCAAGTTGGGACCTGACCATGCGCGCCGAAACCCAGAATATCGTGGCGGAAATCGAAAAGTCGCTGGAGCTGCTGGCGCAGCGCATGGACTATGAAACCGCTCCGCACAGGCTAGAGGAATTTAACGCGCGTGTTGAAGATCCAAACCTGTGGGACAATCCTGAGAACGCGCAAAAACTGATGCGTGAACGGCAGATGCTGGTCGACGCAATCGAGACCTACGAATCCATCAAAACCGATCTCAGCGATAATATCGAACTGATCGAATTGGGCGAGATGGAAGAGGACGAAGAGGTTGTCACCGACGCTGAGAACGCCATCAAAAGCCTGCAGACCAAAGCCGCCAAGAAAGAGCTTGAGGCGTTGCTGGATGGTGAAGCCGACGGTAATGATACGTTTCTTGAGATCAACTCCGGCGCTGGAGGTACGGAAAGCTGTGACTGGGCTTCGATGCTGGCGCGGATGTACGTGCGTTGGGCCGAGAAAAAGGGTTATACGGTCGAGCTACAATCCGAGACGGCGGGGGAAGAGGCGGGCATCAAATCTGCCGCTTACAAGATCACCGGCCACAACGCCTATGGTTGGTTGAAATCGGAAAGCGGTGTGCACCGGCTGGTGCGCATTTCGCCTTTCGACTCAGCGGCAAAGCGTCATACCTCGTTCAGTTCGGTCTGGGTTTATCCGGTGGTGGACGACAATATCGAGATCGAGGTCAATCCTTCGGACATCCGCATCGATACATACCGGTCCTCGGGCGCGGGTGGTCAGCACGTAAACACCACAGACTCGGCGGTTCGTATCACGCACATCCCGACTGGGATTGTCGTGACGAGTTCCGAGAAATCGCAGCATCAGAACCGCGATATCGCCATGAAGGCACTGAAATCGCGGCTGTATCAGCAAGAGCTGGATCGCCGGAATGCTGACATTAACGCAGCGCATGAGGCCAAGGGCGATGCGGGTTGGGGCAACCAAATCCGGTCCTACGTGCTGCAGCCCTATCAGATGGTTAAAGATCTGCGAACCAACCATGAAACCTCGGATACCAAGGGCGTACTGGACGGCGATCTTGATGAGTTTATGGCAGCGACGCTGGCGCTGAATGTCTCGGGCAAAAGCCGGTCCGAGGCGCAAGGCGAAGGCTAGTTGCGAAAGCACCTGACCTCTGCTGCAAACCTGATCAAAGGCCACTGGCAATTGATCATCATTGTTGCATTGGTGTTTGTGTTCTGGAACACGATGCTAGTGCTTCCATTGAAAATCCTGGTTGTTTTTCTGCATGAGCTTTCGCACGCCCTTGCTATCGTTCTGACCGGAGGATCGGTCGAAAGCTTCTCGGTCTCACCGCAACAGGGTGGTCTGGTGGTCGGCCGAGGCGGCAACCGGTTTATCAGCCTTTCAGCCGGGTATCTGGGCTCATTGATGCTTGGGATGGGGCTGCTGATGATCGCCTTACGCACGAATGCCGATCGGATGGCGCTTGGTCTCTTTGGTGGCGTCATGCTGGTGGTCACTCTGCTCTATATCCGCGATCCGTTTGCCATGGCCTTCTGTGCGGGCAGCGGCGTGGTGATGGTGGCGATCGCCTGGTACTTGAGCCGTAGTCTGTGCGATCTGATTTTGCGAGTCATTGGATTGACCAGCATGATCTACGTGCCCTTTGATATCTTCGATGACACCCTCCGGCGCTCGGGCTTGCGTTCAGACGCGTACATGCTGGCCGACGAGTTCGGTGGAACGACAATGATGTGGGGTGGGCTGTGGCTGATAATCAGCCTAGTCATGATCATCTTTGGCCTGAGGAACATGCTTGGCCGCGATAGCAATGTCCGGATCGACGTCAGGATCAAGTGAGCATAACCTTTGCTCACATCCAAAAAAGATACATCTAAACAGTGGCTTTAAATGGTCCGACCACGTCGTTAGGCTGATCGGGAACAGGCAAAGGGCCAACCCACATGGATCTGAACAGAGCCTCTGCAAAGGACATTCTCGATAGCTTGTCCAACCGTCAGCTTTCAGCAGTTGAGTTGATGCGCGCGACACTGGACCGGATCGCTGAGGTGAATGGCCCGTTGAACGCGATTGTCGCGCTCCGAGAGGAAGGCGCTTTGATGGAAGAGGCGCGGGCGGCGGATGCGGCCCTCACGCGTGGGTCGCTGCACGGGCTACCGATCGCGGTGAAAGACCTGGTGCATGTGGCGGGGATCGCCTCGACCCAGGGTTCGCCATTGTTCAAGGATCATGTCCCACAAACTGACGATCTGTTGGCCGCCCGGTTTCGCGCAGCCGGAGCGATCCTGATCGGTAAGACCAATACGCCGGAATTCGGACTTGGCTCGCACACGTTCAACCCAGTCTATGGCGCAACCCGCAACCCGTACGATACGGCAAAATCTTGTGGCGGCTCGTCGGGTGGCGCGGCTGTGGCGTTGGCGACGGGCATGCTGTCGCTGGCCGACGGGTCCGACATGATGGGCAGCTTGCGCAACCCTGCGGCATGGAACAACGTCTATGGTTTCAGGCCTACTTGGGGGCGGGTTCCTTCCGAACCAGCTGGCGACAGCTATCTGCACCAGCTTTCAACATTGGGACCGATGGCGCGCAGCCCCGAAGATATCGGGCTTTTGCTCGACGTGATGTCTGGTCCAGACCCAAGAATGCCCCTGAGCACCGAGGTCGTGGCGGTGTCCCCCGTTCAGACCGCCGATCTGAATGGAATGCGTATCGGCTGGCTGGCTGACTGGGGCGGGGCGTTTCCATATGAGCCAGGCATACTTGAGCTTTGCAGAGATGCGTTGCGGGTTTTCGAAGGAAACGGCGCGCGGGTTGAGACGCTTGAACCACCCTTTGATGCGGACCTGATCTGGGACAGCTGGATCACTTTGCGCTCGTGGAGCGTGGCAACTGGGCTTGAGCCTCTGGCTCGGGATAAAGCCGTACTCAAAGATACAGCGCAATGGGAGTTGGAGCGTGGGCTGTCTTTCAGCGCAATGGATGTGCACCGCGCCAGTGTTATTCGATCAGACTGGCACAGACGCGCGGCAGAGATATTTGCTGATTGTGACGCTCTGGTATTGCCAGCTGCGCAGGTCTGGCCATTCGAGATCGAAACACCATACCCAACCAAAATCGAAGGGCAGGGGATGGATACCTACCATCGCTGGATGCAAGTTGTGACGCCAGTCAGCCTGCTGGGTCTACCCTGTTTGGGAGCTCCAGCCGGGTTTGGGGCCAATGGGTTGCCGATGGGGCTGCAACTATTTGGCCCGCGCGGATCGGATGCGAAAATCTTGTCGTTGGGCGCCGCTTATCACGCAGAAACGCACTGGCCACAGAAACGCCCCGCCATGTAGAAAGAAGCGCCTGGGAGGAGCAAACAGGAATGAATAAACCCTTTGGTGTGCCGACGTTGAAACCGGTCGATACTGCGATGCTGAAACAAGCGCTGCGTCGCGCCTTGCAAGATTTTCGCAGCGCGCCGCTATACGGTCTTCTTTTTGCTGGTTTTTACGTCTTGGCCGGGTGGCTCATGGCCTGGGTTACACTAAAGACCGGTACATCATTCTGGCTGGTTCTGGCCGCAATCGGATTTCCTTTGATCGGGCCGTTCGCCGCCGTAGGTCTGTACGAGGTGTCGCACCGATTGGAGCAGGGCGAACCGTTGAACCCTGCTGCGATATTCGGCGTCGTCGTTCAGCAAAGCCGCAGGCAACTGCCGTCGATTTGCGCGATCATAGTGGTGATTTTCCTGTTCTGGTTCTTTCTGGGTCACATGATCTTTGCCCTGTTCATGGGGCTGTCGACGATGACCAACATCTCGACTTCGTTTGAAGTCTTTCTGACCCCCAATGGTTTGGGGATGTTAGCCTTGGGCACATTGGTAGGTGCCGTGTTTGCGATCATTTTGTACATGATCACGGTACTATCGATACCAATGTTGCTGGATCGCGAGTTAGATTTCGTGACAGCGATGATCTCAAGCTTTGGTTACGTCAAAACGAACATGAAAGTGATGCTGGGGTGGGGTGGATTCATCGCGATTGTCACATTTCTCGCGATGGTGCCCTGGTTCTTGGGCCTGTTTCTGGTTCTGCCGTTGCTTGGACACGCAAGCTGGCATCTCTATCGTTTGATCTCGGATGGTGGATCATCAGAAACTGCTGAACCTGAGAGTGCCTGAACGCACAACCTCAGGTCGAAGCGCCCCTGCTCGGGTGTGCTGAGCGCTTTGCTTTGCGCGCCAATTTCAACGCAGCAGACAGGTCATGTCCCAAGTGCCGTAGCTCAACCCGTTGGGTACTCTGGCCTAGCTCGGATCCTTCTGCCAGCCGATAGACATAGCCCAACAATCGGGTGCCGTTCTCCTCGCTTGTTTCAGTCAGAACCATCATTCGACGATCTTGTGCGCCCTTTCGTGAAATCAACGCGCAAATCTTTCCATCTGCATAAGACACGATACCCCGAACCTCACGCGTGGCGGGTCTCTCGGATACTGAGGAACAGGGGTCATAACCACGTAGCAGGGTGCAATTGAAGATCTGACGCACATGGTACAGCCGGTGATGGGGCTGGCTCGCGGCTGTCTGGTCACGCTCAATGGCTTGGTAAAAACCGGTCGCAATCGTCGTATCGACGTTAGCCGAGAGGTAGCGATCGATGACATTTACCGCCGGATGCGGGGCGTGGGGCTCGATTTCATCCAATGGTTTTAGAAGGATACGCGCATCGACATCGAAAAACCGACAAATCCTGTCCAAGATATCCGGGCGCGGAAAGCTCTCACCGGCCAGATATCGGTTGAACTGCGTTCGATTGATTCCCAGCTGGCGGCATAGCTCAGATACCGATGGGTATCTTTGTGCAAGCTGCCGAAGGTTCGCGCCAAACATTCTACGTAATTTAGCAGGGCTGCGATTGCTGTCAGTCACGTCAATTCCACGGTTCTGCTTGAGATTCGAAACAACGAGAAGGCGTCAACACAGTGGCTGCACGTCAGTCAGAAATCGTAAAAATGACATAAGGGGGGGCGCCGGATGAGGCCCCGCTACGCAGATCAGGCTAACGTGACGTCATGCAAAATCAATAGCGATTCAGCTTTTTTGCATGATCTTTTACATGTTATTGTTCGTGAATTGCGCGGAATGCGGGCTAATTTCGGATTATTGTTTAAACTTATTGCGCTGCCGGGTCCTCGGCTGGGCAAGCACAGCCGAGGATGGCGCCAAAATGTCAGTCACCACGCAGCAGGGCAGCAACACCGGTCCGGGCGATTTCGATTAGCCCTAGAGGGCGCATCAGGTCAGCAAACGCATCGATCTTGTCTGGCGCGCCGGTGATTTCAAAAATGAATGAATTCAGCGTGCTATCGACCACATTGGCGCGGAAAATATCGGCCAGACGCAACGCCTCGACCCGTTTGTCTCCTTCGCCGACAACCTTGATGATCGCCAGTTCGCGCTCGACCGAGGCGCCTTCCACGGTCAGATCATGGACATCGCGAACCGAGACAATGCGCCCGAGCTGCGCCTTTATCTGTTCGATGACCTGCGGGGTGCCGGTGGTGACAATCGTGATCCGGCTCAGGTGGCCTGTATGATCCACCTCGGCGACCGTGAGGCTTTCGATGTTATAGCCGCGGCCCGAGAACAGTCCGATCACCCGCGCCAGAACGCCCGGTTCGTTTTCAACCAGAACAGCAATTGTATGCTGTTCCTGAACGTCCGAGAAAGTTGGGCGTAGGTTGTAAGCAGAATGGCGAGTTGCGCCTTTTTTGATTTGTAGGGCAGACATTTACGTCCCTTTCATCATCTTTCGATGGCCGGGCACCGAAGCGCCCGACAAAATTCGTCGAATTTGTTAAACCAGTACCGAGCCTTTGCTATCGATTACGCCCTGCGTTTCGGCCTCGCCCAGCAGCATTTCGTTATGGGCTTTGCCTGATGGAATCATCGGGAAGCAGTTTTCGTGCTTTTCGACCACGCAGTCAAAGACCACAGGGCCGTCATAGTTGATCATCTCCATGATCGCGTCGTCCAGATCTGCTGGGTCGGAACACAGGATACCCTTGGCACCAAAGGCCTCGGCGAGTTTGACGAAATCAGGCAGTGCTTCGGACCAGCTGTGCGAATAGCGTTCGCCATGCAGCAGCTCTTGCCACTGGCGCACCATGCCAAGGCGTTCATTGTTCAGGATAAACTGCTTCACCGGCAAGCGGTACTGTGCTGCGGTGCCCATTTCCTGCATGTTCATCAACCACGACGCTTCACCTGCCACGTTGATAACCAGCGCATCGGGATGCGCCATCTGCACACCGATCGAGGCGGGGAAACCATAGCCCATTGTGCCCAAACCACCCGATGTCATCCAGCGGTTTGGATCTTCAAAGCCGAGATACTGAGCCGCCCACATCTGGTGTTGTCCAACCTCAGTCGTGACGTATCGATCGTGGTTCTTTGTCAGCTCTTCAAGCCGTTGCAGCGCGTATTGCGGCTTGATGGTTTTCTCGCTGTTGGTGAAGGCAAGGCAGTTAACTTTGCGCCACTCGTTGATCTGGTCCTGCCACTGTTTGATATTGGCAGCATCTGTTTTGCGACCGCGTGCCTTCCAGACTTTCAGAATATCCTCAAGCACATGGGCAACATCGCCAACGATTGGGATGTCCACCCGGATCACCTTGTTGATTGAGGATGGGTCGATATCCACATGGGCCTTGATCGAGTTCGGCGAGAACGCATCGATACGGCCGGTGATACGGTCGTCAAAGCGCGCGCCGATATTGATCATCAGATCGCAATCATGCATCGCCATGTTGGCCTCGTAGAGCCCATGCATCCCCAGCATACCGATCCAGTTTTCACCCGAGGCCGGATAAGCCCCAAGCCCCATCAGGGTCGAAGTGATCGGGAAGCCGGTTGCGTCCACAAGCTCGCGCAACAGCTGGCTGGCTGCAGGGCCCGAATTGATGACTCCGCCGCCAGTATAGAAGACCGGTTTCTTCGCGGTCTCGATTGCCGCGACCAGTTCGGTGATTTCTTCCAGATCGCCCTTCAATACTGGCTGATAGTGGGAGGTTGACGGTTTTGGCGTCTTGTATTCACCCGAGGCAAACTGAACGTCCTTCGGAATGTCGACCAGCACCGGGCCGGGACGACCCGCGGTTGCCACGTGGAAGGCTTCATGCATTGTTGCCGCCAGCGAGTCCGTATCCTTCACCAGCCAGTTGTGCTTGGTGCAGGGGCGGGTGATGCCTACGGTGTCCGCTTCCTGAAAGGCATCAGAGCCAATCATGAAGGTCGGAACCTGACCGGTCAGAACAACGATCGGAATCGAATCCAGCAACGCATCGGTCAGGCCGGTCACCGCATTTGTCGCACCGGGACCGGATGTGACCAAGGCAACGCCCGGCTTGCCGGTTGAGCGGGCATAGCCTTCAGCGGCATGTACCGCACCCTGCTCATGCCGTACCAGAATGTGGCGAATGTCGTTTTGCAGAAAAATCTCATCATAGATCGGTAGGACGGCGCCACCGGGGTATCCGAAAACTGTGTCCACGCCCTGATCCTTGAGGGCCTGAACTACCATCTTTGCGCCGGTCATCTCACGTGTCATCTGCTTTGCTCCGTTCGCGACATGTGTCTTGCGTGTTGCCAAAAAAAAGCCCCCGAGATTTTCGGAGGCGCATGGGTTCGATTATGGTTTACCGTTACCGGCCCATGCGCTTGTTTCCTACGATTACGACTAGCGCTTTCATCGCCAGAGGCTCCTTCTTTGCGTGCAGGGACATTATGTTTGAGGGGAAGGGGCGTCAACAGGCAAATACAAAAATATTGTAAGTCAGTGTTTATATTTTTTGTTACTTTATTGCGCAAAATGACGCAGATCGAGAAACATCCGTGAAATTTGGGTGAAATTTTGAGCGCATGACGTTGCGTGAGGCTGGTCTGATTGCGTCAGGTCCATGTCTGAAACAGACCAGAGCAACCCCCGATGCTGAGGCAGGCTGATGAAAACAGCACTACATCGGGAGGTCAGACATGTTGCACGATCTTGTAGATTTAGGGCGATATCCGATCGATCGGCCTGACTCCTATGGATATAGGCAGTTGATTGCGGACCTGCGTCGGGATCTGGATGTTGATGGATGTGCAGTCCTGCCGTCCTTTGTGCATGAAGAGGGATTGGAAAAACTGATTGCCGAGGCCGACGAGGTCGCTCCCAAGGCGCATCGGTCATTCAATCGCACGAATGCCTATTTCACTCAGGACGACCCGAGCTTTGGTATCGGGCATCCGATCCGACGGTTTTTCGACCGGTCCAATGCCTTTGTGCCAGCGGATAACTTTGCAGCCTCAAGCCCTTTGCGACGTATTTATGAGTATGAAGGTTTCATGCCCTTCATCCGCGAGGCGCTGAACGAGCCAGAGGATCGGTTCTTTAGATATGACGATCCGTTGGCGGACGTGATCATCAATGTGGTCGAGAAGGGAGGCGGCTTTCCGTGGCATTTCGACACCAATAATTACACTGTGACGCTGGCAATTCAGAATGGTGAAGCAGGCGGTGCGTTCGAATATGCACCCAACCTGCGGACCAGTGAGGACGAAAATTTTAATGGCGTCGCTGCGATTTTGGATGGCAGCAGGAGGGGTGTGCACCAACTGGAACTGCAACCAGGAGACCTGCAGATTTTCAAAGGGCGTTATGCCTTGCACCGGGTTGCTCCGGTCGAGGGCGACCGCAAACGCTATGTCGGAATTTTTTCATTTGTAGAAACCGAAGGGATGTGCGGCGGGGTTGAGCGTACACGGCAACTTTATGGTCGGGTTTTGCCCCAACATTACGCGCGTGCCGGGCTTCGGGATGACGAATTGCTGGATTGAGTTAAGCGAGAGGCTAGACTGGCCACCATATTATCTGCGGAGAAACCATTAATGTCGCAAATACTGCAACTCACACCATTTGTTCTTTGTTCGTCTTTGGACACGCAGATTGAGTTTTATTGCAAGAAGCTGGGATTTACCTGCAATTTCAGGCAGGAGAACTATGCGTTTCTAAGGTTGGATCAAGTTGCCATTCGTTTATTGGAATGCCCGCCGCGATCGGATGGTAAACCATTGGGTGATAACCAATCCTTCTATATTGATGTCGACGGAATTGATGAGCTTTATGAAGAGATGAAAGGGCAGTTGGCCGATTTGCCAGAAGGCCGCGTGCGCCCGCCTTTCGATCAGCGCTATCAGCAGCGCGAATTTCATGTGATCGACGAAGATGGAACGCTGATCTTCTTTGGTCAGGACATTCGCCCCAGGTAACTGGGCATGGCTCCCGCCCGTAATCAACGCGCCATTCGGCGCGCCTTTTCCGGTTGGGCCGGGCAGCGCGTATCGCGCTGTGGTCAGAGCCCGGGGCTGGTGCCCTGCAGAACGCCGTGTTCCAGCGCATAGCGGGTCAAACCGGCAGTCGAAGAGATCCCCAGTTTACGTTTGATATTCTTACGGTGGGTTTCGACCGTGCGGACAGAAATATCCAGAGACTGTGCGACTTCTTTGTTGGATTTGCCCTGCGCGAGTTCCAGCAAGATGGTCTGTTCGCGCCCGGTTAGCGCTTCACGCGTGTCACCTTCTTTCGGTTCCAAAGAACCTCTGGCGCCGGTGCAGAGATAGCGCTCGCCACGCATCACCGCGTCGATAGCTTGCTTGATTTCTTCGGTCGGAACGTCCTTGAGGATGTAGCCCTTGGCTCCGTGACTGAGCGCCGTCGAGATATATTCGGGACTGTCGTGCATTGATAGGATCAGAATGCGGGTTTCAGGCAGGCGTTCCAAGATAATCTCAGTGGCGTTGAGCCCGCTGAGACCGGGCATGTTGAGATCCATCAGGATCACGTCTGGTTCGAGCTGGGTCGCCTGATCAACCGCCTCTTGCCCGTTTGAGAGCGTGCCAACCACGTCTATTTCATCAAAGCTTTCCAGTAGTGACTGAATGCCTTCGGCGACCATGGGATGATCGTCGACAATAAGTACACGGGTGGTCGTGTCGGACATCAGAGACCGGCCTTTCGTTTTGGCGTTGGATCTTCCTGCGGTGGCAGCATATGGCTGAGTGGCAGGCTGACTTCAATCACAGTGCCGCTTTGTCCGCCGCGAGAGGAGAGGATACGCAGGCTGCCGTCAAGCTGCTCAATCCGCTCTTGCATGTTGCGCAATCCGATCCCGGCGCTGACTTGACCGGGTTCGCTACGCAATCCGCGGCCATTGTCGGTGATCCGCATCGTGGCGCCTTTCTTATGACCCCGCAGATCTATGGTAACACGGGTCGCGCCTGAGTGGCGCTCGATATTGGTCAGGGCTTCCTGTGCAATCCTATAAAGGGCGATCTTGCTGTCCTGATCCAGCCGGTTACGGAACACGACTGTCGAAAACTCGGTCTCGATCCCGGTGCGTTCGCTGAAGTCGTCTGTTAGCGCTTTTAGGGCAGGCCCAAGACCCAGATCGTCCAGAACGCCGGGGCGCAGATCGCGGCTAATACGGCGGACCTCGGTGATGGCGGTGGCCAGATTATCGATACCTGTTTGCAGCGGAGCTTGCGCGGCTGCGTCGTCTCCGCGGCCCAACCGTCGACGGGCATTGTCCAGCGCATAACGGACGCCGACCAGTATTTGGCTGATGCCATCGTGCAATTCACGGGCAACGCGCCCGCGCTCTTCCTCTTGGGTATCAAGCACGCGCTGGGTCAGTTCTTTGAGTTTGGCGTCAGCCAGCCTGCGTTCGCGAAAATTCAGCAACATTCCGGATGCAAAGACGATCAGTACGGCTGCAAGAACGATACCTCCGATATAAAGGAATGTGCGCTGCACGCGCGCCTCGACCTCGGCGCGGGCGTTGGCCACGGTGGCGACGATATCGTCGATGAAAACGCCGGTGCCTACAACCCAGCGCCAATCCTGCAAGCCAACCACATAGGCGATCATCTGCGCCTCTTCCCCGGTTGAAGGTTTTTGCCACATAAAGCTGTGCCATCCTGCGCCTTGGCGGGCGAGGCTTATGAACTCATCCACAATGGGCGTGCCATCACTATCCGTTAGGCCAACCCAGTTGCGGTTGATAAACTCGGTCTGGCGCGGGCTGACCAGATTGTTGCCGTCATAATCGTAGACGAAGAAGAACCCGTCTTTGCCGTAGATCATCGCCGACAGAATTTGCGTGACCAGGTTCTTTGCCACCTCGTCATCGGGCGAGGCGCGGCCGTAGATATAGGCAAACCCGTTGCGCGCTTGTGTGACGTAGTTGCGCAGTTCGTCCTTTTTGGCTTCGATCAGGCGGCGTTCAAGCGCTTGGATCTCACTTTCAGCGGTTGCGCGGGATTCATATGCGACCACCAAGGCGATCGCAGCCACCGCCGCGATCAATGGGATGGCAGCGACCAGCGACAATTTCTGCGCGTAGGTCAGCGAGATGAGATTCCGGAAACCTCTCATGATCGAATCGATACGCAAGCCGCAGCGAAATTGCAAAAAGATTGGTTGATCAGTGACCTCAGGCAACGCGATTTAGCGCTGGGCACGCGAAATCAGCCCGAATTGCGCCCTCAAATCCAAAAAAATCTGACTGGCTACGTAGTAGTAGGTATTCACATTCATGTGTGCGGAACTAGGCTAACGCGCACTGGAAACGATCGACCCGGCATCACCCGGGGAATGAATATGAAGGGGAGGATCACTCATATGGATCGTCGTAAGTTTCTAAAAACATCAGCACTGGGCGGCTCGGCCGCTGCAGCCACCACGCTGGCAGCGCCCGCCTATGCGCAGGGCAAGCGCACGCTGACCATGGTAACCTCGTGGGGCCGTGGCCTTGCGGGTGTGTTTGACAGCGCACAGCGCTGCGCCGACAGCATCACCACCATGTCGGATGGCGACCTGAACGTTGAAATCAAAGCAGCCGGTGAACTGGTTGGTGCTTTCGAAGTATTTGACGCGGTATCGTCCGGTCAGGCTGATATGTACCACGCGGCAGACTACTACTTTGTGGGTCAGCACCCGGGCTATGCCTTCTTCACCGCTGTTCCGTTCGGCATGACCGCGCAGGAACTGGTGAACTGGTACTACCATGCCGGCGGCATGGAGCTGCATGATGAGCTAGGCGAAATCTTCGGCCTGAAATCCTTCTTGGCCGGTAATACTGGCGCGCAGGCGGGTGGCTGGTACTCGAAAGAGATCAACAGCCCCGAAGACTTTAACGGCTTGAAGTTCCGTATGCCGGGTCTGGGTGGTAAGGCACTGGGTAAACTAGGCGCATCCGTTCAAAACATTCCAGGCTCAGAGGTGTATCAGGCGCTGTCGTCCGGTGCGATTGACGGAACCGAGTGGATCGGCCCCTGGGCTGACGAAAAAGCGGGCTTCCAGGAAATCACCAAGACCTACTACACTGCGGGCTTCCATGAGCCGGGTGCGGGTCTGTCGTTGGCCACTAACCGCGAGGTTTATGACAGCCTGTCCGCCGCGCAGCAGAAGATCATCGAGATCGCAGCAGCCGAATGCCACCAGTGGAACCTGGCACAATTCCTGGCCAACAACGGTGCCGCGCTGGCGCGCCTGCAAGCCGGTGGCGTCAAGGTCATGGAATTCCCTGACAGTGTTTGGGACGCATTTGGTGCAGCCAGCCAGGAAGTTCTGGACGAGAACATGGGTGACGAGCTGTTCAAGCGCATCCACGACAGCGCCATGGCGTCGATGGCTGAGTCCTCGGCATGGAACAACCTATCGTCGGGTGTTTACACCGCACAACGCGACCGCGTTCGCGGCTAAGTAAACCGCTCAATGCAATCGGTTCCCCCGTAAAGGCGGGGGAGCCTTTCCCGTTGCACATAAGCGGTTCGGACACGCCGCAATAATCAAACGTGCAACCGATACGACCTGGGGACAACATGCAGGACGAAAACGGTATCTCGTTCTTCGGCGCCCTGTGGAATGGACTGATATGGTTCATTCAGAACATTGCCGAAGCCTTCTATAATTTCGGATTCGCCATCACGCATCCGCAGCTCTGGCTGAACTGGTCGGACAAAGAAGCGATCATGCGCTTTGTCTATTACGGCGGGTCTGTCGAGTTCTTCTTCGTGATCTTCGCGCTGTTTCTGGTGCTGACGGCCATAGGGCTCTACTACCGGAACTTTATGTGGGGGATGGTGCGCGGGCTCGAGGGTTTTGCCAACACCACGGGCCGTTTCTTTGCCTGGGCGGGACTGCTGATGGTGATCCAGCAGATCGTGATCGTATTCATGCAGCGGGTGTTCACGCGGCCAGATATGTCCTTTGGTTTGGGTATCCCTTTTCAGATGGATATCAGTTGGTTCGCCGAAGAACTTAAACTTTATAACGCGATGGTTGTCTGCCTCTGCTGCACTTATACGTTCGTGCAAGGTGGTCACGTCCGCGTTGACCTGATCTATGCGGGCATCAGCCACAAGGCTAAACGCGTCGTTGATATGTGCGGAGCGGTCTTGTTCATGATGCCCATGGCCGTGCTTACATGGATGTATGGCTGGTACTTCATGTGGCGGCACCTGATCGTGCCGAAACCCTCGGCCAGTGATACGCTGGACCGGCTGCTGGCCAAGTCCCGCGCGCTGCGCTGGAATGTGGAAACCATCGGGTTCAGCCCGAACGGGTTTAACGCCTACTTCCTGTTCAAAATCCTGCTGGTGGCCTTTGCCGCCATGGTGTTCCTGCACGCGATTGCGTTCCTGTATCGCTCGTATCTGGAATACGTGGAAGGGCCGGAAAGTGAAGGAAAATACCTCGACAAGGACAGCCTTGGCGAGGGTGAAGAAGCCTACGAAGGCGCGCATTAGGGACGGAGAACCAGACAATGCTATTCGGACTTGATGGCGTCGAGATAGGCCTCATTATCGTATTCTTCTGCCTCTTCGGGGGCATCCTTTCGGGTTTCCCGGTGGCCTTTGCCATCGGCGGGGCCGGGGTGATTTCCTTCGGGATCATCGCCGCATTGGACAGCGCAGGGCTGTTGATCCACCAAGCGATCGACACCGGTTCGCAAGCCTATCGCGACGTGGTGAATTCGGGCGTCAAACCTGATGTGATATCCGTGTTCCGATACCCGGATTTGCCAAGGATCGCCGAGCCGGTCTTTGTACAAGGCTGGGAAACCGCGCTGGACCGGAACGTCTCTTTCATCGTGAACCGTATGAACGAGCGTGTTCTGGCCGGGCAATCGATTGAAACCCTGCTGGCAGTGCTGATGTTTGTTCTGATGGGAATCACGCTGGAGCGGTCGAAGATCGCGAATGACCTGCTGACCACGATGGCGCGCGTCTTCGGACCCTTGCCCGGTGGCCTTGCGGTCTCGATTGTGGTCGTGGGTGCATTCCTTGCGGCTTCGACCGGTATCGTGGGCGCGACTGTGGTCACCATGGGCTTGTTGGCTCTGCCCACCATGCTGCGGAACAACTATTCGCCGGAACTGGCGACGGGTGTGATCGCGGCCTCGGGTACGTTGGGGCAGATCATTCCACCGTCCATCGTGATCGTTCTTCTTGGAACGCTGGCTGGTGACCTCTATTCGACCGCGCAGGAAACGCGCGCGGTTGAGGCCGGGTGTACCGACGCGCTGACCTATCTGGGTGAACCCGCGGTTGTTTCGGTGGGCACCTTGTTCCAGGCGGCGCTGCTGCCGGGGATCATGCTGGCGCTGCTATATGCGCTCTATGCCTTTGGTTATGCACTGTTGAACCCGGAAAAGGCCCCTGCGGTTGAGCTGTCGGGCGGTTCGGGTGAAACCATCACGCGCTCGGAAGGTCTGACTTGGCTGCTGGGTGCTCCGGTTGCTCTGATCGTTGGCGCTGTATTGCTGGGCAGTGCGGGCGTGATCGGAAGCCAGAATGTCTCAGTCTCGGCATTCTCGGATATCGGGCAGGGCGCATCACTGCGCACAAACGTCTCGGAAGAGTGTCAGGCTTCGATGATCGAACTGCATGGTCAATCCGCCTGGGATCAGGCGGTGGCCGAGCAGGAAGCGATCGATGAGGCAGGAGGTGCAGCCGAATCCCAACGTCTGAGCGAAGAGGAACTTGCGGCTGCACAAGAGGCCAAGATCGCTGCCGCTGCACCGATAGGAAACGGTGTCGCCGTTATTGTGGTTCTGCTGGGGCTCACGTTGGTACTGGGACGCGGGATTGCTCCATCGCGGTCGCCGCAACCTCTGATCGTCGGGGCTATCGGCTTGTTGCTGATGCTGCTGGTCGATGTGCTGCTGATTGCACCGACAACGTCGTCCGGGGCGACGTTCCTGTTGCTGGCGATACCCTTCGCGTTTGCCATGTACGGCTGCAAAGAGGCGGCCGCACGATGCGCCACTAATGATCTGATCAGGGTGGTGTTCCCGCCGCTGGTCCTGATCATCGCGGTGCTGGGATCGATCCTTGGTGGTGTTACCAACCCCACGCCCGCAGCGGCACTGGGGGCGGGTGGGGCTATAATGTTGGCGGCCTATCGCAAGCTGCAGGATCAGGGTAGATCGGGCAAGGTGATCATATGGTCGACCTTTGCAGTGATCATTGCGCTGCTGATGGGCGTGAACTTTGATCTGCGTATCAATCAGGGCGGTGTCACGGTCGAAAGCTGGATTGCCTTCATCATTGCCTATTCCGCTTATCTTTACGCGCTGTTCGGGCTGTTGTTCGCATGTTGGGTGCTGTTCTCGAGCGGGGTTCTGACACCTGTAGTGCGCGAGACGGCCAAGGTGACCTCGATGGTCTTTACCATCCTGATCGGATCGCAACTGCTGAACCTAGTGGTGATCTCGTTCGGAGGGGAGCATTATATCCAGCAGTTCCTCAAGAGCTTCGACAACGAATTCACGGTCTTCCTGATCGTGATGCTTGTGTTGTTCTTCCTGGGCTTTGTGCTGGATTTCCTCGAGATCATCTACATCGTGATCCCGATCGTTGGGCCGGTGATCTACGGCGGGTCGTTCGACCCGAAATGGGTGACGATCATGGTGGCGGTGAATCTGCAGACCTCGTTCCTGACGCCACCGTTCGGATTTGCGCTGTTCTATCTACGCGGGGTTGCGCCCAAAGAGGTCACAACCGGCCACATCTATCGTGGCATCATACCGTTTGTGATCATTCAGGTGGTGGGTATCGCGATCTTGTGGTTCTTCCCCTCGATCGTCACCATTGTGCCCGATCTGATACCAAGCTGATTGAGGCGATTTATGTCCAAGGGAAAGGGGGCTTCGATGCCCCCTTTGCTTTATGCAACTGTGAAGGGGATCAGGTGAACTGGATCAGGTCCCAGCGATTGCCGAAGGGGTCACGCCAGACCGCTACGGTACCGTAGGGTTCGTAGCGAGGCGGTTCTTCAAAATGAACGCCGTTGACGCGCATGTTTTCGTAGTCCCGATTGAAATCATCTGTTTCAAGGAAGAAGCCGACACGGCCCCCTGTCTGGTTCCCGATGCACGAGCGCTGAACGCCATTTGCAGCTTTGGCAAGCAAAAGCGTACCCCCAGATGATCCCGGAGGCGCGACGCGCACCCAGCGTTTGCCACCACCCAGATCAATATCCTGGAGCAGCGAGAAGCTCAGCACATTGGTGTAGAACGCAATCGCATCATCGTAATCCGGCACTACAAGAGTGACCGCGTGAAGGCTCTGCCTCATTGCAGGTTAGCCTTTCGTCGGATGTCTGTCAGGCAGTTGGATATTGGCCACCTGCTCGGCAATGGGGGCCGATGACAGAGGGTGGTGCGCTGTCTGGGCGTATTGTTCCGGGTCTTCAATCTGCTTCCATTCGCCTCGAATATAGGCCTGAAGCCCCGAAAATTTGGCTTTATAGTCCATCTTCGGACTGCCGGGGACCCAATATCCCAGATAGATGTAAGGCAATCCGGCCTCGCGCGCGATCTCAATATGGTCGAGGATCATATACGTACCCAGCGAGTGTTGCTGAAACTGTGGATCGTAGAACGAGTAGACCATGCTCAACCCGTCATCCAGCACATCGGTCAGGCTGACTGCGATCAATTCGTCTGTATCGGGATCGGCATATTCCACTACGCGGCTGCGGATCGGGGTTTCCTCGATCATCGCGGCAAATTCAAACACATCCATATCGGCCATACCGCCATCAGCATGGCGAGCATCGAGATAGCGCCGGAACAGGTCGAATTGCTCATCAGTGGCCCACGGCGATGTGGCACGCCGATTCAGGTAGGAATTGCGCCGATAGGTCCGTTTCTGGCTTTTGCTGGGGCGAAAGCTTGAAACATCGATGCGCGCTGACAGGCAGGCGGCGCAATCGGTGCAGGACGGACGATAAAGCACATTCTGCGAACGGCGAAATCCTTGTTGCGACAAGCAATTATTCAGCTGGTCCGCGCCTTCTCCCTGAAGGGCGGTGAACAGTTTGCGCTCCATTCTACCCTCAAGATAAGGGCAGGGTTGGGGTGCCGTCACATAGAATTGTGGCGCGATTGGCAGCGTGTGTCGCATGAAGGTCCCGCATTTCCTCGGGACCGATGATAACAACGGTTTTTGGTGCCGCCAAGTGTTTCACTCAGGTGTTTAGTCAGGCGCGTTGATTGATCATCACGGTGCCAAGGAAGGCATCGGTAAGGCCCTGACACCGGGCGCTGGTCATCATCATGATAACCGAGATGATCTGCAGTACCGGAAACGCTATGCTAACGAAATAGCCTGCCGTGTGTGCGATGGCTTTGCCTGTATCCATCCGAGCACCAAACGCATCGCGCAATTCGATCCCCATGAAACGCATACCCAACGTGGCCGAGCCATTCGCGATAGTGACCACGCGGTAGACGAAGCTAACCACGGCATAGATCAGGGTCAGGATGAAAAAACCCATGCCAAAGGTCAGCAGAATTGCAACTGTACACAGCAGTGAGATGAAGGCGATGTCGAACAGCCAGGCAAAGAAGCGTTTGGTCGCCACGGATTGATAAAATTCGGGTTGGCTGTCGGGATCAGGCAGGTGAGTCATAGAGTACGGTCCGGAAGTTTGTCAGAAACACCCTGTCCCGACAGGCGGGACAGGGCAAGTTCAGATCAGACGGGTTTATTTTCATCGTCTGCGTCGTCGCGATTGTCGCGGGCGCGTTCGTCCATGAACTCGTCGAATTCGGCCTTATCCTTGGCTTCGCGCAGGCGGTGCAGGAAGGCCTCAAAGTCCTTCTGTTCACGTTCGAGCCGCGCCAGCGTGTCAGCCTTATACGCGTCAAATGCGCTGTTGCCCGAAGGTTTCATGGCGCTCATGTGGCTGTTCCAGGAAGAACGGCGGCTGCAGGATTTGCTGAACATGCGTTTGCTCCAGATCATATAGGCAAGGAAGGCAAGGCCGATGGGCCAGAAGAAGATAAAGCCAAGGACCATTGCGGCGATCCAGGCGCCTTTGCCTTTGCTGTCAAGCCAGGCTTCGCTTCGGTGCAGCCACCCCGGGTTTTGGGGAACGGCGTGGTCGGACAATGCGCTCATTTTGCTCTCTCCAGTTAGGATGTAAATACTTTTCACATTTCCTAGATGGGAGGGGCCGATCGGCAATGCAAGGGGTGTATGTGAAAAAGATTTACATTTTATGGATCACCGCTCCTGATTGGTTGACGCGGTCGCGGATCGGGCGCAATTTCAGCTCATGCAAGATATTGAAAATAAACCCGCCCCATCACTTGATCAGATTCTATCGTTGGAAAAACAAGTGTGGACTGCACTTGTTGAAGGGAACGCCGAGGCGGACCGTGCCTTGCTGAGCTCAGATTTCCTGGGCGTTTACCCATCCGGGTTTGCAAATCGAGATGATCACGTGGGCCAGTTCGCGGATGCGCCGACGATGGCACAGTATGAACTCAGCGACACCAGACTGCGTGTTTTGTCGGCGGACATAGTTTTGTTCTCGTACCGCGCTGATTATCGGCGACCAGACAGAGAAGAGTGGGAAGCGATGCTGATCTCGTCACTGTGGGAGCGGCGGCATGACGTTTGGGTCAACAGCTTCAGCCAGGACACCCCTTTGGATAAAGCATGAGTGACGCTCTCGCCATAAACCGTCTACCGCGTGCATTTCATGCCGAACTAGGGCAGGAAACACGTGCTGCACTGCCCGATCTGACGGCCGAACAGGGTGAGCTGATCGCAGGAACTGCTGGCTCCAGCCCTTATCTTAAGGGATTGATCGACCAAGAACGGGATTGGCTGCCGCAAGCGCTGCAGCAACCAGACCAGGCATTGGCGGATGTGATGGAGGCGGCTCGGAAGCTGCCATTGGATCAATTGAAACCCGGTCTACGGCAGGCAAAACGACGCATGGCTTTGTTGACGGCCATCGCAGATCTGGCGGGTGCGTGGCCGTTGGAAAAGGTGACTGCTGCACTGACCGATTTCGGAGCGCTGGCCGCCGATGTAGCAGCGAAGGCCGAGATTGCCGCACTGATCCGGCGTGGAAAGCTGCCGGGCATGACTGAAGACGATGTCGAAACCGCTGCCGGTATGGTCATTCTGGCGATGGGCAAGATGGGTGCGCACGAGCTGAACTATAGCTCGGATATCGACCTGATCGTGATGTTCGATGAAACACGTTTCGACCCTGATGATTTCTACGATGCCCGGCAGGGAATGGTGCGCGCCACGCGTAACTTTTGTGCGACGCTCAGCGACAAAACGGCGGATGGTTATGTATTCCGCACTGATCTGCGCCTGCGCCCTGATCCGGCAGTCACGCCAGTGTGTCTGGCGATGGAAGCGGCTGAGCGGTACTACGAAAGCCTTGGACGCACGTGGGAGCGAGCGGCCTATATCAAGGCGCGACCTTGTGCCGGGGATATCGCGGCGGGGCAGAGATTTTTGGATGCGTTGCGTCCGTTCGTCTGGCGCCGGCACTTGGATTTTGCCGCGATTCAAGACGCTCATGACATGCGTCTGCGCATCCGCGAGAATAAGGGGACTGGTGGCAGCCTCTCGATTCCAGGTCATGATATGAAGCTGGGGCAGGGCGGTATACGCGAGATTGAGTTCTTTACTCAGACCCGCCAACTGATCGCAGGAGGCCGCGATCCTGACCTGCGGGTCCGGGGAACCGTGCCTGGTTTGGCAGCGCTGGCCACGAAGGGATGGGTGCCCGAGGATGTCACCGAAAAACTGACGGATCATTACCGCGCCCATCGCGAGGTCGAGCATCGAATCCAGATGGTACATGATTCGCAAACCCACAAGGTTCCGAATTCAGTCGATGGGATCGAACGGGTTGCCTGCCTGATGGGCATCAGTAGTGACGAACTGACCGCCGAGCTGACCCGCCGCCTGACCGAAGTGCACGAATTGACTGAAGGGTTCTTTGCCCCCGGACCGGGCGCGCAGCCTGCGCCGTTACAAGAGGTCGAATTCGACAAGGGTGTTCTGGCCCGCTGGCCCACCTATCCGGCGCTTCGGTCTCAGCGGGGGGCTCGGATATTCGAGCGGCTAAGGCCCGAGCTTCTATCGCGACTGGCAAAGACCGCGAAACCCGAAGAAGCGTTGCTTGCGTTGGACGGGTTTCTGTCTGGACTGCCAGCTGGGGTACAGCTGTTTTCACTGTTTGAGGCGAATCCGCAACTGATCGATCTGCTGGTCGATATCGTCGGTACATCTCACGCTCTTGCCACCCATCTTTCGCGCAATGCCTCTGTTTTTGACGCGGTGATAGGCGGAAGTTTCTTCAGCGATTGGCCAGGGCTGACTACGTTGCGGGTCGAGCTTACACAGGCCCTGACAGAAGAAGACGACTATGAAACGCAGCTGGATTTTGCGCGTCGTTGGTGCAAGGAATGGCACTTTCGCATCGGCGTGCATCATCTGCGCGGATTGATCAACGGGGCGCAGGCCGGGCGGCAATATGCTGAACTTGCGCAGGCCGTCATCGCGGCGGTGCTGCCTTGCGTTGTCGAGCAGTTTGCCAAGAAACACGGCCCTGCGCCGGGGCGTGGCGCCGCGGTTCTGGGCATGGGATCGCTTGGGGCAGGGCGCATCAACTCGCAATCCGATCTGGACATGATTGTCATCTACGACCCACAGGATCAGGACATGTCTGATGGCCCCCGCCCGCTGGCCACGCGGACATATTACGCTCGGTTTACCCAAGCCCTGATAACAGCGCTCAGCGCGCCGATGTCGCAGGGGCGTCTTTATGAGGTCGACATGCGCCTTCGACCTTCGGGCAATCAGGGGCCAGTAGCCACCAGTTGGGGCAGCTTCACCAACTACCAGCAGAATGAAGCCTGGGTGTGGGAACACCTGGCGCTGACCCGAGCCCATGTTGTTGCGGGCGATGCTGAGCTGGCGGAGGATATCGAGACCTTTCGCGCTGAATTCCTGTCGCAACCACGCGATAGGGACATGGTTCTGAAAGAGGTTGCCGAAATGCGCGCCCGGCTTGCTGCCGCCAAAGCACCCGCCGGAGTTTGGGACGCCAAGAACGGACCGGGCCGCATGATGGATATTGAACTGTTGGCTGAAACCGGAGCTTTGATGGCGGGGCTTTCTCAGCGCGACGTAGCTTCGGGTCTTGACGGCGCGGTCGCAGCCGCGTTGCTGGATGTCGCGCAGGCACAAACCCTCAGGGACTGTTACGACTTATGCTGGTCGGTGCAATGCGCAGCGCGGCTGCTGTCGGGGAAAGTGATTGAGGCCGATAAGATTGGCGAGGGAGGCACAGCCTTCCTGTGCCGGGCCACCGGGTTCGATCAGGTCGAGCAGCTGCAATCTGCCTTGAAGGACAGTTACAGTAGGGCCGCCCAGTTGATCAGCGGCGTGGTTGGGGAGATTGAAGATGGCACGCAATGATGATCCGAACGACCATAAAGGTCTGATCCGCGAAGCTTATCGGATTGAAGGCATCACCTTGCCTGAATGCCGCAGCATCTTTCTGGACTGGGCGCTGAGCCTGCCTGTAGACCGCGATCAGCAACAGGCAGTGAGCTCTCTGCATTCGATTTACTCGGCTCAGGCAGAAGACCACCCTATGACGCAGGTACTGGCCGAAGGGCTGCAAGCTGCCCAAGCGCCCAAGCGGCGTGGCGGCTGGCGCAATCGCAACCGCTAACAGGGCTTTTGCCCCTGCGTATTCGCGACTATGAGGGCGCCATGACAAACTTATCCGAACGCCCCCGTATCCGTTTGAAACCCAAGGCCAACGCGCGTGGCCTTCGCCATGGGTTTCCATGGGTCTATGCCAATGACATCGTGACCGACCGCCGGACTAGAAAAATCGAAGCCGGAGCATTGGCTGTGCTCGAAGATGATAAACGCGTACCCATCGCTCTGGTCGCAGTAAACCCGGCCTCGAAGATCATGTGCCGGGTGCTGGATCGCGATATCGGGACACAGCTGAACGCGGATTGGTTCGAAACGCGACTTCGCCATGCGCTTGAGATGCGCGAAAACTTGTTTGATGCCCCATACTACCGTCTGATCCATGCCGAGGCAGATGGGTTTCCGGGTGTCATCATCGACCGCTTCGGAGATGCCTGCGTGATTCAGCCCAACGCTGCCTGGGCCGAGGCGCATCTCGATGCGCTGACGGATGCGCTGGTCAAAGTTACCGGGGTGTCCACTGTGTTGAAAAATGCCTCGGGCCGCACGCGCGGTTTGGAAGGGCTGGACGATCTCAGCCTGACCCTTCGCGGCACTGCGCCCAAGGCACCCCTGCCGGTGCCTATGAACGGTGCATCCTATATGGCCGACCTGACCGGCGGGCAGAAAACCGGCCTGTTCTATGACCAGCGCCCCAATCATGCGTTTGCCGCCAAGCTGGTTCACCCCGGTGCGCGTGTACTGGATGTTTTTAGTCATGTCGGTGGGTTCGGCTTGGCCATGCTGGCGAGCGGCGCGGCACACGCCGTGTCGGTTGATGGATCGGCGGCGGCTCTGGAATTGGCGGCAAAGGGCGCTGAGGTATCAGGGTTTGCTGACCGTTTTCAGACCCGTCAAGGGGATGCCTTCGATGTGCTGGCCAAGCTGGGGGAAGAGGGTGCAGAATTCGACGTTGTAATCTGCGACCCTCCAGCCTTTGCCCCCTCGAAACAGGCGCTGGACGCAGGCTTGCGCGCGTATGAGCGCATCGCACGTCTGGCAGCACCGCTGGTCAAGCCCGGCGGTTACCTTGGCCTCTGCTCCTGTTCTCATGCCGCTGATTTGGGACGCTTCCGTGATGCGTCTTCGCGCGGGATCGGACGCGCAGGGAGACGAGCCCAACTGATCCATACCGGATTTGCGGGCCCTGACCACCCGCAACTGCCGCAACTAGCCGAAAGCGGTTACCTCAAAGCTGTGTTCTACCGGCTGTGAAAGCGGTTCTGGATACCTGCGTTATCTATCCAACGGTGATGCGAGAAATGTTGCTGGGCGCCGCCAAGCTTGGCCATTTTACACCTGTCTGGTCCGCGCGCATCTTGGAAGAATGGGCCCGCGCGGCGCGCAAACTCGGCCCGGAGGGCGAGGTACAGGCGCGTGCCGAAATCGCACTGGTTCAGGCAAATTGGCCAGCTGCCGAGCATCCTGCCACACCCGGAGCAGAGCAACGTCTGTGGTTGCCGGATGCGGCAGATATCCACGTTCTGGCAACAGCAGTCACAAGCTCGTCGGATGCCATAGTCACCGTCAACGCCAAGGACTTCCCAAAAAACATCCTTGCCGAAGAAGGGCTTGATCGGCGCGACCCCGATGGTTTGCTGCACGGTTTCTGGCTTTCGGATCCAGAAGGCATGTCGCAAATCGCTACCAGCGTTCTGTCAGTCGCCAACCGCCTATCGGGCGATAAATGGACATTACGCGCACTGATGAAGAAAGCACGGCTGCCAAGACTAGGCAAAGCGCTCTCCAACTAACGCGGGATCTTCTTCATCTGGCCTAAAATACTCCGGGGCGTGCGCGGGGTTGGCCCCTCGCTCCCAAACTAACCACCAACGCCCCACTTTTGTTCCAACACCTCCAACGCTGCAATCCGCTCATCCGTCTTCGGGTGGCTCATTAGCCAGGCTGGTGCTACGCCTGCACGCTGTTGTGTCAGATCTTCAAGCTTGTGGAACAATGACTTCTGCGGCCCAATCCCAATTCCGGCTTTTGTCAAAAGCGCCGCGGCATACTCATCTGCCTCATACTCGTCGCCACGCGACAATCGCGAGGCCAACAGATGTGTCAGCATATTCGCGATCCACGCACCGATGAACGGAATAAAGCGGTTCAACAGCATCATCAACGCCGCCCGCAGCGCATTCTGGCCGGAAAAATCGATCATGCGCCGCCGGGCGTGTCCCAGTGCTACATGCCCAAGTTCGTGCGCGATGACGCTCGCCATTTCTTCTGCCGAAACTTCGCCATTGTGAAACTTTCGATAGAATCCACGCGTAATGAAAATGCGTCCATCAGGTGCTGCCAGACCGTTCACCGGATCGATTTCGTAGATGTAGACCGGCACACGATCGATTTCCAAAGCTGCTGCCAATCGGTCGGTCATACGTTTGAGAGCGGGATCAGCCAACTCAGTCGATTTTGCATCAAGCTCGCGATGCGTGCGCCAAACAGAAATCCGATACATGACGACGGCATAGGCGATGGCCAGCAAGATGGGTGTTAATCGGAGCATGTGTTAGATATGGGCGGCCCGCCCTGTAGAGGCAAGTCGCTATTCCAGATACAGGCCCGATTGGAGGGTGTTGCGTAGACGATTGCTACCGGCTTGGCGTTGGCAACTGAAGGTTCGAGTGGAACTCGGAGAGCGACTGCTTAGTCAAAACCGAGCCCTTTGAAGCTTCGAAAAACGCATGTTCGGCCTCTTTCTCTGCGACCAAGGTGTCAATTCTCAGGTCCCTCACATCCGCGCGCAGATCGTCACGCGCCTCCTCATAGGCCTCAGCATCGCGCAGTTCAACTTCAAGCGCACTGAGATCGTCTTCGTAATTCGGGTCTGCAGGATCAAGCGCGGCGATGTCATCAGCGATGTCTTCGCTGCTGCGGCCATCATAGCTCTCGTTCAGGTCACGCAGTTCACGGCGCGCCTCATAGAGGT
>NZ_JBQFON010000004.1:0-362724 GCF_056533505.1 Ruegeria sp. G2 | reverse complement strand
CGTCTGGCTTTCAGCTATTCGCCGAGATCGCAGGATAGGTGTATCCAGCAAGTCGCTGACTTTGGCCGTTCCAAATATTTGCGACACATCCGTATGTGGATGCGCCCGTCTTGCCCCTCTGTCATAGTTTCGTTTACTCATTTCCATGTAGGCGAATTCAGAGAGACTGCCATGCAAAGGGATATTGGCCATCCCAACGGCCCGTTTGGTTTATTGATTTTAGCATTGGTTTTGGTTTTTGGGACTGTCCAAATCTATTTCTGGACTGATCGCAGCATCTGGATTGATGAAGTTTCGCAGTTGCTGAACTTCCCGCTGACCAATCTGGCCCAGGCCTTCGGCCCTTTGCCCGAGGCGCAGCAGGCGGGGCCGCCCGTATTCAACCTGCTGCTGCAAGCTATCTCTGGTCTGTCAATTCACGTGATGCGTCTGATCATCATCCTGCTGACGCTGTGCGTGATCTCGGCGGCAATGTTTGGCGCTTTTGGCAAGCGGGCTCTGCCGATGGCGGCGGGGTTGCTCGTGTTGCTGTCGCTCCCGTCTTTTTTGATCAATGGCTCGATGTTGAAATTCTATGCTTTCGATGCCGCCGGGTTCTCCATCTTTGCGGCCTGGATCTATGCGAAAGACCGGAGCGCGGGGCTGAATTTCCGCGACATTGCAGTTCTTCTGGCAGGCCTTTTTTTGGGTGTTTCCACCATTGTCGGGGCGTGCGTCGTGGTGGGCGTATTTCTGGTATTGCGGCTTCTCTGGCGTCAGCTTGAGGTCAAAGAGATCGCGCTGGTGGGCCTTCTGATTGTGCTGTCTTTGGCTTATTACCTTCAGATTGGTCATGCGACGAAAATCCAGATTACTGCGTTTCCCGATGCCTATGGGGGTCTGGGCATGGAGGCGTTGCAGCGGTTCGGCGACGCCACAATGGAGCTGTTTCGGATCAGAGGCGCGGCCATCTTGTTTGTGGTGTGCCTCGTCGCTCTGGCCGCGGTTGCGTTCACAAAAGGGGCAGAGCGATCGCAACTGTCAGGGCTGATATTGTTCATCAGCGCCATTCTGGTGGTCTTTCTAGGGCTTGCCGCAATCGGCAAATACCCGGCCGCCAGTTCGCGCCATCTGGTTTGGATGTTGGGAGTGTTTCCCGTATTGGCCGGGGCGGTTGTCGATTGCCTGCTCCGCTCGTTAAGCTATCGACGTTCAATTGCCATTGCAGGTTTGGCTGTATTGAGCTGCATATTTGCAGCGACCGGGCTGCGCGTGGTATCGAAATGGCCGCCGCAACTTGTCGAAGGATCCAGTGATCAGGTGATCGCAACTTTGGCTGATCTTCCGCCGTCGCAGGTATTGCATTATTTCGGAGCATTTCGCCTGATCCCATTGATGATCGAACGAGGCGCACCCATTTCCCATCACAGTTATGCGCCATCTCTGTCGACCCACAGTGTTGCGATTGATCCATCCTATTTTGATCCGGAATGGAACGAGATGGACGCCGATCTGTTTTCCGAACTGATCGAGGATATGCTGCACAATGATCCGGCGGGCTGGGCGAAAATGTACATCATGTTGCGTTTGCGCGGCGATTTTCGCCCGTTGGCACGATTTGTTCTGGATGCTGCGCCCCGCGATGGTAGTACGTTCTACATAAGCTCAATCCATGCGGTCTGGCCCGGAGACACGGGGCGGGCGACCCACGGGTTGCGGCAAGTGCTTGACGAAATGTCCTGCGATTATGAACCGGTGGGGGTTTTCATAACGCTGCTCAGTCCCGGTTATGTCCTGAAGGTCAAATGCCCGAAACTCCCTTAGTCCTGAAGGCAGTAGATGGCAATTTCATAGTTTCAGCTTCTTGAATACGTTCTCTGGAATGTTGCAGATGATCGTCATGATCAGCCACCAGATTGAACGGACATAAATCACGTTCTTCCCGCGCTCGGCAGCTGTGGCGATCTTCTCGGCGACCTCTATCGGTTGTGCCGTCAACCATTCAGGTAGGTCCATGTTTTCGGTCATCTGCGTGGCGACAAAACCAGGCAGAACCGTCACCACATGCACACCCTTCTTTGCCAACCGGTTCCTCAGACCTGACAGGAAGGCGGTAAATCCGGCTTTGGCCGAACCATAGACATAGTTTGTTGCGCGCCCACGCAGCCCGGCGACTGAACTGATGCCTACCAGAGTACCGGAACCACGCGTCTCAAACCGATTGGCGAGTTCAGCCAGAATGCCCGCGGGGCCTTCGTAATTCGAACGCATGACCAGGCTGGAGGCTGCTAAGTCCTGTTCGTTCTGCGATTGCTCACCCATGAACCCGACGGCGCAAACCGCGATCAATGGCAATTTCGGCAAACTGTCAACGAAACCTGCAAAACTGTCAGGCTGCAACGCATCGAACTCATGAAGTGTAACGTCGACTCTGTATCGTGTCGTGATGTCGGCGCGGTTGGGTTCCAAGGTTTCGACATTACGCGCCGCAAGCTGGATCGGATGGCCGAGGCTTGCGAATTTATGCGCCACCGCGAGGCCGATGTCCGAGCGCGCACCAAGGATGAGAACGGAATCTTTGCTCATATCGCTAGCCTTTCGGATTGGGAGGATTGAAAAGTTTCAGAGGCACCGCTGTCCTGACGTTGGGCTACAAACCGCGCCACGCGCGGATCGCTCTCGATCAGCGTCTGTGCGGTCATTCGGGCATCCTTAGCCAGATAAAAACGGCCCCCATGGGCAATGGTGATCCTGTCCAACTGCTCAAGCAGCCTTAGGTTTTTGGAAGTGGCAGGGAAGTCCAGCGCCAGTGTGTAGCCGAGCATCGGAAATGAAAACTTGCTGGACTGCTCACCAAACCGTTTCAGCACAGCCAGAAACGACCCGGCACCGGCTTCGGAAATCGCCTCGAGCAGAGCTTCGAGACCTGCTTTGGATGCATCGAGCGGCAATGCGCACTGAAATTGTAGAAAACCCCGGCGCCCATAAACCCGGTTCCAGTTCAAAATCGCATCCAGAGGATAAAAGTAGCTGTCCCAATCCACCAGATTGTCGCCAGCATTGCGCAGCCCGGCGCGGTAGTACAGCGCGTTGAACGCCTTTACTAAGGGGCCTGACATGGCAAAACCCGGAAAGTCGAAGGCTACACTCTTTTTTCGCTTAGGGCGTAGCGCGTATCGGTCATCGTTTTCCTGCGCGCCCAGCATGTCGCCTGAGGCGTGTTCGCCCAACATGACCAGAGATCGGCCCCGGTTCGCACCACCTTTGAGGCAATCGATCCAGGCGACCGAATACGGGCTGTCGTCGTAGGTTTCGAAGATCTCCATTGCCTCGGCGAGGTTTTTGGCCGGGATCGTGGTTTGCCTGATCCAGCCGGTCTCGACCGGTTGCAGGCGAATGGCTGCCCGCAGGATTATTCCGGTCAGTCCCATGCTGCCAGGGACCCAGTCAAATAGTTCCGGGTTTTGTGTGCGGGATGCCCGGTGCACCTGACCGGATTGATCTATCACATCCACCCATTCGAGGGCCGCCGACATCGAACCGTCACGATGATGGTTCTTGCCATGTACATCGGCCGCGATCATGCCTCCCAAGGTCACGAATTTGGTGCCCGGCGTGACCAGAGGGAACCAGCCGCGCGGCAGGAAAGAGGTGATGACATCCGCCAGCAATACACCAGACTCTGCAACCAGGATGCCGGTTTCCGCATCAAACGAGATCATGCGGTTGAAGTGACGCATATCGATTGTACCACGACGGCTGACGGCGCTGTCACCATAGGCACGCCCGTTTCCGCGCGCGATGACGCCGCCTTTGGCCTGGGCAGCGGTCAATTCTGCCTCGGAACGCGGCCGATCAACGACCGGAGCGTAGATGACCGGAAAGCGCCCCCATCCGCTGAGCATCATGTCGCACGCCCCAGCGACAGCATCGCGTCGGTGAACACGTAGCGCCGGTCCAGATTGTATTTTACCACATAGCCGATGGTCAGGCCGATCACGGCACCGATCTCCCGTGCAAGGTCGGTTTTCCAGATCAGCCAGCATGCTGTTTCGGAACCCCAGAAGATTACCGTCGTGACCAGCCCCATGATGGTGTAGAGCGTGAACTTCTTGCCATGCGCCGCAGCGCCCGAGGACAGGTCATAGAAGATCCAGCGTTTGTCCAAAAGGTACTTTATGACCAGTCCCACAAATGTACCTGCGCCCATGGCAATGACAAAGAGGCCCAAACCTTCGCCCCAGTGCAAAACCAGCCGTTGGGTCGTCAGGTTTGCAATCGTTGCGATGACTGCGAACACGCCGTAGCGCAGGACCAATCCCCCCAATGTCATAGCAGCGCACCCCAGATGGCGCAGAACAGAATGCCCAGAAAACACAGCTGACTGGTTCGGTCCTTGGCCGCAAACACGACCGGGTCGTCGTGCATGTGTCCGCGATGGGTAATCATGATGATGCGGGTAAGCCAATAGAGCAGGATCAGGCATACAACCCAAAGCGCCGTGGGGGATCGGTAAAGCTCCACAACGGATGGCGAGTTGATATAAAGCGCCATCACCAGCACCGATACATAACCTGACGAGATTGCCACCTGACTGATGAGCGGCAGATCATCGACCTGATATCCGCGACCAGCAGCTTCCATCGCACCACGCTTGGCGGTGTCTATCAGTTCGGCTTGACGTTTGACCGATGCCAGAGACAGGAAGAAAAACACCGAAAACGCCAAAAGCCAGACCGATAGGGGAATTTCTGTCGCATAGCCACCAGCGATGATACGCGTCGTGTACAATCCGGCCAGCACTATGATGTCGATCACGATCCGGCGTTTGATGTTCAGGGAATAAGCGGTGGTCGCAACGTAGTAAAAGATCATCGCCCCCAACAAGGCGAGATTGACACTGGCGGCGATGATGACGCCAAGCGCAAGCATGCCCATCGCCATCCAGGTGCCATGAGCGATCGGTATTGCGCCTGACGCAAAGGGCCGTTTGCATTTGCGTGGATGAGCCCGGTCGGCGGCCAGGTCCAGAAGGTCATTTGTGACGTAGGCGCTGGAGGCAACCATCGAAAAGGAGATGAATGCCATCAGAGCGGCCAAAAACGTGCCCCAATCGTACTGATGGGCCGCCAGCATCGGCAGAAAGACCAATATGTTCTTGAGCCACTGATGCGGGCGCATTGCCTTGATATACGGTTTGATGGTGTTGGGCCGGGTCTGAAGATGATCGACCTGAGCGTCCAGGCTGTCCACCGTGCTGCGCAACGAGGCAGATGTATTTACAGTGATTGCGCGTTCGGCTTGTGACCATACAGGAATATCGGCATGGGCGTCGCCCATATAAGCAAAACCGCCCTCAAAATGGTCCTTCAGAAATGATGCCTTTGCAGGGCCTTTCAGGTTGCGAACGCCGTCCGATCCGTAGACCTCATCGAAAATACCCAGATGGTCGAAGATGCCATTGGCAATCCTTTCGTCACTGGCCGTTACAAGTGCCGTCCGGCCACCTCGATTACGCCAGTTCTTAACATAAGATATGACCTCGGGGTCGTAGGGCAGCGTCGCCACATCCAATGGGCCGGATTGGGCAAGATCCCGTTTCAGCTTTGCCTTGCTTTGCATCAACGCGCCGACAGCCTGAATTGGCGTCTGCCAGTTTCTTCCCAATGCACTCCAAAAAGTCTCAAACAAAATGTCGGAGCGCAGCAGCGTTCCGTCCAGATCCACCACCAGAACTGGTAAAGGTGTTTCACTCGTCATATGAACAAATGGCCGAAGCCCCTCAAGCTATTAGTCAGATAACGCAAGTATATATATTTACTTGGCTATGGATATAATACGGCGGATGTATGTCTGGCGAGGCACTATTTCACACAGGCTCGTTCATTGTGCCCCCATTGCCCGTACTGATTTGAAATACGGGTTTTTCGGGATCGATCGGGGATTGCCCCTGTTTCATTGCCAAGAACAATATGCTGAATCGAGTAGAATAGTAGAGGGTCCGCGGAAGAATTTGTTTTGCAGGATGTACTTCGCATTTGCGCGATGTACTGTATTTCAATGAGATGAACCTATCGGGAGTTTATGCAGTGCGATTCTTGAGTGCAGTCGTTGTTTCGCTGGTCACCGTATCCTCGGTTCCGAGCTTTGCCCAAGCCGAGGCGCTACAGCGGAGGTCGACTGGTGCGTATATGAACAGTCTTTACGATCTGGTTCCCCCGATGATGAAGTTGTTGGTGGAAGCGAATGGCGAACAGTTTTTTGCGGCTCAGGGTAGCTATGACATTACGCCGCCTGTCGCTCCGCCGAATTGGAACCAGAACTGGATTCGATTTGGGGTTCCGTCGCCAGGGGTCACCCAGTCATGGCCGTCAGTTGAACGCGCAAACGTGACAGATGTTATCATCGTGACGGATAACTTTTCGGGCCCTCCTGTTTATGGCTCGCAAGGTGCTAATCCGAACCCGGCTGTCGCCGGGCCTATCCCCAGGCCCCCGGTCGAAGGCAAAGCCTTAACCTGGGGCGATGAGGTAACGGATATCATCGCGGCCCATGAAGAAAATGTGACGGATGAGCCGATCTATTGGATCTACGAAGGCTGGGCTGATGGCGGCAAAATATTGGACGATAGTACCGGTGCCGGATCAGACCGCGACTTTGCCCGTTGGCGTGAAAGAACGACATCACAATATGATTACACGGGTTGGTTCGACAATCTTCTGGAGCACGCCAAAAAAACTGAACCCAGTGTCGCATCGCGCATCAGGATGATCCCGGTCGCCCGCACAATGGTCTCGGTCATGGAAAATACGCCGGCTTCCGACATCAAAGCTGGCGAATGGTTTAAAGATGCCGCACCGCACGGCAATGACACGCTGCATCTGTTGGTCGCGATGATCGTATACTCGACCATGTTCGAGCAAAAAGCACCAAAACCGGATGTCTCGACAAAGAATATTCACAGCGTCTTCATGGACAACTATGAAGAAATCTCTGACCATGTGTTCGAGGCTGTGCAGCCCTACATACCGTCCTGACGTCATTACTGCGTTAGCCAGAACCGAAGGTGATCCCGCTTGAGGGTTCATCTTCGGTTGCCCATCTGACGCGAGAAGCGGGTTGTTAAGGGCAGGCTAGGGAAGATTATCCGGCGGTTGGTTAGAGAATGCCATTTACCGCTTTCCACGCCATGCCGCCCCAAATCACGTTGACGAAATGTGAGAAGCCCACAATCAGGAAGAAAATGAGCAATATGTTGAACAATACAGGCGGCAGCTCCCGGCCCGGTGTGTTTTTCGCGAAGCCGAGGCTTACGGCAATCAGCAATGTAAAGATCACAGCTGTTGTGTGGAAACTGACCCAACGGCCCCAATCCACTGCAACGAGATAAAGAGGCAGAAACAGGAATGCCGAGGCCACGTAGGCCTTGATGAACATGCGACCATCAATGAAATGCCTGCCGATGACGATGATCGGGATCGCAGTTATTGCGTACAAAAGTGCAAAGGACAGGACGAGGGGTGAGAAAAACATCCAGAACGTCGCTGTCAGGTATTCCTTAAGCGGAATCTCAAGTGCTTTGATTGCTCCGGAACAAATCTCAGCGTCGACGCCCGCTGCCAGTACCGGGCGGCAAACTGTCATGTAATCGGTCACCGTGTCGAAGCTGAATGCAATGACGACGGTGGCGACGCAGGAGCCTGCAAGGATAATCAGAAGAGCAGCGAGCTCTCGGCGGGAAATCGCGGATTTCGCAAACAGCAGGTAATAGCTGAAGGCAAAGAAGGGGGCGAAGAAAAGGTTGCCTTCGTGGCTTAGAACAGCAAAGCCGAATACGAATGCCGAAACGTAGATCAAAATCCTGCTGGGTGTCAGGCGGCTGGTGGCATACAGCAAAAGGGTAAATGCCAGAAAGGTGATCAGCTCCTTTCGCAAGCCGCCCTGATCGTCAAGTGACCAGAAACTGATGAAAAAGCCCGGCGACAAAATCAGAAGCCAAATGGTCGCGGGTGTATCGGATCTTCTGATTGATTGGGTGAGCAGACCCATCGCGGCCAACAGTAGGGAGATTTGCAGCAACACTACCAATAGCACAACGTCAATGGATAAGGTCTGAGAGACTCGTAGCAGTAATGAGCCCATTATTCCCCGACGCACGGTCGTATCGACGCTATTGATAAGCCAGTCACCCTGTTTCCAGGAGTTCCCACCCAGCAGAAAATCCTGGTACGCAAGCACCACGACATAGAGTGTGAACATCCATAAGAGAAATTTGGGAATGGAATAAATGTATCTTTGCAAGATCAACGGGTCCAGTTGAACATTAGCCAAAGCAGAGTTTCACCATGGCGGTAATGCAGAACATATGAATTACCAACTGCAGCCGATGACTATGGTGGATCCGAGTATCTGGCAAGCCCACCTATGCAGTTGACGGTGAAAGCTGATCACGGCCGCCAAGCGAATTCTCGACCAATCTGAAAAAACGCCAGAGGACTGGTAGCTCGGCCAAGGCCCTCTTCATCACGGACACTGTAGTTTAGACCGGCATTTATAATCCATTGAGACTCGAGCTCGTAGCTGTATACGGCATTCAAGTCTGTCCGTTCGACGCGAGGATCTACTTCAGTAGAATCTTGGAAAATCTGCGTTGCACCAAGCCCGAAACGTGAAGATGGGCCAAGGCCCCAGATATAGCCGACGTCAAGAATATATTCGTCGCGAAATACCTCGTCATCTGTGATGACGACATCCCTATCGAAGAAGATCCGAAGTTCGTTGTCGCCAAATTCATTACTGTATGTCAACGACCCGATTGGTTCTGTTTTTCCACCATCTGTATGCGCAACACCCAAGCTGGCCGAGAGTTCAGCGCCAAGCACTTCTAGGCTACGACCGACACGGAATGAATTAAGGCGTCCAGCCAGCGCCAACTCGCTTTCAGCATCGAAAAACACTGCGCCATTAGGCATATCATACTCGGCACCAAATCCTCCGATGAGGCCAGAGGCAGAGTCATCGCCGGAAATCAGTTCTCGCTCATCGATATCCACGTACCCTAACGCGAAGTCCAACCGCAACCGTTCGGTGACTTCCTGAGACAACCCAAAAACAATATCTTTGGTTTTCCGGTCAGTCTGATCCGGGTTATCTTCTTCGTATCGCTCTGCGCTGATATCAATCGCGGCAGTTGTGACCGGCGACAGGATAAAGCCAATGCCCGCACCGCCGCTAATTACATCAGTATCGAATAGATCCGGACTTGTCTGATCTACGTAGTCAAGATTCTGCGTGTCTATGCGGAAATAATAGTTGACCAAATCCTGACGCCCAAAGTCCATTTGGAAGGAAAAAAGTAACTCTCTGCGAGTCCCGTCGCCCGTTAAATCGCCAAAGTCGGAGGGTAAATCGACTACACCGTCTTCATCTATGAAGTCATTAAGTGACCGAAAAAGACCTATATCATAGCTTGAAAAGTCGAGGCCAAGGTCGAGACCAGCGTTGGCTCCGTCTCGAATGTAACCAAAGTCAAAGATGGAATCACCGATATCAACGTCGCTGCCTCGATCTGGCAGATCGCTAAACCGCAAAGCGGTAACAGCATCCAAGCTCAGGCTCTGTATGGGAGTTTCACTCGATAGCCCAAAGGATAGGATTGTCGAAGCAATTGATCCATTGCCCTGCTCGGGAACATCAAGTGTCAAATTGCGCCCTGTCTCAAAACGCTGGGCTATGCCAAGGGTCATTTGCGGCCCGCCGGGATCCAACTCAATGCCCTGAGCGATTGCGCGGTTACCTGTATTTACCGACATACAAACAGCACCACAAAGTGCTGTTTGTAAACCAAGCTTTAATTTCACTGCCCTGCCCCTTTTTAGGGGTTATTCGAACAAGCGCCGTTGTGGGATTACAATCACATCACCGTCGGTCAGCCTCGTCGATCCCCCTGTTCCTGTGCCGTCCAACATCGCATCATAGTCAAACTGGTAAACAGTTTCCTTACCTGCGCTGTCTGTACGACGTAGCATTATCCGTTTTGTGGCGGCGAATCTAGAAAATCCACCCATCTCACCGAAGAATTGCATAAGTGTTGTACCGCGCACTGGCGCATGACGCCCGGGCGAGCCTGCTTCTCCAATCACATATACATTGATCGTTTCGTCGGGAAGCGGCGGAATCGGTACGTTCAAAGCGCCCAGCGATACAAACACGTTGGGCGTAGAAGCGAAGTTGGGAGCAAGCAGTTCGGTCAGATCAGACCTGACCTGCTCAACTGTGCGGCCCCCGGCCCTGATGGTGCCCGCGAGCGGTACGTTTATCTGACCGTCAGGCGCCACAAGAATGTCGCGGTTGAGGCTCTCATCTTCAAGCACTTCGACGCGCAGCGTATCGCCTGACTGAATCCGATAGCCCTGCGCCAGCGCCGGCAGCGCCAGAACGCTGATCAATGCCGAAATAAGCAATGTGAAAATTGATCTCATGTCCAAACTCTTCCATCTCTGCATTGCAGTATCGCTCGGCGCTGCGCCGAATACACTCTATCCTGTTTCGGCGATATCTTGCCCAGCTTTCAAGTCAGTTTTCATGATTTCTTGCAGACTGTGACGTAGTTACCCTTTGTTAACCGGATCTTCCTAACCTGATCGGCGAATGACCGCTGCCTTCGTGCGCTGGACGAAGACATTATTGTGACACAATTGTATAATTTGCTGGCGTGGTGTCAGGACAACCGCGCGTAGGGACATCTCAGGGGATGAAGTGTGAGATGATAGTCGGATTGATCTTGCATGGATTGATGGCCGCGGGCGCATTGAGCGTCGGTGCGCTGGTTTCAGGCGCTTCATTGGGCACCGCGATCATGATCTATGCAGCAACAGGCGGTATTGTCGGCCTTATGCTGTGTGCCGTCCTCATTTGCCGCGCCCTGCTTGTCGAGGAAAATTGTGTCGAACACGTTTCGGTCCAACAGGTGAATTGACAGGCGGACCGCGCGACAGTCACCGGTTGACAGACAATTGCTGCAACAATTCCTGCGTTCTTTGTAACTGAGAGAAATCGTGCTGCGCCGAAAGCGCGAAAGCCCGGTTCAAGACTCTTTGTGCGTCTTCACCGCGTCCAGCAGCAACATAAGCTTCTCCCAGATGATATTGAACAGTCGGATTGTCGGGCAGTCCTTGCGCTGCTGCCTCAAGGTGAATTATCGCTTCATCCAATTCGCCCCTTAGAAATACAATCCAGCCATAGGTATTGCGAAAGGCAGGTACGTCTGAACGTTGAAACCGGCGGGCGACGACAAAGGCGCGCGACAGGCTTTCGGCATCATCGCGATGGATGCTGATCAGACTGGCCAGATTGTTGGCAAATACCTCTACGTCAGAGTTATTTGTGTAAAGCGCATCATAAGCTGCAATCGCTCCGTCGAAATCATTCTGACGTTGAAGCTGCTCTGCCCGCAGGGCGCGCGGCAACACTGCATCTGGATTGGCGTCTGACGCGACATTGAGCAGTGCCGTTAGCTCTGCCTCGCGCCCTTGTCGGGTCAGCATCCGGGCCATTTGGCGTACGGCTCGAAGATTTTCCGGGTCTTCTGTAAGCAACACGCGATAGATCGCTTCGGCTTCGTCATCCTGGCCTTCGGCCTCGTAAATCCCGGCGCGCAAATAGCGCAATACCGGATCGCCGGGCGTGTCCTGCAACCTGTTTTCAAGCACATCAACAGCCGTATTGATTTTGCCGTTCTGTACCATGGTGCCGATCAAGTTTGTCAGTGCATTAAGGTCCGCCGGCTCTGCGGCGCTCAGGTCGCTCAGGAATCTGATAGCGTCTTCGGTTCGGTTCTGTTGAACCAATACTGCTGCTTCGATCCGATCGGCGGCTGTCAGTGCAGAGGGATCATCTTGTGCCCGCAGGCGCCAGATCAGTCTCTTCACCCGAATCCAATTCTTTTGCCGCAGCTGAATCTCAGCCATTGCGGTCAGCAATTCGACATTGCCGGGCGTGACACCAAGCGCATCCGCCAGAACGGTTTCAGCAACATCAAGCCTGTCATCCGACAGCAGGAACGCAGCATAGCGCAAAGACTCGTCCAGAGCGCGACCTGAGGCCTCAACCGCTAGCGCATAGCGCTCACCGGCCAGCTCTCGCGCTCCGGTGCGCTCATGTGCCTGACCCATCAGAATCAGAATGTTGGGATCGCGCGGTGCTCCGGCCTGGGCGGTGCGCAGCGTCAGAATGGCCTCCTCGGGGCGATCCTCGCGAATTTGCCAGGTGGCGTGCATTTTCAGCGCTTCCGTATGACCCGGAGCTTCCGCCAAAACCTCGCTGATCAGCGCCTCGGCGGCAGGTACATCCCCGCCGCTGATCAACATGCGCGCCAGATTGATCTTAAGGTTTGCTGTCTCTTCCGTGGCCTGAGCGTCCGCCAGCAGTTCGTGCATCATTTCGATGGCGGCTGCGGTCTGGCCTGCCTCGTAGTTCAGGGCCGCCAATGTGGCCTGATAGCTTTTGTTTTCGGGCTGCGCGGAAATCAGGCTGTTCAGTTCCGAGCGCGCAGCTTCCTCACCTTGGGTGCGTTTCAAGAAATCGACCACTTGCAGGTGATCGTCCACGCCTGCGTTTGGTGCATTTGCGAGCTGACGCAAAAACGCTTCGCCGCCGGCGACGTCCTTTTGCTCCATATGCCATACCAATCGCATGTTGCGCGCCAATCGCTGGTTGGGAAAGCGGTCCGTCAATCCCCGCAATGCCTCACCTATTGCCGCCATGTCCTGTTGGTCGGACAGGATACGCAAACGGGCCAGATGGAATTCATACTCATCAGGAAGATGCGTCAACGCTGTATCGATCCGGCGCAGGGCCAGATTTGGCTTCCCGGTCGTTACCGCATGATCGATGATCAATCGTTGGGCCAGACGATCGGTGGGATGATTCACCAGCCTGTTCTGGGCGACTTGCAATGGTGTGTCCAGCGCAGCAATGTCATCGGCCTCGATCCCCTCGCGATAGTCCAGTACCGCGTTCAGAAAGCGGACTTCAGCATTCTCCGCAGCCAGATCGCGCGCAGCACGACCATGGCGCAAAGCATCTTCCCATCGGTTCTGGTCCAATGACATTCTGGTCACAATGAGTCTGGCGTCCAGCCGGGTCGGCTCCTGCTCGACCACGCGCAGATATTGGTTCAGCGCTTCGCCGCTCTCACCTTGCTGTGCCAGTGTCTGCGCAAGTAGGAGACGCCCCTGCGTATGAGAGCTGTCGAGCTTCAGTATATTGCGCAACTCAAGCAGCGCCCGTTCCGGGTCGCCTGCATCCAGAAGCTGAAGCGCCGAATTGTAATGCCGTTCGGCCCGTTCTTCTGAGGACTCGCATCCAGCCAGAAAAAGGGCCGTGCAAAGCGCGATGAGGGGCGGATGAAACAGATGTCTGAACATTGTTATTCGGGTTGAGAATTCGATCAATGCGATACTGCCCAATAGCAGATGATGTTTCCAGCGCTTTGGTTGCGCTTAATGTTCGCGTAAATTCACAGCTTGGTGCTTTTTGATGTTGAGCGCGTGAGGTTAGTCCTCCGTCACTCCATAACTGCGGCGTGGATTTTTCCCTTTCCGGACAAAAAAACGGGAGCCCCCATTCGTATTTATCACCACTTACTTTATAAAACCCTCGAAATTGACAAAATCCCGGTTTACGCATGGGGTTGATTTGGTTTCTTTGTTGTCAGGTTTGTTAGTGTTGTGCGGTTAAGAATTCGTTTGAAAATCAAGTACCATAGGACGCCCGGATTGTGTTAACGTCATGGCTGGGTTGAAGATATTGATCACTGGCGCCAGCGGGTTCATCGGACGCTACGCAGTCGATGCGGCGCGGGGTGGAGGTCACGAGGTGGTGGCGCTGGTGCGCTCCGAAGCGGCTGTGCCTGCCGCGTGGGCTGATGATTCCGGTATTTCCGTAGTTGCGGTTGATTTGACGGAGCCGGATGCAAATAACAGACTGGCGAAACGATTGGCTGATGTGGATGCGATTATTCACGCTGCGGCAATAATGAGCGGTGTACCCGATCGTCAGATTCGCGATACACAGGCGGCAACTGAAACCGTCCTTGATGCTATTCAGATCTGCTCGTCTGCGCCTCGGTTGGTACTGGTCAGTTCTCTGTCCGTCTATGATGGCTGTGCGGTGACAGCCGGTGCATTGCTGACCGAGGATTGCCCGCTCGAACCCTCGCCTCAGATGCGCGATGCCTATTGTCAGGCCAAACTTATGCAGGAGCGGCAATCCCGCGCCGCTGCCGAAGCTCAGGGATTCGATCTCTGGATCATGCGGCCCGGGGCGGTGTTCGGACCGAACCGTTTGTGGAATGCGCATTTAGGGCATCCCGTCGGGCCGCTGCTGATTGCGATGGAGAGTGCCGGGGAGGTCCCGGTCAGCTATGTTGTACATACGGCGCAGGCGCTTGTGCAGGCTGCACAGACTTCGGCCAATGGGATCGAAGCGATCAACGTTTTCGATGATGACCGTCCGGATCGCGCCACCTATGTCGCAGAGTTGCGCCAGTCCGGGTGGCCACGCGTGGTTATTCCAGTCAACTGGCGTTTGTTCAGCTTCATCGGTGCCGTCTTGAGCAAGATACCGGGTTTGGATGACAAGTTACCGGGTCTGTTGCGCCCGGCCACGTTACAGGCCCGGATGAAACCTCTGCGCTTTGACACCACCCGTCTTCATGCGCGGCTGGATATCCCACCGCAACTGTCCTTTTCCGAAGTTATGCATCAGGCCCAAATCGAAGGTCATTCGACATGAGCCAATCAGCACCAATTGCGTATCTGACTGGGGAATACCCCCGCGCGACAGATACTTTCATCCAGCGCGAAATTTTCGCCCTGCGTGCGCAGGGGGTTGAAGTCGAAACGTGTTCGATCCGCAAGACGGGCATCGAGCATCATGTGGGCCCCGAACAACAACAGGAATATCAGAATACATTCTATGTGATCGCGGCAGCGAAATCCCCGTTGCACCTGATCCAATGCCACCTGAAGGCACTGATGCGGGCGCCAGGTCGATACTTCTCGGCCCTTGGTCTGGCGCTGAAGACCCGTCCGGCCGGGTTGAAGGGATTGGTGTATCAACTGTTCTACTTTGCAGAGGCGGCGGTGCTGGCCGAGCATCTTCGCAAGCGTAAGGTACGCCATCTTCACAATCATATCGCTACGGCCACCTGCACGGTTGCAATGCTGACCAGCCGGATCAGTGGTATATCTTTCAGTTTCACAATCCACGGGCCGGATATCTTTTTTGAACCCAAACACTGGCGCATCGATACCAAGATCTCTGAGGCCCGGTTTGTGGCCTGTATCAGCGATTTCTGCCGCAGCCAGTGCATGATCTTTTCGGACCCCCAGCATTGGAAGAAGCTCAATATCATTCATTGCGGTATCGATCCCGAGAAGTATCAAGCGACCAGCACCGCCGATCCTGACAGGCCTCATCTAGTTTTTGTCGGTCGGTTGGCAGGGGTAAAGGGCGTGCCAATCCTGCTTGAGGCGCTGTCGCGGCTTGAACAAGACGTGCCAGGACTGCATGCGACATTGATCGGGGATGGGCCAGAGCGCGCAGATCTTGAAGATCAGGCGAAGCGCTTGAAACTTGATGGGGTGGTGCATTTCGCCGGATACAAATCGCAAAGTGAGGTGGCAGAGATTTTGACCGGGGCCGATACGTTGGTCCTGCCCAGTTTTGCCGAAGGTGTCCCGGTGACGCTGATGGAGGCGATGGCCAGTGGTCTGCCTGTGCTGACCACCCGTGTCGGCGGCATTTCGGAACTGGTCGAGGATGGCGTCAGCGGCTATCTGGTGCCGCCCGGCAATGTCGATGCATTGACCGAACGCCTGCGTGATTTGCTGAACGATCCCGAATTGCGCGCCCGCATGGGTCAGGCGGGCCGGACCAAGGTGACCGCCGAGTTCAACCAGAAAACTGAAGCGATGCGTTTGGCGCAGCTCGTCCAACCTGAAAGTCAGGGGGTGCGGAATGCCGAATGATACCCTGATCCCGGCAATCGGTCTGGTCCTGATCGGTCGAAATGAAGGTGAACGTCTGGTTCGTTGCCTGGCTTCGGTTCCCGATGAAGTATCTGCGGTGGTTTATGTAGATTCGAACTCTTCCGATGACAGTGTGCAGCAGGCCCGTAATGCTGGGGCACATGTAGTTGAGCTGGACCTGTCCCGCCCGTTCACTGCAGCGCGGGCACGCAACGCCGGATATGCTGCATTAAAGGCGATGGGTGTGCCACTGGACTTTGTTCAGTTTGTTGATGGCGATTGCGCCATCGTTGATGGCTGGGTCGCTGCCGCGTCTGAGGCGCTGGTCGCCGATCCCGGGCTTGGCATCGTGACAGGTTGGAGAGCTGAGATTCACCCCGATACAAGCGTCTACAATGCGCTTTGCGATTTCGAATGGCACCGCCCGGCGGGTTCGATCCTAACCTGCGGCGGCGACATGATGGTGCGGGTTCCGGCCTTTGACGGGGTCGGCGGCTTTGATGGCACCGTCATCGCGGCCGAGGATGACGAATTCTGCGTGCGCATTCGCAAAGCGGGATGGAAAATCGAACGCTTGCCCCTGGACATGACCCGTCACGACGCTGCCATGATGCGTTTTTCTCAATGGTGGAAGCGGGCCGTTCGCACGGGGCATGGATTTGCCCAGGTTGGCGATCTGCATGCCGACTATTTCACGCGAGAGCGCAAAAGGGCCTGGTTCTATGGTGCGGTCTTGCCAGCCGTCGCGGCAATCGGGCTGTTCGTGTCGGTCTGGATCGTTCTGGCAGTTCTGGGCATCTATGTGCTGTCGTACCTGCGGACCACACAGGGCCTTATGCAGGAAGGCTTGCCTCGTCCATCAGCTATGCGACAAGCGGTTTTGCTGTCCTTGTCCAAACTTCCCAACGTTGTTGGTATGCTGACATACCTGTGGCGCCGAAAGCGGGCGGCGCCGATGAAGATCATCGAATATAAATAGTCATTTGAGTTGAAAAGTATATGTCTCAGAACCCAATTCGCGTCGGCCTGATCGGAGCCGGATATATCGCAACCTGGCACGCAAACGCGCTGCGGGCCAGCAAAGGCGTTGACCTGACCGCAATCTGCGATGTGTCGCCCGCTGCGGCGTCGGATTTCGCGGGGACTTATGGAATTCAGTCCTTTACCTTAATCGAGGAAATGGCGACGGCCAATATCTGCGACGCGGTCCATATCTTGACCCCGCCGCATATCCATGCCGATCTGGCACAGCGCTGCCTTCGGGCGGGTTTCCATGTGATGGTGGAGAAACCCTTTGCGTTGTCGCATGCCGATTGCAGCGCAGTCACCGCTGCTGCAGAAGAGGCCGGTCGGCAGGTTGCCGTCTGCCACAACTTCCTGGGTGTCCCGTCATATAAGCGGCTGAAACAAGCCTGCCGGTCTGGCGCGTTGGGCAGAATCAACAGCGCCGAGTTCAACTGGCGCTTTCCCCTGGTGCCTCTGCGATCCGGTCCCTATGGCCTGTGGATGTTGCAAGAGGCACGCAATCTGCTTTTCGAACTGGGGCCGCATCTGTATGCCTTTGCCGTAGATCTGTTTGGTGAGCTCAGCGATTTCAGACTGGAAGCAGGTAAGCCCGTCACTCTGCAAGGGGGGCAGGTCCGCCCGCAAAGCTGGCAGATCCGGGCGCGGGCCGGCCATGTCGATCTGACGTTCAATCTCGAATTAGTTGAAACAATGGATGACCGGTCGGTTGTGGTGCATGGATCCTCGGCAATGGCGCGGCTGGATTATGCTGCAGACACGCTGACGATCCGATGCGAGAACACATCCGACATCGTCATAAACCCATTCCGTCAACAGATGGGGCTGGCGGGTCAGCATCTGCGCGAGGGCGTGGTCAACGGAGTGAGACAACTGACATCGTTGAACCGCAAATCCCCCTATGCGCTGAGCTTTCTGGGGGCGTTTGGTGCGTTTTACGATGCGATCCGCACTAACAACCCGGTGGACGACCGTTTTTCGGCCGCTGCTGCCGGGGCCGTCATCGGAGCCATTGAACAAACCGCCGAATTGATACCGGATGAATTCACTGCGAAGCCTGCCCCGGTCGTGCCTGCTGCAACTTTGAAGCCTACGGTTATGGTGATCGGGGGCACTGGTTTCATCGGTCGCCATCTGACACGCGCTTTGGTCAAAAGCGGACGTCGGGTGCGGGTCCTCAGTCGTGGGCGGCATGGACCTTTCGCCGACATTGCTGATCAGGTTGAAACTGTTGCTGTTTCGTTGCGGGACAAAGAGGCGCTGACCGCTGCCATGGAAGGGATTGACGTCGTCTATAACCTGGCCAAATCCATGGACAGTACCTGGGAAGGGTGCCTTGAAAACGACGTCGGTGTGGCTGTGCGCGTGGCGGAGGCAGCGCAAGAGGCCGGGGTCAAGCGGTTGATCTACACCGGAACCATCGCCTCATATGACATGTCCGATCCAGCGCGCACGATCACAGAAGACACCGGATTTGGCGAGGATATGAGCGACCGCAACCTCTATGCCCGCTCAAAGGCGGAATGCGAGAAGCGACTGCTTGAAATGCACCGGAATCAGGACCTGCCTCTGGTAATTGCGCGGCCCGGCATTGTCATCGGTGAGGGCGGGCCGCTTCAACATTGGGGCATCGGGCGCTGGCATGGGGCCGGGGCGGTGCGGATCTGGGGGGATGGGCACAACATCCTACCGTTTGTCCTGATCGAAGATATCTCGGATGCTCTGATCGCAATGATCGACAATGACGCTGCCGTGGGGCAGTCATTTAATCTGATTGGTGAGCCGATGATGAGCGCGCGGGATTATTTTGACGCGATACATGAGGCTTTGGACGCGCGGATCGAGGTCAAAAAAGGCGCTTTCTGGACCTTCTACCTGTCGGGCAGCATCAAATACCTGCTCAAACGCTACGTCGTCGGGCTGCGTGATCTGAAGAACCAGTCCTATAGCGATTGGAAATCCCGGGGCCATCTGTCCCCCTTCAGCAATGCCCGCACCAAAGAGGTTCTGGGTTGGAAGCCCGAAGCGGATCGGGATGAATTTATCCGCAAGGGCATCACCCAGGCCAATCTGTTCGGCTTTTAGGATGTGGTGGAGTCAGACCATGGCTGAACCGGCATGAAGTTCATAAGCCAGCGCATATCCGGGCTGATGTCCGACCGCGACAGTCTGCGGCGCAAGATCATGGCGTCGGCCGCGTTATCGACAATGGTCTTCGTGATGCAGGTAATGGCGCGGATCGTCTCAACCATCGTGCTGACCCGCATACTGACGCCCGAGATATTCGGGGTCTTCGCCGTCGTCATGACCTTCATCTTCGTGCTCGAGATGTTTTCCGATCTGGGCGTGCGCTCGCTGATCCTGACCCGCGAGGGCGAATTGGATGATGGGTTTCTGCGCTCCTGCTGGACGGCGCAGATATTGCGCGGAGTTCTGATCCTGCTGGTCTGTATCCTGCTGGCGTTTGGCATATCGTGGGGGCAGGGGGCAGAGTGGTTCGATCCAAAGTCAAGCTATGGTGACCCGACGCTTCCATTTGCAATCGCCGCAATCGGTGGGTTTTCTATCATCAGCGGCTTCGCGTCACCAGCCAAGTTTGTCTATGAACGCGAAATGAAGTTCCGTCAGGTCAGCAAAGAGACGCTGATCAGAGTGGTTCTGACAACGGTCATAACTATAGGTCTGGCCTTCTGGCTGCGTAATATCTGGGCGCTGGTTCTGGGTAATCTCGCAGGCGCAGTTATCATGGTTACGCTTAGCTATGCGATGTTTATCGGTCCAGCGATGCGGCTGAGTTGGAGCGTTGATGATTTCCGGGTGATCATCGAGCGCGGCAAATGGATCATCGGTCATTCGGCTTTGTCCGCCGTCACCGTAATGGCTGACCGCTTTGTTTTAGGCTTTGCGATGTCGGCAAGCTCGTTTGGATTCTATTATATCGCCCGTCAGATCGTGGATATTGTCGAGACGTTTTTGAACACGGTACACGCTCAGATGGGACTTCAGGTGTTCACTGAATTGCACAAAGACGGCGAAGAGGCATCTTTGCGCCGCCGCTATTATCGATACCGCATCCTGTTTGACAGTCTGGCGATGTTCGGAGCCGGTACGCTAATGACTTTCGCCCCAACATTGGTAGGTATTATCTACGATGACCGATACGCGGACGTCGCGGGCATGATCCAGATCCTGTCTGTGGGTCTGATCCTGATTGGCCCGCGCCTGTTGCGCGAGGCCTATAGCGCGCAACGCCGGTTCCGCGAGATGACGGTTCTCAGCCTGGTAAGCGCTGCAACGATCTGGGTCGGACTGTTCATCGCGATATGGGGTTTCGGGTCAACGACCCTTGCGCTATTCGTTGTCGCATTGCATCGCATACCCGAGGTCACCGCGCTCTTGGTGATGGGGCGTCGGGAAGGCTGGGTATCACTGCTGCATGAGGTCCGGTTGATGCCGCTTGTGCTGGTCGGAGCAGCAGTGGGCTGGGGAATGGCTGAACTTTGGGCCGCAGCAACATGATTTCGAGGAAGTGCATGGATGATGGTTCCAAGCACTCAGAGCATTCTTCACTTATCCCCTGAAAACTTCCAATTGCTTTCACACATGTCCCTGAGGCCGTGCTTCGCCTCAAATCCAAGGACTTCGCTTGCCCTGTCTGTCGCTGCATAAGAAACCGGCGGGTCGCCAGGGCGACGATCCACAATGCGATTGGGTATCTCGCGATTGATCACCTCCGAATAGGTGTTCAGAACTTCACGGACCGAGTTACCTCGCCCGGTGCCAAGATTGACGAGATGGCTTTCTTTCTGGTTCAGAAGTGCATCGAGACTCAGTACATGACCCCGAGCCAGATCAAGGACGTGGATATAATCACGGATGCAGGTTCCATCGGGGGTATCGTAATCGCCACCGAAGATGGAAAGCGCCTCGATTTCGCCGCGCGCGACGCGGGCAATCACCGGAACGAGATTGCCGGGCGGCTGAGAGGGATCTTCCCCGATCAGCCCGGATGGGTGAGCCCCGACAGGATTGAAATAGCGCAGTATGCCGGTTTTGACATCGGGATGCGCCTTGGTGACGCGCGCCAAAAATTCCTCTCCGAATAGCTTTGTGGAGCCATAGCAACTGTCCGGTAGGCAGGGGCTGGTTTCGGTTAAGGGCATTTGCGAAGCGCTGCCGTAAACTGCGGCCGATGACGAAAAGACGATATTTTTAACGCCACTTGCCTGCATTGCGTCGACGATGTTGATCAAGCCTGTGCAATTGGAATTGTAATAGCCGATGGGATCGGCTTCGCTGTCAGGGACGGATTTCAATGCAGCAAAGTGCACAACGGCATCAAAGTCGTTGGTGGCAAATGCGGATTTGATGGCGTCCTGGTCGCGAATGTCTGCCTCGATGACCGGTACAGCTTTTCCTGTGATTTGGGACAGCCGGTCAGGCACATCATGGCGCGCGTTTTCGAAATTGTCCAAAATGGTGACCGCGTAACCGGCATCCACAAGGGCTGCATAGGTATGCGAGCCGATAAATCCGGCGCCGCCGGTGAGAAGAATGTGCTTTGTCATGATTCACCTTTTTGCGGGATCGACCTGAGAGGGCAAGCCATCGTGATTTCCCGAGCCAACCTTTGCAACAATAACTCGTACCCTATTTGATTGTCCCCTGTGTTGGGGCGCCTCTTTCGAGGTCAAAATTGCCGCATATCACTGCAACTAAAGCTAGAATCCAGCGTGGATACTGTGCCACAGACAATGACAACTGCAACTGGAATCTAGCATGGACAGAGAGTCCCTGCTACGAGTCATTTACGTGCACAACCCGCGCCGTCCGGTGGCAGTTGTTCCATCTTTAAGAGATTTTGATTTAGGCCCCAAGAAGGAGATGGGCAGAGAACCGTTTGCTCAGATTTTTGGACATGAATGAAAGAACCGACCAGCCGATGAAGATCGCGATTTACGTCTCATCTTGGCCGCCCGGACGCGTCGCGTCCGGAATTGTAACATACACGTCGCAGCTTGTGTCCTCGCTGCGGGCATTTGGACATGAAGTTTATATTCTGACGCCTGACGCTGGAGAGAAGGATCCGTATACGATTGACCTCGGTGACGTTCAGGTTCCTTTTCTTTCAAGGATTTGGCACAAAATACAGTCGAAGCTGACGGCGCGCCCCTACGACGCGTTGCGGCATTCGGCCAAGATCGCAATGGCCATTCGCAAGCTGGTGGCCGAAAAAGGGATCGAGGTTTTCGAGATCGAGGAATCCTTCGGAATGGGTGCCGAGGTTGCGATGATGAATATCGTCCCCGTTTCAGTGCGTTTGCACGGCCCATTCGTCCTGACCGGTGGTTTCAAGGACGCAACATCCGCGCAGTCCATCAATGACGGGCGTTCGAAATATGAAGGGCTGGCCATCAAAGCAGCGCATTATGTGACGGCCAACTGTAACGACACGCTGGATACAATTCGCAAACACTATGATCTTGGGATTGAGAGCAGTACCATTATTCCAACTCCAATTGTTTCGTCGCCAGAAACTGAGACCTGGCAAGTTGACCGGTGTGACAAGAACAAGATGTTTTTCGTCGGGCGTTTCGACAGCATCAAGGGCGGGGATCTGGTACTGCGGACCTTTGCGCGGCTTGCCGAGGCGAACCCAGATCTGACCTTGACCTTCATCGGCCCGGATCAAGGTATCCAAACCGAGAATGGCACAGTCTATTTTGAGGAGTTCTTCGAGCAGAATTTCCCACCGAAGTTGCGTGATCGTGTCGACTACCGGGGACAGATGACTCATTCCGAGCTGATGAGTCTGAGAACAAGCCACTACCTGACTCTGATTGCGGCCCAGTACGATACGATGGGATATATGTTGCTGGAACCGATGTCTCTGGGCTGTCCGCTGGTCACAACGGCGGTGGGTGGCATTCCCGAAGTCATCGAAGACGAGCGAAATGGCCTTTTAATCCCCAGTCAGGACCTAGAGGCAATGGTTGCGGCCTGTCAGCGCCTGTTGGACGATCCGGACCTTGCCGCGCGGCTTGGGCGACAGGCTTGGGCAGATTGCAGCGAGCTTTACAGCCCCGATGCAGTCGCGACCAAAACCGTTGAAGGATACAAGGCCGCGATCCGTGCCTTTAAAGGCTGACGCAGATATTAACCCGTACAGACGTTATCATTTGAATGTAGGAACTTGCACATGGAAAAGACCCAGACGTTGATCATCGGGGCCGGCATTAGCGGCTTGTCCACTGCTGCAGCCCTTGGCGATGCCGACTACCTCGTCATTGATGCGGACAGCGCCATTGGCGGCTATTGCAAAACCATCAAGAAGGATGGGTTTGTCTGGGACTATTCCGGTCATTTCTTCCACTTCAAGAACCCGGAAATCGAAGCCTGGTTGCGTGAACGGATGCAGGGCCAGCAGATTATCACCTGCGAAAAGAAGTCCTTTATCGCCTATGGCGGTGACTGGGTTGATTTTCCATTTCAGAAGAACATCCACCAATTGCCCAAGGCGGATTTCATCGACTGCCTGTATGACCTGTATTTTGCCAAACCGAACGAGCAGGCAGAGGGCAGTTTTCTGGACATGATCTATGGCCGTTTCGGCAAGAGTATCAGCGAAAAATTCCTGGTTCCGTACAACGAGAAGCTCTATGCTTGCGACCTCAGTTCGCTCGACAAAGACGCCATGGGGCGGTTCTTTCCGCACGCGGATGTGGATGACATCATCCGCAATATGAAGACCCCCGACAATCAGAGTTATAATGCCACGTTCACCTATCCCGAAGGCGGCGCCATCGAGTATGTGAATGCCATTGCCAGCGCCGTGAAGCCTGATGCGATCTGTTTGGACGAAGCGCTGGTCGGGATTGACCTTGACCGCAAGGTGGCGCGCACAACACGTCGCGAAATTGGTTTTGAGCGGCTGGTGTCGTCCGCACCGTTCAACCATCTGGCCAGAATTGCCGGTCTGGAGCATCAGGAAGAGGCGTTTACCTGGAACAAGGTGCTGGTCTTCAATCTGGGCTTCGACCGGAAGGGGCCGCGCGATGTGCATTGGGTTTACTACCCTAATCGCGAGCGGGTGTTCTACCGTGTTGGGTTCTATGACAACATTTTCGACGCCGACCGGATGAGCCTTTATGTTGAGGTCGGCCTGACGAGTGGTGCAGAGGTTGACGTCGAAGCCACCCGCGCCCGCGTGCTTGAAGATCTGGCCCGTGAAGGTCTGATTGATGATCATGAGCTGGTGGCCTACCACGCCTTGGTGATGGACCCGGCCTATGTCCATATCAACCAGCGGGCCAAGTCCGAAGTTGAGCGTTTGAACAAAGTCCTCAACGATCGTGGTGTCTATTCCATCGGGCGGTACGGAGGTTGGACCTATTGCTCGATCGAGGACAATATGATCGAGGCACGGGAACTGGTTGCCTCATTGCAAGCGGACTGAACCTTTGGCAATGCGGTGGCTTTCAAAACATCGCGCCAAGCGCTTGTTACGAAAGGTGCAGCGGGATGCGCTTTTTGCCGGTAATCTTGTTCAATATCTTTCGTTTCAAAGAGATTGGCTCCAGAAACTCGGTGTCCTGATTAAACAGGCGTCCGGTGAGCATCGGATCATGCCACAATGCCAGTCGCACGCCCCATTTTGCGGCCTCTGCCGGTTCGATGCCATCGGGGATGCCCATTCCGGTTTTCAACGCACCGGGAATCCAGTCATTGATGACGATATCCGGAAAACGGTCGGCAAGATCGGCAATCAATGATTTGGTCAATGTCTGCGCAGCTCCCTTGGTCACCGAATAGGCCGCGGCAGTGGGCGCCGGTGCAATGTGGGCGAAGGTGCTGAGGTTGACGATCCGGCCATAGCCACGCTCGACCATACCGGGCAGGACCGCGTGGCAGCAATAAAAAACGCCGCCGAGATTGATGTTGACCGACTGCATGAAACTTTCCGGGGTTTCATCCAGAATGTCGCGGCGCGGATAAACGGCTGCGTTGTTGATCAGGATCGTGGGCGCGCCTGAGGTGGCAGTGATATCTTCGAATGCCCGTGCGACGGCCTCTGGGTCCGAAACATCGGCTGTGACGGGCATGAATCCATCCCTCAGCTCGGTCGCAAGGGCCGTCAACTGTTCGGGGTTGCGACCGATGCCCGCGACACGGATGTCTTCGGCAATCAGAGTGCGACACAGTTCTCGTCCCAATCCCGCGCTGGCACCTGTGACGACGGCGATACCTTCGCGAATTCGCTGGCTTATATCTGTCATGACGCCTCCTTGGGTTGTTTAGACTGGTTCGTCCGATCAGCGATGATGTCTGCGACCCGCAATGCGTTGGCGGCGATGGTCAGGCTTGGATTGACCCCCATCGATGTTGGCATGAACGAACCATCGGCGACATAGAGGTTTTGCAGATCATGTGCCTTGCAATCGGGATCAAGCACCGACGTGGCGGGATCGCTTCCAAAGCGTAACGTGCCCAGCGGGTGACCGACGTTAACGATTGGTTTTATTGACAGAAACATCACACGCCACCGGCCGATTGTGCTCCGGATGGCGCGGCGCAGTCCGGTTTGACGGGTGAAGACGTCGCGCGCGACTGTGTATTCGAATGTAAAGACCTCGGGGTCCTTCTGGTTCAATACTACCCGGTTTTCGCGGACGGGGAAGTCCTCCATCTGGGCCACGAACACGTCGGCGTTTCCAAACAGTTTGGCGGCCAAAAGGGCGGGTATGTTCAGAAGGCGGCGCAGCTTTGTGTATTTGGCAAACCGCGAGCGTTCGAGCTGCATAAGCAAAAAGCGCAGGATGGTTCCGTAATCCGCCTCGTATCCCATGGATTGCGCCAGGCCCATACGCTCACCTTTCACAACATAAAAGTCGCGTGTAGATATTGCCCTGCTTTTGCCGATCGGTTCCGCACCCCGCCTTGGCCAGACAGCAAAGAAATTATCAATATGAAACATCAGCCCGCGCCCGACCCAATCGCTTGAATTGGCACATCCGGTTGCGGATAGGTCGGTTGACCGCAGCAACAGGGTGGGCGAGCCAAACGAACCCGCAGCCAAAACATAGGTCCGGGCCCGCAGGGTGAAAGTCTCGTCACCATGGCGCACACGGACGCCGGTGATCTGTCCGGGCTGGTCTTCTGCCAGCGCTTCGACATCGCATTCGGTGATGATAGCGGCGCGACCGCTGGCCAGTGCCGGTTCTACACCGGCCGAGCGGCCATCCATCTTGCAGGTGCGCGGGCATTTCCTGCCGAAGCAATTGGCACACCCCTCAATCCATTTCTGTGCGATATGAGAATAATACGGATGCAGGCCCCGATCACGGAAATCGGCCATCATCGCCGCTTCTTGGGGTGTGAATTCTGGCGGCGGGCGCAGTTTGACCGAAGGAATATCCGAGAGCGGGTCTTCCGCACCATGTACAAAGAGCAGGTCCTCGGCCTGATCGAAATAGGGAAGGAACGCCTCAAATCCCACGGGCCAACCGCCAGTCGGGTGCGTGATGCCCGGTACGTCGTCCAGATCGTGCGGTTCAGGACGCTCCAGTGCCGCTGCATAGAAGACGGATGAGCCACCAACCCCGCTGCCCAATGGCGCGAAATAGTGTGAAACCGCCCCGCCGTCGTGTGCCTCGACCGGTTTGGGCCAATACCCCCGGAGCTTGCGAGCAATCGGCTCCGTGACATCATCGGCATAGTACTGACGTTCGCTCCGGTAGCCCGTCACGCCCTTCTCGAGAAACAGAACCGACAAACCGCGTTCCGTCAGACGCCGCCCGGCCATGCCGCCGCCCATGCCGGCGCCGATGACGATCACATCCCACGACTGTGACTGCGCTTCATCTGGCGTTATCACCCGGACCCTCCTTTCACGGTGTTGCTACAGGCCGGAGGATTGCGCGAATGACGCATTATGCTTCCAGCCAAATATATCTCCACCTTGCACCGCATTATCGACCCCGGCTCCAGGCAGAGTCGCTGCGGCTGCGGACGGATAGGCTCACAGCGACATATACCCCGAAACCAACCGGGTCGGTCAGGGCAAGGCGCAGCAGATGTCCCGCTTTAAGCGGGGCTTTGCCTTCCCGATCCAGTATACCCGGATATAAACGCGCAAGCTCGGCTACTCCTGCGTCCTGCCTGCGCCGGACACGTACAAGAGCCTGAAATCCTTCGACCAGCGGCCAGGAATACGGAGGCGAAACCGGCAAACGCTCATCCGGTGTGAATTGCAGCCGGACAAAGGTGTCGTCCGAGATGATCTGCGGAAATGCCTCCCAACGAGCGCGACCAGCCGCATTGACGGCAAACAGCCCGGCACCGGGCACGCCCTCTGTCATGAAGGGCAGTCGGGTCCAGATCCGGCCATAGGCCCGTGTGACCCAGCTTTGTGCCGAGCTGACCTTCAGATCGCCGCTGGCATAGGCCGGTTCAGTACGATCCAGCACTTTCACCAGCGCGTCCAGTAGCATCGGTGACATGACAACATCCGCGTCCAGATAGACCCTTGTGCCACCCGTTGCCACGGCGTCGGCGCGGTTGAGCGCCGCTGGTTTGCCGCCCTCTTCTGAATCCAGTACCTCCAGATGCCAATCCCGCTGCGCAAACCGCTGTGCGTAGCTACGGGCGATATCTGCTGTCTTGTCGGTGCAGGCATTTGCCGAAACGATCACCTCGGCCCGGTGCGCGATGACCTGTGCCAAGAGAGCCTCGAGGCAGGGGCCGATATAAGCTTCTTCGTTGTTAGCAGGGATGATGACCGAAATCTCAAACATGGTTCAACGTGCCAGGCTTTCGGCCCAAGGCATAGGCGCGACGGGATCGAAGCGGGTCTGCATCGTGACTGCTCCGCCGTGTTCTCCGGCATTTTGCAAGGTCAGCGTGACTTCGTTCATATGCAGAGACAGGTCGGGGGACAGACGGCAGGGCCGCTCTTCGCGGATTGCGTCCCGCATCTCGGCCACGCCGAGGGCAAAGTTCATCGCCGCGGCACCCTTGCGCCCAAGTTTCTCGTGGGTCGGCCCCTTGATTTTAAGACGCCTGGCCAGCGGCGCATTGACCAGTCTGCGGCGCAACGAGAAACGTCGGCGCAGTCGGACCGGCGCGGAGTTGTTCCAGCACTCGTCCATCTCGATCACGCCCGTATCGCCGATGATCCGAAATTCGTGGTTATGTGTGGCCAGTATGGAACAGGTGAGCCGTGCCACCACGCCGCTTTCGAAAAAGAGCGTTCCGACCGAAAAATCCGGCGCTGCCCTGGCGGTCACATCGGACAGATCTGCCAGCGCCGCCGAAGCCGCGACAACCGTCCGCACTGGGCCGAACATGGGCAACAACCATGCCAGGTAATAGCCCGCATGTTCCAGAGTACACCCCACTTCGAACTCGTCTTTGGCCGGCCAGGGCGCGCCGCTTTCCGAGAACCATTTTTGATAGGGGGCCTGCGAGATAAAATCGTCATCCATCTCGGCATAGACCAAGCGTATTTTGCCGATTACACCGGCGCGCAAACTGGCCCAGATCGTTTGCGGCGCTTCGCCAAGAAAGCTGCAGGGTGCCGAGGCAAGGTGCAGCCCGCGCTCAGCAGCGATGTCGGCCAGTGCCTGGGCCTGATCCATCTTCATCGCCAACGGCTTTTCGGAATAGACGTGAAGCCCGGCTTCCAGACCCTTGCACGATACATCGTAATGCGCAGAAGGATTGGTCAGGTTAAGCAGAATATCCCCTGGTGCGGCCAGCTTCAGCAATGCCTCAAAGCTATTCAGCGCGGGCAGCGACCAGTAGGCACAGAACTGAGACAGCCGCTCAGGGTTGCGGTCATAGCATCCGGCAATTTCGATTTCAGGATAGAGCTTGAGGGAGCGCAGATACAAATCCGCGACATATCCGGTACCGATAATCAACAACCTGGGCATAAAGAGAATGGACTCTTATTCGACGGGCGAGAACTCATAAACAACGAATACTTTAATATGGGCAGAATTGCGGATGTGCCACTGTAAATTGGCCGGTGTCCCGCAATTCGTTCAAACATCACGTGAGATCACCCTGTTCCCAACCGGAGACCCGGGTATTTCATGCTTCAGAGTTTCAAGTTTCATTGTCGCAAAATATGAGACTTTTCTTCTGAAATAGCCCTATTGATCCTGATCATGTGTTTGTCAGGCATGGTTGGATATGTCACATTGCGAAATGGGGGGAATCCCCCCATTTTTCTGATAGAAGACCTTGATCCCCACTTTGCTCTGCCGCTGCAGAAGCTGGCCGGTAATTCGAGTTGTGTTATTGTTTAGATAGGAAAAGAAGATGGCGATCTATCAAATTGATCCCGAACGTCTAAGTATCAGTGTTGAAAACGCCCGCGCGGCGGCGGCCCCATTTGCCGAAGAATATCAGAGCGGCGAACCCTATAACCATATTTGCATCGATAATTTTCTTCCCGAAGAAGTTCTGCGCAAAGTTCAGAAGGACGTGGCCACGCTTGAAGAAGGCGAAGACAGCGACACATTTGAGCGGGCGCAGGAGAACCTGAAAACGCAGTACAATCCCGAGAGATTGCCGGTCTATTCGCGCGAGTTGTTCCACGCCTTCAACTCCCGCCCGTTTATCCTGTTTCTTGAGGAAATGACCGGTATCAAAGGGTTAATCCCCGATCCTTATTATATCGGCGCGGGCATCCACCGGGTTAAAAACGGGGGGCATCTGGATATTCATGCGGATTTCAATCTGCACAAACAGATGGTCGTTGAACGGCGCCTGAACGTGTTGATCTATCTGAACGACGACTGGCGCGAGGAATGGGGCGGTTCATTCGAGATCTGGAGCAACGACATGACTACCAAGGTCAAAAGCTTTGTGCCGACTTTCAACCGCATGTGCTGCTTCTCGACAGGCACAAGCACATTCCATGGCAACCCCGAAAAAGTGAATCATCCCGATGGTGAGCCACGCCAGTCCATAGCGCTGTACTACTATACAGCGACCTGGGACCCCAGCCGCAAGGCACATTCGACGATCTTCAAGCCACGTCCCGGTACAGAAGATCAGTTCGACCGCCAATCGCACCGGCAGGAAGTTCTGGAAAACTGGTTACCACCGGTTGTTTATCGCAGGATTTATCCCCGTCTGGCGCGTCTGGGATTCTGAGCAACGCCAATCGCGCCCGATGCCAACGGCTAGGGCGCGTGACAGGCTGAAAAGATCGGATCCATGCAAGGCAATATCCAGCAAACGTCACCTGTTGAGCTAGAGCAACCGTTGGTGGTCTCAGCGACAGTTCCGGACTGGTCGCGCGAACAAGTGCGGCAATTTTGGGACCCGGGTTACAAGCTGTTGCGCGCGATCAGGCGATATCAGGCGGCCAAGGCGCGGGGTGGCCCAATCGGATGGGCGTTCAGCAAATACTGGGCTCTGGTGCACCGGTTCTGGTCGGTGATCACACAATCCGAGATTCATCTGAATACCCATATCGAAGGCGGTCTTCGGTTGCCGCATCCAACTGGAATCATCATCCACCCCACCGCCCGTATCGGACCGAATTGCATGATCTTCCAACAGGTTACGCTGGTATCAACGGTTGTTCTCGGGGGACATGTGGATCTCGGAGCAGGTGCCAAGATCATGGGCCCGCTCACGATCGGCAATGACGTGACCGTTGGCGCTAATAGTGTTGTCACCCGCGATGTCGAAAGCGGTGCGACCGTCGCTGGCGTCCCCGCGAGAAAACTGAACACTTAGGTGTTGGTCTGCCTCGAACGTCGTTTGTTATGCGGGTTCTTTAGCTGAGCGGAAGCGGTTGCTTTCGCCTGACCACGCGGCTTGCGCACATGAGCCACACGAGGTGGATCTGGCTGGGGGACCGTTACGTCGGCCTCATCAGATCGGTCCCGCACCGCAGCCGTGGACTTGGCTAGCAGCATGCCAGCCATAATCCAAGTCATGCTGTTGATGGATGCGTTGGGGATCAAATCAACAAGGTTGATACTCAGCATGAGCGCAATGCCGTTTGTAACATACTCATCGGGTGAGCCGATGCACTTTTTGCGTCTTGCCCAAAGCCGGAGAAGTGGGAAGATCAGCATCCCAAAAATGCAGATATACCCGAACCAGCCCAGCACACCGATGATTAGGACCCAATATCCATCTGGAACAGTCAGAACGCGACCGGTTTCTGGATCCATGTTTCGATTTCGATTCCAGAATGCCCAGCCGGTGAGTGGTTTTTCGGCGGCGCGCTCCAACAGCATGCTTTCGTTCTCAAAGCGAAATTCCAGAGATTGGGCCCGTTCAGCCTGAATCTGCGCCGCATAGCCGAGAATACGCTCAACGGGTATTGCATCTTCTGCGCGCAAGATTGGGTAAGCTATCAGGAATACAGCACAAATCAGCATTACCCAGCGTTGTATACGGGAACTGGCAAATAGCACGATGGGCGCGAACAGGACGGCAAATAAAACCGCACCCACCGTTTTGCAGAGAATCAGGATGGCGAACAGATATACGAGAATGCCAAATTTTTGCCACCGATCATTGCCCCGCGAACCTCGCAAAAGCGCGGCTGTCGCCAGAAACGACATCAGGACGAAAAACGCCACCAACAACCCGTGGCCAAGAAACACGGTGGGCCTAAAACCACCAAATCGAACTTGCTGCCAAAAGAGCTGGGGAAAAAACCCATAAACCCAGTTGTTGAGTTGCGGGCTGAGCCGAACTTCGAGCAAGATCGGAATCGAGTATATCAACCCGATAACCATGTAGAGTGTTAGGAATTCTCTCTTATTGTCGGGTGTTGAGAGAATATTGAAGCCCAGAACAAATGGGATAATGATAATCACGTGCTTCAGGAACTCTGAAATCGCATCTCGGGCAGTCATCCCCGGCAGAACGACAGGTCCGGCAAAAACCGGTTCCAGGTTGCCCAAAGCGCTGACAATCGGGCTGAGCAGGAACCCCAGCATCAAGATCGAAACCAGACGGGATTGCGGAAAAAACCTGATTTTCTGATCCAACATTGTCAGGCACAACACTAATGCAGCCAAACTGGGGATTGTGTGCTTGTCTAGCGTCGGTATCAGCGGCAGATCAAAATATGTGTTTGGGGGCAAGATAACATAGCCGCCCAATATCGAGATCAGCAGAGCGCGTGGCGCCGGAAGTTTCTTAAACAATACGACCATGATGATCGGCCAGACCATCAACATCAGATAGGCGAGTGAATTGGGCATATATATCAGGTCTTGGCGTTAAAGGGGTTGAGTGTCAGGTATCACGTTGGCGATGATTCTGTCCTGAGCGTTTCAATTCGGCAAGATGGTTGTTTGTCCCGGCATCAGCCCAGCGTGTCTGTGGGTGGGCGAGATCAAGGATCAGGACTGGCCAACCCGGTAAACCGCAAATTAGTCACCACATCCCAGACGATCTCCTGCATCAGACGTGCGGCTTCGGGGCATGGGTCTTTGGCGGGCGTGCCATCGGCTTTGGTCAATACATGTGGCAATCCTAGGGGTGAGGTTTGATACAACACCGCGTAATGGGTCAACGCGACCAGATAGGTGCCATAATCACTCAGGTGGATCGTGTCAGTGAACAGGTGGTTTCGGTCGGCAATAGGTCCGACGCCGCCACGGTGCTCAACTTCACGCACGAAACGCGCCATGACTTGCCCGGCAGGGATGACATAGACCGGGGCCGGTGTTCCCTCATAACCCAAAGCAACCCGAAGAATGCCATTGAACCAATAGCGCTCAAGATCTTTGTCGATCCGCTCCAGCCAGCCTTCCTTGTCGTCCAGATTGTGCCATGTCTCATAAAAAAAGATGCGTATGTCCGGATTGGACTGGCGGCCAAGTTGGATCCAATTGCGAAGGTATTTTGCGCTGTTATAATACTTGATGGCGGCCCGGATTTCGACCATCTCAGTCATGACCAGCGTATTGTATTCGCCGGACGAGAGGGCCTGTTTAGCATCCTCATATTCAGCTGGGGCATTTCTCAGCTCGAACCCGTTGATGGTTTCTTCTGGATCCCAGTGGGCCCGCAGCGGTGTGCCCCAGCCCAATTGGCTGGTGTAATCGTGCCTTTTACCCGCCAGTTGTTTTAGCATTTCAGGGATATCCGGGCCGACCAGACTGTGCCCCAGATGGAAAACCTTCTGCGGAATGGCGGGCATAGGGCCGGGATTGTCATATAACGAATCAAACGTGGCGATATCGATTGGTCTTGCGCCGTTTAGGCGCATAACACCGGCTATGGCGGCTGTGGCCACCCGGATACGACCTGGAATATATCGCTTGATCAAGACACGCTCTCTAGGCTGAGCAAAAACATGGCTGACATGTCGTCGAGTGCGGCGAAGCTGAAGAATTTATCATCGAGAGTCTGGCTCATCAGTCTGAGCTCCAGCCTGGTTGTGCGATCACCAATGGTCAGTGCAATGGGGCTGTTGGGTTGCAAAGGGCGCAGGAATTCGACGTCCTGGAATTCGATCATTTGTCCAATCAGCGGGTGGATCGCTTTGTAGATGCTCTCTTTCACGCAGAAAATCTGTTTTGCCAGATGTCCACGTCGCTCAGTGTTCTGGGTATCCAGCCATTCTCTTTCAGACGGTGTACAGATCACCGCCTCAAGGTCGGGGTCCAACAGCCCGTCAGGCTCGATATCAATACCGATACCGTGTTCAGAGCCCTTATGTGCAACGATTGCGATACAGATATCGTTGCAATGGGTGATCGAGCCGATTACGCCGTCGGGCCAAACTGGGCTGCGATCGTCAGCCATCGGGATTGCGACGGGGCTGAGGTTTAGTTCTCTAATCGCCTGTCGAGCAGCGCTACGTCCGGCGGCGAACTCCAATCGACGCGTTTCGACCGCGCGTTTCATTGCGGGAATTTCCCCGGGCAATAATGCAGCGCCCGAAGCTTTGGGATCGGTCACCCCGATACCTATCTCCGGGCCGAGCATCTTGCGAAGCTCGGCCTTTATCGCTGTAAACCTGTTCACGCCGACCGTCTGCGCGCCCGCATCTCGCGTCTGCGCGCCATAGCATCGCTACGGCTGCTGGCTTTTTCTGGCGATGGCTGCGTCGGGCTTGCTTCGGTAGGTTTGGAGCCTGATTTCTTTTCGACCGTTTCGGCAAGGGCCGCCAAAGTTGGGCACCGGAAAATATCCGTTATGCTGAGCCCCGGCACGTTCAACTCTGTGCGGATTTCGCGATGTGCCTGTACCGCCAGCAAGGAATGCCCGCCCAGATCGAAGAAATTGTCCCGCCCGCTGATGTCTGAAACACCCAGAATCCGTGACCAGATCGCCGCAATTTTCTGTGTGGCAGAACCGCCCGAGGCCGGCTCAGATACGGTGGGTTCGGTACGCGGTTTCTGTGCTGCAGGTGCAGGCAGGGCCTTGCGATCTACTTTCCGGTTCGGTGTCAGCGGAAAGCTGTCCAGCGTCACAAAATGCGTTGGCACCATGTAGTCCGGCAGTTGCATCGCCAGCGCCTGACGCAATGCCTTTTCATCCACAGCGTGATCGACGGTCATATAAGCCGCGAGTTGCACCAGATTGGGCGTATCCTCGCGCGCGATGACAACCGACTGCCGTACACCGGCTTGCGCGTCCAGCAGGCTTTCGATCTCGCCCAACTCGATCCGATAGCCGCGCAGTTTGATCTGGTGATCCGCGCGGCCCAGGAAATCGAGCCGTCCGTCCGTCCGCCAGCGCACCAGATCGCCGGTGCGATAGAGCCGCGCCCCGGGGGTGTCTGAGAATGGATCGGGCACGAAGCGGTCGGCCGTCAGGTCTTCGCGCTGCCAATAGCCGCGTGTCACGCCTGCGCCTCCGATATAAAGCTCTCCGGCCACGCCGATGGGGGCGGGACGGTTGATTTCGTCCAGTACATAGACCTGTGTGTTTGCAATCGGGGTTCCGACATTGACCACGCCGTCCGCAGCGGTTGCGGTCTCGGTTGTCGACCAGATCGTTGTCTCGGTGGGTCCGTACATGTTTTCGATATGTGCAGGGGAAAGTTTGTTGATCTGCTTGACCAGCGAGCCGGGCAGGGCCTCACCGCCGATCATCATGTGGTTGATCTTGGACAGGGCAAAGCGCGCCTCGTCGCTCATCAGGATCATCTGCGCCATGCTGGGGGTGCATTGCAGATGGCTGACCTTATGGCGGATGATCTGGGCGGCGATGGAATAGTCATCCTCAGCCAGGTCTGTATCCTGATTGGACAGGCGCAGCACCTCGGCCAGAGGCTTCAGCCCCTCCATCACCTGATCGACCGAAATGCCATAGTCGATCAGGCAGGCAATCTCATCCACGCCGATGCGTTTCAGCTCTTCAACCCGGTTCAGACAGTCCTCAACAGTGCCGAACAGGCCGGAATCCTCGAAATAACGCAGGAAAGCGAAATCGAGGATGCCTTCGAGTTCCTCATCAGACAGGCTGCCCAGATCCAGTTGGAATGGGTTCGACACGCCTTTCGGTTTCTTGAAGGCCGGGAAGGCCCAGGCATATTGCTTGATCAGCCCGGCAGCCGAGCGCAGGTAATCCTTCATCGGCTCGCGCGCGACCTCGCGCACCTCTTCGCGGTCCTGACCTACATAGGTATGCAGCATCAGGGTGACCGTGTGGTCTTCGGGATCATGGCCCGCTTCGCGCAGGGCGGTGTGGTAGATGCCGATCTTGTCGGCAACCTCCTGTACGCTCTGGCCCAGAAGGTGGGTCAGGACGTTGGCCCCGATGGCCCCGGCCTCGCGCCAGGTGTCCGGATTGCCCGCAGTGGTGACCCAGACGGGCAGTTTTTTGGAGACCGGGCGCGGCTGTGTAACCACGCCGTGCATATCGCCGGACTTAGTGGGGAATTCCACCGTTTCACCAGCCCAAAGTTGGCGCAAAGTGCTGATCGCCTCAAGCATCGCTGGTTTGTTTTCGGGTGGCGTGTTTTCGGGCCGCAGGACGAAATCATCGGGCTGCCAGCCCGAGGCAATGGCCAGCCCCGCGCGCCCGTTGGTCAGGTTGTCGATCACCGCCCATTCCTCGGCAATGCGTGCCGTGTGATGCAGTGGCGCGACGCAGCTGCCCGCGCGTACCCCGATATTCTCGGTCACCGCGGCCACCGCGGCTCCGGTGACCGACGGGTTGGGGTAGGGGCCGCCAAAGGCGTGGAAATGGCGTTCAGGTGTCCAGACGGCGCAGAATCCATTCTGATCACCGAACTTCGCGCCCTCAAGCAGCAATTTGTACTTGTCGCGCCCGACGCCATCGTCGTTGCCCCAATAGAACAGGCTGAACTCCATCCCTTTGCCGGTGATGGATTTTCCGGGGGCCGAGTCGCCCGCGACCAGGGCGCGGTTTTCATCATCGCTGAGTACGATCTTGAAGCCGCGTGCGAGGGTCCAGAACAACTCGAGCACCGAAATATCGAATGATAGGCTGGTCACCGCCAGCCAAACCCCGGCCGGATCATGGCTGATGCGATCGTCCATACCGGTGAAGAAGTTCGACACGTTGCGATGTTCGACCATGACACCCTTGGGCCGACCAGTCGAACCCGAAGTGTAGATCAGGTAGGCGAGGTTGTCCGAGGTCACACCGCTGCTGATATTGTCTGTCGCGGTCGTTCCCAGCCGCGGGTCCGTATCCAGCAGCAATGGCTGTGCGTTATGTTCCGGCAACGCGGGTGCCAAGGCGGATTCGGTCAACAATACCTTCGCGCCGCTGTCTTCAAGATAAAGAGCGGTTCGATCGGCGGGATAGGCCGGATCCATCGGTACATAGGCGCCGCCTGCCTTCAGAATACCCAACGCCCCGATCAACAAGAGTGGAGAGCGTTTGACATGCAGGCCCACGAGCGTGTCCGGACCAACCCCCATCTCACGCAGAATATGCGCGACCTGGTTGGCCCGTGCATTCAGTTCGGCATAACTGAAGCTGAGATTTTTGAATACCAGTGCCGGTGCATTGGGAGTACATTCAACCTGGGCTTCGAAATGCTGGTGAACGCAGGTGACTTCATCATAGGCGATAGAAGTATTGTTCCAATCCTGCAGGATCTGTGCACGTTCCGTATCGGGCAGAATGGGAAGCTCGGCAATTGGCAGGCTCGCCTTGGCCGGATCTGTCAGCGACACCAGCAGATTCTCGATACGTGCCGCGAACAAGCGCAGCGCGGCTTCGGAGACATGTCCACTGTCGGCAAACAGCACTGTCTGTCCATCAAACGTGGCCAGCGTCAGACTTGTGCCTGGAACAAGACCTTCCGAAACATCATCGGATAGCCCGATCACCGGTGTTTGCAGTGCCGCCGCACCGGGTAGGCGCGCCGGCAGATCATGGGCGAACGGACCAAGTGCCTGAGCTTGCGTAATTGTCTGATCAAACTCCTCCTGCGCCGCTGAGAATGTCTTGTCCGCAGCAAAGCGCACCGGAACCCAGTCGTTGAGATAGGGGGATGCGCTGTTCAGCCGGAGCGCCAGATCGAGGGTGAAAGCATCCCCAAGGCGTGCCATCAGGGCCGCTAATGCAGCCTTGACTGTCACATCTGCAAGCCCATCCGGCGCATGCAGCGCTTGCGAGCGGGGGGCACCGGACGGCATCGCCGGATTGATCAGCGGAATGTCGACCTCTTGCAGCGATTCCAGGCGGGCCCGCCATTGTGGTTCGGAGGCAAGCGTTTCAGCAATTGATTGATTGATCGCGGTCGCCTTTTCCGCGGTCAATGCAGGCAGTGCGCTGCCGCCATTCAAAATACCATCGGTAGGCATAGGTGCGCCCATGCCATTTCGCAGATCGCTGATCTCAATCGCGCCTTCACGGGTGGCGATGGTCACACTTTCTGCGCTGCTGGCCAGAATGGTGCCGGGCACAGCATCGGTTGGCTGTTCACTCACCTTGGCCGCGCCGACTAGCCAGAGCTGACCATCGCGCTCGACCTTCGGGCGACACAAAGGGTTCCAATAGTCTCCGTGATCCAATGCGCGCACCAAAGCGGCCAATTCATGCGCCGGTTTTGCGAAATCCAGCCGGGCCGCCGCCTCAGGGCGGTCGTTCTTTGCAAAATAGCTGCGCTGCGACAGATCCTGTGGGGCAGGGGGTTGATCCGCTTCCAGTGCCCGGATGACCTCGGCAAAGCTTTCGATGGCGGCACCGTAGCATTTGGTGTTCAATGTCAGGGCAGTTTCGGTGTTGTTGATATCAAACAGGTTTTGGGCAACGATCCCGCCCTCATCCACGCCGCCCGAGATAATGTGCCAGGTGATCCCGTGTTGTGTCTCCCCATTCAGAATGGCCCATACCGGCGCGTTAAGCCCTGCATAGCGCGGTAGCGGGCCATCGTGGAAATTGACAGCACCTTTCGCAGCTTTGTTCAGCAACGCTTCTGGTAGCAGATCGAGATTTGCGATGCTCAGCAGCCAATCAAACGAGACCCCTTCAACCCTGTCTGACAATCCTTCGCCAGGTGCATGAAGAGGCAAGGAGTGAGTCTTGGCCCAGGCTTCCACATCGGAATTCCGCGTGGCGACGCCCTGAATGCTGTGCCCCGCCTCCAGCAGCATTTCCCCGCACTGAATGACAAGGGATTCATGGCCGACAAGAAAAGTGCTGAAAGGCATCTTCATTCTCCAATAACGGGCCTGGCCTGAGCATCCGGATTGCGCTTGCGCCACGGCGCGCGCATGCATGCGGACAGGTCATGCCAGGCAAGAGTACGCAAAAAATGGGGCGGCACACCGGTGCGCCTGCGTGTTATTAAGCAGCGCAGCCAGTGCAGAAAGCCACCAGTCAAATGTACGCAGGTAGCGCAGGCGGCGTAAAAAGCGCCATGGTTTTTGACGAAATAGTACAGGCGTGAGTCAAACCAATAGGTCGGCACCCGGTTCCAGTTCTTCATGCCGGTTGAAACAGATCCGATATGCATCACCTCGCTGGCGCGTACATAATCGGTGCGATACCCCGCGCGCGCCGCTCGCAGGCAGAGATCGGTTTCTTCGAAATACAGAAAAAACGTCTCATCAAATAGACCGATCTCATCCAGAACGCGTTGCCGCATCATCAGGCTGGCACCGGCCAGCCAGTCGACTGTTCGCGTTTCGGACGGGATCGGAATGGGTACGATCCGGTTTTTGAACAACCGGGTGACGGGGCCAAAGTTGATGCTGCTTTCAAACTCGCTTGCGACCGAAGGAAAGCGGAAGCTGGTCAGGTGGGGCTCGTCGTCGTCGCCGAATATGTAGCTGCCCGCAAACCCGGTTTCGGGTGTAGTTTCAAGATGCTCCAGCAAAATGCGAATTGCATCTGGAGCGGGGAAGGCATCGGAATTCAGGATGTAGACGTAATCGGGCCGCGTTCCGTCCGAAAGCCGCGCGCGCATACCTACATTGTTGCCAGCGCCAAATCCGCCGTTATGCCCTGACTGAATGACCCGAACGCGATTGTCCTGATCCCAGCCTTGATCATGAACATGGGTCGAGATCGCCGCGAAAGATCCATCTTGCGAGTCGTTGTCTACAACGATGATCTCTCCGGGGATCCCCTCCATGGCTATTTTTGCCGCCTCGACCGACCGCAACGTCATGTCCGCTGTTTTATAGTTCAGAATTACGGTCAGAAGTACAGGATCAGGCATGGCTATTCCGCTGCCTCTTGCAGAGTGGGTCGCGGGCGCAAAATTTGGCGTTCTGCATTTTCAAGGCAGGATCTCATCTGCGCTGCCAGCACCCGCACATTCGGCTCCAGCACCATCGAGTCGTGATCACCGGGCACTTCGAACACTTCGATATTCGGGGCCCAGGGTGTCCAGTCATTGTCATGGGTCAGATAGTAGCGTTCGTGGTGAACCAGCTTCCCGGGCGCAACCTCCCATTTTCCGACCAGCGGTGGCCTGAACAGGATTAGTGGTCCGTCCCAGGCATTCAGGGGATAGCTGTTCACGCTTTCCATGAACGCAGCTTCGATCTCGGTATCGTGGAACTGTTGGCCAGTTTCGGCGATCTCATCCTTGGGCTGACGCTTCTGTATTTCCCAGGCGATCCGGTTTTTTGCCCACTGAATCGGATAGCTTGCGCCTTTGTTCTTCAGCTCCTGCAACTGGATTACCAGACGATCCCGTCGCGTCAGCGGGTGGCGAACGGGCAAGGGTGTGTCCAGCATCACAAGCGCTGCGATCTCTTCACCGGCTTCGGTCAACTGACGCGCGATCTCGTAGGCGGTGATGCCGCCCCCCGAGAAGCCGCCCAGCATATAGGGACCGGTCGGCTGTACCTGCCGCATTTCGGCGATGTAGTCTCTGGCCGCTTCGCGCAGATCACGGTGTGGTTCTTCATCCCCGTAAAGACCGCGTGCCTGCAGCCCATAAAAGGGACGGTCGGTGCCCACCAGATGCGCCAGATGGCGCAGGTTCAGGACGTTTCCGAACATGCCGGCCACCAGGAAGAACGGTGTCTTCGGTCCGCCCTCGCCGGAATGCATCGGAACCAGATGGGTAAAGCGACGTTCCGGTGTGGCCGGGGCCGCAGTTGCCGGCGCATCGTCTTCGCCCGCGTCTATTGGCACGCCGCGGGCGGCGATCAGGTCGGCGCATGTGCGGATGGTCGGGGCCTCGAACAGGACCGAGATCGGGAAGTCCACATTGTAGGCCTTGCGGATCTGCGCGAACAGGCGCACCGCAATCAGGGAGTGCCCGCCAAGATCGAAGAAACTGTCCTCGACACCGATCTCGTCCACACCCAGAAGCTCTTGCCAGAACCCGGCCAGACGGCGTTCGATATCATTTTCCGGCGCAACGTAATCCGAGTCCAACTCGGGCCGTTGGAATTTCTGATCCGAGCTTTCGGTGGAGGCTCCGCTATCGGCAGCCTGTGCAATCAGCCCGTCAAGATCCAGCGAGGACAGGATGATCTGAGACTGCCCGCTGGTCAGCGCCTTGAAGAACAGGCCCGGCCCTTCTGATGCCGGAATGCCCTGAGACAGGTTATGGCGCAGCCGTTCTTCGGCCGGGGATAGGGGCGCTGGGGTGTCGACCTCGGAGGTGACGACAGGCGCGCTTTCGGTGAAGGCGAAATCCACGGCATCCTCCATCCGGCGGATCGAGAAGCCCTCGACCTCGATGCAGATCGTGCCGTCTGGCGCAGCGATGGTGACATCGAAGCTGGCGGTTTCGCCTTCGGCCCGGTTGTCACCCGCGTTGCGGACCCAACTGACGATCTGCGCGGGCAGCGGCGCAAAGACACGCACCGAGCGATACGAGACCGGCACCCATAGGTGCGAGGCCTGGTATCCTGCGATCAGCTCCATCGCCCAGCCCGTGGCCAGATCCATCAGGGCAGGGTGCAGGTGATAGCCCGCCTCGATATCCGTCTGCAAGCCTTCGGGCAGGGCCAGATGAGCCAGACCTTCATCCTGCCCCAGCGCGGTTGAGGTCAGGACCCGCCAGCGCGGACCAAAGTTCAGATGCGCCTCCTGCAGGGACCGCAGGCGCCCCGCACCCTCGGCCTGATGGGCCGTGCCACAACGGGCCGCGATGGCCGCAACATCCAGCGGTGCGGGTGCGATCAGCGGCAGCAGCGACAGGCTGGCCTGTGCATTCAGCTCGAACGCGTCATCCGATCCGCTCTCGACCGTCAGATCATAGCCAACATCGCTGCGTGGCAGGCGCAGACGGACCTGCTGATCTTTACTGTCCGCAACCGCAAGGGGGCGCAGGAAATACAGGTCACGGATTTCAAACGGGCCGGTTTCGCCCTGTACCCGCAGCGCTTCGGAGGCCAGCTCCAGATAGCCGGTGCCGGGTACCAAAGCGTGCCCGGCCTTGGTTCTGTGGTCATTCAGGAACCAGCGATCATGGGCGTTATAGGTCGCGCTCAGCAGGCGGTTGCCAGCGTCATCAAAGCTTGCCTGATCCAGCATCGGAACGCCCGCCGAGGTGACAGGAGCCGGTTCACTGGACCCGGTCCGTGCCTCCATCGCGTCGGCGGCCATGCCGACATCGGCCCAAATACCCCAGTTGACTGACACAACCTGCGTTTTGCCGCCCGAGCGCGCGCGGGCAAAGGCGTTCAGATAGTCATTGGCGGCGACGTAATCGACCTGACCCACAGGCGCTGTCGCGGTTGAGCTGGACGAGAACAGAACCAGCCAATCCAGCGATCCGTCGGGGAAGATCTGGTCTATGACCTGCGTGCCATGGATCTTGGGTGTGAACACATCCTCAATCTCCATCATGGTCTTGGTCATGATCGGCGCGTCATCGATCAGGCCGGCCGCATGAATCACCCCATTGATCTGGCCGAACTCCTGCGTCGCGCGATCCACGCAACGACGCATCTCTTCAACATTGCTGACATCCACGGATATCGGCAGAACTTTCCCGCCTACGGCTTCCAGCTTTTCGACGGCACGGATACGGCGGGCGGTCTTGTCCTGAGGCGCTGAATTGTTCAGCACGTTTTCCCATTGGTCCCGCGGCGGCAGTTCACCGCGGGCGAGCAGGACGATATTGGCATTCACCTTCGAAATTAGCGCCTCGGCCAGTGTCAGACCAATACCCCCAAAACCGCCGGTGATCAGATAGGTGCCGCCGTCACGCAGGGGTAGGTCTTCCAGAGACGGCTCTTCCAGTGCCTGCGGTCGATACCCCTGTTCAAACCGCTTGCCAGCACGGATTGCCGCCGTGAACGAGGCGGGCGGGGCCAGCAGGTCTTCCAGCACCTGATCCGTCAGGCCTTCGGGCAAGGCAGGGGTCCGGCGTTTGCCAGCGCTTTGTGGTAGATCGATATCCAGCAGCGCACAGGTCAGGCCGGGGAATTCGCGCGGGATCACCCGGGTCGGGCCGGTCACGGTGGCTTTTTCCGGATAGGGCAGAGCCTCATCCCGGACCTGTAATGCGCCCGAGCTGAGGACATGGAGGTGCAGGGGCATAGGCAGGTCTTCATCGCCGATTGCCTGTGCCAGAAAGAACAGGCCGTAAAAGCCTTGTTCCAGATTGCGGTGGAAAAAGCTGCCACCGGGGCGGAAGGTCTCGGCCTGTGTCAGCAGCCAGCCGTGCACGATCCGGGTCGGAATACGCTCTTGCGCTACCAGATCGCGGATCAAAGCATCATAGCTTTCGCGCCCGCGTTCCGGGGCCAGTTGATAGTGATCGTCACTGATGCGGGCAAAAGCATCGCCCGGCGTGATCGTGACCACCTTGTGCCCGGCTTGCTTCAGACGTTCGGTCAGCTTGCTGCACAGCCCGGCCTCATCCGCAAAGATCAGCCAGCTTTCCTGTGCCGCATCCGACAGATCGCCGGTAACATCGACATCGCAGGCCGCGTATTTCGGCGTCCAGGCGACGCGATAGCCCCAATCGGCTGAATCTTCAGTGCGCATCAACCACTGGCTGGCCGTCTCCGCCTGCGTCTTGCCGGGTTCGATGAAATAGGGTGAGCGCTGGAATGCATAGGTCGGCAGGGGTACCCGGTTGCGGCGCGCCTCACCCCAGATCTGTTCCCAGTCGAACGTGCCGCCCAAAGCCCAGATACGCCCCAGCATGGCCATGAAATAGGCATCGTCAGCCACATCATCATTCGGGTGGCGCAGGCTGCTGATCACCTGATTGGCGTCTACCTTGTCATGTTGCCCGGTCAGCGAAGCCAGCGCTTTGCCCGGGCCAACCTCAATAAAGATGCGCTCGGGGTTTTCAGACAGTGTGGTAATGCAATCGGCAAAATGCACGGTGTTGCGCAGATGGCCGACCCAGTATTCGGGGTCCGTGGCCTCGGCCTCGGTGATCCAATTGCCGCTGCGGTTCGAGGGGAAGGGGATCTGCGGTGCCTTCAATTCGATCGAGCGCAAATAGTCACCGAATTCCTGCAGGATCGGCTCCAGCATCCGCGAATGCGCGGCGATATCAATCGGTATACGCTGGCAGTCTACACCCTGATTGCGCAGGCGTTCCTCCAGATCGTCCAGTGCTGCCTGAGGTCCGGTTGCAACGCTCAGACTCGGGGCGTTGACAGCGCCCAGATCAAGCTCGTCTCCGAGAAGCGGTCTCAGATCGTCTGCGGGCAGGGGGACGCTCAGCATGCCGCCAGCGGGGACGGTATCGAACAGACGCCCGCGCAGATGCACCAGACCGATGCAATCCTCGAATGACATCACACTAGCCACGCAAGCGGCGGTGTTTTCGCCCATCGAATGGCCGACCAGAGCGGCGGGCTGAACACCCCATTCCATCCAGAGCTGCGCCAGCGCATATTCGGTGATCATGATCAGCGGTAACTGCACCGAGGGTGTTTTCAGTCGCTCATCTGCAGCCTCTTCCTGACCCGGTTCTGGCAACCAGATCGCACGAATGTCATAGTCAAGCTTGGCCTGCAGAATATCCAGACCGCGGTCCATCCAGTCGGCAAAGGTCGGTTCAGTTTCATAGAGGTCCCGTGCCATTCCAGCATACTGCGCCCCACCGCCGGGAAACATGAAGACTTGTTCGGGCGCGTCCGAAATCACCGTGTGCGTGAATACCCGGCGCGGATCATTTTCCTCCAGTGTGGCCGCTGCCTCTTCATGGGTTTCAGCGACGATTACACGCCGCTTTTCAAACCCGCGCCGCCCGTTTTTCAAGGTCCAGGCGATGTCCGCCAAATTCTGATCTGGATTGGCGCGCAAATGCTCGGCTAATGCGGCACTGTTGGCATCCAACGCTTTCTTGCCTCGTGCCGAGAGAGTGAGGATCTGAAACGGCCAGTCCGAAGGTTGGGACGCGGCCCGCTCGGGCGCTTCTTCCAGAATAGCGTGTGCGTTGGTCCCGCCGACGCCCAAAGAGTTGACACCGGCTCGTCGTGGGCCGTTGTGCGGAACCCAATCGGTGAGGGTGTCGTTCACCTGGAACGGGCTGTTTTCGAAATCGATGGCAGGGTTGGGCTTTTCATACCCAAGGCTGGGCGGGATCTGCCTGTGGTGCAGTGCCAGCGAGGTTTTGATCAAGCTGGCGACCCCGGCGGCGGTATCCAAATGGCCAATATTGGTCTTGACCGAACCCAACCGGCAGAAACCGGTCTCGTCCGTGGTTTCCGAAAACGCCTGGGTCAGGGCCGCAACCTCGATCGGATCACCCAGATAAGTGCCGGTCCCGTGGCATTCGATGTAGTCCAACGTGTCGGCCTGAACGTCGGCCATCACATGGGCCTCCGATATCGCAGCAGCCTGACCATCGACAGACGGAGCCAAATACCCGGCTTTAGCTGCCCCGTCATTGTTGATCGCCGTGCCCCGGATCACGCCCCAGATATGGTCCCCATCCTCAATTGCGTCAGACAAACGGCGCAGGACAACAGCGCCTGCACCTGACCCAAAAACAGTACCTTGCGCACGATGATCGAAGGCATGGCAGTGGCCATCAGGCGACAGTACTTCGCCTTCTTTGTATACATAGCCCCTGTTGTGGGGCAGCTCGATCGTGACCCCTCCGGCAATTGCCATGTCGCACTCACCAGTCAGTAAGGCCTGTGTTGCGTAATGGGTTGCAACCAACGAAGTCGAACACGCGGTCTGCACGTTCACACTTGGCCCTTTGAGGTCGAGGATATGGCTGAGCCGTGTGGACATGAAATCCTTGTCATTGCCCGTGTGGCGCAACAGAAACATGCCCACATCGTCGACCAGATCCCGGTTCGAACAGACGTTGAAATAGAAATAGCTGCCCATTCCGCATCCGGCGAATACACCGATGGGACCAGGAAAGCTCTCAGGCGGATGACCGGCGTTTTCCAGTGCCTCCCATGCCACCTCCAGAAACTGGCGGTGCTGCGGATCCATGATGGCGGCTTCCTTCGGCGACAGCCCGAAAAACTCGGCGTCGAATTCTTCGAACCGGTCCAAAGGCGCGGCGAAGGGAACATAGTCCGGCCGCTCAAGCAGGTGCGGTGTTTCACCGTTTGCAAGAAGCTGTTCTCTGCTGAGTTGGCGGATCGATTCCACCCCCTCACGCAGATTGGACCAATAGGCTTCAATCGAAGACGCGCCAGGCAGATGCGCGGCCATGCCAACGATTGCGATGTCGCCGTCCCTGGCAGAAATACTCACTGTAGAACCATCCATTAATAAACCGGTTTGAGTTTATGTCCCGCTGTAGGGATTGCCAAACGAAAGTGGTGCATGTGCTCTGAATTTTATGGCCTTTGCTGCACTCGATCCCCATCATTGTGGTGCAGGAGCCTTATAACGTTAAGAAAATGTCGTATTCGAGCCTTAGGGCCGGGATATTCAGGAAAGAAGAGCGTACATCAATGGTTTCCGAATGCTCCACAATCCTAAGGTGGAAAACTCATTGCGCCAGTCCAGGGAAGCCTTGGGCTGGCGCGGCACAGCTACGCTGCAGTTGAGAATACTCGCTTAGATGCCCGTGGCTCGGACGACCACGCCAACCGTGGAGTACAAAATACCCAGATCGGTTTTGAGGTTCAAATTTCTGGCGTAGGAAGTGTCGAACTCGGCGCGACTTGCGAAGGAAGTGGCATTGCGCTCGGATACTTGCCACGACCCTGTCATGCCGGGGCGCAATGAGAAATAGGCCTCGCCCGGATACAGCTTTCGCTGTTCGGGAAGCATCGGGCGTGGTCCGACCAAGCTCATTTCACCCATCAGCACGTTCCACAACTGCGGCAGTTCATCCAGAGATGTTTTGCGAAGCGCAAGGCCGAACTGCGTGATGCGGGGATCGTTCTGCAGCTTTTGAGTTTCGTCCCATTCGCTGCGGGCCTCCGGGTTTGCGGACAGGTAATCATCAAGCATCGACTGCGCATTCGGAACCATCGAGCGCAGTTTCCACATCTTGAAAATCCGACCATCGCGGCCGACACGAGATTGAGCATAAAATGGGTTCGAGCCATCGCGCGCAACAAGAAGAGCCAACACCAAAACGATGGGTGCTACGATTGGCAAAGCCAACAGGACGATAGTCAAGTCAAGCAGGCGTTTGAATACACTGCGGTAAATTTGAGTTGTTTCGCTGGCTGCTCGACCGGCCTGTATAACAGTGCCACAGGCTCTGGAATCGGCGCGAATGTTCGTATCTTGAATAGACATATCAACCTTTAACCTTAAGCCAAATCTGGCTTCACCATTACGCTGCAATCCGTGGGGCAAAAAAATATCCCCTTAGAATCGGACCGCTGCAGACACGATATACTACGAAACTGTGCCACAAGTACGTGAACCAGTTTATACAGTTTTTAGCAACTTCTCAAAGCGTGAATCTGGTCCGAACGACATTTTTTCGCCTTATTTGAAGCACAATTGAGCACTTTAACTGCCATTGTTCCGTATTGTAGAAGTGCAAACAATTTTGAGTTGAGGTTCATTTCTTAACTTTCCTAAGTGCAGCAAATTGCCAATCTTTGCCTCTTTGTCTTTGAGGGTGAGCCGGGTTGTGCAATCTGATTCGCTCTGTTGGTTGTCATGTTGCTAAAAAGCCTGCCGGTCCAGGCAGGCTCTGAATTGGTTCTGAAACAAGCTGATATCAGGCAACACGCCGACGTTGACGTTGACGTATCAGGCCAAACCCAGCAAGACCGCCCATCAGCAACAGAGCTGCCGAGGGCAGAGGAACCGCAGCAACAGTTGCGCTGGAGACGACGAAATCATCGTTGGCGCCGAATGCTGCCACAGAAAATCCGCGAGCAATGGTGTTATCGCCGAAGAAGAAAGTCCTTTCATCGGTGAATGTGCCAGGCTGCCCGTCTCCGTGCACATTGACCCAGGCGTCATCGTCGTCACGCCGCCAACCCAATCTGCCTTTTCGATATGCGGTGAAGCTGGCGAACGTGACCGACACAAGCTCAACTGCGGAATCAAATGTGAAGGTCAGCCAATCGTCGCCGCGACTACCATCAATCCTTGAATTGTCGTTATACGAGCCATTATCAACACCAATCCCATTACGATGGGCCGTGATGGTTGAGAAGAGGCCGCCGTACACAGTTGAGCCAGACCAGACAGATCCGGAAATACCACCCTCATCGAAAGTTGCCGCGCGTGTTCCTACACGGTCAAGGTCGCCGCCGCGAGTGCCGGTAAAATCCAAAGTTACAGGAGTGGCATTTGATGTGGTCGCTATACATGCGACGGCAGATGCAATTGCCAGAAGCCTTCTGAGCATGGCGCGAACTATCCTAACCAAGTAAATCGGTAACACTGATCCGAAATTGTCAGAAAGTAGCCGTTGTTACCATCTAAAATTTTGAATTTTGACAAAAAAGTGTCCTCTGGTGGGCGGTATCATAAGTTGAATGAACGATCAGCGCTTTGCAGGTCTTATTGTTGCCAAAAAAGCTTCAATGACTGTGATGCGATCAGACTGAATCGGAGTACTGCCCGCAGAAGACTTGGTATCGACTCAGCGATTACTTTAGAAGCAGCTCTAGATATTCACCATAAGTGGACTTAGAGAACAGCTTTGCGCGTTCGGCTAAGGCTTGATCATCGATCCAGCCATTAGCCCAGGCGATTTCGTCAAGGCTTCCGGTTTGCATGCCTTGGCGGTCGGTCAACGTGCGGACGAAATTGCTGGCATCCAGCAGTGACCCATGCGTGCCCGTGTCCAGCCACGCAAAGCCTCGACCCATGGTTTGAACGTCCAACCTCCCTTCGGCCAGGTAGGTTTCGAGTAGAGACGTGATCTCAAGCTCACCGCGCGCGGAGGGTTGGACTTGCCGAGCGCGGGCGGGCGCGTCCGCATCCAGAAAATACAATCCCGTAACTGCATAATGCGACGGTGGTATCTTGGGTTTTTCGATGATTGCGCGTGCTTTGTTTCCATCAAAATCGACCACGCCATAGCGTTCGGGGTCAGCCACGCGATAGGCGAACACTGTACCGCCCTGAACTTGCGCATCTGCAACGCGTAACAGGTCGGGCAGGCCATGGCCGAAAAAGATATTATCACCTAAGATCATCGCGGATGGCGCTCCTGCCAAAAATTCCTCTGCCAGTATGTAGGCTTGCGCCAGGCCATCAGGGGAGGGCTGAGTAATCCAAGTCAGGGACAGGCCATATTGGCTGCCATCGCCCAACAGACGCTGGAACTGATCCTGATCCTGAGGCGTGGTGATGATCGCAATCTCGCGGATATCGGACAGCATCAGAACACTGAGGGGATAAAAGATCATCGGCTTGTCATAGATCGGCAGCAATTGTTTTGAGACGGCCATGGTGATCGGGTAAAGCCGTGTGCCGGATCCACCGGCAAGAATAATACCTTTGCGTTGCATAGCTTATCCTCTCAAATACTAGTCGCTCAGGGCATTCAATTCGGCCAGAACATCGGTCAGGCCGGCTTTCCAATCGGGCTGTGGGATATTAAGTATTTCCATGAGCCGTGAACAATCGAGGCGTGAATTCAGTGGCCTTGTGGCCTGGGTCGGGTAGTCTACGGTTTGGATATCATTGACCTGAGAAGCCAAACCCGCTTGTGAAACAATTTCACGGGCGAAATCTGCCCAACTGACATCCGGCGCGCCCGCGTAATGAAACACGCCGCCCTCGAATGCGGGGGCTGCCTTGGCGATCGCCAAAAGTGTCTCGGCAATATCAGCGGCAGGCGTTGGCCCCCCGATCTGATCTGCCACGATAGACAGCGTGTCCCGGTTTTCGGCCAACCGAAGGATGGTTTTTACAAAGTTCTTCCCATGTGCAGAAAACACCCAGCTTGTGCGCAGAATGGCGTGCCAGCCTCCGGCCTCGGCAATCCGGCGTTCTCCTTCCAGCTTGGTTCGGCCATATACCCCTAGTGGACCGGTCGAGTCTTTGATCGCGTGCGGGGTTCTGCCTGATCCGTCGAAGACATAGTCGGTTGAGATGTGCAGGAACGGCAGACCGCGCGCTGCCGCGGCGCGTGCCATGGCACCGGGCGCATCTCCGTTGATCAGCTGGGCCAAATCCGGTTCTTTTTCGGCCTCATCAACCGCTGTATAGGCGGCGGCATTGATGATCACGTCTGCATCCGCACGACGAATTATTTCAGCACAAGCGACGGGGTCGGACAGATCGGCCCGGGATCGATCTAACGCTTCGAGTGTGACACCATGCACGCCTGCACGTCTGTGCAGCTCTGACGCCACTTGACCGGTATAGCCGAAGACCAGCGCCTTCATCGCGCAATCCCGAGCCGCTCACCTACGCCGCTTCGGGTATGCAGGGCGTTGAGCCATGCGTCGTTGTCCAGATACCACTGCACGGTCTGCTTAAGGCCAGTTTCGGGTGTGAAGGTGGGGCGCCAGTTCAGCTCTTCCCGAATGCGTTTCGGATCAATGGCATAGCGGCGGTCATGACCGGGGCGGTCAGTGACAAAGGTGATCAGATCGGCATAAGGCGTCTTGCCTGGCTTCAACTGGTCCAAAATTGCACAGATCATCCGGACCAGATCTAGATTGGTCATCTCGTTTTCGCCGCCAATATTGTAGCTTCGACCCAGTTTGCCTTTTTCTAACACCAGCAACAACGCCTTGGCATGATCTTCGACATGCAGCCAATCGCGAATATTATCGCCAGCCCCGTAGATCGGGATCGGTTTGCCGGACAATGCATTCAGGATCACTACCGGGATCAGCTTTTCCGGAAACTGATAGGGGCCGTAATTGTTCGAGCAATTGGTCATAACCACCGGCAGACCGTAGGTTTCGCGCCAGGCGCGGACAAGATGATCCGAGCTTGCCTTCGAGGCAGAATAGGGAGAATTGGGTTGATAGGGGCTGTCTTCGGTGAAAAACCCGGTCTCGCCCAGCGAGCCAAAGACTTCGTCGGTTGAGATATGGTGAAACCGGAAGGTCTCGGGGCGACCTGCATCCATCCAATAGGCGCGGGCCGCTTCCAGCAACACATATGTCCCGGTTACATTGGTGTCGATAAAGGTCGCAGGACCGTCGATTGAGCGGTCGACATGGCTTTCGGCGGCCAGATGCATGATCGCGTCGGGCTGATATTTGCACAGGATCGCAGACATCGCCGAGGCATCCCGAATGTCCGCATGTTCAAACGCGTATTCAGGCGACTCTGATGCGGAAGCGACGTTATCCAGACAGGCCGCGTAGGTGAGGGCGTCGACATTTACGATCGAATGTCCATAGGCAATCGCTCGCCGAACAACGGCAGAGCCGATAAAGCCAGCACCGCCCGTGACCATAATTTTCATTAACCATCCTCAATCGTAAACGGGGACTCTATATCTCGCAAAAATGGGGCTGCTTTATCTTTATCTGATATTTTGGATTCGGCCATGTCGAGGGGCCAATTAATTCCAATATCGGGATCATCCCACCGAAGGGCGCCTTCTGTTTCCGGCGCGTAGGTGTCCGAACATTTGTAGACAATCTCTGTCTCCGGCTCCAACGTCATGAAGCCGTGGGCAAACCCGGCAGGAACCAGCAGCATCCGGCCATTCTCAAAGCTGAGTTCTGCGCCAACCCATAGACCAAAGGTCGGCGACCCTCTGCGGATGTCGACGGCAACATCAAAAAACCGCCCACGCCCGCAGCGAACCAGTTTGGCCTGAGCGCGCGGCGGGGCTTGAAAATGCAGGCCGCGCACCGTGCCTGCGGATCGGGACAGCGAATGATTATCCTGCACGAACACAGTCTCGATGCCATGGTTGACAAAGCTGTCGTGGTTGTAGGTTTCCTCAAAAAAACCGCGGTGATCGCCGAAACGCCGGGGCGTGATCAGTCGGATATCGGGGATATCAAGAAATTTAATGTCCATTATTCCAAATTTCCCGTTTCACGGTCCTGCGGAGCGCAGCTTTGCAGCGCAGGGATAGTTGTTTGTATAGTCCGGGATTTTGTCAACGACTTAAAGGCGTTGTATCGAATGCTTTGGTACTCGGGAGTCCCGGAGAAAAACGAGGTAACTCTGATAAAATGTCCCGAGTAGCGGCGTCAAGGCGCGCCTTGGCCTGTGCCATTGCGTCGTTCTCGGTGCTCTCGATGGGCGTGATCAGGCGGATTAGGGCGCTGTCATTACGCCCGTTGATAATCTTGCCTTTCAGAAGCTGCAGTTTCGCCCAAAATCCCGATGCGGTGCGCTGCCCCTGTTGTTCGAACCAGAAATAGACAAGCATGCGGGTCTGGCCCTGCTGGATGATCGCCTTATTCAACGTAAAGGCCTGATCCCCTGCAACCGGCGCATCAATCTGTTCCAATTGGGCAATTTCCCAACCTCCACCCGGCAGACAGACTTCTGGGGAATGAACACCCCCCTGGTTCTGATCCGCGTACCACGCCATGAACAGATCGACCTGTTGCAGATCTCCTGGTCGTTGCAACTCTGCCGAATAATAATCATCGGCGGCGAGGATCTGCGCGACCGTTGGATCGAGCACCCGGGCCGGGCCGCTTTGCCAGTCGCCGATGCGGGTCGGAAACAGGGCAAATGGGTCGCGTACAATCGGGATGGTTGTGTCGCGCGTAGGGATGGCTGACCACAGGATCGCTACTATCATAGCCAGGATGGTGCATCCAATCAGGGCGCCCGAGGGCTGAATGTGCCGTATCCGGGCTGCCTGCTGTAACAGCCCGCTTGTGTCCAGATCCAGTGCCTCGACCAAACCCATCTTGTCACGCCGCAGAAACAGCATCAGCCACGCCAGTGCGAACAGCAACAGGATGCAGGCGACGAAGATCACCCAGCCTTCGAAGAAATGAGAAACCCCTTCGACATACTCCATGCCATACGTGTTTACGACCAGCCCGGCCAAGGCGATGCGGGCCGAGTTCATGAAAACCGCGATCGGTGCGGTGGCCAGCAAAAGAACGGCCTTGTGCCAGGTTGGGCCTCGATACAGTACCGCAAAGATGTAAGAAAAACTTAGGATCGGAAACAGATAACGCAGGCCGGAACAGGCCTCGGCCACGTGCAGCTTGTAGACCCCGAGATCGATGATGTTGCCCTGCAGAAACACTGGCACCTGCAAAAACCGCAGAAAATAAACTCCGAGTTCCGACGAAACCCCCTGCAAATATGTTGAAACCCCGTAATAAAGGCCGACGGGCAGAGGCAGCATATAAATCAGATGCAAGACCGGCGGCCAGAAGTTACGCCCGCGCTGCCATCCAAAGCTGATCAGCAATATGGCTCCGACCCAAAGGATCATCGCATAGGCGACAATATCGCCGATCTGGATCAGCTTTCCTGCAATTGCCAGGCACAGGGAAAAAGCAAACAGGATCACACCCGGTTTGCGGTCGGGCAGCGGACCGGTGATGACCGGCACCGTTTTGAGTTGCCTCAGAAACAGCAGCGCAGACAATAGCGGGATGAGCGGTCCATGGCTGTATTCAGGCAGGCTCCAGGCCTCGAACAGTTCATTAATGCCGTCCTGAAACAGAATGAATGAGGCAATCGTCATCACGATCAGCCAGAACATACCCCAGCCCGACAGGGACGAAAGGCCCGTGTTGATGCCGTTGGTTGATTGGGGGACCGTTATTTTCTCCAAAGCTCGGGAGCCTCTGTGATGAAACAAACAACTAATTAAACCTGCGGGCGCAGTGTAGCGAAAACAGCTGAAAAAGCCATGTGCTTTTGTCTGACGGCGCTCACCTTATGGTGAGCTTTGGTGCTGGAGATTTTCCAGATGAGCAAATATCTAGAAAGCTTGTTCTGACTATCGCCGGATCAGTTTTAAGGTGAATACCGCCCCAACGCGGCAGCCAGTGTTTGTTGCAGGATCTTCAACTTGCCGGAAAACCCCGCGATCTTGGTGGGGGTTTTGCCACTCTTGGGATAGCTGCGTGACACCGGAACTTCGGTGACACGCAGCCCAAGCTGCCCGGCGCGCACACTGAGATAGAACAATAGCTCATAAGCGTTGAACACGTCACGGAACGGCTGCACGGCAAGATTGAGAAGATAACTTGCAGAATAGGCGCGATAGCCGTTTGTTGTGTCTGTCAGCTTCGAGCCCGATGCCAGACTCAGCATCGGCGCGTGGATCATGCGGTTTGCCACCGTACGTTCGAGCGGCGTGTTTTTGTGGGCGCCATCCGGATGATAGCGCGAGCCCTGAACATAGTCATAGCCTTCCGACAATTTCTGCAAAAACAGAGGAACGGCATCCATGCCATCTTTCCCGTTACCATCCACAGTCACGATGCCTTGGTACCCTTGCTTCAATGCCCAAGCATAAGCCATGCGAAGTTGAGCGCTGAGTTTTCCGGGCCCGGTTTTGGTCAATCGTGCGCGTACACCGACGTCGCGCAGGAAATCCTCTTCCAGCGAGCCGTCGGTCGATCCTCCATCGGCTATAATGATGTCAATTGGGTGGTTCAGCGCGGCAAGATTGCGCAACTGCCCTTGAATCCGCTTGCCCTCGTTCAAGACAGGTATCACCAGCACAGCGTCATGCAGTTTCGGGCTCAACTCTAGGCTATCGAAGTCCGGCACCTGCCAACTCGCATCGTCGACGGCGGCAAGCGATGGCGCAGCGTCCTGATATTCGGTGTCGGTACTTGGGGACATCCGATCATTCTCCAGATGTTGATTGGGGCTGATCGTTGCGTTGAAAAACCCAGTGTTTTGAAAGCAAAAAATTGGCGGTGAAAGACACGCCGACTGCCAGGCACAAGATCACCATAGGCGCTGTCTGTGCAGGAAGCAGGGCGGCCAATACCCAGACCGCTACAGCTCGAACTGCCATGGTGACGCCAAGCGCCCCCAGATACCGAAGCCGTCGCGAGCCGGAGCCTTTTGCCTTTTGCCCGGCAAAGGCCCAAAGATCGAGAACGACAAAGTTAAAGATCGCACCAAAGACCACACCGATAACGGCGGCGAGTTCAATCGGGACACCAATCGCCAACGCACTGCGCGCGGCGGCCAGATCGACGATCAGGCCAAGCGCCACCGTGGCGCCATATCGCAGAAACTCATGCCGTTTCCGTGACATGGCCGTCTCTGTCCGCAAGGATATATCGAAAGTCCGCTCGTTTCAGCGCATCATGCTGGGTGCGTAGATGGGAAAACAGATCATAAATATTGTCGATCTTACCGCCCAGCACAGATGTGACTCGACCACCGCGCGGTTCTTCGTGGACAAGAATTGGGCGTCCGTCGTCAACTTCGTTCTTTACCAGAACCGTTTTGACCTCATAGATCGAATCTCCGTCCGAAATGCCCCCTACGCAAGGCAGATACCGGGACGCGTCCAGAACCATGTGTCTGAGTCGACTTTCAGGCTCAAGCCGGGCGAAAGCGTCGTAGGGTGAAACCGGTCTTGATTGATCCGTCCAACTGACATGCGGAGTGTAACGCACATGGGTCAGCGAATACTTTCCTGCCGCTGGATAGGGCATGAGCGAAAAGAACGGCCCATCCATCACCGTGACCGCATAGCCCTGCATCTCGTCGGGCGGATCAACGAGGGCAAGCTCTGTCATTTCGTGTTTAAGACGCGCCTGAGGCAGACCGGATTGACGGAGCACGTGGTTGATCTGGGCATAGGTAACGTTGAATACGTGGTCTGCAAAAATTTCGCTGCCATCCGACAAATGAACGACCGCTGCATGTGCATCTGAGTTGTCGTCGATGGACAAGACCTCGGTCCCAAGCCGCAAATCGAGATTGAGCGCATCCATCCGGGCCGCCAGTTGATTTGCCAGGACAGAGTAGTCAAAGGCAAATTCATTCGCGCGAAAAACCGCCTCGATCCGGTCGTCATCGAACAATGCGGCTTCCTGCCGCGACGCCAACGCAATCGGCGCCTTCATATTCTCGAACATTTTGCGAAATCGATTGGCAGACACTTTCGAACGTTGACGCGCCACGGCATAGAGCATCTGGAAATCAGATACGATCGCATCGGGAAAATCATTGGCGAAACGATGGCACAATTTGCGTGATTTCAACGCAGTCAACATCGAACGCGGGTAATGAAAGCCTGAGTGCAAGCGCGCCTGATTGACCCGCGATGCGCGCGTCATGATCTCGGATCCTGCTTCGACCAGAACGACATCGCGCGTAGTCGAGCGTAAAAACAGGGCCAGGCAACAACCATAGAACCCGCCGCCTATCACCAGATACTTGACTCGACGCGGCGAGGTCACGGTGCACCACCTGCCGAACGCTTCTGTACTAATGCGGTTGGCGCGGGGGCTTCTTGCCGATCTTCAAGCTTTTCGGTGCCATCTGTATCGACATTGAGCGCATTCGACACGCTTTCAAACAGATCAACCGAACTACGCTCGGCCACCAGATAGTCGACTGTACGGCCGCGTATGATCTCCATCGCCTTGCGCAGGGTCACACAAATCGCAAACAGAGCGGCACCCAGGAACGCGAGCATACCCGAAATCGAAAGCGACAGGGTGGTCCAGCCTTCGGCGATATCCGTTTTGGTGAGATATATGACCACCACATAGATCGCAAAAAGCACCGCGCTGACAAACATGAATGCAGAAAACAATGCCACGGCACTCAGCAGTGAAGGTCCCGCTTCGGTCACCATCCGTAGTAGCAGGTCAGACCGGCTGGTTGTGCGCGCCACCCAGGTGGATTCGTGAACGGATGCGGCACCTTTGACGTCGGGCGCGCGTCGAAGCACGGTCAACGAGTTGTCCCGAGGCGGAAAGCGCAGGGCGAGCACAGGGTTCGCATCGTTGAGCAGGCGATTCAGGGCCGTACGCGGTATCGTGATGGTCTGCATGTCGCGGGTGCTGGCCTGAAATCCGCTGGCACGGCCAAGAATTGCGATGAAAGGTTCGGCCATCACCATGGCCTTGCGCTGACCCAAGACAACAGCGTTGTGGTCCTGTGCTTTGTCGATCATTGCGGGAATATCGAAGCTGTTCACCTCGTTCACCGAGGTGATGACCACAAAGTCTCCGATCGCTTCCGAGGCGGCAATGACCCGGCGTTGACTGTTGTCTAATCCGCGTACCACCGACAGATAGCGCACGTTCGGGACTGTGATCAGCGCCTCTTCCAAGGCGGTATCGTAGCCGGTTTCGTTGACGACGAGTATTTCCCAATAACGGTAGTTGTTCTTTAATATTTCCGCAGTCGCCGCGATATGCGGAACCGCAGTGTCGGGAGCGTAGGCGTCTGTGAAGCATACAGAAATCAGTATGTCGTCGCGCAGCTTCGGTCCCCTCATGGATCGCCTCCGCTGAGATGACGTGCCGCCGACAGGTTTCTCAGCGCGGTATCCAGACCAGTCAGCCCATCCTCGGGACGACGCATTTCGATCGAAACCGCGCGTTGGTATCCAAGCGTGCGCAGGGTGTTCAGCACCAATGCCGCATCTTCCGGGCTTGCAGGTGCGGGGGCGAGAAAAGGTTCGCTGATGTGGACATGGCTGAGCATCTGGCCCGCCGCAGTCAACTGATCCTTGACCCGATCAAATGTGCCGGTCAGCAGCGTCGCACCAACGTCGAAATTCAACATGATTGCAGCATGATCAGCGCGTTTCACGAAATCAAGCGTTTCATCGGGCGTTATCAGGAAATTGGTGTCATATTCTTCTGGATTGCACTCCATCGCGATTATTGTGCCCGCAGCTGCGGCGGCGTCAGCGAGCGGTGTCAGAATTTCGATGGCCCTGTCGACAGCTGCGACCGGTTGCATTTCCGGTGGTCGCTGGCGCTGTTTGGGTGAGCCCATCACAAGATTGGGTATCTCGAGCCGACCTGCCAAAGTGATTGCGCGTTTCAATCCCCATTCAAAGGCCATCCGTCCAGTATCTTCACCGAATAAATCGGCACCTTCGACTCCGAAAAGCAGAGACTGCATCGAAACGAGTGTCAGCCCGAATTCTTCAAGTTCGTCCCGAACTGACGCGATCTGGGCATCGGTTGGCTCGAAAGGGTCGTCTGCAGTGTTGAACAGCAGGCCAGGGGCGATCTCTAGCCCAGTAATGCCCTCAGCCTGTAGCCTGGCATAGGCGTCGCGGCGATCATCTGCGGTCCAGGCGATATTTGAAACGGCATATTGCATTGCTCAACCTTCCATCGAGGCTGAGAAGAAACTGGTCAGTGCCGCCAGTACGTCATCGCCGGAGCGATTGTATGGACCGTTTTGGCCGAAAAGCCCAGCGTGTTGAGTGCGCATGTCTTCCTGGTGGAGTTTTCCGGCAGTTTCGGGCATGTTCCGTCCGATGAGGGCGCGATGAACTTCGGATGCCATAAGCGGTTCCGGCGCAAGGTGCAGAACATCCAGCCCGGCCTCCAGCGCAAGGTTGATGTCCGAATTCAGTCGCGTCATTTCATAAAACTGATAGGTGGTTTGGCAGTTGTGGAACATGACGGCGTTAATGCCAAGTTGATCCGCCTCGGCCGTCAGTTCAGCCCGATCCGGCAAGGCTGCCAGTGCAGCACGATCGATCACGTACATACCAATTGCATCATCGGCGGAGTAAATTTTACCTAACGTTGGGGTCAATGAGGCCGGGAGCTGGGTTTCCAGCTTTTCATACGCGGCCGAATTCAGCATGGTGGGCATGGGATTCATCAGGTCGAAGATGAAGTTCTTCATCAACCCGGGCCCGAACAAGGCTGGTAAGCGAACGATCAGGCATTGCGGGAAATGGGCTTGACAGGCTTGCTCCAGCCTTCTGCGGTTGACGCCATAGGCGACGGTTTCCTGGTAATTTGCATTAGTTTCAGTATATCTGCCATCGAAACGGTCCAGTACGGCGATTGTTGAAATCAGCACAAATCTGCGCGCTTGCATCCGTGAAAGCGAGGCGATCAATGCATCAATGCTTTGGGCGTCGCGGTCCGGATACTTGTTGGCCTCAAACATTGAACCGGGCGCAGCAGCGCAATAGAGCGTGTCAAATCTCTGGCCTTCGGCGTTTTGCACGTTGCGAGAGTTAAACCTATGCGCATCCGGCAGAGCTCGCGCGAGGGTTGAACCAACAAAGCCAGAGTGTCCTAGAATGCCGATATCGAATTGTAACGCCATGGTCAGATTGTCTCCAATCGGCTTTGTTACTCATTACTTACATCGCGGACGGACCGCAGCGATACACAATAAACCAGAGCCCGGTAAACTTGGACCAGCCAGATGGCTGACCCCTGGGCCCCGTTGACGATGATGCCAGAGCAATCGGACACCGCCAAAAGTGGAGTAAGCCCCGGTTTCGAGTCTGTCAAAGAGAAAGAACCGGCCGGTAACCCCGTTCAGATAGCGCCTTTTCGGAGATTCTACCAAGTTGGCTAAGCAGAAGCTTTAGCCCGGACAACTCTCACACTGTATCGAGCGCTGACTCGTCGAGCGCTCGAGTTCTTCACAATAGCGGCATCAGGTCGCGATTGTTTCCAATGCGCGTCGAAAATTCATTGGCGAATCTGAATAAAATTCAGCTGCTCTGCCCGACATGCAGGCTCCAAATTTGCAGCCAATTCAGTCGATGAGTCTGACCGCAGATGCCAGTGAAGCAACCTTTGCAAATGAATTACGGCACATTACGACGCTTTGCGTGGGTGCGTCATGGTCTGTTCTCGACGCAAAAACCCTTGAAATGCTGAAGCAAACGTTCACTTTGCACACACTCGGGTTGTGCTATGCTGAAGTGCGAGGGAATTCTGAGACAATGACGGGGATTCGGGATTGATATCTTTATACTCATCCCCGCAGGATGACTGGTCTTGTACGCGTTGCCCGAAAAACCGCTTAAGTTGTGGCCTAAATCACATGTGTTTGCTACGAGAGGTGGTAAGTAAATAGTAGCTGTAGTTTAGAGTGTAGCGCTAAAAAGTCTGAATTCCCGAACCACTATGGGGATATCCGAGAGTTCGGATATGTTGGCGCAAGTAAATGAGTACGAGGATTTGAATATTCGTCCCAGCCAAACACCGAGCGACAACTCTAGTTCGCTTGACATCTACTCCGCTCACTTCGGGTTAACCGAGCGGCCTTTTTCCCTGTTACCCGACCCGGAATTCATTTTCTGGTCGAAAGCTCATCTTCAGGCGTACACGATGCTGGAGTACGGCATCCTGACAAGAGCGCCGATCACCCTGATTACCGGCGATGTGGGGGCTGGCAAGACAACGCTGTTGCACCATCTTCTGAAAAGCGTCGGGAGTGATGTGAAGATCGGCTTGATCTCAAACGCCCACGGCGATCGTGGCGAGCTGTTGCGCTGGGTCTTAATGGCGTTGGATCAGCCCGCCCCTGCTGATGCTACCTATGTCGACCTCTTTGCCAATTTCCAGGCCCATTTGATTGAGGAATATGCCAAAGGTCACCGGGTGATCCTGATATTTGACGAAGCTCAGAACCTGACATCTGAATCGCTGGAAGAGCTCAGGATGTTCACGAACATCAATTCAAACAAGGATGAATTGTTGCAGTTGGTCCTGGTTGGGCAACCCGAGCTACAGGAAATCATCCGTCGCCCAGAAATGCGTCAGTTTGCGCAACGCGTGGCGTCGAGTTTCCACTTGAAGTCAATGGATAAGAAAACAGTGCGCAAATACGTGGCACACAGACTTGATGTAGCAGGGGCCGAACGCAATTTTTTCAGCCCGGCCGCAACCGATCAGATCTACGAGTCCACAAAAGGAGTGCCGCGTTTGGTTAATCAGCTTTGCGATCTGTCGATGGTTTATGCCTTTACGCGAGGCCGCAAAGGCGTCGTGCAGCACACGGTAGAGATGGTCCTCAACGATGGTGCCTTTTTCGCCGCGAGTTTGGATTCGGACAAAAACGGCCTGACATCATGACGAACGATATCCGGTTTTACCTTTCTTTGGTGTGGCGCAGGCTCTATTTCATTATCCCTATCATTGTGTTTTGCACACTTGCTGGCATTTACGCGGCATTTTTGCTGCCGCCGGTTTACAAAGCCCAATCTCGGCTGGTTGTGGAATCCGCGCAGATCCCGGGAGATCTTGCCTCAACAACCGTGCAGGCTAGCGTCGTCGAAATTCTGCAGGTTATCCAGCAACGGGTTATGGCAAGGGCCAATTTGCTGGAATTGTCGCGCCGCTTTGGCGTGCATGACGACCAACCAAATTTGACATCGGACGAAATCGTCTGGGATATGGAAGAACGGATTGAGCTTCAGTTACCCTTTGATACCCGAAATCAGGCCGCATTCGTGACAGTATCTTTTGCGGCACCGGATGCCGAGAATTCGGCCCGGGTTACCAACGAACTGGTCACGCAGATCCTGCAAGAGAACGTGGCAATGCGCACAGGTGTTGCGGCGCAAACGCTGGACTTTTTTGTGCAAGAGGTGGCTCGTTTGGATGGTGAAATGGCAGAGCAAAACCGCAAGATCCTTGAATTCAAAGAGGCGCATAAAGATGCCTTGCCGGACAGCCTGACCTATAGCCGTGAACGCCAGTCCTCGTTGCAGGAACGTATATTGCAGTTGGATCGCGAACTGTCGGGTCTGCGCGACCGTCGTTCCCGGCTTGTTGAAGTCTACGAACGGACTGGGCGTTCGGACCTGGCCGGTGAGAGCCTGACGCCGGAACAGCGCCGTCTGCGGCAATTGCAGGACGAGCGGGCCTCGGCTCTTGTAATCTATTCATCTGATCATCCGCGCATTCGGTCGCTGGACGGTCAGATCGCGGCGTTGGAGGCGGCCAATATCCAATTGGGTCTTGGCACTGAAACGGCACCCAATTTCACAGCGTTCGACCTCCAAGTTTCCGATATCGATGGGCAGATCGATTTCATCGAGGCTCAAAAAACCGACATCAATACCGAACTGGAATTACTGGCCCAATCCATCGAGGCCACGCCAACTAATGCGATTGCCCTTGGCACGCTCGAGCGGGACTATGATAATCTGCAATTGCAATACACTCAGGCGACGGCCAGCCTCGCTGAGGCTCGCACCGGCGATCAAATCGAGGCGCAATCTCGCGGCCAGCGCATCACCGTGACAGAACATGCCACTGTACCGACGTTCCCAGCGGAACCTAGTCGCAAAAAAGTTGCAGCCATTGGGATGGCCGCCGGTTTGGCGTTGGCAGGGGGGCTGTTTGTACTACTAGAGGTCCTCAATTCGACGGTACGTAGACCTGTCGATATATCCTCGCGTCTTGGCGAACCTGTTTTTGGAACTGTGCCATATATGTGGACGAGACGCGAGATCGCTATCCGTCGCAGCATGATTGTCGCTGGGCTGTGCCTTCCGATCGTGGGTGCAGTTGCGGCTTTGTATCTCATTCACTTATATTACTTGCCACTTGATCTTGTTATCGAAAAGGTCGCCGAAAAGCTTGGCGCGACATATTTGCTTGATCGGTTGAATTTGGGATAACGGGACACGAAGGTTATGGAACGTATTCAAACTGCCATCCAGAAAGCCCGCGAAGCGCGGAGAGTTTCTGATGCAGATAAAAAGGAGCAGACCTCCGCGCCGACGCCGGTCGAAACACTGCAGCCAGAGGGGTCTCCTGCTTCACTTAAGGAAAAGCTGTGGGCAGACCTGCCCAAGTATAAATTGAATCCGAAGCAGTTGATGCGGGCACGTATTTCCGGCCACGAGGCGACTACAGAATCTGTATCCTTCGATGTGTTGCGCACACGTATGATGCATCAGATGCAAAGCAATAACTGGCGCCGGGTCGCAATCGCATCGCCCGGTTCTGCCTGTGGCAAGACAACTCTGTGTCTGAATCTAGCTTTTAGCTTTGCGCGTCAGCGAAATACCCGGGTGATATTGGTCGATCTCGACCTGCGCCGCCCATCGATTCACAAGTTGCTGCAAACAGGTGAATATCACTTTGCTAAAGCGTTGGAAGGTGAAAGTCAGCCAGAAGATCACATCGTTTGCTATGATGAAAAGTTGGCTTTTGCTCTGAATAGCCACTCGGTCCCGGAGTCAGCCGAGTTGCTTCAGGACAAAGATGCGGCCCATGTCATTGATCGGATGGAAGAGCGGTATCAGCCCGACATCATGTTATTCGATACGCCCCCCATGCTGACCTGCGACGATACATATGCCTTTCTAGATCAGATTGACTGCGTGCTTCTGGTGGCCGCTGCGGAAAATTCTACTGCTGAGGAGCTGGAGAAGTGCAAAGACGAGATTTCGGCACGCTGCAATCTCTTGGGCGTGGTATTGAATAAATGCCGTTATCTCGAAACGCTGGATAAATACGGCTACTGACGATTGTTGTCAGCAGGTGTGGGGTTGCCCAGGCTTGAGCAAGACAATGTCCGCTGGCGCGAGATTCAACGCGTGAAACGCGCCCACAAGGCCTGCCACGACAACTTTGGCAAGATGACCAAACACCGCCCGTAGCGCGTTGCCAAACGAACCGGGTGGCTAACCATGCGCCAGACCCATTCCAAGGCCAGTTTGCGAACCCAGGACGGTGCCCGTGTCTGGCTGCCTGCGATAAAATCAAGCCCAGCCCCAATCGAGACAAAACCGCAGGCTGGTGCAAGCTGCGCCCCGCGGACCGCCAGCATTTCTTGTTTGGGCGCACCAAGGGCCAAGAAGCACAGGCGCGCACCTTCCGTGTGGATTGTTTCAAGATAGGTGGCAACTTCGGGCCCATCGGGATCAAGCCCAAAGGGGGGCGCAATCTTTGTCACGAAGCGGAGCCCGGGATTATCCTTTTCCAGTAGGTCCGCTGCGCGATCCAACGTGTCCTGAGTTGCCCCCAGCAGTGCGACGGATATGCCGTGCTCGGCGGCCAGCCGCGCGAGCGGGGCGATAAGGTCTGAGCCGGGCATCAGTTCGATGGATCGTCCCGCCAGACGCGACAGCCACACAATGGGATTGCCGTCAGCGACGACGTGAGTGTGCGCAATATAGGCTGAATGAAACTCGGGCATCTGACGCATCTTCACGATGTGGTCCAGATTCAACGTGGCCAGCGTAAAGCCTTGCCCTTTATCCCAGCAGCTGACGATACTTTCAAAAAGTCCTGCTTTTGTTGGCTGACTGACCAGCGACAGAAACTCCGGGCCTTGCGCTGTTTGTTGTGTCGCAATGTCAGTTTCGGAATTCACAAACACTATTCCACTCTTATTGAACCAATGACCTTTGATGGCTCAGCAATGTGTTGTTGTCTATTGTTAGTTGCTGGATTTTGCTGGAGCGGCCAAAATACGTTTATTGTTCCGGCGGTTTTTTGCAAAGCGATTCAAAGTTATCACGCAGTGGGCCCAAAAAACCGGTAGTTGAAATGCTAGGGCATGTTTCCCGCGTTCGGCAGTGTACTGCTGCCAACTTACATGAAGATTCTATGAAAAAATTAATGAAATTTGGGCGGCAATAGGCGCCAAACGGCCTGTGCACACGGAAAAATCGGCGTCTTGGGCATAAATTCGGCGGAAAATTGGGCGCGCTCGGCAATGTCCCGCTTGCGTTTATGGCATTCAGTATTTCTGGGTTGTGGGCAATTTGCCCCCTGAGTATGCCATTGTTCAGGGATGGTGAACTAGTACTTCGTTGCGTTTAAACGACCATGATTCCCGGGGGTTACGGACCGCTGGGCACAATAGGACTATGTGTGAGAGATGGCTTGCAGCTGGGCAAAGGCCCCTAAAACAATGACTGCGATTTTGCGGCTATTAGCTATTCCTTATCAAAAGAGTACTCAGAATGGACACAATTCCGCCGTGGATATGTTCATTTGCCAGAGTCCCGCCGCACTTTCGCCTTTGTGTCTCCGTACCCCGTAATCGCCACCACATCAATTGGAGCCAAATTCGGCTTTTGTTGCCTGAACCAAGGATAACGTCATGAGCAGTATCGATATTCGGAATTTCGGGATCCCAACTCAAGGCTTGGGTTTCGTCGCAGAATATTACGTTTTGCCTAATTGGGTTTCCAGCCTGAGTGAAATTGACTTTGACAGATCGCCCGATGCGGTCGAGATCGCAACAGAATTGGATGCGGTGTGGTCCTATGACGCTTTTTGGGATGGGGGACCTCAGGATTCCTTCGCCGCGCGCTACACTGGAAGCCTCAATGTGATTGAGGATGGCGTTTACACCATCCATTTGACGTCGGATGACGGTTCGGCGCTCTATGTTGATGGCGAGTTGGTCATCAACAATGACGGTAACCATGGCGCAAAACTGGTTCCGGTTTCGCTGGAATTGAGCTCGGGTGCTCATGAAATTGAAGTCCGCTACTTTGAAAGTGGCGGTGCGCAAACGCTAAAGCTGGAATGGAGCGGACCCGATACTGATAATGAACTGCAACTGATCGACTCCAGTGTAGTTAACTATTCCTTGCCGGCGGATACCGACGCGGTAAATGAGGGCACCGACAGCGTAGCGGCCAGCGCAGAGGCTGCGCCGGATACTGTAGCCGAGGCGACGACTAATCCCGGTCTTGAAGCTAAGTTCGTCAAGATTAATCGTGGGGATAAGACGTTGGATCAGATCAATTTTGACGCTGACCCGATTGCCGAACAGATCTTGACCGAGGTTAACTATGAAAAGAGCAGAAAAGCGTGGTGGGAAGATGGCCCACGCAGCCGTTTTGCTGCAGAGATAACGGGCCAGCTAAACGTTGAAATGGCGGGCGAGTACACGATTTATCTGGAATCGGATGACGGTTCAGCTTTGTCTCTGGATGGCGTGCAGATCATCGACAATGACGGACGTCACGGGACCACCGAAATCCACGAGACTCTGTTTTTGACCGCGGGATCCCATGATCTTGAGCTTTTGTATTTCGAATACTCAGGTGCACAGACGCTGAGGCTGCAGTGGAGCGGTCCGGATACGGATGGTGCCAAAGTGCCGATTAGTGGCAACAGCTTGAGTCATGGCGAACCTGCCGCTGCCCCCGATGCGGATCAGGATAACACCGATCAAGGTGGGCATGACGATACCGACACCACGGATGGTACAGACGCCACAGACGGTACCGATACGACAGACGGCACCGATCACGGTGGGCACGACGGTACCGACACCACGGATGGTACAGACGCCACAGACGGTACCGATACGACAGACGGCACCGATCAAGGTGGGCATGACGATACCGACACCACGGATGGTACGGACGCCACAGACGGTACCGATACGACAGACGGCACCGATCACGGTGGGCAGGACGGTACCGACACCACGGATGGTACGGACGCCACAGACGGTACCGATACGACAGACGGCACCGATCACGGTGGGCACGACGGTACCAACACCACGGATGGTACGGACACCACTGACGGTACCGATACGACAGACGGTACCGATCACGGTGGGCATGATGGTACTGGCACCACAGACGATCAGGCGACACAAAATCGAGGTCTTGCCGCTCAGTATTTTGTATTGCCAACAGCGGCTTGGAGCCTTGCGGATATCGATTTCGATGCGACGCCTGATGCCACTGGTTCCGTTTCTGAACTGAACTTCCAAAGCTCAAATGACCCTTTCTGGGAGAGCGGTGTGCATGATGAGTTCGCGGCGCGTTATTTTGGCACACTGAATGTGGCAGCGGCCGGAACTTACACGATTTATCTGACGTCTGATGATGGCTCTGCGCTTTATCTGAATGGTGAGCAGGTTATCGACAATGACGGCGCCCATGCTGGCGTAACTGTCCCGGTCACACTTGATCTGGAAGCGGGCGAACACGACATCGAAATCCGGTATTTCGAGATTTGGGGCGAACAGGTCCTCAGATTGGAATGGAGCGGTCCCGATACAAACGGGGCGACCGAAGTTATCTCGGGCGACAGCCTGACGCAACCGGCAAACGGTGCAGATGATACGGATCATTCCGGGCACGACGGTACCGATACGACAGATGGTACCGACACCACGGACGGCTCTGATGTCACAGATGGTACGGATCATGGCGGTCACGATGGTACTGACACCACAGATGGCACCGATACCACGGACGGTACGGACCACGGCGGTCACGATGGTACTGACACGACAGACGGGACCGATACCACGGACGGTACGGACCACGGCGGTCACGATGGTACTGACACCACAGATGGCACCGATACCACGGACGGTACGGACCACGGCGGTCACGATGGCACGGACACGACAGACGGGACCGATACCACCGATGGTACGGATCATAGCGGTGACGACGGTACTGACACCACAGATGGCACTGATACCACCGACGGAACCGACCACAGTGGCCATGGCGGTCATGGTGGAGATGACCATGTGGACCACGGCGGTGCCAACATTCCGGGCACAATCCCGGAACCGACCAGCCCGGAAGAGTATGATGCTTTCGTTGAAGCGGTGATGGCCGAACCGAATGCGCATGCGCATGGCGATGACACGAGCAGGATGGTGGAACACGGCCAATTGCTGGACCTGGTTCCGCGCTCAGAGGCAACGCATGTGGCGGTGTCTGATGGCGACTGGTTCGATCCCAATACATGGCACGAAGGTAGAATACCGGATGCAGGGGCCAATGTTCTGATCCCGAAAAACATTGCGGTCCGTTATAATGGCGAAAGTGAAGCTTCGTTGTTCACGGTTCGTGTCGATGGTGAGCTTTCATTCGCAACCGATATTGATAGCCGCATGGTTGTCGACACATTGGTGGTTGATACATCGGGCCGGCTTGAAATTGGCACCGCCGAGAATCCGATTGCGGCGAATGTGAATGTCGACATTGTCATTGCCAACAATGGTGATATCGACGTCAACTGGGATCCATCCTTGCTGTCGCGCGGGGTGATTTCGCACGGCCAGGTTGAGATTTATGGCGCTGAGAAAGACGCGTTTTTGAATGTCTCTGAAGCACCGATGACTGGAGATACTAGTTTGTCTCTGTCTGAGGTGCCCGATGGCTGGCAAGTGGGCGACAAAATTGTACTTACTGGCACGCACCAGAGGGGCCATTCCAGTACCATAGAGGGTTATGTCGAGCCTCAGGATGAAGAACTGACGATCACGGCGATCAACGGCAACCAGATTATCTTTGAACCTCCTTTGGAGTATGATCATGATACTCCGCGCGAAGATCTGTTCGCTTACGTCTCGAACATGTCACGCAACATCACGATCTCGAGCGAGGATGGTGACGCCACCGAAACTCATCATCGCGGGCACGTGATGTTTATGCATAACGATGATGTCGATGTGCGTTACGCAGCGTTCGAGGATCTTGGTCGTACCGATAAATCTTTCCTCGCCGTTCAGAGCACAGCGGATCTGGCGGTTGTAGAGCCAGACAGCAATATTCAGGGACGCTATTCTCTTCATTTCCACAGAACCGGTACGTCGGACCCAGATGATCCGGCAATGGCTGTCGGGAACGTTGTTGATGGCTCTCCGGGTTGGGGTTTTGTGCACCACTCCAGTAATGCGAATTTCACCGATAACGTCGCCTTCGACATTTTTGGTGCAGCCTTCGCGGCAGAAGCCGGGGATGAAACCGGTATTTGGCTCAGAAATATGGCGATCAACGTCGAAGGTACCAACTGGGGTGACTGGAACGTCAAAGACGCAACGCGCGTCGCCGCGCAGGACACCGGCCACACTGGAGACGGTTTCTTTTTCGCCGGACGTCTGGTGGAAGCGGCTGAAAACGTCGCGGCGAACACCAATAACGGCTTCGTCTGGATGCATCGCAACAGCAAAGAGAATCCTGACTCTGCAAACCTGGATCACCCCGAGATCGCGTATGGTCAAGATGAGATTCTGAACAACTATGCTCCGATTCAGGGTTTCCGTGACAATGAAGCCTTTGGAACAAACACAGGCATTATCGTTCTCAAAGACATGCCTTGGCAGGAGACGCATGAAATCCGATCTGTGTTTGACGGGTTCCTGAACTGGGAGACCGCGAACGGGGTAAATCTGAGCTATACATCGCATTACACGCTGATAGACTTTGATCTGATCAACACGACCGAGCGGTTTGGCGATGTCACGCATTATGGGGTACTTCTAGGCAGCAACACGACCGATATGGTGTTCAATGGTCTGCGTGTCGAAGGCTTTGACAGAGGTGTTGACATGGAATGGGATCCGCACTGGACCGTTCCGGATGAAGACATCGCCCACATCATTATTGATTATGAAGGCATCAACAACCGAACTGATCTTTATGGTTTCAATCCGAACCAGCATCAATTGCTGACATCAGATGATCTCACACCTGGTCGGATGGAGTTTATCCACAATGGCGACACCAGCCTTGCAGTGGGTGAGAGCTTCAGTTTCGACGGGATCAAGACGGACTCGATCGGAACCCGCGATCGTGTGTTGTCTCAGGATCCACTGGAGCTCGATTTCTATAATCATATCATCCACATCATCTCGGAAGAGGGATATTATTCCACGCCAGATGGCCGAAATGTCATTCTGATCGACGATTTCCTTGCCGACCGCGCCACTGGTGAATTGACCCGGATCACTCACGTTGTGACGCTGGAAATGACCCATGAAGAGCTGGCCAACAACTGGATGATCAACAATGCCGCAAACGGTGCCAGATATAATGGTGTGATCAATCTGGGTGGATCAGCTCCGGATGCACGGGATGACAATTTCTCCACCAACGTGAGTCAGGGAATCCTGGTTGACGTGCTGGCCAATGACTCTGATGCAGAAGATGCGGTGCTGAATGTCAGCGGTTTCACTGACCCTGAGCATGGTGACGTATACGTGCAGGAAGATGGCAGTTTGCTGTATCAGCCAGATCTCGGCTATGAGGGAACGGATAGCTTCGATTACTGGGTTGCGGATTCCTCCGGTCAGTTGACCGAAGCAACCGTCACCATTGAGGTCTTCGATATCTGATCTCTGCGAGCTAAACGCAGATACAATTTCTCTGCTTTTGTGATTATAAGGGCCCATCATTGGAAAAATGGTGGGCTTTTTCAGAATTGTATAGAAAGGAGAAAGTGATCCAAATCACAATCGTGAAGACGCTTCATGGATTAACGGGTAGGTGCTTTTTGATCAAATCGCTGCGATGGATAAAAACCGCTTCATCGTCGAATGGCTCGCCATCCAGTTTTGCTTTGGTGATGAGGTCCGCGAGGAAGGTACGATCTATTTCGAGCTCTTCGATAAGACTTGATAGCTTATCAATTTCTCCGATTTTAGCGAATTTTCCACCCTGATGGACATCCACGAGATCTCGAGCGTATACGCTATCATACCCAATCAATGGCGTGCCTGAAATAAGAGCTTCGATCAGGCAACGGGGGGACTCAGGTGTTTTGTGGCAAAATAGGAATATATGTGCCTCTTGAATTGCCTTTAAGACCTCTTCTCGATCTGAGACAAACCCAGGCGTTCGAACCCTGTCCGACAGCCCGCTCCGGGCAATACGCTCTTTCATCCGCGACATCTGCGATCCGCCGCCCAGCCACGTAGCCTGAAAATCTATCCCATCCGAGGCGAGATTTTCCAGAACTTCTATCCAGTCCAGAGGCCCTTTTAACTCTTCAGCTCGGCCCGTATAGACTATTTTAATCGGACCACTTTGGGCGCCCTCAATCTTACGGTTTAATGCTGTCTCTGTGATATGGTCTTCAGCGCTATAATGAATATCGTGCACAATCTGCGGGTTGACCGAATATTGTTTGTAGGTTTCGAACGTGTCACGCCCGTGGAAAAGGCCGAGGTTCGCTTGGCGTATTGCTTTCCTCTCGTACACCACCATCGGAAGGTAAGTCACACGTGCCATTAGGCGCCTACGCCAGTTTCCTTCGTTTCGTGTCCTCCACACTACTTGCGAGTGTACACTATCTGTCCAAACAGCATGCGGTCTGTTCATTTGAACCGCAACGCTGCAAGATACTAATCCCCAATCACCGAACAGACCGCCAATAGCGAAAGAGAGATAGTCGGCTTGAGCGATATACCCTGCTATTCGGCGTCTGGTTGCGCGTAATTGTCTATAAAACTGATCCGGACGAAAGGCCTCCGGCATTGGGATAATCTCAACCCGATCAAGCAAATTCTTGCTGATTTCTATCGAACTCCAACCTTGAGGTGGGGCCCCTTTCATAAGCGGCATCATCACCATGACGCGCTCAAAAGATTTCGCCCAAAGTCTCAGACCATTCAAAGCCTGATCCTCTGCAAACAGAGTGTCATTTTGGGAATAAAGGGGGGCAGGGGCGTACAAAAGCAATGTGCCATGTTTCTCTGTTTCCATCTTTAACCTATATCTTACTGACACTATCAGACTGAAAAATGATCCTAGCTCATCATCATATTTGGACTACAAGATTTTTCATACATCAATAATTTGTCAACGATTTGTTCCTAGTTCGTTGAATAGAGCCCCGAAGGGCATTAACTGAATATGAGCAGCCTCATCTGACTGGTCAAAGTTGATTGTTATGTTCTGAACCTAATAATTTGGTTGCCGTCATCCGGCCTGCGTGATTCATACCCGTGAGTTTCAGGGGTATAACATGAGCAATCTATTCTGGTTGACTGACGAGCAGATGGAGCGGCTTCAGCATTACTTTCCAAAGAGCCATGGTAAGCAGAGGGTTGATGATCGACGTGTTCTGAGTGGAATTATCTTCATCAGTCGCAATGGGTTACGTTGGTTCGATGCGCCGCGAGAATATGGGCCGCCAAAAACACTGTACAATCGCTCGAAACGATGGAGCGATATGAGTGTGTTCGCTCGGATCATGAACGGGCTGGCTGCGCAGGGAACAGATCATAAAACCATCATGATTGACGCAACATACCTCAAAGCGCACCGCACGGCTTCCAGCCTGCGGTTGAAAAAGGGGGGCGTGGCAGGCTGATAGGGCGTGCCAAGGGTGGTATGAATACGAAACTGCACGCTGTTACTGACAGTCTGGGACGCCCCATCCGTTTCCTCCTATCCGCTGGGCAGGTGAGCGATTACACGGGCGCCAGGATTCTGGTAAACAATCTGCCTTCGGCTGACTGGCTGCTGGGTGACCGCGGCTATGGCGCCGACTGGTTCCGCGAAGCCCTTAATGACAGGGGAAAAAAGCCCTGTATCCCAGGTCGAAAGTCACGCGATAAGCCCGTCCGATACGACAAGCGCCGCTACAAACGACGCAACCGCATTGAGGTCATGTTCGGACGCCTGAAGGATTGGCGGCGTCGCCACCCGATAAGACACATGCCCAAAGGTATTCCTCTCGGCCATCGCTCTCGCTGCTACAGTCTTATTATGGCTGTAAATCAATGAGTCTGGAGCCTAGCGAGTTCTGCTACGTCGCCACGATTTTGCTGCCTCGGCGAAGTGGTGCGCGCGACGCTTGAAAGTCTTCTCGAAGCAATGTTCGCGAGCAAAGTTTCGGCCACGATATGCGGATTCAATCAGCATTTCGCGATTGCGATCAAGTACTGCGATCTGCTCCGCCATACTTTCGGCATCACCTAAAGGTCTGACAAACCCACTGCCAGCATGTGATGCTATGCCCATGAAAGCTTCGTTTGCAAATCCGACGATAGGCACGCCGCAGGACATTACCTCTGAATACGTGCTTGAGGGGTCACCTTGTGGGTGGCAACTGACGAACAAATCTGCCTCGCGTTTGAGCAATGGAACCCAACCAGATAGAAAATCCATAGGTTGGTGGATTGTGACCCAGTCTTCGACGCCATTTCGCTTTATAGCGTCGACAAGACGGGCTTCCTCCGGCCCTGATCCATAGATGCGAAACTGGAAGTTGATACCACGGTCGACAAGTCCGCGCGCAACGCGCGGTAGATGCAGGACCCCTTTCATCGGAACAAAGCGCCCGCCAAAGATCAGGCGAAGTGGTTTTGCGGAGCGCAATGCTTCCGCCTTCCTTGCAAGGTCGTCGTCACTTGCAACGTCTGATCTGCGGACCCGATTGTCAAAAAACACAAACGCATCAGGCCGGTTGGGTCTGTACGCATCATGTATTGGCACACCGTTGCATTGCAGTCCGGCCACGAAACCGAGCAGTTCCCTTCGGGTACGCTCTGCATTCCAGATCCATATTTTTCGGCGCAGTTTTCTTAAAAAGTTCACCCGCATAGCGTCAATAATCTGAAATTCGGTTTTCAATGTATACTCACACACGTGAATCACGGGTATCCCACGAGAAAAACACTGGCGCGTCAGTTCTGCTTGACTCGGGTCAAGAAAACCAACGACAGCCCCCGCTCCAGTTATACGCTGAATCAAATCAGCCAATGCTTTGGGTCGTTCTTCAACCCGAGTACGCAGGTTTTGGTCAGGGTGAACTTCGACATGATCCATGTCGGAAGAGGCGGTCGGAGAAACTTCAGCAAGAGTTGTTACTTCACCGTCCCAGTGCTTTGCGTATTCGGCTGCCCCATCGAGGTACTTTTGTGTTAGAACTAGCCCTCCGCCAGGACCGCGGTGGGCCTTCAACACCGGCAACAGGATGAGTTCATTTGGCTTGCTAGGGTAAATCAAGAAATCATGTCCGGTATTTTGTCGAAACTATAGTGACCAACTGCTAATCCCTCATCAGCGAGATGGCCCACTAGGAATACAAATAGGATAGCTTATCGGTCTCTGAACTCATTGCAAGGGGGGTGGTGGAACAGCCATTCAATTTTCACTCGCCAGTCTAGAGGTGGAACAGAACGCTTGTGTGTCCACTACACCATCTTTCAACTACTAGCTTCGTAATCGTGTACCAGTACGCAGTTTAATTGCACCTCTTGCTACCTCGCACCTGCATTTTGAAGCTCTCGTTGTGCTTAATCAGACATGATGAGCAAAACACAATGCTCGCTGGGGATGCGCTCAAGATTTCGATACCTTTGTCCTGGCACGCTTGTTTGCTGATTTCTCGCACCCGCAGGTGCACGACATTGCGGAACAATTTTAAACGGGATTTCGCCGACAAAACGAAATGTTAGATGGGAAAGAAGTCTTGATGTCCGCAGGTATGGATATCCTTGTCCATATCTTTTTCGAAAGTGGTCGCCCAACTTGCGATCAGCTAACACCAGAGGCTACCCGAGCTATCAAAACATCCCAAGTCAAGTTCATCTGGCAATACCTAGACAACTTTCCGTTGGACGAGATTGGGCCAAGACTCTCTGGATATCGTCACGCATCTCGTCGTCGTTCACTTTGGCCACATCCTTATGGCAAGGGATATTCACGACGCGGTTGAAGATATCAACAGCATTGGGTCGGGGGGCTGCCGGTACATAGTATTTCTGGAAAGTCAGATGGCGGGTAAGCGCCATCTGCTCATAAGGTACATGATCGGATGCCAGAAAGGGAATACTGGTCATTGGAATATTCGCAACCGGCGTATGCAGCGGCTTCAAACCCAGACCTGTCGCGATCGAAATCACTCGATCACGTTGTTCAATCGAAGGTGGTCCCCAGGTTCCAGCGCTTTCGATACGGTCGATCAAAAAGGCGCAGGCGACGTCTGATATCTTACAATTGCCCACCCAAAAGGCACTGTCGGCCAAATCGAAGCCATAGCTGGTCAATTCGACCAGATGGGCCGCCTGATCTTTTGGGAGGATCGCCAAACCGCCCTCGCCCAAACCATAGGGTTTTGTGTGATGAAGGCTGATCGCCTGCCATGGCACATTCGGAAGTTTTGTGTGAAACCCCGACGCGTTATCCAGCAGCAGCCGTTTGCACAGGCGACGCGCTAGCGCTGAATAATCCGAAAAGTCCTGGTATAGACCAAGAGGGTTGGTCACGATGATACCATCGTAAGTGACCGGATCTAACGCCTCGAGCGCGTGCAGATCCAACAGGCCTCTGTCATCACAGTCGAGAAACAGGACATCATCGAAACGTCCCCGTCCAAGGTTTTGGAATGTATATGCCGAAGCAACCCATTTCATGCGGCGGCCTGCGCGGTACGATTGCAGGGCTGCCAGCGCCTCTAAAGCCATACCACCATTGGCCAATGGAACGACATCCCAGGTTTCGGGTAACCCAACATGATCAATGCAAAGCGCACGCAGCTCGTGATATAGAGGTCCCCGGTTCGCCCATTGGCTTTGGTTGGCGCAGGCTTGCAGCAGCTCGGATACACGGGCCATATTTGGCTGTTTTTCTTCAACAAACAGTACTTTGCGACCAGGCATCGAGTCATCCCACAATAGAAATGCTTGCCGATTCTACCCTAGCCGCCAACAAATGCATAAAAAAATACTTATGGCCGTCTACTGAAACCCTTCGCGCTGCTACAATCAATCGAACCTGCGCCTAATGTCCGCAATACAAAAACAGTTGATACTCAGGTGAAGGCGGGCTCATCCTAAGACGACTCCTACAGCATGTACGAATTGGAAAACGAAACCTTCGATTGGCTCTGGCGCTATATGACTAATTCCTACAAGTAGACTGAAACTCAAAACCACAACATACGTTGCCCTGTGCACTGGCAAGTTTATGGCTTTGCGTGTTTCCGCCAAAACCAACAACAGAAATGTCATAACGAATACCTGCATCGACAACCAACGGCTCCAGTCAGTAGCGATCGGATACAGCATGAAAGGGGTTCCGGCGCTGACTAGAAACAACGCCCATTCGAACCACCCATTCAGAACTCGGGTCGCGATCCACAGACAGGACAACAGCAGCAGCGCGATCATCAGCGCTACGACTGCAAGGTTCACACGAACCAGAACGATAACCTTCACCGCTGAAGTCGTGCCGCCAAATCCGTCTACCAGCCATGGAAATATTCCACCACACAATCGATCAATCAATCCAGCGCTCAACAAGCGCGTGCACATGGCATCGGTATCCGGGACACTGACGTAGATCACCGAAAAAACAGCTGCCGCCAGCGAGATCAGCCACAAGATCGCAATCGGCCCTATCGACTTTTGTTTTCCAAGACGGAAATAAAGCGCCGCGCTTAGCCCTGGAACTAAAAACAAATTGGCTTCGTGAAAGAAAACCGACAGGCCATAGAGGGTCACGACAGTCGCCACACCCACCGAACCGCTGCTTCGGGGAAACAGCAAAGGCAGGAACGCAGCCAACCCCAATAGTTCTTTTCGGTAAGCTGCGGTGGAATCGTTGACCCAGAACAGCACAAGTGCCGGGCTAACCAACAAGATTACGACCACATCGGGCATTCTCAGTGACAGACCTTTTGCAAAAAGGACCGCAATTATCAACACCGTCAAAACAGCCTGAACTGTGCTGACCAGAATCAGTGGATTTACATGTGACAGTTCGGAAATAAACAGGAAGAGTTCGCCCGATATGCCCCTACGAACTATTCCGCTGGAGTAGTTCACCAACCAGTCAGCATGCTGAAATTCACCACCGCCAGCTTGGGACAAGTAAACAAGACGGCGTAACAAGAGCAGTGTCGATACAAGAAATAAAAAGGCAACCAGCAATGCGTTCCAGCGCTTAATTTCCGTCAGCATCAGACGTTCATCTTTCAACATTAATAATCACAATACTTCAGCTAGTGTTTAACACTTCTTTGACCTTAAGACACCTGAGGTGTTCTCAAGCTGGACGAGCTCGCAATGTGTTGCTGGCACTTTCCAAATGACACTGATTGGATAAGCAAACGAATGACCAGCTGCCCCGCGGTCAAAATTGCAACGATGCAGTTTATCCTAGCCCCCTAAACCTGGGCCATTAATTTTGCTGAGAATGGAGGAGTTGAGATGGCGAGAAAGCGACACTCAGACGAAGACATCTTGAAGCTGCTGCGTGCGATTGAGTTGAAGCTTGCGGATGGCGACGACGTGCAGACGGCGTGCCGCGCTGTCGGTACTAAAGCGTTTCGGGATAAACCTGAGGTATAGCCGGCAGCCTTGAAGTAGGTCCAGCACTCAGTTGGATCGTACAAATCGCAAATTTCCCCAATTGCGTTGAACACTTCGGTGAGGGTTCTGGCACCGATCCTTCGCAAGTGGGGGTCTGACCCCAGCCGGAGCAAACCCCAACCAAAGCTCTTGAGCATCTTGTTGATCGCCTTGATGCCATTTGTTTTGGCGCCACTTTTGTCGATCGTGATCTTGCGTGGTAACCTGTTCACCGCGAGCGTGCGGGCGAAAAACTTCGTCGCCGCGGCGTTGTTCCGGCGCTCGGACAATATGAAATCCAGAATCTTACCGTGTTTTTCGATTGCTCGGTAAAGAGAAACCCGCCCGCCCCTCACTTTTAAAAATGTTACATCCATGCGCCACGAACGGTCTGCGGGACGCTTTTCATACCGCGCTGTTTCAGCAATGAGGCCTGCATACCGACCGACACAGCGGTTCAACGTTGTGTGATCATGGTCGACGCCGCGTTCCGCCAGGATTTCTTCCAGATCCCTGTATGAAACACCGTAGCGCAGGTAGTAGAAAACCGCGTGCAAGATCACGTCTTTCGGAAAATGTGCGCCTTTGAAAAAAGATAGTCACGGTCTGCTCCGGTCATGTCAGCGTGCGTAACCAGAACTGTGTTCGATCTGACAGGTAGGGGCGAATTTTGCGACAGAACCCAAAAAATTGACGATAGCTGCCAATAAAAAATATTTCGTCCTGCGGGGCTTTTTACGGCTGTGTCAAATAGATACGGGGCGCCGCTCGCTCGCTCTTGTCATCGACCTAATGAATCGCTTTATTGCCCAAAATATTGCAACCATCTCTGAAGCAGATTCAGGCAGGAGCGTAGAGTGCATAATCTTGAGGTCATTGCGCCCAATCTGAAGCGAAGTCTTTCGGGGGTGACAACAACCATTGTCCGCTTACTGCCAATTCAAAAAGAGATGATCGGCATTTGTGCGACCGGACCGGGTCTTCCGAGGGACATCCCACATATAAGGCTCTGGAAAACATTGTTTTTGTCTCGCGATGTTAAGCGGGTCTGGCACGCGCGTCGGAATGCCGAAATGCTGATGGGCTTGGTGTTAACAACAATCTTCCGGCGAAACTTCAAACTGCTCTTTACGTCAGCAGCCCAACGAAATCATTCTGCTTACACCAAATGGCTGATATCAAAAATGGATGCACTGATCGCAACAACTCCTCAGGCTGCATCATTCCTGGATCATCCCGCAACAGTCATTATGCATGGTGTAAACACCAACTTGTTCCATCCTGAGGATGATAAAAGAGCTCTAAGAAACAAACTTGGACTTCCTCACTGTACATTGGTTGGTTGCTTCGGACGTATTCGCCCCCAAAAAGGTGTCGACCTATTGGTGGACGCGGCCATTGAAGTGCTGCCTGCGTTTCCAAATGTCGAAATTGTATTCACAGGTCGCACAACAAAAGAGTTTATCGAGTTTAAACAACAGCAAGAGACAAAATTGCAATCAGCCGGCTTGGCGGAGCGTGTGCACTTCTTAGGTGAACGCCCATGGAGCGAACTCGTCGAATTATACCGTGCACTGGACTTGTTTGTTGCGCCTGCTCGGCACGAAGGATTTGGACTGACTCCTTTGGAAGCAATGGCTTCAGGTGTTCCCGTCATTGCTTGCGACGGGGTAGGCGCCTTTAATGCCCAAATTGAAGATGGTGAGACAGGACGGCTGGTGGAGAAGGACAATGCCGAGGCTTTGGCTGACGCGCTTAGAGAAATGCTTTCAGACCGCGACAGACTAACGGTCAAAGGCCGTGCTGCCAGATGCCATGTCCAACAGAATTTTAGAATTGAGAGCGAAGCGAGGGCTATAGTTCAAGTGTATCGCTCACTACTAATAGCTTCCTGACCACCTGATTTATGCCGAAGCTATTAGGGTCCGCATGCATTGATTTTCAACGCGCTGCATGATTCACGGATCGGAAATGGAGTGGTGATATAAACGACCTTTTCGAACTGACCGATGAGCAGATGGCCAAGTTTTCCGCTTTTTACCCGAAGTCGCACGGCGGGCCATGGGGCGATGATAGAAGGATACTAGGCGGGATTATCTTCATCAACCGCAATGGATTAAAGTGGCGAGATGCGCCCGAAGCCTACGGTCCGCACAAAACGCAGGATTCATTCGGATCAGGCATCCTTTTCCGTCAGGTGCAGGCAGGCAACGGCGCGGAACTTGCCCGCATTCCATGCAAAATAGAATTGTCCAGAAGCCCGCCACAGACGCCTGTACGTCTAACTAATTAAACAAAGCCTTTGATCTACACCGTCTTGACCGGGTGGGATTTGATGCATGATCACCGTGTAGAATTGGGCCGTTGAACGTGAGCCAACGCCCTTGGCTCTCATTCATTTGGTATACAGCTCTGGTTGCTCTGATTACATCACTGCACCGATCTGCCATGGTACAAACTCTGCTCCACCAAAACCCAGTTCTTCGCTTTTGGTTTTTTCCCCGCTCGCGACGCGGATAATCATATCGAGTATCTCTTCGCCTTTCTGGGTGATTGAGACATCATGGCTGACAATGTCGCCGCAGTTCAGGTCCATATCCTCTGACATACGGGCGAACATTTCCGAGTTTGTCGCAAGTTTGATGCAAGGGGTTGGTTTGTAACCCGAAACAGATCCCCGGCCGGTCGTGAATACAACTATGTTCGCTCCCGAAGCCACTTGCCCGGTGACCGAGCAAGGATCGAAACCTGGGCTGTCCATGAATACAAATCCTTTTTTGTCGATTTTCTCGCCAAATTCATAGACGTCGCGCAATGGAGCGGTGCCGCTCTTGGCCGTTGCGCCCAAAGATTTCTCCAGAATTGTTGTCAGACCACCCCGTTTATTGCCGGGACTGGGATTGTTGTCCATCTCGCCGCCATTCCGCGCCGTGTAGTCCTCCCACCATTTGATCCGCTTGATCAGTTTCTCTCCGATATCAACCGTTTCGGCGCGACGTGTCAGCAAATGCTCAGCCCCGTATATTTCGGATGTCTCGGATAGAATCGTTGTGCCGCCGTGTTGAACCAGCAGATCCGACGCATGTCCCAGGGCTGGATTTGCCGTAATCCCAGAATATCCATCTGACCCGCCACATTGAAGCCCGACCGTGATATGTGACACCGGGGCGGGCGCACGTGTCACACGATTGGCGAGTTCCAATATTCCCTGCAGTTCTTTCAATCCGCGCCTCATAGTTTTGCGCGTGCCACCCTCGTTCTGGATAGTCATGTAGCGCAAAGCTCCATCAGCGCGGATCGATTTTCCCCCAACCAGTTCCGAAAGCTGCATGACTTCGCAGCCAAGCCCGATCAGCAGGATACCGGCAAAGTTCGGATGTTGAGCATAGCCGGACAATGTTCGAAACAGTGCTTGATAGCCCTCATTGGTTGCAGACATCCCACATCCGGTGCCATGCACGATGGGCACGACCCCATCGACGTTTGGGTAGGCGTCCAGCATCCCGTTTCTTTCGGCGGCCTCTGCGATGAATCTCGCGACTGATCCCGAGCAATTGACCGTTGTAATCAAGCCTACATAATTGCGCGTGCCAACCGTTCCGTCAGACCGGTGATACCCCATAAATTGTCGTGCATCGGCTAAGGCGAGCAGCGGCTTGGTTTCTGACGCAAACGCATAGTCTTGTTTATGTGCGCCCATTCCAAGGTTCTGCACATGAACATGTTCCCCAATCGCGATGTCCTTTGTCGCCTGACCAATGATTTGACCATAGCGATAGACGTATTCGCCAACTGCGATTGATCGGGTGGCGATCTTGTGACCTTTGGGAACAGCGCTTGGCAGCGGTTCAGAGATTTCCGGTACGGCTTCACCAGCAGCAATGTCGCGCAGGGCAATGACCACATTGTCCCGCTCATTCAAGCGCAAAACGTTTCGGTGCGGCCTATGGCCAGCTGCGTCAGGTTCGTTATTCTGCATTGCAGTTCACTCAATTACGTCCTTAGGAAAATTGCATCCCGGCTTGGATCTGGCAAAAGTATCGGCTGCGGCTTTGATCGAATGCAGATCAATGAGGGCAGGAAAATGACTTTTGGTTAGGCGACTGTTGGCAGACAGACCCACAGCCCCAAGATTGGCAAGGTTTGCACTCGCATTACCTGAGATCGTGGCGACGTACACAGCGGGAACTGGTAGTTCGAACAGACACTGTATCGTTGAAATGTCGCGGGACGTGATATCGTAATCCTCGCCGTCCCTCAGAACAACAATTTGTGGTCCATTCTCAGGAGCCCACAAGTGGCCTACTAAATCACCTCGGGCTGTATACAAGTCAGTTTGTGCCATGTTGTTTCGCCTAACGGCTACCCAGAAATGACCTGTTGCCGCTGGACACCAAGGCCCTGAATTCCCAGTTCAATACTGTCACCCGGCTTGAGATACGTTTCGGGTTTTTGCCCCATGCCCACACCCGGAGGTGTACCGGTTGAAATCACATCACCGGGTTGCAACGACATGAACTGCGAAAGATGCGAAACAATGGTCGCAACCCCAAAATGCATTGTATTAGTGGAGCCGTCTTGAAAACGATGGCCGTTGACTTCGAGATACATCGGCAAATCTTGCGGGTTGGCGATTTCGTCTTTGGTTACCAGCCAAGGTCCGATCGGGCCAAAAGTATCTGCCGATTTGCCTTTGACCCATTGACCTGACCGATGCAACTGAAAGTCGCGTTCCGACAGGTCATTCACGACGCAGTATCCTGCTACGTATTCCAGTGCTTCTTCTTCAGAAACATATTTGGCTTGTTTCCCGATAACGACGCCCAATTCGACCTCCCAATCGGTTTTGATCGAACTGCGCGGGATTTCGATATTGTCATCGGGTCCGACAATAGCCGAGGTCGCTTTGAAGAACACGACGGGTTCGTCGGGCAAAGACATGCCGCTTTCGGCGGCGTGATCTGCGTAGTTCAGGCCAATGCAGATGAATTTCCCGACATTTCCAACGCAAGGGCCCAGTCTTGGATCACCGTCCACCAGCGGAAGTGTCTCATGGTCAAGGGCGCGAATTTTGTTCAAGCCTTCATCATTTAACGCATCGCCAGAAATATCGCTGATCCAATGGGACAGGTCACGAATGGCACCGTTGTCGTCTAGCAAGCCAGGTTTTTCGGCGCCTGCGGGGCCAAAACGTAATAGTCTCATATCGCTATCCTCTTCGATCAGATGGTCCAGCCGCCATCTATGGCAAATGGCTGACCGGATGTGTATTTGCTGGCGTCGCTAGCAAGATACAGTGCGAGCTCGGCTATCTCGCCGGCGGATCCGATCCGGCCCATCGGTTGTCGTGCTATGAAATCTGTCATTGCTTGTTCGTAGTCCCCAGTCGCTCGCAACCGATCGTGCAGGCTGGGGCTGTCAACCGTGCCAGGGCAAATGGCGTTACAGCGGATCCCTTTTGTAACAAAATCGGCAGCGACTGATTTAGTGATGCCGATCACGGCAGCTTTCGATGCACAATAGGCAAAGCGGTTCGGTACGCCTTTCAACGAAGATGCAACCGAAGACATATTGATTATCGACCCGCCACCATTTTCAATCATGCCGGGCAGCACCAGCCGGATCAAACTGTACATGGCTTTGACATTCAGGTCGAAGCTGAAGTCCCAATCCTCTTCGGTACAGTCAAGAACGGAACCGCTTGCAACGTAACCGGCGCAGTTAAACAGAACGTCAAGAGCGGGCATATCAGCTACAGCAGCCGTAACTACCGCGCCATCGGTGACATCAAGTTTGAGTGGAACAATTCCTTTTATTCCACTCAATTCGGCCAGCGTCGCGTCATTGATGTCACTCGCGATAACGTTTGCGCCTTCGGAGGCAAACAGTTCGGCTGATGCGCGGCCGATACCCTGGCCGGCCGCGGTGATCAGGATGCGCTTTCCTTCCAAACGGTTCGTTGGTCTGTAATTTTTCATCATTCAATCCGTATGAAATACTTCTTCCATCATTGCCCATTGCTCACCTTCTTTTCGCGAGGTAAGCGGTGACTGACAGGGATCGGTTTGGGTCCACCATTCCTGAGTTTTGGGGTCCTTGGCCATCTCGGCCATATCTGCAGCAAAGTCCGTACCGTGATACTCCCAGTATCCAAAAAGAACGTTTTCCGGTTCTCGCAGGAATATGGTGTAATTGCGGATATTGCTGTGCTGGATCTGCTTCAGAACCTCAGGCCAAGCGTTGGCGTGTAGGCGTTTGTACTCATCTATCATCTCAGGTTTGATCCCGATCATCATTCCCATCCGGTGCACGTGTCGAACTCCTCTCACGCTGCATCTTTGACGTTGTGCGAGACCAGTTCCATGGCCCTGATGGCATCCCAATCCCAATCGATTCCCAACCCGGGAGCCTCGGATGGAATGCCGTGCCCGTCTATCATTTGCATGCCAGATTTGGTCACACTGTCCAATTGGGGGATATGCTCAAGCCACGTGGCATTTGACACAGCACATACCAAAGGAAGATGAAGTTCCATCAGAAAATGGGGGCAAACGGCGATGTTGAAAGCTTCGGCCATGTGTGCTGTTTTCAGCCACGGGGTGATGCCCCCGATCCGGGCGACATCCACCTGAATGATCGAAGCTGCACCCGTTTGCATGTAGTCCTTGAATTGGCTGATCGAGTACATGCTTTCACCAACGGCAACAGGAACGCTGGTATGTCGGGCAAGTTCAACATGCGCCGAGACATCATCCGCTTTGATGGGTTCTTCAAACCACGCAATGTTCAGTTCTTCCAGCATGCGTGCACAGCGGATTGATTCCGACAGGCTAAAGCTCTGGTTCCCGTCGGTCATAATTTCGAAGTTATTGCCCACGGCCTCACGCACAGCCCCCAATCTGGCTCGATCCTGCGCAATTAGTTCCGAGCCGACTTTGATTTTGGAACCTTTGAAACCTTCCTCCTTTGCCGCGAGCGCGTTTTCAACAAGTTCTGATGTTGAATAATGTAGCCAACCACCTTCTGTCGTGTAGAGGCGCATTTTGTCTTTCGCCCCACCGGCGGCCTTCCACAAGGGCAGGCCCTTCTTGCAGCAGTTCAAGTCCCAAAGTGCCGTATCGATCGCAGCCAGTGCTAGCGATGTAATTGCGCCGACCGCTGTTGCATGAGTGAGGTATAGAAGCTCACGCCAGATCTGTTCAAAACGCTCGGGATCTTTTCCGATCAAGGCAGGCGCAAGCGTCTCTTTCAGTAGGGCAACAACCGAGGGACCACCAGTTCCGATTGTATAGGTGTAACCGACACCCCGTGCACCGTCGCTGTCACGTAGAATAATGATTGGAGTCTCTTGACTTACAAAGGACTGGATTGCATCGACCCGTTTAACCTTTGGCACCAGATCGATCATCTTGATCTCTACATGGGTGATTTTCGCCATTTCAGTTGCTCCGGATCACTTGGGTGGTTTGAGCGTCGAAGATGTGTGCTTTTTCAAGCGCTAATCGGCAGGTCATTGTTTCGCCTGACGAAACGGGGCGCGGGTTCAGCATCTTACATTGGATTTCAGTGCTCGCGAGCGTCGCAAATAACAAAGTCTCCGTTCCAAGCGGTTCTGAAAGATCTATCCTGAGGGCGATGTCCGCAGTCTCGCCCTCGTCAGATACGCCGTGACCCACAGGGCTCAGATTATCTGCCCTGAAACCATATTTGACCTTCTGGCCCGGCTGCACACTTTCCCGCGGCGACGAAGGTATCGGGAGTTCCTGACCATCGATAAGCCGAACAGTTCTGTTTTCTGTTACCACCCCATCCAGCAAATTCATCGGTGGTGACCCGATGAATGTCGCAACAAAGGTGTTCACGGGCGCGTTAAACAACTCTAACGGCGTGCCAACCTGTACGATATGGCCATCACGCATCAGAACGATCCGATCAGCAAGCGTCATGGCTTCGACCTGATCATGGGTCACGTAGATGATCGTATTCCCGACTTTCTGATGCAGTTTTTTGATTTCCACGCGCATTTGCGTGCGCAGCTTTGCATCGAGATTGGAGAGAGGCTCGTCGAACAAAAATACGTCCGGATGCCGAACGATGGCACGACCCATGGCGACACGCTGGCGTTGACCACCGGACAGAGCGGCTGGTTTGCGGTCCATCAACTCTTCTAGGCCAAGAATTGCAGCCGCTTCGTTGACCGCTGATGTAATCTCGCTTTCGGGACGTTTTGCGATATGCAGCGAAAAACCCAGGTTCTCGCGGACGCTCATATGTGGATAAAGGGCATAATTCTGAAACACCATCGAGATGTTACGCTCGCGTGGGGGCAGATCGTTCACGACCCGCCCGCCGATCGTAACCTCCCCGCCTGAAATATCTTCAAGCCCGGCGATCATCCGCAACGTCGTGGATTTGCCACAACCCGATGGCCCGACCAACACCACAAATTCACCGTCACGAATTTCAAGATCAATGCCGTGAACCGCCTGATGCTCCCCATAGCGTTTGATCACATTGGAAAGGGTAACTTCTGTCATTCTATTATCCTTTGACGCCGCCGAAGGTCAGGCCGGCAATCAGGTGTTTCTGGACGATAAAGGTGAGGATCAGCGCGGGTAGGATCATAAGAACCGCCAAGGCACACATGCCGCCCCAGTTGATGGTGAATTCGGCAGTGAAATCCAGCAAGCCGACCGGCATGGTCTTTGAGCCCACTGACCGAGTCAGTTGCGACGCTAGCGCAAACTCGTTCCACGAGGTCAGGAAGGCAAAGATCGCCGCCGATGCAACACCCGAGCGGGCCACTGGAAACTCGACTTTCCAGAAGGCCTGCCAACGGGTGCACCCATCGATCTCGGCCGCCTCGTGCAGCTCTTTGGGGATTTGCCGGAAGAACCCATCGGTCAACCAAATGGTAAAAGGCACGTTCATTGCGACATATACGAGGATCAGCCCGAAATGGGTGTCGATGATTCCAACCTTGGCAAATACGATGAACAAGGGCAGGGAAAGGGCCACTCCGGGAACTGCTCGAAACAGCATGAGGCCAACGAAATAACCTGACTTTCCGGAGAATTTGTAACGCGCAAATGCATAACCGCCAGACATTCCTATAAGAACTGCAATTCCCGTCGAAGTCACCGAGATCACGATCGAGTTCCAAAGATACGAGAAGACAGGGACCCCGCCCTGACCTGCACCTCCGAACATTGCGCGATAGTGGTCAAGCGTGAAGCGCGGGTTCCACACCGGTGGTTTCGCCATGATTTCGACCGTCGGCCGGAAGCTATTCAGGATGATCCAGAGCCCGGGAATGCAGATTATGGACATCACGAGAAAGAGGCCGACGAAATGCAGGCCCTTTAGCATGCGTCGGCGGTTTCGATGAGCTTGGTTGCGATCCATCGATTACGACCCCATTCCCAGTTCAGCACGCGCCGCGCTGAGTTTGCGGAAGAAATAGATCGTGAAGGCGATCGAAAGCAGGATCGAGACATAGCCCATAGCATTGGCCAGACCCATCTTCGCATCCACATAGCCCGTGCGGCTCATTAATGTCCAAAGAAGCTCAGTCCGGCGCGCGGGGCCACCTCCGGTCATGATCTGCACGATGTCATAGGCCCGCGCCACATCCAAAGATCGGATTGTCATCGCGATATAGATAAATGGCATCAGGAACGGCAGGGTAATGTGTCGGAAGCTCTGCCATGGCGTACAACCGTCAACCTTAGCCGCTTCCAGCGGATCTCGCGGCATTGCGAACAACCCAGCGAGGATGAGTATTGCAAAGACGGATGTGCTCATCCAGATCTCGGCAAAAAGGATCGAGAACATTGCCAGTTTTCCGTCAACCAGCCACGGCAATGCAGCGTCGGATCCAAGGGACTGCAGGACATTGTTAACCAGGCCGACATTGTCGTTGAAGATGAACTTGAACTGAAAGCCCACAAGAATGGGCGAGAACATCATCGGGAACATCAGAACCGTTCTCAGCGTTCTCTGACCCCAGGTTACCTTGTTAACCATCAGCGCAATGCCCAAGCCGAAGATGAGCTCGAGGTTCAATGCAATGGTCAGAAAAAGGATTGTACGCCCGAAGGCGGCCCAGAATTTCCAATCTGTTAGGATACGTTCATAATTTCTTTCGCCGATCCACGTCCAAAGCGTTGATGGCCGTGTCAATTTGTAGGGCGTGAAGCTGGAGTATAGCGAAAAGATAAGTGGGATGAGCACAACTGCCGCGATAACAATGAACGCAGGCATTAGCAGAACAAACCACTCGGGAATGCGGCGGCGCATTTCGACCCTCAATCTGTCGGAATTCAGGTCAGGCGGGGATTACGCCCCGCCTGATTGTTACTGGGAGGCTCAGTAGTAGCCCGCATCCTGCATCAGTTCGTCAACCTCTGCAGCTGCGTCATCCAACGCTTGCTGAGCAGTTTTGTCACCTACAATAGCTGCTTGCAGTTCAGGGAACACGATATTCGTAGTTTCCCCCCATTCCGGGATCGGGGGAACGGCGAATGAATGCTTGGCCCCTTCAGCAAAGGCCGCAAGTGCTTCGGCGCGGAAGGCATCGTCACCGTTGGCTGCTGTTTCCAGATTTGCATTCCAGACTGCCGTGCGCGTTGGAAGTGAGCCACCTGAGGACTCGGCCAGTTGGCTTTCTTCACTTGTAAGATACATCACAAATGAAGCCGCTGCCTCCTTGTTCGCGCAGTCGTTCGTTACCGAGAAACCGTGCAGGCCCGCCCAGCCCGTGCGTTTTGCAGAACCCATGGGTTGCACCGCAACGCCTACATTGCCCGCAGCTTTCGATGATTCAGGGTCATTGAAGAATCCTGCCCAGCCTGGCCAATCCAGATTTAGAGCGATCGTGCCGGAAGCAAATCCCTGCCCGAGATCGTCCCAGACATAGGATGTGGTGCCCGCTGGTACGGCATTGGCCTGATACAGATCAACAAACCATTGCAACGCGCGAACGCCTTCCTCGGAGTTGAACGCAGGTGAATAGTCATCGCTCAAGTATTGACCGCCCTCGGCAATCAGCATTTCATAGAAACGTCCGACGACGCCTTCATCCTTGCCAGCGTACTGGGTGCCGTAGAAGTTAGGTGGGTCAGCAAAGAAGATCGCCTGATCTTTGACCTGCTCCCATGTTTCCGGCACCGCCAAGTCATAACCGTATTCAGCCTTGAATTCAGCCGCCTTTTCCGGATCGGTGTAGTTCGATTTGAGATAATAGAGCACCGACACGTCGAACTGGGCGCGTGGCAGCATCAGCAACTCACCGCCAACTGTTGCGGCACCGATGTTTCCGGGAACGAACTCGGCTACAATATCCGGTGAAACCAAGGCATTCAAATCGGTATAGAGCCCCTCATATTGCGGGGCAAATGAGCTGTGGTTTGAGCCGACGCACCAATCGGTCGTGCCGGCCGCCATGTCAGATTTGATTTCGCGGTCGATTTCAAAGTGGCTCTTTTTTGAAAGGATATTGACCTTCGCTCCGGTCAAAGCCTCCCAGTCCGCGATGCGCCCATATAGCGCCTCGTACTGTTGGCCGCCGATGAGTTTGGCGTCGATCGTTACGCCTGGAAAGCTTCCATAATCTTGCGCCGCAGCTGATTCTGACACGGCGACGAGCGCGGTACAGGCAACCAAGCTGTTGAAAAGTACGGACTTCACTGTTTCTCCTCCCATTTTTGCAACACCAGAGCTCCGATAGAAACTCCAATAGCGCTTAAATATAAAACTTGGTTTCAAATAAAAATCAACACTTGTTTTTTGGAGAGTGATCAGCAAAGACTGAATGCATGAAAGAACAATCGAATTCCGCGCCTGCCCAGGCCGAAGCCAAATATCGTGCGCCTGCCCTGGAAAAGGGTCTGGAGATATTGGAGCTTCTTTCGACCAGCCAGGAACCTTTGACCCAGACGGAAATCGCGCGCGCCTTAGGGCGTTCAAAGAATGAAATCTTTCGAATGCTCGCCACACTTGTGCAGCATGGGTATGTGTCAAAGACTCAATCCGGTGATGGATACAGCCTTAGCCTGAAACTATTTGCTACGGCCCAACGATATTCCCCGATTGCTCGCTTGTTAGAGGTTGCGACACCCCTGCTGCGGCGCGTTACTAAGCGGGTCTGGCAATCCTGCCAGATTGGCATGGAAAGTGGAGGCAATATTGTCATCGTTTCGTCGGTCGAAGCGCCGGGGCACTGGGGACTGGCCATTCGAACCGGTTCGGTTATTGGGTTGTGGAACACTGGCACGGGCAGGGTTCTGGCAGCGTTTCGACCGGAGGATGAGATTGAAGAATTATTGGAACAGCATCGGCTCGCATTGGGTGAGCCGCCATTGGACAGAGAAAAGTTTTTTGAAGAATTGAGAGTAATTCGGCAATCGGGATTCTATCGGGGTGTGTCAGATACTACGATCGGAGTAACGAACCTGAGTTTTCCGATTTTTAACCCTTCAGGTGAAATCGTAGCGGCGTTGAGCTGTCCTTACCTCGAGCGTGTCGACAATCTGAGAACGGCGACGATAGATGAAACCGAACAGGTTTTTGCCGAAATAGCAGAACAACTGACAAATTACTTCCTCGGCAATGCGATACAGGATGATCACGGTTTATGAGCAATTCGCGGTTTCCGACACGCAGTTTGTTGAATGGACGCTTGAATCTGCCTGTGCTGGGATTTGGCGGCGCGCCACTGGGCGGTTTGTTGCGTGCAAATGACAACAACGCCGCAACAGACATGCTGGCCAAAACCTGGGGACGTGGATATCGGTACTATGATACCGCTCCATTCTACGGTTTCGGTCGGTCCGAGCGCGCGATAGGGGATGCGTTGCGTGGGCGGGATTATATCCTGTCAACTAAGGTGGGGCGGCTTCTTGAATTCGGGATGCATGACGACCCTGCCGGGTTGGGTTGGCCTGACCCGCTGCCGTTCACTCCAAGGTTTGACTATGGCTATGACGCGATCATGCGATCATTTGAAGACAGTTTGCAAAGGTTGGGGCTGGATCGGATTGATATTCTTTTTGTGCATGATATCGGCGAATTCACGCATGGGGTCGAAGAAAATACTAAGCACTTCAAAAATTTATGTGATGGGGGCTACCGTGCACTGGACGAACTTCGCAGTAGTGGAGCGATCAAGGCCATTGGACTTGGGGTCAACGAAATCGCGATATGCCGCGAGGCCTTTGCGGTAGGAGATTGGGATATATTCCTCCTTGCGGGGCGCTATACGCTTTTGGAGCAAATGGCACTGGATAAACTTCTGCCCGAGTGTATGGCCACCGAAACGTCAATCATTGTAGGTGGGCCTTACAATTCCGGCGCTCTCGTGGGTGGCGATACATGGAATTATGAAGCAATTCCGGCGGATGTCGCCTCCAAGATCGCGCGATTGCGCGATAGCGCACGGGACCATAATGTCACGCTTTCTGCTGCGGCATTACAGTTTCCCTTGGCCCATCCAGCGGTCGTTTCTGTCATCCCCGGTCTGCGGGACACGAGTGAACTGGAGGACACCATGAGGTGGGCCGACGAAGACATTCCGGGTGCCTTTTGGCATGAATTGCGTGCCAAAGGTCTATTGCACGAAGCGGCACCAATCCCTGAAACAAATCCATATAGGGATCAATAATTCATGCGAATTGACGCCCATCAACATTTCTGGACGACACAGCGCACAGATTACGGATGGCTTACACCTGAACTAGGTGACATTTATCGTGACTTTCTTCCACCAAATCTGGAGCCCTTGTTGGAGTCTGCAGAAATCGGGGGCACGATTTTGGTGCAAGCAGCTCCCACAGTCGCCGAAACAGAGTTCCTGTTGGGTCTTGCAGAGCAGATAGACTTTATCAAAGGAGTCGTCGGTTGGGTCGATTTTGAAGGCTCGGAAATGGCGGCGACTTTGGGGCATCTGGCACAGAGCCCGAAATTTGTAGGCGTCCGACCAATGATCCAGGATATTCCAGACCCCGAATGGATGCTTGGTGAAGCGCTGGCCCCCGCTTATGAGGCAGTAACAGATAATGACCTTACATTTGACGCATTGACACTTCCTGGTCAGCTGAAGCCTTTGCGAGAGCTTCTTTCACGCCACCCAAAGATGCGGGTGGTTATTGATCACAGCTCAAAGCCTTTCATACGGGATGGTATAGTATCAGGCTGGGCGGAAGACATGGCTGCGTTGGCTGTGGACACGGATGCCTATTGCAAGCTGTCAGGCCTTGTGACCGAAGCAAAACCTGATTGGTCCGTGGATGATTTACGCCCTTATGTTTCTCATTTGTTGGACACATTTGGCCCAAGTCGATTGATATGGGGTAGCGATTGGCCAGTTTGTACTTTGGTCAGTACCTACGCGCGTTGGCTCGAGGCAACAGATGCTTTGCTATCAGAGCTCAATGCCGAGGAAAAAAGCGCGATCATGGGCGGAAATGCCAAGGAGGCATATCGGTTGATGGACACTTGATAGGTCGTCTGGAAATTGACGGGTGCATAACGAAGTTTCTTACATCGTCAGAGGCAGCGTAGCTCTTGTAACCGGATCAACACTTTTGCTTGTCGGATTGGAGATCCAATTCTTGCGGCATAGCGAAACCGCCCTCAGGACGCATCGATATTTTCAAAAAATGCCATTGTTCAGTTTGTTTGAGGGTAACTGATGATCGAAATATAACGTGCTGGCAGATTCACCAATCTTTCTGGTCCGTGTGGAGCGTCGGCGTCGAAAAACAGGGTGTCGCCAGCTTTCAGCGGATAGATCTGATCCCCATGGCGATAATCTACTTCGCCCTCAAGCATGTAAATTGTTTCGATCCCGCCGTGTTGAAATGTCGGAAAAATGTCGGATTTGGCAGTGAGCGTGATCAAATACGGCTCCACGATTACGCCCGATCCGTTCGCACCCAAGTGTCCCAGTCAGTTATATTGGTGATTGGCGCGTGTCCCTTCGCGTTCAAGCTCCACCCCTTCATCGGCTTTTGTGTGGACGGCTTCTCGGCGTTCTTCGAACTGTCGGAAAAAACTTGTCAGCGGCACTGACAACGCATTTGCCAGCAACTGCAGGGTCGTCAATGAAGGAGAGGTGTTGCCGTTTTCGATTTTCGACAACATGCCGATCGACAAACCGGTTAATTGGGCCAAGTAGGCAACAGTGATGTTTTGCTGTTTGCGAAAGGCCCGAACTTCGCGCCCGATCGCAACTTCTAACACCTTCTCTCGTTCGCCTGCCCGAAAGGAATGCGGATTTTGCGTCAGATTGGTAGGCATTTCGGTGTCGCGATTTTCTGTTCTGGACATTCAGCATATTGCTATACTTGAGTTGCCTGTTTCTGCAAACATGTACCGTGCATCGCAACTTCCATACGGGCTAACATATCAACAATATTTCCTGATAGCGAAAATATCATGCTGGCTGAAAAAACAATCGAGTTGGGCATTTTGCTGTTTGATGGGTTTCCGATGGCGTGTTTGACCTCGGTGATTGAACCCCTGCGGGCAGCAAACGAGATAGCGGGACAGGAGGCTTTTTGCTGGCATCTGGTTTCTGAGGCAGGGCAGAAAGTCAGGTCCAGCGCCAATGTCGGGTTCGAGGCCGACCGGCCTCTATCTGATTGTCAATCCATCGATATCCTCTTCATGCTCAGCAGTCCCGTAGCCGGGTTCCGAGATCCAAAGCAGGGCAATGGTGCATTGCGCGCGCTCGCGCGACATGGAGCAGTTCTTGGGGGTATCAGTGGTGGCGTTTTCCCTTTGGTCCGCTCAGGGGTCATGACCGGGTGTCCGGTTTCCGTACATTGGTGCTATGAGGCTGCTTTTGAGGCCGAGTTTCCAGATATCGAGGCTCGGCGCGAGGTGATTGTATCTGCTGCCAATCGTTATACCGCGGCAGGGGCAGCCGCAGCCTTTGATCTGGCCCTGCATCTGATCCAAGATCGATTGGGTAGTGAGGTCGCGCATGAAGTGGCTTGCTGGTTCCAGCACCCGATGATGCGTGGAACGAGTGTAAAACAACAGGTTCCGAATGTCCGTCAATCGGTTTCCGGTGACAGATTGCCGCCGCTTGTTACCAAATCGATCGAGTTGTTCGCGGGCAGCGTCGGTCAGCCGATTTCGATCACCGAGGTCGCGCGTCAGACGGGTGTCACTCCGCGTCAGATCGAACGCGCATTCAAGCAGGCCACCGGACAAAGCCCCAGCCATTATTTTCGCGCGATGCGTATGAAGGCGGCGCGGCAGATGGTGGTGTATACAAAAGACCCAATCTCTGAAATTGCGGCAGCAGTCGGATATAGTTCTGTCGCACCGTTGGTGACTCATTATCGCGCGGCCTTCGGCTTGAGCCCAAGCGAGGACCGCCGTCGGATCAACCGCTTTCGAGTTGAGGATAATGCTCCGCTGCCCTCAAGCTGAACAGCGTGTCACAGTGCGGACTTCATTGCAGTGACAATCGCATGTTGCAGAGATTGGGCTGAAGATCGCGGAGCGTATATACTGAACAAATCGGTTGACCGGCGCAGGAGGAAGCATGCCAGGTGGTGAATTGAGGTTCGTGCTGCGCCGCCTGTCGCCAAATTTTTGCAGTCCAGATTGCACAACAATTCCAGCACCGACTGAACATCGGGACCTTTTAGATCAAACCGGGCCCAGGCATCCGTCTGTTCGGACACCGAAGCAGCATCTTTGGTGCCATCTTTCACCAATTCCGCAAGACCCTCATGACTTTCGAAGGGAGCCTCGACAATCCATTGTTCGGGTCCAGCCCAAAAGGCTATGAGGGTTTGTCCTGAAAACTGACAGATACCAGGTGCCTTCTGCCCGATCAAAGCGGCCAACGCCGAATGAGTTTCGCCTTCACGTCCCAGGCGCGCCGCGACCGAAGCCAGCGCAACATCGGGGACTTCACTGCAGGTTACGCTGCCAATAGTGCAGGTTTCCGGGTTTGCTCCACCAAGTGCGGTTAACGCGATAAGATCATGCACGGAGCCGTTCTCCCTCAGGGTCGACAAAATGGGACGAAACAATCTCGACCTCGACGGTCAGATCGGTTAGCGGCGACACAAGGCGCATCTTTTCGCCATGACGGTCACTTCCGTTCTTCAGAAAGCCCAGACCGATATAGCAGTTCAGAGAAGGCGAGAAGGCGGCTGAGGTGACATAGCCCTGATCATGCGCTGCATCGACCGGACCGGATGCATCCATGAGATGCGCGCCAGCGGTGATCTTATCCGCGGTGTTCACGGGTTTGACGCCGACCATGTTCAACGCATCAGCCTCGTTCAGCCCTTCACGCTCTGACAGAACTGAGCCAATGCTATCTTTCTTCTTTGATACCATCCGACCCATGCCAAGGTTCAGTGCGGTGGTGGTCCCGTTTAGTTCGTTGCCCGCCGCATGACCTTTTTCGATCCGCATAACGCCCAGTGCTTCAGTGCCATAGGGCACCACGTTGAATTCTTCGCCTTCGACCATCAATCGTCGCATGAGGGCATCGCCATAGCGGGATGGGACCGCGATCTCGAATGCCAATTCACCCGAGAATGATATCCGGAACAGACGAGCACGTAATCCACCGCAAACGGTAATGTTGCCGCAGGCCATAAAGGGGAAACCGTCATTCGAGATATCGAATTCCGGATCCACTATTTTCTGCAGCAACTTACGTGAATTCGGGCCAGCAACAGCGTATTGTGCCCAGGCTTCGGTGGTCGAGATCAATTGCACGTCCATGTCCGGGAATAGGCATTGCCGGACAAACTCCATGTGCTGGTAAACTTTTACCGCATTGGCCGTCGTTGTTGTAACCACAAAATGATCTTCGGCCAGCCGTGCTGCGGTGCCATCATCCATTGCAATGCCATCTTCACGCAGCATAAGCCCATAGCGGGTTTTGCCGACGGCTAGCTTGGCAAAACCATTGCAATAGATCCGGTTCAGGAAATCCGCTGCATCGGTGCCCTGTACATCAATCTTGCCCAGCGTGGTGCAATCGCACACCCCGACCGAGGCACGAGTCTGGCGCACTTCGCGGTCAACGGATTGCCGCCAATGCGTTTCTCCCGGTAACGGGAACCATTGAGCGCGCAACCAGTTGCCGACTTCAACAAACACTGCACCGCGCTCTTTGGCCCAGTGGTGTGATGGTGTCAGACGGGTGGGGTGAAATTCCTTACCCCTCATACGGCCCGCAAAGGTTGCTATTGGCACTGGCGTATAGGGTGGGCGGTAGATAGTGGTGCCGACTTGCGGAATGGATTTCCCGGCGATTTCGGCCATAATTGCCAAGCCGCCCATGTTCGAAGTCTTACCCTGATCGGTTGCCATGCCCAGCGTGGTGTAACGTTTGAGATGCTCGACCGACTGGAAGCCTTCCTGATGGCTGAGCTTTACGTCTTTGACAGTTACGTCGTTCTGTTGATCCAGCCATGCCCGCGAGCAGCCTTGGACATACCAGAATGGCGTCTGAGTGACCGGAGCATCTTCGGCCGTTGGTATCGCGATGGCATCGCTTTTCAAGTCAAGTGCGTGGGTGGCGGCTTCGGCACCGGATTTCAAGGCACCATGGGTGGACATGATGCCATTTGCGGCTCCGGCGACTGTCAGGCCCGGAGGCAACGTATCGCTGGGGACAAAGGCAGACAGGGTCTCATTCCAGACCGGGCGACCGCGTTGGTGGCAGGTCAGGTGCACATTCGGGTTCCAACCGCCTGAGATACCAAGCGCACCAACATCCAATGTGCGGTTTGAGCCGTCGGCCAATTTGACTTCGGCGAAAGTTAAACCAAGACGCCCTTTGGTATCGATAACCTCAGCGCCGCGCAGCACCTCATAGTCACCGTTCAGAGGGGCCTCGGGCCGAATGTCAACAACGGCCGCGATTTTCACCCCTTTGGCGTGCAGATCGGCTGCGGTGCGGTGGCCATCGTCATTGTTGGTAAAAATAGCCACGCGTTGCGCGGGGGTGGCGGCGAAACGGTTAGCATAACTGCGCAGCGCTCCGGCTAGCATGATGCCTGGCCGATCATTGTTCTCAAAGGCAATCGGGCGCTCGGTTGCGCCCGCGCACAAGAGGGCGCGCCCAGAATAGATGCGCCATAGGATTTGACGGGGTTTGCCCTCGGATGGAGCGGACAGATGATCGCCTTTCCGTTCGACTGCCCCGTAAATTCCATGATCAAAAGCACCGATAACGGTTGTGCGCGGCATCAGGCGGACATTCGGCATCGCGGACAACTCCGCCACCGTCTGTGTAATCCAGTTTGCAGCGATGTCGTCGTTCAGCGAGTAAGTTTCGCTATTCAAACGACCACCGAGGGCAAAATCCTCATCCGCCAGTATCACGTCGGACCCCGCACGACCGGCGGTCAGCGCTGCCATCAATCCTGCCGGACCCGCGCCGATAATTAGAAGGTCGCAGTGCCTAAATCCCTTGTCATATTCATCAGGGTCTTCCTGCATCGACATGGTGCCCAGCCCTGCAGCCCGGCGGATAACAGGTTCATAGAGCTTCTCCCAGAATGCGGCGGGCCACATGAAGGTTTTGTAGTAGAAGCCTGCAGTCAAAAAATTTGAAAACCGATCATTGATCGCCATCGCGTCAAACCTGAGGCTTGGCCATCGGTTCTGAGAATGCGCTTCGAGCCCGTCAAACATCTCGATCGTCGTGGCCCGTGTGTTGGGTTCTTTTCGATTGCCCGTACGCAGTTCAACCAAGGCGTTGGGCTCTTCAGACCCGGCGCTCAAAATACCACGGGGGCGGTGGTATTTGAATGATCGCCCAATCAGGCGCACGCCGTTGGCTAGAAGGGCGGATGCCAGAGTGTCTCCCGGATGCGCCGTGAAGTTGCGGTTGTCAAATTTGAAATTCAGAGTACTGGTGCGGTCGATTTGGCCGCCGTTGAGCCGGTTGACTTGGGTCATTTGGAACGTCCTCGCATCCGGGCTACATCACGGGCCAATTCCACTTTCGAAATCTCATGCGTAACCGTATTGCGTGTCACGACGAGCCAGGATCGATCCCCCCCTTCGTGAAACCACAGCTCACGGTGTTCGCCCGCTGGATTGTCGCGCAGATAGGCGTAGTCATAGAGTGTCTCAGCTGCGTTTTCGGCCTGCCAGTCGGGACGGTCTATCAAGGACGCGTCACCCAGATACACGAACTCTGAACTGTCACGGGGACCCAGCAATGGATGTTGGATGATCATTTTTGGCTTCCTCAGTGCAGATTGGGCTGATTTCCCATACCTTTTTCATCAATCATCCGACCGGTGCGAAAGCGGTCAAAACGATAGGCGGTCGCGGTTGGGTGCGGCTCGTCCTTTGCCAGCAGATGCGCGAAACAATGGCCCGATGCAGGAGTGGCCTTGAAGCCGCCATAGCACCAGCCGCCATTGAAATAGAGCCCGTCGATATGTGTGCGGTCGATAATGGGCGACCCGTCCATGGACATATCCATGATCCCGCCCCACATGCGCAGCAGTCGCGCGCGGCCGATCATTGGCATCAGCGCCATGCCGCCTTCGCAGACATCTTCAACTACTGGCAGGTTTCCGCGCTGAGCGTAGGAGTTGTAGCCGTCGATATCGCCTCCAAATACCAAGCCGCCTTTGTCGGATTGGCTGACATAGAAATGTCCCGCACCAAAAGTGATGACGCCCGGCAGAAGCGGCTTCAAACCCTCGGAGACAAACGCTTGCAGCACGTGGCTTTCAATCGGCAGTCGCATACCCGCCATTCCCATCAGACGCCCCGAATTCCCAGCAACGGCACAGCCAACCTTACCGGCCCCAATGAATCCTCTCGAAGTTTCAACGCCCACGCATCTGCCGTTTTCGATGTGGAATCCGGTGACTTCGCAATTCTGAATGATATCGACGCCGTGGCTATCCGCCGAGCGCGCATAGCCCCATGCTACGGCATCGTGACGAACGGTGCCGCCGCGTCGCTGAGCCAGACCGCCTTTGATCGGGAAACGCGCGTTGTCAAAATTGAGGAACGGATACTCCTTGCGTACCTGTTCGGCATCCAGCAGTTCGGCATCCGCGCCGTTTAGAATCATGGCATTGCCGCGTCGCGTGAAGGCGTCGCGCTGTGCGTCCGAGTGGATCAGGTTGATAATCCCGCGCTGACTGACCATTGCATTGTAATTCAGGTCCTGTTCAAGACCTTCCCACAGTTTCAATGAGAATTCGTAGAAAGGTTCATTACCATCCAGCAGATAATTTGAACGTATGATGGTCGTATTGCGCCCGACATTGCCGCCGCCAATCCAGCCTTTCTCGATCACAGCAACATTGCGAAAGCCGTACACTTTGGCAAGGTAATGGGCCGTCGACAGACCGTGACCTCCGCCGCCGATGATGACAATGTCATATTTCTGTTTGGGTTCGGGATCACGCCACGCCGGTTTCCATCCTTTGTGACCGCGAAGCGCTTCTTTGATGACGGTGAAACCGGAATATCGCATGAATCAGACCTTTTTCCAAAGAATCGCTTTATTTTGGTGAATTGGATACTCTCAAATCCGACATCTATAACCCTGAATCAGACCTGAATGGCGGGCTGTGACTAAGCTCTCAGTACCGTAGGGCAATTCTACCGAATGCGGGTGTCGGGTACATCATGTCCGTCATGACTAAAGGAATGAAACGCCTGCGCAGATTTTGCGTCGAACCTAATTGAGCTTGGATCGGTCGCGTGTTTGCAATCCGACGACACTGAGGCAGGCAAATAAAATTGCGGCCACGCAGACGATGGACGGCCCGGCAGGTGTATCGAACATATAGGCCGCCCTTAGACCAGTGACCGCCGAGAATGCGCCGATAGCGGCGGCGATCAATGCCATCGATTCCGGTGATCGCGCCAAACTTCGAGACGCTGCAGCAGGTATGATCAGCATTGCAGCGATTAAAAGAACACCCACCACCTTGATTGCCACTGCCACTGTTACGGCAAGCGCCAATGTCAGGATTAACTGCTCGCGTCTGGGGTTGAAGCCGCTGGCATATGCCAGTTCTTCGTTTAACGTGGCCGTCAGAAGGTGAGACCAGCGCCACGCGATCAGCGCTACGACAAGGACGGCGCCGCCCCAGATTACAAGCAGATCAGTACGCGATACGGCAAGGATATCGCCGAAGAGGTAGGCCATAAGGTCAATTCGTACGCCGGACAGAAAGGAAACGGCGACGAGGCCAAATGCGAGGGCGGAATGCGCCATAACACCTAGCAGAGTATCCATCGCATACCCGCGCCCGGACAACAGTGTTACGGTAAGCGCCATCGCAAGCGCGACGGCCAACGCCCCGGTAAAGACTGACAACTGAAATGTCAGCGAAAGCGCGATCCCCAAGATTGCGGCATGCGCTGTGGCATCTCCGAAATACGCCATCCGACGCCACACGACAAAGCAGCCCAGCGGGGCTGCGGCGAAAGCCACGCCAACGCCTGCCAGCGTTGCGCGTGTCATAAAATCATCAAGCATTATTCTGCCGCTTCTTGAGAGGTTTCACAGTGATCGTGATCATGGTCATGATCATGCCGATATAAGGCCAACGCACCGCCTGTTCCGGTCCCGAACAGAGCGCGGTATTCCGGGGCCGAGGCCACCACAGCGGGGGAGCCTTCGCAACACACGTGTCCGTTCAGGCAGACCACGCGATCTGAAGCGCTCATGACCACGTGCAATTCGTGGCTGATCATCAGAATGGCGCATCCGGTTTCGCGCCTGACTTCTTCGATCTGGTGATAAAACGCAGCCGATCCCGGTTGGTCGAGTCCCTGCGTTGCCTCGTCCAATAGCAATACATCTGGTTGGTTTATCAGGGCCCGCGCCAGCAGCACACGCTGAAATTGCCCACCTGACAATTGCGACATCTGTCGTTTCAGCAGATCTGGCACCCCGGCAGTTTCGAGCGCTTTTTCGCATTCTACTTTGGAAACGCGATCGGTCAGCCGCATGAACCTCTCGACCGAGATTGGCAGTGTCGGATCGATGTGCAGTTTTTGAGGCACATATCCAATTTTCAATCCTGGTTTCAATGAAACCTGTCCTGCGGCTGGTTTTGTTGCACCAATGATGGCCCTCAACAGGCTGGTCTTGCCTGATCCGTTGGGACCGACGATGGTTACTATCTCTCCGGCCTCGACAACCATATCTACATGTCGCAGAACTGTATTCGCGCCGTAACGTACGCTGAGATTCTCAACAGAGATCAAGGTCATTTCTACGCCTTTTCAGTGCAGCTGGGGCAAAGCCCTTCGGCTTCTACAACCGTTCGCTCTATTTCAAAACCCGTTGCACGTGCAGCTGCGCCAAGTATCCCCTTGGCTGGTGCAGACTGCGCTTCGGCCACAGCGTCACATTTTCGGCAGATCATGAACGCCGGCGAATGGTCTGCTCCGGGATGAGAACACGCGACAAATGCGTTCAAACGTTCGATCTTGTGAACAAATCCATTTTGGACAAGAAAATCAAGCGCACGGTAAGCCACTGGTGGCTGCGAACCAAACCCTTCCTCGCGCAGCGCATCAAGAATAGCATAGGCCCCCAAGGCTCGATGCTCCTGGAGCAACATTTCAAGTACTTTTCGCCGCACAGGCGTTAGCCGTAACCCTTCTTGTTTGCACCGAGCTTCAGCTGTGGTCAGCGCAGTCTCAACGCAATTTTTGTGATCGTGTTTATGAAACCCAACAAGTGCGTCGTCGCAAACAGGATTGGGAGTGGCTTCACTTGTCATGTTATTCCATATCATGTATGTCGCTCGCAATGTTATACAATCACACTGAGGGTCCGATGTCCAGAAAGCTGCTCTTACAATCGATCACCGCTGCGTTAATGGGTGGAACAGCCATGGCGGATGCCCCAAAGGTGGCCGTCGACATTGCACCCGTCCACTCGTTGGTAGCCCGTGTTATGGAAGGTGTTGGAACACCTGATCTGGTCATCCCAGCGGGCGCATCGCCGCACGAATACAACCTGCGTCCCTCGGAAGCCTCTGCACTGCAAGAGGCTGATCTGGTGTTCTGGATTGGCGAGGATCTGACACCCTGGTTGGAAGGCGCTGTCGAGACACTCAGCGACGGTGCCACGGTCACAACGCTTCTGGAATCGGATGGAACGGTTCTGCTTGATTTCCGTAAGAACGCACTATTCGAAGCACATGACCATGGTCATGATGATGATCATGCGGAAGACGAAAAGCATGATGATCACGATCATGAAGAAGAGCACGCACATGATGATCATGGCCACGACGATCACGATGACCACGATGATCACGATAGCGAAGATCACAATGATCATGCGGATCACGATGATCATGACCACGACGATCATGCTGATCATGACGATCACGGGCACGACGAGCATGATCCTCATGCCTGGCTTTCACCGGCGAATGCAGAAATCTGGCTGAATGTCGTTGCGGCCCAGCTTTCTGCCGCTGATCCTGACAACGCTGGTGCATATTTTGCAAATGCGGCTGCAGCGCGCGAAGAAATGGCAGCATTGTCAGATGAGGTAGCTGAAACACTGAAGCCAGTTCAAGGCGGTCGTTTTATCGTATTCCATGACGCCTATCAGTATTTCGAGGACGCCTTTGATTTCCGTGCTTCTGGCGCAATTTCTCTTGGTGATGCAAACGATCCCAGCCCGGCGCGTATCTCGGACATTCAGGGGCGTATCCGGGAAGAAGGTATTGAGTGCGTTTTGACTGAGCCGCAATTCAACCCAGGAATTGTTGCAACTGTTCTGGACGGTACCGAAGCAAAGACTGCTGTAATTGACCCGCTGGGCTCTGACCTTGATCCCGGAGTTGAACTTTATTCGCAAGTCATTCGCAACTTGGCAAACTCACTGGCTGAATGCCTGTGATCCAATGAACAGCCCGACCGTTTCCAATAGGCGGTCAGGCTGTGCACCCGCAAGCGTAACCAAATACGTTAATTGTCAGGAAGTCGAACAACACAAGCCCTGGGCGGTGGCTTGTTAAAAAGACACCATCAAATTACGTGCTCTGATGGGCGAGGTTGACCCAGAACGCGACACCGTGATCCAGTGCATCGTCATTAAAGTCATAAGACGCGTTGTGCAGGGGCATCGCAGCCGGACCGTCCAGTCCGTTACCCATCAGGATGAACGCGCCGGGGCGGTGTGTCAGAAACTCGGCAAAATCTTCAGAGAAACCTACTTGACCAAATTCCGCATCTACCGAACCTATCTCGCGCGCAGCACTGACGATGGTTGCAGTGGCTTCAGGGTTGTTCTTGAGCGGTCTGAAAGATGTTGAGTATTTTAGCGTCGCCGCGGCACCTTGCGCGGCACACACGCCCTCCACAATAGCACGCATTCTGGTCTCGATAGTGGCAGACACCTCGCTGGAAAAGCCACGGCAATCCCCCCGCAACACCACGTTGCTTGGCAGAATATTACGTGCTCCATCTGTGAGGAATTCAGTGACAGAAACGACCGCATGTTCGCTTGCCGGTAACGACCGAGATACGATCGATTGTAGCTGCAGCACAATCGCCGAGCCCGTCACGATAGGATCAATTCCTTTGTCCGGCATCGAAGCATGACCGCCTTGGCCAGCAATCTGAATCTCAAAATTGTCCTCGAACGCACAAAACGCTCCCGACTGCGTTGCAAAATGACCAAGCGGCATACCAGGCATATTATGCAGTCCAAAAATCGCGGACATGGGAAATCTGTCGAAAAGTCCATCCGCAATCATCGCGGCGGCTCCATTTCCGTTCTCTTCGTCGGGCTGGAATATGAAATGTATGGTTCGCTTTAGCGTCGGGTCATCCGCAAGCTTTAGGGCCGCACCCAATAGCATTGTGCTGTGCCCATCATGACCACATCCATGGAACTTGCCTGGGGTGTCTGAACGATGGGCAAATGTATTGGCCTCGTCTATTGGCAGCGCGTCCATGTCGGCGCGAAATCCAAACGCGGTTCCCTCTGGGCCTCGGCGCAGCGTTGCAACAAGGCCGGACTTACCTATACCACGCGTGACCTCCAGGCCAGCTTGCTCCAATTGCTCGCCTATCAGGCGGGGCGTTCTGACAAGGTCAAAGCCGATCTCTGGGTGCGTGTGCAAGTCACGACGAAAGCGGGTGAGGTCAAGCATCATGAAGGCCTTTCTTGGATAGATTTCACAGCGGTTGAACATTGTTTTGGCCAATCACGCTGTAGGTCCCGCAATTGCAGATGGCGGGATTGCTTATCCCATGTATCGCACCGACACAACCTCCGCTGTAGACGGCGCATCGCTGATCGCAATCCAATCGCCCGGGCTGTTCTCTGGTGCAGCACCTTTTGGCACTCCAAAATTTTTTGAATGCGAAGTCCGTTGAACCGAATACGTCGACTGCATCGCGGGTGACATATACACAGCCCGTCCATAAATCGGTGATTTCGGAATTTCCAACCGGAGAAACCAGTGGTTGTCTGGAGGGTTTCTGACACTTCGATTTGCCGTTTTGAATCTTGCGGCGGGGATGCATCCAATCACCAAAAGGGCAGTGGATTTATACCAGTTCATCGCTGAAAGTGTGTGAGGGCTCACAGAATCCAGCAAATTGACCATAAGCTGAAACGGCAGAATGCCCTTAATATATTGGTTGGAGTGAGAGGATTCTAACCTCCGACCCCTGCCTCCCGAAGACCGGTGCAGAGGGCCAAGTTATTGTTTTTTAGTCAAAGGAGCCCTGTTTTTGAGGCGGCAGCGCCAATCAAACCAGCCAAGTTCAGGTCCGGCAGGTTCATTGAACCTAAGAGCACTGTCTACATGGCCCGATAGTTTTCTTGGTCTATGCTCAGTGCTAGTTTGTTCTCTACATTATTGCCCAGGTCCAGCCCACTTATGCACGGTGAAGAGCCCTGCCATGGGTCAGCCCATTCACTTTCTCCAGAATAGCGTCTGCGTCAATACAGTGGTGGCGATATAGATCGCCGATTGTTCCGGTCTGACCAAAATGCTCGACGCCCATGGGGATCGTCTGATGTCCAAGCACTGCTCCAAGCCAAGAGAGAGTCGCGGGATGACCATCGATGACGGTGACCAGCTTGCAGTGTGGCGGGAGGTCGGACATCAGAGTTTCAATGTGGGAGCGTGCCGCTTGGTTACCGCGGGAACGCGCTCGTTGAGCGGCGGTCCATCCGGCATTCAGGCGATCTGCGGATGTCACGGCCAATACACCTATGTCGCGACGGCCTTCACCAATCATACCGGCGGCCTTGATTGCCTCCGGTGCGACTGCTCCTTGATAGGCGATTACAACTTCGCAATTGGGCCCCGGTTTTCGTAGCCAATAGGCCCCGTCGATGGCACCTTGGCGGAACTCGTCGTCGACACGCTTTCCAGGTTGTTCAATCGGGTTGGTGGTCAGGCGCAGGTAGACAGACCCTCCGGTTTCATCGCGCAGCCATGTGCGCTCGTCGGGCTGCCCTTCACCATCGCGCTGCAGGTAGTCGAAGGCCCATTCCATAATCACCGCCAGCTCGTCGGCAAAGGCGGGTTCAAAAGCGGCCAACCCGTCCTGGCTCATCCCGATGAGCGGTGTTCCAACGGATTGGTGTGCTCCACCTTCGGGGGCGAGTGTGACGCCCGAAGGTGTGCCAACCAACATGAAACGCGCGTCCTGATAACAGGCGTAATTCAGGGCATCGAGGCCGCGGCTGACAAATGGATCATAGACGGTGCCAATTGGGATCAGCCGCTTACCGAACAGGGAATGCGACAGACCCGCCGCTCCTAGAAGCAACATGAGGTTCATTTCGGCGATACCAAGCTCGATATGCTGCCCTTCCGGCGTGAATTCCCATTTCGCCGTCGAAGGGATCCGGTGTTCTATGAAGGCGTCGGCTTGCTCGGATCGGGCGAACAGTTTGCGCCGGTTAACCCAAGGACCAAGGCTTGTCGTGCCTGTCACATCCGGAGAGGTTGTCACTATGCGTTCGGCCAATGGGCTGTCGCCTTTTGACAGATCGTCAAGGATTTTGCCAAACGCCATCTGGGTCGAGATTTCGCGACTGGTGTCGATCCCGATTGTCGGCACATCCAGCTTGTCATCAAAATAGCGGCGCGGACCTTTGGCAAAGAAAGGCGTATTCGCGAGGAAATCCTTCAGCTTTTCTGGGTTCTGCTCTGTCGCAAGCGGCTCCCATTCTTCGCCCTTCGGCACACCCATATGCGACTGCCACGCGGCAAACTGGCTATTGTTCATCAGCCCACCGTGATTGTCCTTGTGGCCTGCAATGGGGGTGCCCCAACCTTTGACTGTGTAGGCCAGGAAACATGTTGGGCGATCATGATCGATTTCGGCGAATGTTTGGGCCATGGTCTCGACGCAGTTGCCGCCCAAGTTTTCCATAAGGGCTGCGAGGTCTGCATCCGTCCGCCTTTCAATCAAGGCAGTCACATCCCCCTGATCCCCCAGATCGTCCATGAGGCGCTGTCGCCAGTTCGCACCACCCATGAAAGTCAAAGCGGAGTAGTCCTGGTTGGGGCAAGCGTCGATCCAATCACGCAGGCGGTCACCACCAGGCTCTTGAAAGGCCGCGCGTTGAAGAACCCCATATTTAACACGCACGACATCCCAACTGAACGCATCGAAGACTTTCTCGATCCGTTCAAACAGTCCTTCCCGGACGATACCGTCCAGCGACTGGCGGTTGTAATCGATGATCCACCACGTGTTTCGCAGGTCGTTCTTCCAACCTTCCTGCAACGCCTCGTAAACATTGCCTTCGTCCAGTTCTGCGTCGCCTACAAGAGCCACCATCCGCCCCATTGGGGCGTCTGAGCCCCAGCTTTTGGCCTTGATGTAATCTTGAATGATCGAGGCAAACGAAGTGATCGCGACACCTAAACCCACCGACCCAGTCGAGAAATCAACATCGTCAACATCCTTGGTGCGACTGGGATAACTTTGCACCCCCCCAAATCCGCGAAAACCTTCCATCTTCTCGCGCGTTTGATTACCCATCAGATACTGCATCGCATGAAACACCGGAGACGCATGGGGTTTGACTGCGACCCGGTCCTCGGGGCGTAAAGCCGAGAAATAGAGCGCGGTCATGATCGATACCATCGAAGCAGACGAAGCCTGATGGCCACCGATCTTGATCCCATCCACCTTTGGTCGGACATGGTTGGCATGATGGATCATCCAATGCGACAACCACAGCAGACGCTGTTCCACGATCTTCAGTTGGGTGGGATCAATGTGCATGGTGGTCTCCGGGTTCAGGCCGCGCTGCGAGCAGGGTAGGGCAAAGCCTGCTCCAGGTCTGCAAGGATATCTTCGACATCTTCCAGCCCGACAGACAGACGGATCAGGCCATCGCTGATCCCATGCTCGGCTCGCTCTTCTGGAGTATACGTCGAATGAGTCATGGATGCGGGGTGCTGGATCAGGGTTTCTGCATCACCCAAGGACACCGCACGCTGGATCATGTTCAGACGGTTCATGAATTCAATCCCACCGGACAGGCCGGACTTGATTTCAAACGCTATCATGGCGCCGGGTTGGGACATCTGGCGCTGCGCGACATCATGCTGGGCAAAACTCTCAAGTCCGGGGAAATAAACTTCGCCGACAGCCGGATGTGCTTCGAGGAAGTCCGCGACGACCTTGGCGGACGCACAGTGGCGATCCAGACGCAGGTTCAGTGTCTTCAGGCCACGCAGGATCAGCATCGCGTTGAAAGGGGCCATTACCGCGCCGGTCATGTCCTTCATTCCAACAAGGCGGATCTCAGCAATCTGTTCGGCGGACCCGACAACCAGACCGGCTACCACATCGCCATGCCCACCCAGGTATTTGGTGGCGGAGTGCAGAACGATATCTGCTCCGTGTTCGATCGGGCGGGTCAGATACGGGCTGGCATACGTATTGTCGACGACGACCGTTGCACCGACCGAGTGCGCAATTTCGGCGCTGGCGGCGATGTCCACCAAGCGCATGTTCGGATTAGCCGGAGTTTCGAAATAGACAACGCGGGTTTTGTCGGATACGGCTGCTTTCAGGTTCTCAGGGTCTGTCATGTCGACGTGCGTGATCGTGACTCCCCATTTTGCCAAACCGTGACGCATGAAGGCGAACGTGCAGCCATAGAGCGTTTTGTCCACGATGACTTCGTCACCTGGCGACAGCAGGGTCCAAAGCACTGCCGTAATCGCGCCCATTCCGCTTGAGAGAGCTAGACCGGCCTCGGCTCCTTCAAGCACTGCAATACGTTGTTCAAGAAGGTCGCATGTGGGGTTTGAAATACGGCTGTAGATATGACCTTCACGCTCTCCAGCGAACATCTCTCCACCAGCTTCAGCGGTTTCAAAGGTAAACGTGGACGTCAAATGCAGCGGTGGTGTCAGCGCACCGTCATTTTCCAGAGGGTTATAAGCGTGATGAATGGCGCGGGTGGCAAATCCGGTTGAACGAGTCATTACAAGCTCCTGAATCATGTTGAAGCTAGTTTACGCCTTAGCTTTGAGCTAATGATTGCGAAGTATGCCAACATGAGAGTAAATGTTGGCAGATTCTGCTAGGAATGGGGGTAAGGTGGACGCTAAGGACAGGCAAATTATTCGAGCGCTGCAGCGTGACGGGCGCATGACGAACCAGGATCTTGCCGACAAGGTGAACTTGTCTCCCTCACCGTGTTTGCGCCGGGTCAAAAACCTAGAAGCCAACGGAGTGATAAAGGGATACAGCGCCGATGTTGACGCAGCCGCGTATGGGATTGCCATTACCGTCTTCGTGCGTATCAGGTTGGAGCGACACAATGAAACCGACGTTCAGAACTTCGAAAAACGCGTTCGGATGATCGATGAAGTTCTTGAATGCCACGTGCTGACCGGGGCAATGGACTATCAATTGCGGGTTTTGGTGTCGGATCTCGAAGCCTACGAGGAATTTATTCGTCACCGAATTCATCCGATCGGTGGTATAGCCTCGATCGATACCAGCTTTGTCTATGGAACGGTAAAAAAGACCGCTGTTTTTCCGCCCGGATAGAATGGTCTCGTCAGAATGAGTTGTTCCCAACTGGCTAAACATTTTTCTGTTTAAGCTTTTCCCGCCGCAATTTCCCATTGTCAGCATCGCTATAGAGAAGACATGCAGCACGTGCTGCGTCACTTTTGAGAAGTAGCGATGACCAAAAAACCGTATGCAGACACCCGGATGGCGAAATATGTCGACCGTAGGGTGCTCGAACTGAAACCCATCAAGAGCCAGGCTGAGATCGCAGCACAGGTGGGATATGTCAGCCCGAACATGATCACGATGATCAAGCAAGGTAGTTCCAAGGTAGCACTGGATCGAGTCCCGGCTTTGGCGAAAGCTCTGGAATGCGACGCCGCCTACTTTACTCCAATGGATTCATCGTTAGCTGTCTTGTTTTTTGGATTTCTACTTTTTTGATCGAAAGCCAAACACAGATCATACGAACAATGAAACGCGCGAGCCTTACTATAGGGGGGTGTCCGTAAATCGACGATTTCGTCGTTCCGAGCGTTTGAAAGACTAGGTGCCTTTGGCCGATCAGGCGCGCCTACCTTTGCCGCTGAGACTCTCTGTCTAGGGTCAAGCCACACGGCAAAAGCCTGATCCAAATTCCGCTCATATCCGATGAAACTGTGATGCCTCACAGATACGGGGAAATCTGACAGGCAAAGATAGCTGCAATTTCCCTTTAAAACTTGGTCGGAGTGGCGAGATTCGAACTCACGACCCCTGCCTCCCGAAGACAGTGCTCTACCAGGCTGAGCTACACTCCGACCGTGGCGGGTGATCTATACCTCGCGATTTGGATGTGCAAGAGGATTTCTGAGTTCGGTATAGGGTAAACCACGGGGGCAGAATGGCGACCGTCGCAACAAGTCCAAGTGGGAATTGGACCGCATCTCACTTCAATGGCTCAGTGCGAAACAGCCGAATTTTGGTTCCGCCATGATCGACGACCGGACCGGGCGGGAGCAAAGGCAGGCGCGTAGCGCGAGCAAGTCCAGGTGTCGTGGTGACGATGCCCACACGCCAGCCGTGAAAACGGTTGGCGAGTACCTTGCCAAGGCTGCCATATAGTGATCGCAAGCGCTTTTCGTCACCGATGCGGGCCCCGTAAGGGGGGTTCACGATGATCAGCCCCGTCGGCCCGGTGGGAGGTTTGATGTCACTGACCGAACGGTGCTGAAACTGAGTTATCTGATCCACATTGGCCTGCATTGCATTCGAACGCGACGCTTCAATCGCGCCCTCATTCCGATCGGAACCAAAGAATTTCAACTCGGTTTCGTGGGTTTGAGTCCGCTTGCGCAACTCGTGCCAAGCATCGTGGTCAAAGCTGGCAAAGTTCTCGAAAGCGAACGTACGTGATCTTCCCGGCATCAGACCAAGCGCTATCTCAGCAGCCTCAATAACAAACGTGCCCGAGCCGCACATCGGGTCCAAGACCGGCTCAGATCCATCATAACCACATTCGCGCAGGAACATGGCCGCCATGGTCTCACGCATCGGAGCCTTGGCAATGGCGGGTTTGTGGCCGCGTTTGTGTAATGGCTCACCGGAGCTGTCTAGCGACAGAGTGCAAATATCTTTTTCGATCCGAAGGAGCACACGAACAGTGGCATCAGATGAGACCGGCGCGCCAAGTGTCTCAGAAATGGCGCGTTCAATACGTTGGCGGGCCGCCCTGTCATGATAGATGCGTGATTTACGGCAGGTTGCCTCGACCCTTACCGGAATATCGGATCTCAGGAACTTGGCCCAAGGGAACTTGCGTGCCCGCTTGTCCAACTGCGCCAAATGGACCGCGGGAAAACTGCCCAGTCGCACCAGAACTTTGTTGGCACCCCTTAGCTCAAGATTCGCACGCCAGACTTCACGCCAGCCCCCACGGCAAACAACACCACCTGCAAGCTTTTGCGGACCACCAAATCCCCGCTCGATCGCTTCCGCATACAGAGGCGCTTCGAGGCCGGGCGTGGCGATCAAAAAAATCTCGAGATCATCTTCGTCTTTCATTCAGGCTGCTTACACCGGATGAACATTAGGTGCGACATACAAATTGAGGGCAAAAATCCACTCAATGTGAAACTGAATCATAAGAATGTGAATTTCCGGTTCGAAATTGAGCGGTAACAGGTTTGCGTTTGCGTTCATCCCCGCGTAAAGGAGCTTTGATCGGAATTACGCTTGCGGATTCTGGTCGGTTTGTGGTGCTTTTGCGACCGGACTGATCGGAAAAATCGTGATATTTGTTGCCATCATTGTAAGGTGGCAAGCAGCAGGCGCAGGACAGAGGCTTGGAAGAACGTAGCGACATGCAAACTTTCAAACTAAAAAAAGGGTTGGATTTGCCGATTGAAGGCGCGCCCGAGCAAAACATCCAACCAGGGCCTGAGTTTTCCAGCGTTGGCATTTTGGGGGGGGATTATCTAGGTCTAAAACCCCGCATGTTGGTTCAGGAAGGTGATGATGTTCAGCGCGGTACGCCGCTGTTTTGTCACAAGGACGCGCCAGAGGCGATGATGGTCGCACCGCTGAGCGGGAAAGTAGTTGCCGTTAACCGTGGCGCGCGCCGTGTTCTTCAAAGCGTCGTGATCGAAGTATCCGACGTCAATGATACCGGGGTTGATTTCTCGGGCGTTGGTGATGCGGTCTCAGGCGCTGGTGTCACCGCCAAGCTGTGTGCGGCCGGGTTGTGGACTGCTTTCCGCACGCGACCCTATTCAAAGATGCCCGAACCGGGGACGACACCAGCAGCGATTTTTGTCACCGCGATGGACAGCGATCCACTGGCTGCAGATGCTGCCGTGGTAATCGCCGATGCATCAGAGGCATTTACGGCAGGTTTGACCGCAATCTCACATCTGACTGAAGGAAAAACCTATCTTTGCTACAAAGATGGAGAAGCCATCCCAGGTGCTGATCTTCCCGAGGTTGAGGCAGCAGCTTTCTCGGGCCCGCATCCGTCCGGGCTCGCCGGGACACATATTCACTTTCTAGAGCCTTTGGCCGCTGACAAGCAGGTATGGACAATTGGCTATCAAGATGTGATTGCCATCGGACGCCTAATGCAATCCGGTCACCTTGATCCGAATGTTGTGATCGCACTGGCCGGACCGGGTGCGCGGCAACCACGTTTGATCCGTACGGTCATGGGCGCCTCAACTGACGATCTGATCCGTGATGAGGTCAATGTCGATGGAGCCGCTCGGATCATATCGGGTTCGATCCTGTCTGGACGCCATGCTGAAGGCCCGACTGCGTATCTCGGTCGTTTTGCACGTCAGATCACCATCATCCGCGAAGATCCCGACCAGATCACTATGGGTTGGATTCTCCCCATGCCGTCGAAATTTGCCGTTCAGCCGGTCCTGGGGTCTGCTTTTGCCAAAAAGCTTTATGCGTTTACCAGCAATCTGAATGGTGGACGACGCGCAATGGTTCCGACCGGCACGTTTGAAGAGCTGATGCCACAGGATTACCTGCCGACACAGCTGCTGCGCGCTCTGTTGGTGATGGATACCGATACCGCCCAAGCGCTTGGTGCGTTAGAGCTGGACGAAGAAGATCTGGGCCTTGTGGGCTTTGCCTGCCCGGCGAAATATGAATACGGGCTGGCGCTGCGCGACTGCCTTAGCAAGATTGAAAAGGAGGGCTGAGCCGAATGGGTTTGCGCAGCTTCTTTGATCGGATCGAGCCGAACTTTACCAAAGGCGGTAAGTACGAGAAGTATTTTCCCATCTACGAGATGGTAGAAAGCTTCATCTACACTCCGAAAACCGTAACCTCTGTCGCCCCTCACGTGCGGTCCTATGTGGATATGAAGCGGATCATGACCTATGTCGTGATCGCCACGATCCCCTGCATTCTATGGGGGATGTGGAACACCGGTTATCAGGCGAACTCGGCAATTGCCGCGCTTGGACCTGATGCGGCCACAGGCTGGCGGATCGCCCTTTTGCAGATGTTCGGCATCTCGCTGGACCCATCCAGTATCTTTGCCAATGTAGCGCACGGGCTGCTCTACTTCCTGCCAATCTATATTGTGACGTTGGTTGCTGGCGGTATCTTCGAGGTGATCTTCGCGACAGTGCGGGGCCATGAGGTTAACGAGGGTTTTCTTGTTACTTCTATGCTTTACACGCTTATCATGCCGGCAACGACACCGCTGTGGCAGGTGGCTCTGGGCATCATATTCGGTGTTGTGATCGGCAAAGAGGTTTTTGGCGGGACCGGCAAGAACTTCCTCAACCCCGCGCTTGTGGGCCGCGCGTTCCTATACTTCGCGTATCCGGCTCAGATGTCTGGCGACTCGGTTTGGACACCTGTTGACGGGTTTTCCGGCGCCACTGCCCTGGCTGTTTCCGCAGCCGAGGGGGTTCAGGCTCTGGCCGCCGAAGGCATCACTTGGTCCAGCGCATTCTACGGCACCATCCAAGGAAGTTTCGGTGAGACATCGACACTGGCCTGTATGATCGGCTTGGGCTTCCTGCTTCTGACCAAGATCGCGAACTACCGATTGATCTTAGGATGTCTGGCCGGAACCATCGGCTTTACCCTGCTACTGAACGTGATTGGGTCGGACACCAATCCAATGTTCGCCATGCCCTGGTATTGGCACATCGTACTTGGCGGGTATGCCTTCGGGCTGGCCTTTATGGTCACCGAGCCCGTCTCTGCCAGCCACACCAATGTTGGGCGTTACATCTACGGGGCGCTGATCGGTGTCATGGTTGTGTTGATCCGTGTGGTGAACCCGGCTTTCCCCGAAGGCATGATGCTGGCGATCCTGTTCGGAAACGTCTTTGCACCGCTGATCGACTATTTCGTCGTCCAGTCAAATATCAAACGGAGGGCGCGTCGCCATGTCTGATCCGCAATCCCAAGAACCAAAAGGCGCGATTGCCAAGTTTCTTGCGGCCTCGCCGGATTCTGTTGGCAAGACGATTTTCGTCGCTGTGGCTGTATGCCTGGTTGCGTCGATGGTCGTATCAGCCGCTGCGGTCAGCTTGCGCCCTGTGCAGGAAGCGAACAAGCTGAAGGACAAACAGGTCAATGTTTTGCAAGTCGCGGGTGTTTACGAACCCGGCATAAATGTAACCGAAGCCTTCGCCGCGTTTGAACCGCATGTACTGGACCTTGCGACAGGTGACTTTGTGGACGACCAGTTCGATCCTGCCACGTTTGACGATATCGCTGCTGCCAGTGATCCGGAACTAAGCGTTGCATTGGACGATGACCCGGCCGGGATCGGTCGCAAGGCCAAGTATCGCGTCATCTACCTGCTGCGCGACGATGCAGGCGCTTTGGATAAGGTGATCCTGCCGCTGCATGGCTATGGCCTCTGGTCGACGCTCTACGGTTTTATCGCACTTGAGAATAACGGCAACGATATCTACGGCCTACAGTTCTATCAGCATGGTGAAACCCCGGGTCTAGGTGCCGAGGTGGATAACCCACGCTGGAAAGCGCTGTGGAACGGTAAGAAACTGCGGGACGATGCCGGTGATCTGCAAATCACAGTCGCCAAATCTCAGCCCGCAGCTGGTGCCGATTTTTATGTCGATGCGTTGGCTGGTGCCACGCTGACCTCTGTCGGTGTTGATAACCTGGTAAAATTCTGGATGGGCGATGCGGGCTACGGCCCGTTCCTGGCCAAACTGCAAGCAGGAGATCTATGATGTCCCAGACCAAGAAAGAGCTGTTGGTCGATCCGCTCGTCGACAACAACCCGATCACACTGCAGGTGTTGGGCATCTGCTCCGCACTTGCGGTGACCTCATCGCTACAGGTTGCTTTCGTTATGGCGCTGGCAGTGACCTTCGTGACCGGGTTCGCGTCAATGTTCATCTCCATGTTGCGCAACCAGATTCCGGGGTCGATCCGGATCATCGTGCAAATGGTGATCATCGCTTCACTGGTGATCTTGGTGGATCAGATCCTTAAGGCCTATGCCTTTCAGATATCGAAAACCCTGTCGGTTTTTGTTGGCCTGATCATCACAAACTGTATCGTTATGGGGCGGGCCGAAGCGTTTGCCATGAAGAACCCTCCGATTGCTTCGTTCATCGACGGTGTAGGTAACGGCCTCGGCTATGGTCTGATCCTGATGTTGGTTGGTTTCATCCGCGAACTGTTTGGCTCGGGCAGCCTGTTCGGCGTGACGATCCTGCAAACGGTGAATAATGGCGGCTGGTATGTACCGAATGGTCTGCTGTTGCTGCCGCCTTCGGCCTTCTTCGTGATCGGCCTGCTGATCTGGGCTTTCCGCACCTGGAAGCCGAACCAGGTCGAAGAACGTGAATATAAAATCCAGCAGGTAGAGGCGCACTGATGGAAGGGCTTATTTCTCTGGCCGTAAAGGCCATCTTTGTCGAAAACCTCGCGCTCAGCTTCTTTTTGGGGATGTGTACCTTCATCGCCGTATCCAAGAAGATTTCGACTGCACTGGGTTTGGGTATCTCGGTCATGGTCGTACAAGCGATCACTGTGCCGACCAATAACCTGTTGCTCAGTTATCTGCTGAAACCGGGTGCGCTGGCCTGGGCGGGTTTCCCGGATGTGGACCTGACTTTCCTTGGTCTGATCTCGTATATCGGTGTGATTGCCGCGATGGTGCAAATCCTTGAGATGGTTCTCGATAAGTACTTCCCGCCACTCTACAACGCGTTGGGTATCTTCTTGCCCCTGATTACCGTGAACTGTGCCATCCTTGGCGGCTCGCTGTTCATGGTTGAACGCGACTATAACTTTGCCGAGGCCGCGACATATGGCCTGTCTTCGGGCTTTGGCTGGGCGCTGGCAATTACCGCAATGGCAGGTGTTCGGGAAAAGCTGAAATATTCGGACATTCCAGATGGCCTGCAAGGGCTGGGCATCACCTTCATCACCGCAGGTCTGATGGCAATGGCCTTCATGTCCTTCTCGGGCGTGAAACTGTAAGGAGGGCGCAATGGGAACTTTTAGCCTTGGCGTAATCCTTTTTACCCTGATCGTTCTGGCGCTTGTGGCCATCATTATGGCGGCCCGGTCCAAGCTGGTGTCGACCGGTGATGTCAACATCACCATTAATGGCGAGAAAACAATCTCGGTTCCCGCAGGAGGCAAACTGCTGCAAACGCTTGCGGCGGAGAAGCTGTTTGTCCCATCGGCCTGCGGCGGTGGTGGGACGTGCGCGCAATGTCGTGTCAAAGTGCACTCGGGCGGAGGATCTATCCTGCCCACCGAGGAAAGCCATATCACCAAGCGTGAGGCGGCTTGCGGTGATCGCCTTTCTTGTCAGGTTGCGGTCAAGCAGGACATGGATATCGAAGTCCCGGAAGAGGTGTTTGGCGTCAAGAAATGGGAATGCACCGTTCGTTCGAACGAGAACGTAGCTACCTTCATCAAGGCCCTGACACTGGACCTGCCTGAAGGCGAGGATGTGAACTTCCGCGCCGGTGGTTACATCCAGATCGAAGCGCCTGCGCACCAGCTGGTCTATACCGATTTCGACGTCGAAGAAGAGTATCGGGAAGATTGGGATCGCTTCAATTTGTGGCAGTACAAATCCGTCGTGGCCGAGCCGATTGAACGTGCCTATTCCATGGCCAACTACCCGGATGAAAAAGGCATGATCATGCTGAACGTCCGCGTGGCGTCGCCCCCTCCGGGGTCCGAAGGTATCCCGCCGGGTCAGATGTCGTCGTATATCTTCAACCTGAAACCGGGCGACAAAGTCACAATCTCGGGTCCGTTTGGTGAGTTCTTTGCTCGCGAGACCGAGAAAGAGATGGTCTTCATCGGTGGTGGTGCTGGTATGGCCCCGATGCGCAGTCATATCTTTGACCAGCTCAAACGTCTTGAGAACCGCAACCGCAAGATCAGTTTCTGGTATGGCGCGCGCTCGAAAAAAGAGATGTTCTTTGTCGAGGATTTCGACACTCTGGCCAAAGAGTTCGACAATTTCGAATGGCACGTCGCTCTGTCGGATGCCCAACCCGAGGATGATTGGAAAGGCTACACCGGCTTTATCCATAACGTTCTGTTCGAAGAATACCTCAAGAACCACCCGGCGCCTGAGGATTGCGAATACTACATGTGTGGCCCGCCAATCATGAACCAGTCGGTCATCAACATGCTGCTGGATCTGGGCGTGGATCGCGAAGACATCATGCTCGACGATTTCGGCGGATAAACAGTATTGATCGGTTCCATCCTTTGGAGCCGATTTTTTTTTCTCAGAGTTGATCAGTCAAAAGGCACCCCGGTGCCCTATTTTTCGACTGATGCTGCGCCGTTTTTGTCTCAGAAGGTAACAGGCGATATGCTAACCGGATGGATCAAAAGGTTTTTTGCGTCCCAAGCGCTACCTGATCAGGTAATAGGCACATCCTCACTGGCACCAACAGAGAAGTTCTATGCCATCGGCGACCTTCATGGCAGGCTGGACCTCCTGCAGATGCTTTTGCCTGCATTGGACGGTGATTGTCCCACAGTGTTTGTTGGCGACTACGTTGATCGAGGTGAGCACAGCGCACAGGTTTTGCGTCAATTACACCACCTGGACACACGTTCGGAAAAGAAAGCGATCTGCCTTAAGGGCAATCATGAGGACATGTTGCTTGGGTTTCTAGATGCTCCAAGAAAATGGGAGCGTGTTTGGCTGCACAATGGTGGTGCCCAGACCTTGGCCTCATTTGACCTGACAGATATTGAACTCTCCGATCCAGATGCCGTCGCTGAAGCGCTTCGGGGCGCGATGGGGCAATCCCTTGTGGATTGGCTGTTTGATCGTCCGCTGACCTGGACAAGTGGCAATGTGACCGTTGTTCACGCTGCGCTTGACCCGAAGCAGCTGGTCGACGGACAGCAAGACAGCACCTGCCTCTGGGGACACCCGCAATTTCGTAAGAAACGTCGAAAAGACGGGCAATGGGTAGTGCACGGGCATACGATCGTCGACGAGCCCATGATTGAGAATGACGTCATTTCTATCGACACCGGTGCATTTGTCACCGACCGACTGACTGCCGCGGAAATCTCACCCGGTTCTGTCCGATTTATCTCGGCCAGTCACACCGGAATCGAGTGGGAATCGGCTTAAGAGTTAGCCCACAATCATCTGTTTCATTCTAAGCGCTTCATATTCCAGTTCCTTCAATCGGAAATGGACTACGTCCCCAATAGTAATAACGCCGCGCAAATTGCCGTCACTCAAAACAGGCATGTGCCGAAAGCGACCCTCGGTCATAGTTTTCAGCACATCGTTCAGATAGTCGTCTGGGCTACAGGTTTTGACCTCAGTCGTCATCAGGTCGGCCACAGATTGAGGCAATGTCTGACCGGGTGTTTCCGCCATTCGGCGAACAATATCACGTTCAGATAGGATCCCTTGCAACGAACCATTCTGATCCGTGACCACAACCGCACCAATGCGCTTTTCCCGTAAGATATCTACAACTGAATGGATCGTATCGTTGGGTCGTACAGAAAAAACAGCATCCCCTTTGCCTTCCAGCAATTTTGAAACCGTTGTCTGTGTGTGCGACAGGTTTGTTTCAACTGACTGACTGCGAGTAGCCTTCGCGGCCTTGTCGCCACGGGTCGGGGGCTGGTAAGAGCTTGGGGCCATGGGCGGTCTCCTCTTTCACAGGTAGTGTCCTTATTCTCTACCTTACCGCAGGGATAGGCGCTGTATAGGTGCAAATTCGAAAACCGATGTAACCGGACTACTTTACAAGGAGTTCCAAGTTCTTGAGCGAGCTTTACCTGACCCCGCCGGTTGCTGCGTTGATCTTCTTTGTTGTCGTTGTCTGTGGTCACAATTTCCGCATGGTGTGGAAACAACAACCCTCAGGCTGGCAAAAACGCGCATGGATCTTTGGTGTGCCAGCCACGATTGGGCTTCTTGCCCTCGCGTTTTTGCCGCTCAAGATCTGACGCCGGTTTGACTCTGAACAGGGCCGCTGGCATATGCCGGGCAAGACTACTCGCAGGAGATCGCCCCATGCGCCCGTTGATTGCCTTGGCTTCGTTGTTGTTTGTTTCGGCTTGCCTGTTTGACAAGGAACCTGATGTGGTGCGCCTGTCCGGCGAGACTATGGGTACCACGTTCAACATTACCGCTATCGGCGATGATCTGGACGAAGCTGCACTGGGTCAGGCAGTTCAGAAGACACTGGCACAAGTCAACGCAAAGATGTCAAACTGGGACCCAAATTCCGAGGTTTCGACCTTCTCCGCCACAGACAGCACAGAACCAATGCCGGTTTCAGATGAGTTTGCGTTCGTGATCGAAGCCGCGAACGAGGTGCATGAGAAGTCTGGTGGTACGTTCGATGTCACCCTTGGTCCGCTGATCGAGTTGTGGGGATTCGGCCCACGTAAGCCCGAAGACCCGGTTCCTGCCGATGCTGAAATTGCCACAGCGTTAGCTCAGGTGGGTCAGGCCCGCCTACTGACATTGGATAGCGCGGCCGGCACCCTTGCGAAATCAGACGCAGGCGTGGGGATCAATTTGTCTGCAATTGCCAAAGGCTATGGTATCGATGCGGTTGCTGCACAACTGCGCGACGCTGGTATCGAGAACTATATGGTCGAGATTGGTGGTGATCTGGTGGCCATGGGTGAGAACGACAAGGGCGAAAGCTGGCGGATCGGTATCGAAAAGCCCGAAGCTGGCACACAGGCCATCCAGCTAATCGTTCCGCTGGATAATCTGGGGATGGCAACTTCGGGTGATTATAAGAACTTCTTTGAACAAGACGGTGTGCGTTACTCGCACATTATCGACCCGGTCACGGGACGGCCAATCACTCATCGCACCACTTCCGTCACGGTTCTGGCGGATGATGCGATGATGGCAGATGCCTGGGCGACAGCGATGCTGGCACTTGGTCAGGAAAAAGGAATGGAAATCGCGGAAAAGAATAAACTTGCCGTGTTTTTTATTTCGCGCGATGTGACAAGCGGGGAAGAAGCCTATATCACCGTACAAAGCAGCGCTTTCAAGGATGCGCTGGGAACCAACTGATCGGTAGGCACCATTATGAGCACCTTTATTCTGGCATTCGTATTGTTACTGATCATCATGGCCGGGATGTCGTTGGGCGTAATGCTGATGGGTAAGACCATCAAAGGCAGTTGCGGTGGCTTGAATGCAATTTCCGGTGCTGACAAATGTGTGGTTTGTCAAAAGGATATCGACCCCGATAGCCCCCTGCGTGATCAGTTGCAGTGCAAGCGTGCAAAAAAGATGCTGCAACAGATGGAAGGCTAGGATAGTCCTCTTGGCATGAGCAAAGCCAAGAACGTCCTCTTCATCATGTTCGACCAATTGCGCTGGGATTACCTCAGCTGCTACGGACACCCACATCTCCATACGCCAAACATTGATAGGCTCGCTTCGAGGGGCGTGCGGTTTACCCGCGCTTACATTCAGTCCCCCATTTGTGGCAGTTCGCGCATGTCGACCTATACCGGTCGCTATGTGCATTCGCACGGCGCGTCCTGGAATAATATCCCGCTGAAAGTCGGAGAGATCACCTTGGGTGATCACTTACGAAAGGCGGGGATGGATTGCTGGCTGGTCGGCAAGACCCATATGGCTGCGGATGCCGAAGGCATGGCCCGGCTGGGATTGGAGCCCGACAGTGTGATTGGTGCGCGCGTGGCTGAATGCGGGTTTGACGTGTTCGAGCGTGACGATGGTTTGCGGGCCGAGGGACCAGATGGTTTTTACGATCCGGATGGGGCCAAGAAGTATAACGAATACCTGAAGGACAAAGGGTATGAGAGCGACAACCCCTGGCACGACTTTGCCAATTCGGGATTGGATGCGGATGGTAATGTTCTGTCCGGGTGGTTTCTGAAAAACTCGTCCGAGGCGGCCAATATTGCCGAGGAAGACAGTGAAACCCCATATCTGACCACCCGCGGGATGGAGTTCATGGATTCTCATGACGGCCCTTGGTGTTGTCATCTCAGCTATATCAAGCCGCATTGGCCTTATATTGTGCCGGAACCCTACTCATCGATGTATGGTCCCGAGCACGTTCTGCCGGTGGTTCGGTCTGAGTCAGAACGCCAGAATGCGCATCCGGTGCTGAAGGCATTCATGGACACGAAAATTGGCCAAACTTTCTCGCGTCAGGACGTACGCGAGGCCGTTGTCCCTGCTTATATGGGCCTAATCAAGCAAGCCGATGACCAGATGGGGCGGCTGTTCGACTGGATGGAGAAAACCGGGCGGATGCAGGATACCATGATCGTGCTAACCTCGGACCACGGGGATTTTCTGGGCGATCACTGGATGGGCGAGAAGACATTTTTCCACGATGCTTCAACAAAAATGCCCCTGATCATTTACGATCCATCATCTGAGGCTGATTCCACGCGCGGGACCACTTGTAACGCACTGGTCGAGTCCATCGATCTGGCCCCCACGTTTCTTGAGATTGCTGGCGGGGAGCCCGCAGGCCACATCCTCGAAGGGCATTCGCTGCTGCCTATTTTGCATGGTCAGGCCGATAGCACGCCACGCAATGTGGCAATCTGCGAATATGACTACTCTGCATCACCAATAGCTCAGAAGCTGAATGTCTCGGTTCGGGATGCGGTCATGTTTATGGTCGCGAACGAGAAGTGGAAGTTGATCCATTGCGAGGGTGGTTATCGCCCGCTCTTGTTCGACCTTGAGAATGATCCAAATGAGCTGACCGATCTGGGTGATTGCGCCGAGCACGCGGACATCATTGCAGAAATGTATGACCACTTGTTTGCTTGGACCCGCCGTCCTTCGCAGCGTACCACCCGGTCCGAAGAGCAACTACTAAACATGCGCGGATCGAGCGGCGGAACTGGCATCGTGATCGGTATTTATGACGAAAATGATATGCCGCTTGAGTTGACTGTGAAGTATCGCAACCGTAAGGCACGGCCATTTGGCGACTACACGTCAGATTAATTCTGCTGTTGTAGCTTCAAAAGACGGTTCAACCTTGCACGGGCAGGGGGTAGAAGATGGCGACGCCGAAATCGGAGAGCACTCATGACCGCCCCCAAACCCGTTGTTCTGTGTATCCTTGATGGTTGGGGGCTGTCCGATGACACCAAAGCCAATGCGCCATATCTGGCAAACACGCCGACCTTTGATGCACTCACGGCGGAAGGGCCACATGCGCAACTGATTACGCACGGGCCGGATGTGGGCCTGCCAAGCGGCCAGATGGGAAATTCCGAAGTCGGGCATACCAATATTGGGGCAGGGCGTGTGGTTGCGATGGATCTGGGCCAGATCGATCTGGCGATCGAAGACGGTTCTTTTTCCAACAATGAAGCACTGCAAGATTTTATCGCTAAGGTGAAAGCGACAGGTGGTACAGCCCATTTTATGGGATTGGTCTCGGATGGTGGTGTACATGGACACCTTGATCACATCGTAGCCGCTGCGAAAGCCATTACCGATGCCGGCGTTCCAGTTGCGTTGCATGCCATCACAGACGGGCGCGATGTGGCGCCGAAATCAGCCTTTATCTACATTGCGGAGCTCGAAGATCGTTTGCCCGAAGGGGCAAAGATCGTCACGGTCTGCGGGCGATACTATGCCATGGATCGTGATAATCGCTGGGAACGCGTTTCTGAGGCTTATGACGCGATTGTCAAAGGGCAGGGGCGTACCGTGGTTTCGGCACATGAGGCTGTTGATCACGCTTATACCCAATCCGAGACAGACGAATTCATCGCGCCCACGGTGCTCGCCGGGTACTCGGGCATCCAAGACGATGACGGATTTTTCTGTCTGAACTTCCGTGCCGACCGCGCCCGCGAGATACTGCGCGCAATTGGCGAACCAGGTTTTGCAGATTTTGACACTGGCCCGCGCCCGCAGTTATCGGCTCTGCTTGGCATGGTCGAATACTCCGACGGCCACAATGCCTATATGACGACCGTATTTCCTAAGCGGGACATCGTGAATACTCTGGGCGAATGGGTTGCGAAACAGGGTTTGCGCCAGTTTCGGCTGGCCGAAACTGAAAAATACCCCCATGTGACCTTTTTTCTAAACGGTGGCATAGAACAACCCGAAGAGGGCGAAGATCGTTTCATGCCCAAATCGCCCAAAGTGGCGACATATGACCTGCAACCCGAAATGTCCTCGGCCGAGGTGACCAGTAAATTCGTCGAGGCGATACATGACGGATATGATCTGATCGTCACAAATTATGCCAACCCCGACATGGTCGGTCATACCGGTGATCTACAGGCTGCGATTGATGCCTGCGAGGCGGTCGACAAGGGATTGGCCCAAGTCGTAGCTGCCTTAAAGCAGGTGGGTGGCGCGATGATCGTGACCGCTGATCATGGCAATTGTGAAATGATGGTTGATCCGGCAACCGGCGGTCCGCACACCGCCCATACTTTGAACCCTGTTCCAGTTGTATTGGTTGGCGGCCCCGAAAATGCAAGCCTGCGCGATGGGCGACTGGCCGATCTGGCTCCAACGCTGCTGGAACTTATGGAACTACCAAAACCTACAGAAATGACTGGAGCAAGTCTGCTGACATGAGGATTAGACCGGTCCTCATAGCAGCGTTGATTTGGTCGACGCCTGTCATCGCGCAAACTAACCCGTCTATGGCGGCGCTAGAGGCGGCAGAGATGCTTGAGCAAGCCTCGATAGCTCTGACCGAGGCTGACAGTGCACGTGATCGGGTCAAAGCGCTGACCGAAACGCTTCAGGCGTACGAGGCTGGTCTGACCGCGATGCGTGACGGCCTGCGTCGTGCGGCCCTACGAGAAGCGCAATTGACGGCGGAACTTCAGGTGAGGGAACAGGAGGTGGCGCAGCTGCTTGGTGTTCTGCAGACTATCGAGACCACCGCGCCACCGGTACTGATGCTGCACCCCTCCGGCCCATTGGGAGCGGCCAGAACGGGTATGATGCTGTCAGAGGTTACGCCTGGCCTGAACACTCAAGCCCAGAATCTTGCAGCCGATTTGCAAGAAGTCCAAACGCTGCGCCAGCTCCAGCAGAATGCCGCCAATACCCTGACAAAAGGTCTGACGGGGGTGCAAGATGCTCGTACGAAACTGAGCGAGGCTATTGCGGACCGTACTGACCTACCGCGCCGCTTTGTCGAAGATCCCGTGCGCACCGCTATTTTGATATCTTCGACCGAAACGCTGGACGGGTTTGCCAGTGGATTGTCTGAGATTTCCGATGGCGAAATCGCAGATACAAACGCCGATATCGCGGATCAGAAAGGCCATATCGCCCTACCCACCAAAGGGGTCATTCTTCACCGATCGGGGGAAACAGATGCGGCTGGCGTTACGCGCGCCGGTCTTGTGTTGGGAACGCGGCCTCGCGCATTGGTAACGTCACCCACAGCCGCAACGATCCGCTACCGAGGACCATTGCTGGATCTGGGGAACCTAGTGATCCTTGAGCCTCAATCTGGGCTGCTCTTTGTGTTCTCGGGTTTACAAGAGGTGTATGGCAATACGGGAGAGGTGATCCCGGAAGGCACTCCAGTGGGTTTAATGCCGGGTGAAACCCCGGGAATCGGCGCTATTATGTCAACAAGCGGTGATGGCACTGGAACTGATCGGTCAGAAACGCTCTATATAGAGGTAAGAGAAGATAACAGCCCAGTGGACCCGGAATTATGGTTCCGGACGGACAAGGATGGATAAACGAGTATGAAGAAATTTGTGATTGCCGGTCTGGCCGGCACCGTGGCGGGGTTAATCGCAACCACACAGATTGCGGGGCCCTTGTTGGCGCAAGAGGCCGAAAACAAGGCTGGAGTATATGAGCAGCTTGATCTGTTTGGCGATATTTTCGAACGTATCCGCGCCCAATATGTCGAAGAAGTCGAAACCGATGAATTGATCGAAGCGGCGATTGACGGGATGCTAACCTCGCTTGATCCGCATTCCAGCTATCTGTCGCCTGATGACGCCGAACAAATGCGAGTGCAAACGCGAGGCGAATTCGGTGGTCTTGGGATCGAAGTCACGCAGGAAGAAGGCTTTGTCAAAGTTGTCTCGCCCATGGATGATACCCCGGCAGACGCGGCCGGGATCGAAGCAGGTGATTTCATTACCCATGTCGATGGCGAAAGTATTCTTGGCCTGACTCTGGATAAAGCGGTTGATTTGATGCGTGGCCCGGTAGGGTCGGAGATCGTTATCACAGTCGTGCGCGAAGGTGAGCAGGAACCCTTTGATGTTACGATCGTGCGCGACACAATCAAACTGACAGCCGTCCGCGCGCGCACTGAAGGCACCAGTGTGGTGCTGCGCGTCACAACCTTTAATGATCAGACCTTCCCAAACCTCAAGGAAGGGTTGGAAGAACAAATTGAAGAGGCGGGTGGTATCGAAAATGTAAACGGTGTCGTTTTGGATCTGAGGAATAATCCGGGTGGTTTGCTGACGCAGGCTATCAAGGTTTCAGATGCGTTTTTGAATGAAGGTGAGATCGTTTCGACCCGTGGTCGCAATCCGGAAGACGGTGAACGGTTTAACGCCACACCCGGTGACCTGACCGGTGGTAAGCCTATTGTTGTGCTGATAAACGGCGGCTCAGCGTCGGCTTCGGAAATCGTGGCTGGCGCACTGCAGGATCACCACCGTGCGATTGTGGTTGGCACTAAAAGCTTTGGAAAAGGATCAGTCCAAACGGTAATGCCAATTCGCGGCGATGGCGCGATGCGTCTAACTACATCTCGCTACTACACGCCCTCGGGTCGTTCGATTCAAGCGCTTGGCGTCAGCCCGGACATCATTGTAGAGCAACCCCGTAACCGACCCGATGAAGAGGATGAGGACGATGCAAACGCCCGCACCCGGTCTGAGGCCGATCTTCGTGGTAGCCTGAACAATGACAGCCTGAGCGAAGACGAGATTCGCCAGATTGAAGAGGACCGGGCCAAAGCTGAAGCGACAGCAGAACTTCGGGAAGAAGACTACCAGTTGGCCTATGCAATCGACATCCTCAAAGGTCTTTCGGCATTCAACCCAACCGGACCTTCGCAATAATAGTCGTGGGGCCGCAATAGGCGGCCCCACCTCCAATTTATTCAGCTTTATTCTTCGATCTTGTGCAGTTTTTTCTCGTCCAGCATCAGGGCAAGGATAATTCCTACCGCGACCGAGAAAGTGGCGAAGACAAAGGCCATGTTCATTCCGGTGTCAAAGGCTGCGGTAATTGCAGACTTAACTTTTTCGATTTCACCCGATCCTAGTTTCTGCATTACAATTTTTGCAGATTCTGTGGTCAGCGTCCCACCATTAATTGCCTTTTGATCGGCGTCAGACATATCAATGTCTGCAGCCGCAAGCCCAGTTTTCAGGCTTTGCAGACTGGATACATACATGACCGCAGTCGCGCAGGCGACAGATATTGCGCCGTAGACAAGATGGGTCATGAAACTCAGCCCGCCGACCAGACCGGCGCGTTCGGGCCTGACTGCGCATACAGCTGCTGTGCCTGACGGACCAACTGTCAGCGTTGCACCCAATCCAATCAGGGCCATTCCCGGTAATATCTGAAGATATCCGGCGCTGGCAGGCATTACGACCACGCTTGCTGCGCCGAGTGTCGAACAAACATATCCCCAAAAGAGCAATCGTTTGGGTCCGAAGTCATTGTAAAGCGTGCCCGAGACAATCGAGCCAACGGCCAACAGGACCGTCAGCGGGGCCAGACCCAACGCGGATTGAAAGACAGACCACCCAAGAACTTTCTGCATATACTGTGGAAAATATAACAACCCCACGAAAGCGGCGGAGACGTTGAACATGTTCAAACCCAGGGTGATCAGAAACTCTCGATTCTGCATTAACTGAGGCAGCAGCAATGGCTCCTTGACCCTCTTTTCGACCCTCGGAAACAAGAAAAACAATACAGCGCTGACAAAAAACAGCAGTATGAGAGGTAGCGACGTCCAGCCCCAGTCGGCCCCTACGTCTAAGCCGTAAAGCAGTAACAATACCGCCAATGACAGGATGCCCATACCTGCAAAATCGATATGCTCCCCTTTCTTATGCTCGGTTTCACGCTCCATCAGTAGGATGGCTGTGGCCATTGAAACGCAGGAGAACACTACGTTTGCCAGGAAAAATAGCCGCCAGTCACCCAGGTTGACCACTGCGCCGCTGATCATTGGGCCGAAGACGTTGCCTGTGGTAACACCGGCTAGAATTAATCCCATAACAAGCGCGCGGTGTTCCTCTTTCGCAACTTTGGTCGCACCAAATGCTAGAGTGCATGGCCAGACGCATCCTGCCCCTATCCCCTGCAACGCGCGCGCTCCGATCAAATAGTCCAATCCGGGCGAGACAAAGCACAAAATCGATGCAAATAAGAAAATCGAAAGGCCAATGATCATCATCCTGCGATGGCCATACATGTCACCCAAGCGACCACCGGCCACCATCGTCATGGCAAAAAACAGGGCGTAGATATTCAGAACCCATTGGGTACTGGTTATGTCTGCGTCAAAACTGCTTTCAATTGCGGGCACCAGCATCAAGGCCCCGGTGAAATCGATCCCGATACCGAATGCCGTCACCATCAGGGCGATGATTTTTATGATGCTCTTGCGATCCATGGCCTCATCACTTGATGACGGAAAGCTTCAATGATGCATGGACAACGCTGAAATGAAAGAAGTTTACCGCGCATGGCTGTTAGTGATCGCGACAAAACCAGGTCTAAGATGCCTGAGATCTGCGAAACGCGCTCTTTAACATGTCAAGTTCAGCGCGAAGTAACGCAACCTCGGCCCGCAGATCATCAGCAGCGGGAGATCCGGCAATGACGGTAAATTCACCTAACTTCTCACCGGTTATCGTGTCACGGATTAAGAAACACTGCACACCTTCGGAAACGGCGGAAGACGGTACTGGAACGCGCAAAACCCACCCCTCATCATCGGGTATCAGTTCGACATCTGGCAATTGCTCACCCAGATACTGCACTTCAACCTGAGGAGTACTTTCACTGCTCAGGTGACCTTCCCATACAGCGTTCTCAAAACGAATTGGGGTTAAGCTTGTTTGCGTCATCATGTGCCTCTAAAGATCTGCCCTGTGATGGCGGCAAAATGTCAAATCGCGTAAAACCACACGATTCATTGCAGGTTGATCAATAATCAGGTCCAGCCAGAGTTTTTCAATCCGACGTTCGTGCAATTCTAGATGTGCCAGATCGAAATCGACCGAGCATTCTGGCGTCGAAAGATCGAGCTCGCGCAGAACCTGCTCGGAGTTGGGGCCATGTTGGATGTTGAGTCGGGAAAAGACGGTTGTCGGGCGTTCGGATTCAATCACAGTGTCCACCCGCATCATGTGCTGACGAGTCAATCCAACGGCGGCATCTGGTGGAAGCTCGATGGACAACGACAGAAATGACCCTTGAAAATCAAAGATCTCTATCGCCAGGCTAAATGGTGCTAAGTCCTTTTCCCGCCGATTGCGGGTTTGCTGCAATCCAATCTCGCTCAAAGAGCAGTCGTGAAACAAGGTTACTTGCCCATCTATCTTCGCCTTACGCGGTGCGGATGCCAGTCCCTTGCGCGATGCAGGTAAACGCCAAAAATCTGGGCGCCATGACCAGTCGGTTCCCAGTGGTTTCGGCAATTGATCAGAGCCAAGCCGCGGCTGGATCAATCGATTATCAGCAATTTGGATGACCCGTTCCAGCTGCCCCCGCAATTGCCGCGCCTCATCGCGTTGACGCCTAAGCTTGGGCAAAGCCAACTGGTCGGCCAACTGCTCTGTCCGCTGAAACCGCCGGATTGTCTTGCGCAGAATATAGCGATCCAGAAATTCCCTCATCGTCCTCTCTTCCAAACCTGTCTCTCTTTAGTCAAAAGCCGTGCAATGGACAAACCAGTCCTGATTAATAACGAGTGATATTTTCTGAGATCTGAACAAGACACGCAGATCAGCTGGAATTTACGGCGGCGGTACTTCACAATTCTTGCAATGGACTGGGCTGCAGCTTACCGTCGGCGTTCTGGCGAAATGGCCCCAGATCAATTAAAGTCACGACGAGGCAGGGGCATGGAACCCACCCTATTTTCATTCATCTGGAAGTATTCGAAGAAACAGCAACTGGTGTTGCTGTGTTTGACGGTTTTGTCATTTCCGTTTCTCTATGCCTCTTTGGAGCTTCCAAAGCAGATTATCAACGATGCTATTGGTGCACCAACGGACACTGTGACTGTGCTTGGTATCACTGTGAGCCAGGTGCAGTATCTGATGATTCTGTGTTTTGCCTTCCTGGCGACGGTGATCGCCAGCGGTGTCATGAAAATGCGCATCAACACTATGAAAGGCATTTTGGCCGAACGGATGTTGCGGCGTCTTCGCTTTACTCTGATCAGTCGCTCCATGCGTTTTCCCAAATCCTATTTTGCGACCACCAGTCAGGGTGAGCTGGTGTCGATGATTACTTCCGAGGCCGAGCCAATGGGCGGGCTGATGGGCGATGCAATTGCGCAGCCGGTGTTTCAGTTTGGTCAAATGATGACCATCGTCACCTTTTTGTTCATGCAAAGCGTCTGGTTCGGGCTTGCCAGTATAGCACTGATCCCACTGCAGGCCTGGCTGATCCCCAAGCTGCAACGCCAGATCAACCTGCTGAACAAAGACCGCATTCAGGAGGTTAGGCGGTTAAGCTCTGAAATCGGGGAAAGCGCTGCCGGTATTGGCGACCTGCGCACCAACGGTGGCTGGCGCTATAGACTGGCGCAGTTCAGCCATCGTTTGGGAACCTTGTTCGAGATCCGTTTCAAGATCTACAACAAGAAGTTCTTTATGAAATTCCTCAACAACCTGATCACTCAGATTACGCCCTTTTTGTTTTACTCGGTGGGCGGGTATCTGGCGATCACCGGCGAGGTGACAGTGGGCGCGCTGGTTGCCGCGCTTGGTGCCTACAAGGACCTCAGCGGCCCGTGGAAAGACCTGTTGACCTACTACAATCAGGTGCAGGATATGTCGCTGCGCTGGGAGATCGTGATCGAGCGTTTTGCGCCTTCAAACATGATACCTGAGCGGTTGTTTGATGGCGTTCCAGATACCATCCCGCATCTCACCGGGGATATCGAGTTGCGAAACGTGACGGTTCGTGACGATGACGGCAAAACGATCCTCGAAGATATCGATCTGACAATTCCGAAAGGGGCTCGGATCGCCATTCAGTCCAAACACGCCTCTGAGCGTAGTGCGCTTGCGCAGCTACTGACGCGCGAGCTGCTTCCGGTTCAGGGAGAGGTCTTGATGGCCGGTCATAACCTGAGCGACCTTCATCAAGCGGTAATTGCCGCAAGGATCGGCTATGCCTACTCGCGACCGTATTTGTTTGACGGAACGCTGGGGGACAACCTCTTGATGCCATTGCGCACGCATCCTCAGCACGAACAAGATGCGCTCAGAGTGCCCTCGCGCCGTCAAATCGAGGCGGTTCGGGCAGGGAACCCCCCGGATTCCTTGTCTGATGAATGGATCGACCCAGGTCTAGCGGGTCTCGACGACATCGAAGACATTCGCGACTGGTGGTTCCAGCTTGTCGAAGCTATGGGCATCGATGAATTTATGTTTCGCCGAACGTTGCGTTCTCAATTCGATCCGAATGTGCACCCGGCGCTGGCAGAGGAAATCGTCAATCTGCGTGATACTGTTGCGACCCGACTGCAGGAGCGAGGGTTGGACAAATATGTTTACCGGTTCGATCCGGACCAGTTCAATCCAGCTGTTCCTTTGGGTGGTAACCTGCTTTTTGCCTCGCCAACGCAGGACATAGCGCCTGACATCCTTGCAGGTGATGACCGGTTCCTATCGCTGCTCAGGGCCAATGATCTTGATAGTGATGCGCTCGGGATTGCCGAGGCTGTACTGGAAACTTTGAACCAGACTTTCGGGCGTGACGGCGCTGATCACCCGCTGTTTCTAAGGCTCGGCATGACGAAGGACATGTATCACCGTCTGCTGGATATCGAAGAGCGCCGCAAGACCAAAGGAGATGACTCTATCGGTGATCAGGAACGCGCACTTCTGCTGACCGTGCCGTTCATGCTGACAGCCGAGCAAATCGGCCCCAGCTTCCCAGAGGAATACAAGGAAAAGATCCTTTCCATCCGTCGCACTCAGGCCGAACGGTTGCGGGCTGCCATGGGGTCAATGTTTATCCCGGTGTCGCCGGACACCTATGTTCCGCGCCTGACAGCCATGGAGAATGCTCTGTATGGTCGCGTCTCGATCATGGCCGGGGCTCAGGCCGAAGAGATCGAAGATCTTGTGGCCGAAGTGCTGAACGAGGCTGGGCTACGCCGCAGGGCTGCCGCAATCATATATGACCTGCCGTCCGGACTGGGCGGGAACAACCTGCCAACTGTTTTTCAGGAACGCGCTGCGTTTTCACGAGCGGGAATAAAGCGACCGGATATATTGATCCTAGACAAAGCGCTGGCCAGCCATGATTCAGAGAGCCGCTTGAGAACCCGCCTGAAATTACGCGAATTGTTGCCCGATTCAGTTATGATTTTCATGGAGGATCACTTCGCCCATCCTGAAGCCTATGATTTGTTTGTGGAAATCAAAGATGGTCGAATTGACGGTGTGTCGCGTGTTGCCACAACTGGTGAGGATGACACGTCGGATGATCTGAGCCGAAAGCTAAAGATCATTTCTTCTACCGAATTGTTTGCACGCTTGGACGGGCGCAACCAACGCCTTCTGGCCTTTTCGGCCCAATGGTACGAGGCGGCGGCTGGTCAAACCATATTTGCGCGTGGTCAGGCACCGGATGCAGCCTATTTGTGTATCTCTGGTAAGGCCAGCGTAAACTGGATCAATGAGCACGGTGAAAACCGCTCGATCTCGACGGTAGAGCCAGGGCGTCTGATCGGTGATTTGGCGATCATTACCAATGAGCCTCGCCAATTGGATCTGGTGGCTCTCACGGATTGTTCCTTCCTACGAATTGGTGCCGAAGAATTACGGGCAGTAATCGAAAGTGATGCAGGTGTGGCGGTGAGGCTCCTTGAAACGGTGGCCGGCTATCTGACCACCGTTTCAGAACGGCTGCGTGACGGTAGCACGTTGATTGGTGAAGAACCGCCTGTGACAGATGTTGAGCGAAACGATGAACACTAGAGAACAGCCCGGCGCTTATAAGAGCCATCAACACCTGATTGAGGACGCCAGCAGGCATCCAGAGATCTGGCGTCTTTTTGCAGGCTTAGCGCTGGTAGCAGTGGTTGTGGTGACGCTCAACGCAATCTTATTTGCTACTGTCGTCAGCCTGGGCCCGCCCGGATCAGCGGCTGCCTTTCTCACGGGGTCTTCCCCATTTGCACTGCTTATCGTGCTAGCCAGTTTTATTTTCGCCACGCTGGGGGTCGCGCTGGGTGCAAGATTGTTTCAGCACCGTTCGCTGTCCTCCATCGTCGGAAATCAGTCGATTGCCCTGCGGCAGTTCTGGCGCGTCCTACGCGCGTTGCTCATACTTAGTTTCGTTATATTGGCGTTACCGCCCTACGATCTGGGAGAACCATTGTTAGTCAACCTTGGCTGGTCCAAATGGCTTCTACTGTTACCTTTGTCCTTGGGTGCGGTTTTCATTCAGACGAGCGCCGAAGAAATTCTGTTTCGCGGCTACCTTCAACAAAGTCTCGCTGCGCGGTTTCGGTCTCCAGTTATCTGGATGGGGCTGCCGTCGATCTTGTTCGCTGCAGGTCATTATAGTCCTGCCACCGTTGGTGATAGTGCGATCCTGATTTCCATCTGGGCCCTTACGTTCGGATTGCTGACCGCTGATCTGACTGCGCGGGCAGGGACACTTGGACCTGCCATTGCGCTGCATTTTTTTAACAACTTTGCCGCACTTCTGGTAATTTCTCTGCCCGACAACCTTGGGGGCTTGGCCTTGTTTCACCTGCCTTACGAGGCGTCCGATGCGGATGCGCTCAGACCCTGGTTGTTTGTAGACTTTGTGCTGATGGTCGTTGGGTGGCTCACCGCGCGATTGGTCCTCAGGCGCTGATTGCATTTCCGGGCATTGCGTCTTATTTGACGTCAACGTCGCAATATCAAGGTTCCCACATGAACTGGATCACAAACTACGTACGCCCCCGGATCAACTCGATCTTTTCGCGCCGCGAAGTGCCTGAAAACCTTTGGCACAAGTGCGGCGAATGTGGAACTATGCTGTTTCATCGCGAGCTGGCGGAGAACCAGAATGTCTGCACCCAGTGCGGCCATCATATGGCGATCACACCACGGGACCGATTCACGCATCTGTTTGACGGCGGAATTTTCTCGGAAGTTGAGGTTCCGGCCCCAAAAGATGATCCGCTGCAGTTCCGCGATCAGAAAAAATATCCCGACCGGATGAAGGCTGCTCAGAAAAAGACCGGCGAGAAAGAGGCGATGTTGGTTGCCCTTGGCGAGATAGGTCGCACGCCGATTGTAGCTGCCGCGCAGGATTTCTCGTTCATGGGCGGATCGATGGGCATGTATGTCGGCAACGCCATCATCGCCGCCGCTCAAGAGGCGGTTAAACTGAAACGCCCGCTGATCCTGTTCTCGGCTGCGGGCGGTGCGCGGATGCAGGAAGGTATTCTGAGCCTTATGCAAATGCCCCGCACAACGGTGGCAGTCGAAATGCTCAAAGAGGCAAACCTGCCCTATATCGTTGTCCTGACCCACCCAACCACAGGCGGTGTCACCGCATCTTATGCCATGCTGGGTGACGTTCACATTTCGGAGCCCAATGCATTGATCTGTTTCGCCGGACCACGCGTTATCGAACAGACGATCCGCGAAAAACTGCCTGAAGGATTCCAGCGCGCCGAATATCTGTTGGATCACGGCATGCTTGATCGCGTGACGAAACGTACCGAGATGCGGGAAGAATTGATCACGATCACCCGCATGCTTATGAATCAGCCCCCGGCGATCAAAGGCGACTTACCCGCGCCTGAACCCGAAGAGGCCACTTCAGAGGCGCCTGCCGAGGAAGTGGTCAAAAAATGACCGCCCAATCCTCGGATGTAATCCTCGACCGGATGATGGCGCTGCACCCCAAGATTATTGATCTGACCTTGGACCGGGTTTGGCGTTTACTGGCTGCGCTCGACAATCCGCAAACAAAACTGCCGCCTGTCATCCATATCGCTGGAACCAACGGCAAAGGCTCGACCCAAGCCATGATCCGGGCAGGTCTTGAGGGGGCAGGGCGCGCGGTCCATGCCTATACGTCTCCACATCTGGCCCGGTTTCACGAACGAATCCGGTTGGGTGGTGAGTTGATTTCCGAAGCCGACCTCACTGCCGTTCTGGATGAGTGTTATGCCGCCAATGGTGGTGAAAATATCACCTATTTTGAAATCACAACCTGCGCTGCACTGCTCGCGTTTTCTCGTGCAAAGGCCAACTATACTTTGCTTGAGGTCGGATTGGGCGGGCGACTGGACGCCACGAATGTGATTGATCAACCTGCGTTGACGGTAATCACACCCGTCTCAATCGACCATGAGCAGTTTCTTGGCGATACACTTGGCAAGATCGCCGCTGAAAAGGCGGGGATCATCAAGCCAGGGGTTCCCTGTATTGTCGGCCCGCAACAGGATGAGGCGCTGGAAGTGATCGAATACACCGCAGCTCGTCTCGGCGCTCCGCTGTTCATACACGGGCAGCACTGGCATGTGCACACGGAAAATGGCCGCCTGATCTATCAGGATGAAACCGGGTTGCGCGATCTGCCCATGCCCAACCTGTTGGGAGGCCATCAAATTCATAACGCAGGTGCCGCTTTGGCTGCATTGCGCCACCTACAAATGGGTGATGATGCCTACGAGGCTGCGGTCACCAAAGCCGAATGGCCTGCCCGAATGCAGCTGTTGAAAACCGGCCCTCTGGTCGAGCAAGCCCTTCAAGCCGAGCTGTGGCTTGATGGCGGTCACAATGCAGCTGCAGGGGCAGCGTTAGCTGATGTTTTATCGTCATTGCCAGAACGACCGACGCATATGATTTGCGGTATGTTAAACACCAAGGATGTCACTGGCTATCTCGCACCTTTGGCCACAAAAGCTGCCGGGTTGACCGCTGTGTCCATTCCCGGCGAACAGAATACGCTTAGCGCTGAAGACACAGCCGCTGCAGCCGCCAAAGTGAATCTGACCGCAACAACCGCTGACAGCGTTGCCGAGGCGCTCGCGGCAATCACTGCCCAAACCCCTCACGCGCGGGTTTTGATTTGCGGGTCCCTTTATCTCGCAGGGAACATTCTCCGAGAAAACGCCTGATCCGGTACTCAGTCAAAAATACTCCGGGGAACCCGCCCATTTAGCTTGGGCGGGGGCGAGGTACCCTATTTCCCCCAATCCTTAGCCTGCATCTCACGCAGCCGTGACGCTGTACGTTCGAACTCGAACGTGCCTTCCCCTTCGACGTACAGCATCTCGGGCTCGGCAGCGGCAGAGCTGATTAGCCGGACCTTCCCCTCATACAGAGCGTCAATCAGGGTCACGAAGCGCTTGGCCTCGTTAAAATTGTTGCGTGACAATCGCGGGATGTCTTCCAGCACCAGCACCTTCAGCGCTTCCGCTATTGCCAAATAGTCGCCGGGGCCCAGCATCCGTCCGCAAAGATCATAAAAAGATGCTCGCGCCACTCCGTTTCGGAACGCGGGCAGAACAACTTCGCGTCCCTTGACCTGCAAAGCCAAAGGCTCCGCCGGCCCACCTGACAAATCATTCCACACAGCACGAATCTTCTCTCGCGCCTCGGGTCCGATAGGTGTGAAATAGACCGGAGAACCTTCAAGCCGGTTCTGCCTGTAGTCGGTGGGTGAAACCAGCTCCCATACTTCCAGTTGTTCTTTGATGTGCTGGATGAAGGGCAGGAACAGTTGCCGGTTCAGCCCATCCTTGTACAGATCATCCGGATGGCGGTTTGAGGTCGTGACAACAACAACCCCACCACTATGAAGCATATCAAATAGCCGTCCGACGATCATTGCATCTGTGATATCGGTGATCTGCATCTCATCAAAAGCCAGAACACGCACAGACTTGACCACGGCATCGGCGACCGGCGCCAGCGCATCTTCGACACCGTCTTCACGTGCCTTGTGCAAGCCTGCGTGAATTTCCTGCATGAACGCGTGGAAATGGACCCGACGAACCGGGATATCGCCCAGTGTCTCGACAAACATGTCCATCAGCATTGACTTGCCGCGCCCGACGCCACCCCAAAGATACAAGCCTTTGGGCGGTGGAGTGGCCTTGCGAAAAAAACTACGCTTAACCGGTTCAGCTAGTGCCGCCCGAATGCGATCAAACCGGGGTAGCACCGCTTCCTGGGCGTCATCCCGTGTCAGAGAACCATCGGCGATGCGATCTTCGTAGAGCGAAGTTAAATCCGTCATGTCTTGAGCCATACCGCCCGGTTCACGTATTGAAAAGAAACCTTTTTCCCGGCACATCAATTTTGCTGAACTGGCGTCGCAAAACTCCTGAATTGACGTGTGCGGTCGCGCCGCTAACGTCTTTACGAACCACTCCCTGGAGGCCCAATGCCGCAATCTACCCGCCTGCTGAACCCTATTCTAATCGTAGGTTGCATCGTCATTACCGTCGGCTTTGCGGTGCGCGCTTCTTTTGGTGTGTTTCAAATCCCAATAGCAGATGAGTTCGGCTGGCTGCGTAGCGATTTTTCTATGGCCATAGCGATTCAGAATCTGGCCTGGGGAATCGGTCAGCCGATCTTTGGTGCTATCGCGGAAAAGATCGGTGATCGGCGCGCCATTATTCTGGGTGCTTTGACCTATGCTGCGGGTATGGTGCTGACGGCTTGGTCTGTCACACCATTTGAACATCAAATCTATGCGTGGCTTGTTGGTTTCGGGATCGCCGGAACAGGGTTTGGCGTTGTGCTAGCGGTTGTTGGTCGTGCCTCATCCGACGCGAACCGGTCAATGTCACTGGCGATTGTCACAGCGGCGGGCAGCTTCGGGCAGGTTATCGGTGCTCCGACGGCCGAATGGTTGCTGACTTTTCTGCCCTGGCAGCAGGTGTTCCTTGTCTTTGCCGCAGCAATTCTCGCTTTGATCCTATCCTTGCCGTTTATGCGGGCGCCTCTACCGATCAGCAAAACTGAGCTCGAAGAAAGCATGGGGCAAATCCTTGCTAAAGCTTTCCGCGACCCTTCGTATTCACTGATTGCAATTGGGTTTTTCAGCTGTGGCTATCAACTGGGCTTTGTCACTGCGCATTTTCCCGCCTTTGTTACCGAGATGTGTGGCCCGATCCAGCCCGGGGGCCTGTTGTATTCAATGGGCATCACCACGACATCGGCCCTGGGTGCAATAGCCATTTCGTTGATTGGGTTGGCCAATATCGGTGGAACGCTTCTGGCAGGTTGGGCGGGAAACCACTTTCCGAAGAAATATCTGCTAGCTGCTGTGTATACTGGCCGTACGATTGCAGCAGGGGCTTTCATCGTGTTCCCAATCACGCCTTTGTCGGTGATCGCGTTTTCACTGGTGATGGGATCGCTTTGGTTGGCAACAGTGCCGCTGACGTCTGGACTTGTCGCGCATCTTTATGGCCTTCGATACATGGGAACGCTCTACGGCATCGTATTCCTGAGTCATCAAATCGGCAGCTTCCTGGGCATCTGGCTGGGCGGACGCATGTACGATCAATTTGGTGATTACACCATGGTTTGGTGGATCGGAGTCGCCATCGGGGCCTTCAGCGCCATCATTCATCTGCCCATCCGGGAAAACCGCGAACCAGCTGGCGTGGCAGCCTGACCTAGACGGCTTCCTCCTTGGTCAATAGTCCCTCCAACACCAACCGATCCGCCCAACCCTTAGGGTCAATGAAGTGATGAGTCTGCCAACCACGCACCTTGGCTGTTTCGAGGTTTTCGATCCTGTCATCAGCAAACAAAAGAGCGGCGGGGTCGATGCCGCAATCGGCCTCAACCATCTCATAAATAGGGGTATGAGGCTTAACTGCTTTCATCCGGCCCGAGACATACTGGCGATCAAATTCGTTCAAAAACGGATAAACGGTGGTTGCATAGTCGAAGTTCTGAACCCCAAAATTGGTCAGTGCAAAAACGGGTACTTTTTTGGTTCGCAGCGCTCGCAACAGTCGCGCTGAATGCGGGATTTCAGGCGCGGCCAGCTCGATCCAGTTGTCGTGCCACATCCGAATTTCCTCGCGCCAATTCGGGTACTTGTCCGCCCATCTGTAAATCGTATCGGTGAAGTGATGGCCCTGATCCACCAGATCATTCATTCCATGCAGATCGACCTCGGCAAACATGGCACGACGACGATCCTCGCCGATCACGCGATCATAGTAGCGCTCGGGCTGCCACTCGATCAGTACGTTTCCGATGTCAAATATTACGGCTTCGATGGTCATATGGTAATCCCATACCTAATCAATTGCCGCCGACTGAACCAAGCACCGGACGAAGATGCAAGCACCATCCGCAGCGTGGTACGCGCTGCACGGTCCAACGGGACGCTACGCATCTTTGAAACGTCACGGACCGGCGGGATTGCTACCCGCGCAATGCGGCGCGTATCTCTCGCTCAAGCACGTCAAGAAAACGCGATCGATCTGCTTTGCCGAACGATTTGCCGCCGCCGCCAGTTCCCAGAGGATTTGCAGCACGAAGATCTGCCATCAGATCGCGCATCGCCAGTTGCTGGCCGATATTGGCTGCCGTAAAAGCCTCACCGTTCGGGCGGAGCACACGAGCATCGGCTTCAATGCACTTCGCGGCAAGCGGGATGTCTGACGTCACCACGATATCGCCTGCGCCGCAGCGCTCTGCGATCCACTTATCCGCCTCATCGGCACCGGCCGCGACAATCACCACCTGCACCAGCGGGTTGGTCGAGGGGCGCAGCCCACCATTGGAGACCAGGACCATTGGCACTTTGTGTCGGGTTGCGACGCGTTCGGCCTCGGGCTTCACAGGGCAAGCGTCGCCATCGATGTAAAGCGTCGTCACGTGTCTTTGGCCTTTGTCGACACTTTCGCCTTCGAGGTGGATTTGCGTACCTTGAACTCTTCGGGAATAGGCATCCGGTTAAAAGCGTCCAATCCCGCAATTTTGTAAGCTTCGGCCAAAGTCGGGTAGTTGAACGTATTTTGGACGAAGTAATCCACCGTGCCTTTCAGGTTCAGCACCGCCTGCGCAATATGGATTAGCTCTGTCGCCCCTTCACCTACAATCTGCACTCCTAAGACGCGGCGGGTCTTGAGCGAGAACAGCATCTTCAGCATACCATGCTCCAATCCCATGATATGCCCGCGCGAGGTTTCGCGGAACCGGGCCACGCCGACCTCGTAGGGGATGCCACGTTCCTGCAGTTCTTCCTCAGACATGCCGCAAGTCGAGATTTCGGGAACCGAGTAGATCCCATACGGGTACCAGGGGCTTTCCGGTAAGGTCGGTGTCTCAAGCGCATGACAGGCGGCGACTCGCCCTTGCTGCAAAGACGTTGAGGCCAGCGAGGGATGCCCGATGACATCTCCGGTGGCATAGATATGAGGCACCGAGGTTTGATAACTCTTTCGGTCCACGCTGATCCGATTGCGATGGTCGGTATCAATCCCAACAGCGTCTAGGTTCAGGGCCGAGGTTGCACCCATGCGCCCCGCGGCAAACAACAACATCTCAGCCCGGACATGGCGCCCGTTGTCCAGTGTAATCTCGACATGACCGCCCGCATCTTCGATCTTTTCGACGGCCGACCCCAACCGCAGATCAACACCATTTTCACGAACTTGGTGTGTGAAGTCGTGGATTAGCGTCTTGTCGATGAAATCTAGAAATGTCTCGCGTGGTTCAATCAGCGTAACGCGAACATCCAGCGCCGAGAACATGGTCGCGTATTCAACACCGATCACACCGGCACCGATCACACAAAGCGAACGCGGTATTTCTTCCATCTCTAGAAAGTCATCTCCGTCGACGACGGTTTTGCCATTGAAGGGAACGTAGTCGGGGCGATATGTTTTGGTGCCGGTCGCGATCAGGAATTTTGCAGCTGTCAAACGCGTTGTTTCGCCTGCGTCGGTTGCGACCTCAACCTCATGCGGTCCGATGAACTTGGCTAGCCCGCTCAGCGTTTCCACATGGTTTCGGTTAAATTGGTGTTCCAGCACGTCGACCTCATGATCGAGCGTCATGTGTAGCCGTGCCTTCAGATCTTCCGCGCTGATCTGATCCTTAACCCGGTAGGAGCGCCCATAAAAACTGCGTTCACGCCAGCCTGACAGGTTCAGCACTGTTTCCCGTAAAGTTTTGGACGGGATTGTCCCAGTATGCACTGAAACGCCGCCCAAACGGTCTTTGCGGTCAATCACCAGCACCCTGCGCTGCAGTTTTCCGGCCTGAATAGCCGCCGCGCGCCCCGAAGGACCTGAGCCAATGATGATCAGGTCATAATCATATTTGCTCATGCCTTATTCCCCATACAATGCTTCGGCGTGGAAGGTGATGTGGTCCTCCATAAAGGTGGACACGAAATAGTAGGAATGATCATATCCCGGCTGCAGACGATAGGTGGCTTGTTGGCGACGTTCGGCGATTGCCTGCGCCAATGCTTCTGGGCGCAGCAGGTCCATGAATTGGTCATTTGCACCAGTATCGATCAGGATGGGACCGTTGAAGCCGGTACTTTTCATCACCGCTGACGCGTCGTGCTTAGCCCATGCCGCTTCATCATCGCCTAGATAGGCGCTGAGCTGCTTGCGACCCCAATCCGCCCCTATCGGGTTTGAAATCGGCGAGAAGGCTGAAACCGACCGATACCGCCCAGGCAGATTCATCGCCAGCGTCAATGCACCATGTCCGCCCATCGAATGCCCGGTGATTGCCTGGCGGTCGGCATCAATTGCAAAGCTCTCTACCAACAGCGCAGGTAGTTCCTCGGCGACATAGTCCCACATGTTGAAGTGAGGGGCCCAAGGTTTTTGTGTAGCATTGACGTAGAAACCCGCGCCCTGACCAAGGTCATAGTCTTCATGATCCGCGACCCCATCTCCGCGAGGCGACGTATCGGGGAACGCCAGAGCAATACCCTGTTCTGCCGCCCAGCCTTGCGCTCCGGCTTTGGTCATTGCGTTTTCATGTGTGCAGGTCAGGCCTGATAGATACCACAAAATCGGAACCGGGCCGTCCTTTGCCTCGGCCGGAAGGAAAAGACCAAATGTCATATCACATTTGCAAGCCGAGGAGGCATGGCGATAGACGCCTTGCACACCGCCAAAACAGGCATTTTCCGAAAGGGTTTCCATCGCTCTGATCCTTACGTTGTGTCGGCGTCATGGCTATCGCTCTGTCGCGTCCGCGTAAAGTGCGAGTGCTACCGGCGGGTGGATTATTAGAAAAGTTTGAAGATCAGAGGGTGCTGACCCAACCAATTACCAGCGGGACAGTCAGGATGCTGGCCAAAGTCGACAGTAAGATTGCTGCGGATGCGCGCTGTGGGGCCACTCTGTAATGCGCGGCCAGCATGTAGACATTGCCCGCAACGGGTAAAGACGCCGCCGCGATGGCGACCATGGCTGGAAAGGATGCAACCGGAATCAGCCAGATCACCATAAGTGCGACAAAAAAGGGATGCAGAACCAGTTTGCAAAAACTCAGCCAACCCGCAATCTGTATGCGTTCCGCCGATTTGTCGGCAAGTGACGCGCCAATGGCAAACAAAGCACCCGGTGTCGCCGCACCCCCCAGAATTGTTAGAAAGTCGTTCAAAGGGGCTGGGACGGGCACATTGAATGCCGACCAGATCAACCCGGCGGAGATCGACAAGATCATTGGGTTTCTCAGCAAGCCAATCCCAATCAAGCGCACCGTCGCAAGACCGAGCCGACCATCTCGACCACCGTTGATCAAAATCACGATCAGAGAGGAAAACACAACAAGATCAACGGTCAGAACCAGCATTACGGGCCCGATGGCCGCTTCAGAGAACAAAAGCGCAAGCATTGGTAAGCCCAGGAACCCCACATTGCCGATCGCCGCGCATTGGGCTTCAACAGCAGCCGTCGGAATATCCAATCCGCGCAGATAGGCGACAACAGTTGCCAGTAAGTAGACGCCCGCTGTTCCAATCAAATATCCGATTACAAGGCGGCCATTGAAGATCTCGGTAAAGGGTAGGGTGGCTGCAAATCGAAACAGCATTGCAGATAAGGCGAAGAAAAATACGAACTTGGTCAGATAGGCAGTTGCCTCGGGCGGGAAAAATCGGCTGCGACCGGCGCAAAATCCCAGGCCGATGATTGCGAAGAAGGGCAATGTGCGCAGAAAGATCTCGACCATAGCTGTGTGTTAACATGATAGGCCGGGGTCGCAAGGGCGACGCGCGGCAGAAGCTACTCTTGACGGTTAAACGTTGTGACAAAACCGCGATCCAGTTGAATTGCGTTGAAACTGAACCGAACGGTTTATAGTGTTGTAGAATATCGCATTCAGGAGACATCATGACTCAAGCCGCCGCCATCCTGCGTACAGGCCGAAAATTCGATCAGGTTTTGCGCGGGGCGCGCGAGGTGTTCATGGCGGATGGGTTCGAAGGCGCGAGTGTTGATGACATTGCGCGATCAGCGGGCGTGTCGAAGGCCACTCTCTATAGCTACTTCCCCGACAAGCGTCTGTTGTTCACCGAAGTCGCCCAGACTGAGTGCCGGTTAATGTCCGAGCGTATCCTGTCAATGATTGACGAGACCAAACCTGCGCGCGAGGTGCTAACAATTGCAGCAACTCAGCTTACTGCATTTCTGGTTTCAGACTTTGCGCAGCAAGTCTTTCGCATTTGCGTCGCCGAGCGCGACAGGTTCCCGGAACTCGGCAAAGCGTTCTTTGAGGCAGGTCCTCAGAATGGTCAGCGACAGATGGCAGAGTATCTGACCAAAGCGGTCGCAAAAGGAGAGTTGGCTGTCGAAGACGTCAATATTGCGGCCGAGCAGTTTTCGGAGCTGTGTAAGGTAAGGCTATGGGGACGGGCCGCTTTTGGTATCCAAAACAGTTTCAGCCAAAGTGAGATTGACGAGGTTGCTATACAGGCGGTCGATATGTTTATGGCACGCTACGGCGTTTGAGTTTGACGACCCAACGTCAGAGCAACGAATCGATTCTGTGAAGATTTGTGGTGCGGGTGGAGGGACTTGAACCCCCACGCCTTGCGGCGCCAGAACCTAAATCTGGTGCGTCTACCAATTTCGCCACACCCGCAACCCGATGCCAAAGCATCGCGACGAGGCGCTCAATAGCAAAGCTTTTGAGGGAGCGCGAGAGGTAAAGTGCGACAATACACAAGATTATTATGGCCATACGAGAAACAATAAGACGTCGAATTGCACTTCATCCAAACTCCTGAGAATCGAGTGCAAGTCCGAAGTGGCAATCCGTCGAAAAGGAAATCTCTTTGAAGGGCGGGTTTATTTAGATCAAAGTGCAGAGATTTTCTGTTCGTCGAGATGTCAGAATAGGCTCAATCTTGACATTATTATTGTTTCCAAAAGGTGAACTTGTGGACCATTTTTGATCGTAAGTGTGTTGCACCTATAAGTTGAGCTCGCCACGAGGTTTGTGGGCGAAGGGTCGCCAGAGTGAAATATTGGGTGTTATGTGAGTAGCCTGAAGGAATTTTAAGCAAAGTTACACCTAGTGATGGGGATCGATTAATTTTGTTAAAAAACAAATAAATATAAGATATTCTGAGGCTCAATTCTGATCCAGTGCACCAGATTAGAGTTGTCAGTATTGGAATCGGTCACGGGTCCAATTGGTGCGTGCTTTTTAGGCATTCTCTTATAGGTTGAGGTATTTATGAGGTCCGTCACCTTATTTGTGCCACATTTGAAACGCCAAAATATCCTATTCGCGTCAAAATAACACCGCGGAAATCGTAATTGATTGAACGCAGGAGTTAATGAGTCTTTTTGCCTTCTGGCACCGTGCGAGTTTCTGCTCAACTCCAGAACAAGGGTCTCTGTCGTGACCAACCTGATCAAATCCGCTGCTTCCGAGCAGGACGTTGTAAGTCTTGCCCGAGAAAGTTTTATCGGCGAGCTAAAAACTCTGAACCGCCAGCATCCTGGAACTGGTTTCGGCGTTGCGCTCAAAACCCATTCGGGCAATCGCTATTTGCTGGCGAATGCCCGCATGCCTTTGCCGGCAAACAAATCAGAAGATTTTCCAACAGGGCGCCGTGTCGCCTGCCTGGAAAATGGGGAAGGCTTCAGTTCTATCGAAGTGCTTGCTGATTCCTTCGCATATGAATCAATTTCACCGCAAACCGAGGCTGTGATCCTCGGTAACGCATTGGACCTTATCGCGCGCATCGACACGCTTGCGAGCCTGCCGGACGGGGCAGGGGACCAATTTGCCGCAACAGGTACCGGAGGCTAACCATGGCGCGTAACGACCACCTTCTGTCTGTAGGAAACGAGGCTCTGTCCGAAATGACAGAGACAATGACTTCGTTGACGACGCAGATCGACCAACTGACAGAGGTGGCGGATGCGCGTTCTTCCGCGCGGCTCGCTGCGCTCAAGACTAAAATGGAGAATTTTTCAGCCAGCGTCACAATGGTGGGGCAGGTAAAGGCCGGGAAATCGTCCATCGTCAACATTCTGGCGGGGCGACCAAATCTGCTACCCTCGGATGTGAACCCATGGACGTCTGTGGTGACCACCCTGAATATCAATACCCGGACTGAAGGGGGCACCAAGTCCAAGTTTACCTTTTTCGAGCAAGAAGAATGGGACAACCTGATGGTTGGCGGCGGTCGCTTGGGCGAACTCGCAAACCGTGCTGGTGCTGACGATGAGATGGATGACATCCGCCGTCAGATCGGGGAGATGAAGTCTAAGTCCGAGCAAAGGTTGGGCAAACACTTCGACCTGATCCTTGGCCAAAGTCACCAGTATGACTATTTCGATGATGAACTTGTCCAACGGTATGTCTGTCTTGGGGATGAGGATGACCCAGATATCGACCCAAAGACGGGTCGTTTTGCGGATGTGACGAAATCGGCAGAGCTGTTTATGGATATCCCGCAATATCCGATTTCGCTTAAGCTTTGCGATACGCCGGGTGTGAACGATACATTCATGGTGCGCGAACAGATCACTTTGCGCAGCCTGCGAGGGTCAGAGGTTTGCATAGTTGTATTGGCTGCAAGCCAGGCACTGACCACGATGGATATGGCGCTGATGCGTATTATCGCTCAGTTCGAAAACCGGCAGATCATTCTGTTTGTGAACCGGATTGATGAACTGTCTGACCCGGTCAATCAGGTCCCCGAGATTCGCGATCGCATTCAGGACACCCTGAAGCAGAACAACATTGACGCCAACACAAGCGTTGTCTTTGGCAGCGCCCTGTGGGCTGAGGCAGCTCTCACTGGAAATCCGGACATTCTGACAGAAGAATCGCGCGAGGCATTGAACACTTTCTACCTGGCTGCCGGTTTCGGCGATCAGGCGGCGTCACTCGACAAGATCTGGGCGCTTTCCGGCCTGCCCGATTTGTTGCTCGCGATGAATGAGCGTATTGCCGAAGGCGCCGGAACGCGGCTTTTGGATCGCGTCCGGCATCGGGCGCGCAATATCGCCAGTCAGATTCGGGCGACAGCTGTTGCTAAGACCTTGTCAAACTCGGATGGAATTGTTCGGGATTTAGATGGTGCGTCGCCAGAAGACGCGATTGCGAGGGTTACAGCCGAATACGAAAAGAAAGCTTCCGAGCTGACAACCAAACTGCGCGACAAGGTACTGGAGCGACTTGCCTCGGCAGAAGCGAATTTTGTCAAGCGCGCAACAGATTCTCTGATCTCACATCTTGAGCAAAATGGAGAGCAGGGTACATGGCAATATGACCCGGCCGGGCTGCGAACTTTGCAGAAAGCCGCATATTTCAGCTTTGCCCGTTCGATGCGCAAGGAAGCCGGTGCGCTGTATTCGGCTGCTGCGGCGGATGTTGAGGCTCTGTACCAGAAACTATTGGGCAACCATTTGGGCGAATTCAATATCGAAGCTCCGATCGTGCCACGCGTGCCTCCGCCACTCGGGATTGGGCGCACTATCGCGCTGGACCTGCAAAGCACCTGGTGGCGCCGATGGTGGCAACGCCGAAAGGGCTTTGAGGCCTATGCCGCAGACTACACGCGCTTGATCGCATCTGAGGCGAACTCGATCACCAAAGATATCGAGGAGAACCAGATTGCCGCCGTGCTGGAGAATGTACGTGCTACGCTGACCGACTTTATGGTCGAGCAGAAAGATACGTTGCTCAGCATCTCGCATTCACCTGACAGGGCTGCGGCACAGATCGCCGAGCAGAAGCCACAGAAATCGCGCGACGATATTCTGGGCGATATCCTGAAAGACCTTAGTAACGAAGCAGCATAAGAAGAGTTATGGTAAAAAATTCACAAACCCGCTTCGTCTCTCCCAAGACATGGAACCGCATCGAGCAGTGGTCCCGCCGCAAACCCGTGTTTGCGCTTATGGGGGAATTCAGTGCAGGCAAATCGACGTTGATGAATTTCCTGCTGCGCAAACAGGCACTGCCAACGCAGGTCACAGCTACGCAGTTGCCGCCGATCTGGTTCAGCTGGGGCAATCGGCCCGCTTATATCAAACGCCATGATGGCAGTACGCAGAATATCGAGTTGGATCAGCTTGAACAGGTTGGTGTCAACGACGCCCAGTTCATTCGCATCTTCCTTGAGGCCGATATTCTTGAGGCGGTCGACTTGATCGACACACCCGGGATTTCGGACCCGAAGATTTCGACGGATGTCTGGCAGCGTGCAGTTGGCCAAGCCAATGGTGTGTTGTGGTGCACCCACTCGACACAAGCCTGGCGCGAGACTGAACGTGCCACCTGGGTTTCGCTGCCTGAAAGGCTGCAGCACAAATCGCTGCTGCTGGTGACACGTGCGGATGCTTTAAATCAGAAAGACAGGCAAAAGGTCTTGCGCCGCGTAAATCGCGAAGCGGGTCATTTGTTCAATCGCACGATACTGTTCTCGGCCCGTGATGCCATCATGGCCCGTGACAAAACCGGTGATGCCGAACTTTGGTCACGCAGCGGTGGTGGTAAGATGGTCGACAGTTTCCTGGAGATCACCGAGCAGATTATGGACAAGCGAGCGGATATGCTAGCCCGCTATCAAATTGATAAATCCCTGTCCGAAGCACCAAAAGTGAGCCATTTGCATCCGGAAAGCCGAATGGAAGATGTGCCGTTGGTGCATCAGGATCCGCTGGCTGACACTCCGGCTGAAGCGAGCAGTGATGTTGTCACAAGCTTTCCAATCCGTCCTGCCCGCGTCGAGCGCCGCTCAGAAGAGGCTGAGCGCCCGCGAATTGACGTGGACGAGGCAGAACGGATGCGCGCCGAAATGACCTCTGAAGCAGAACCAGCTGATGAAGATCTGCGATCCGTATTCTCAGAACAATCCGATGACCCTCTGGATCTGAATCTTTTGGCGAACCCGACCCATGACGTCGATGAGTTTGCTTTCATGGATGAAGAAGAGGACCAAGAGGATGCGGAGCTAATTATTCTCGGTCCTGAAGATGAACAAGATGCAACGGTAGAAGCCTCTACATCCGAGGAGACTTTGGTCGATGAGGAGAGCTCGGCTTCGGACATCGAAGTGTCTATCTCGTCGATTACGTCTTTGCTTTCCGAGCAATCTGAGGAATCTACAGAAGAATACGAGCCGGAACCGGAATCAAACTCACTCACGCCAGCCAAAGTGGTTGAATTGAGTAGCGAAGCGAAGTCGAATGAAGAAGCGTCTGAAGAACAGGCAGTCGATCCAAGCGTTCTGCCCTCGGAATCGCCACTCAGCGCATCTGCGATGTGGAGCGAGATCGTAGCGCGGGAAAGTCTGCCTGATGATGCTCAAGGCTTGAAAAGTGCTTTTGCTGCGTTTCTGTCCGAGTATGATCAGATTGCGCTGGAGCACACCGCTCGCAATAGCGAAGCCAGCATGCGACCGGTGGCGGAAGCGCGCAAAAACGGTGGAGCAGAATGGCACGCGATCTGAAACATTCTTTGAGGTGGATATCTGAATGTCGATAGAATCCGCCTTAGCCTCGGCCATCGAGACCATACCCGACTGCGTTGCAGCCGGGTATGTTGATATGGAAACAGGGATGCTATTGGGCATTGATGCTGCAGACCGAGAGAGTTCAGATGCTTTAGAAAATCTGGCGCTTTCAGTTGCTAACCTGTTTCAAAGCCGGGGCACAAAAGGCTTTGAGGAATTGTTGCGCACGGCACAGATAGATGAAACGGTACACCCCGGATTTGGGGAAATCGCGGTGTTCGCCAATGATCGTATACATATCTTTCTGAGAACGCCGAAATACCCGGATCACGTTGTCTGCTATATTTGTCGCGACAGTGCGAATACCGGGCTTGCGCTTACAAAATCACATCTCAGCCTCAGCTCGGTGGCTGCTGCGGTATAGACGGAACCAGAGGGGGTTCACGGTATGATGGATGGCGAAATACTCGAATTGCTCGAAGAAATCGGGCAATCTTCGGTCGCGCGTTTATCTCCCGCAGTATATCTGTCGGGCGAAACTGCGCAGGCAAGACGAGGTGAGGTACTGAACGCTATTCGCGGCACGATCCTGCCAAGGAGGCTAGAGTTCAAGGCGGCCGACGGAGGAATGCTGGCGGTTGAAGTGAACAGCTCTCGGATCACCGATGTCTTTCGCTGTGTTTCGGGGCCTTTACCCGATTTTGAAACCGATGCCCGTGAAAACTTGACGGGCCGACTGGCCCAACTGGTTTCTGACATCGCGATCGCCCCCGGCCCTTTAGAGTTGATTTCGCTCAGACCGGATTCGGCGCTTGAAGCGGATGATGTGGGCATAACATTTTCTGAGGTAGAGGCGGCTTGCGGAAATATTGTTCTACCGGATGAGCGGCGTATGACGATTGTTCCGGATGCCACCCCTGAACCTGAAGTAGAAACGGATCAACAGAGCCCATCGGGGATCACTGATGCATTCTATGAAGGTTCTGAACGCTTTGCTTTGGGACGCTTTTTGATTAGCGATGAGGTCAAATTTGATGGGCTTTGTTCCGAAGGGCAGCCTGCGCATCCAGACGAAAACCTTTTGGCGCGTTTCACCAAAGATCTCCTCGGCTGGCAAGCAGATGTATCTAACATACTGTCAGAGCCGCAATTGATCGTAATGCGACCATCCGGGGGTCAAGGTGTTGGCCTAGCGATCCTGCGCGATGATGAGGACGTTGCAGCCGCGTTTCATGACACCCGTAAGCTGGGCGCTGCTGTCAACCTGTGGAAATCTTTGAAAAACGCCGTCGAATGACCGCGTTCCTGCCAAATAGTGTCCATTTTGCAAAGCTAGATGATAAATACGAGTTACCAGGGTAAATCTTATGAGTGAGTTAAACCGCCGCGAGCTTATTCGCATCGCAGAAGACATGAATGGGATGAGCAATGACGAAACACGTCATTTCATCTCACGCATTGTTGACGATCTGTCGAACCTCAAGCCTTCGATCGCTTTCGTAGGCCAGATCAAGGCTGGCAAGTCTCGCTTGATCAATGGTTTCACCGGGCAGGCGGAATATCTACCCTCAGACGTGAACCCTTGGACAACTGTGATCACCGACATGCATTTCGGCCATCCATCCGGCAGGAAATCGGGTGCCGAGTTTCACTTCTTCGACAATCGCCAATGGCAAGCTCTGATCGCTGAAGGCGAAGAGCTGCGCAATATGTTCCCGGACGAGGAAGACAGCTATAAACGCGAGATGATCGAAGAGCAGGTTGAGGCCATGAAAACCCGCGCCAAGCTGCGTCTTGGTGACAGCTACAAACACTTGTTGGGCCAGCATCACGATCTAGATGAACTAACATCAGACGATCTGGCACGATATGTTTGTGCTGGAGATGACCCAACGGATGAAGGGGAACATGACCCCGGTTCGGACCGAGGTCTTTATAGCGATATCACCCGCAAGGCCGAGGTCTATTTTGACATCGGTCATTTTCCGTATCCGGTAACCGTTACCGATACACCTGGTGTCAACGACCCGCTGCTAATCCGCGAGGAAATTTCGCGCCAATACCTCAAGGAATCAGATTTCTTTGTGGTGGTGCTTTCGGCGCATCAGGCGTTGTCGCGTGCGGATCTGAAATTGTTCCGTCTGATGCAAGCGCTAGAGCTTGGTCAGATTGTGGTTTTCATCAACCGTGTTGATGAATTGGGTGGCGGTGCTGAGGATGCCACGAAGGTGCGCGCTGATGTGTTGGACGGGCTTGAGAATGCTTTAGGTAATTCTGATATCGATGTCCTGATGGGCAGCGCCCAATGGGCGCATTACGCTCTGACCGGTGATGAAACCGGCATTGACCACGATCAGATACTCGCTTGGCTTCGGGCTCATCCTGAGCAGATGAAGCAATACCTGGATGGCGTCGAAGAGATTAAGCAAGGCCCCGGCCCTATCAGCCGCGAAGGCGTATTGCGTTTTGCCGCAATGATCGCGTCGGGCCTGCCCGATCTGCGCCGCCATGTGACCAAAGCTCTGACGGAAGGCCCACGTCAGGAACAACTTAATATGGCTTGGCAGCACCTCAACAGCTTTGCCCAGGGTGAGCTTGAGCGCAGCAACGCGAGGCTCCGTGCGATTGAGGAGGAGGACGGGCCTGACACGGCAGATGTTGAAGAAAATAACAAGACACTTACAGATCTGCGCGCGTTGATTGCAGAGAAATCCCAGGCGATCACCAACGACATGGATGACGTGCTGGCCAATCTGCGCGGCGTAATGGACGATACGGTTGCAGAGGCTGTTTCGATTGTCGTACGTGGTCCCGATGGCCAATCCCCTCTGTTGACCAAAGACGGTGATACCGAGTTGAATTTCACACCGCTGCGTGAGCGGATGCGAGAGCTTGTTCAGGGCGCGACCCAGGTGGTGCGTCAACGCATGCTTAGTGAGCTCTATGCGATCGACATGCAAAGCAATGCTGCCCTGCGTGCCCTGCCTGGTTGGCAGGAGCCGGTGGACAATCGCATGAATACCAGCGCGGTGCGTTGGTTCAGGCCAGACACCAGTGCATTGACGCGGGGTATTACGGTCGAACTGCGTGTGACATGGCTATCGCGACTGATATCGCGCCGCAGCGTTCTGAACCGGGCGGAAAGAATGATTGTACAGGAGTTCGAGATGATCGGTGACGATCTGGTGGATACCGCCAGAATCGATCTGATCGAGCGCATGCAAACGGTGCTGGATCACTATTTGGCACTACTTGCTGGGCATCTGGAACATCGCGCTGGAACCGACGATACAAATGCCCGTGCCGACGCACAACGTGCGGTTGACCAGGCCCGCCGCATAAGCGATGAACTGGGTGCGGTACATGGAACCGCACCCGTGGACACTCGACAGGCAGAGGCCGCAGAATGATTGAATTCCCCGGAACCGAGAAGGAAGTGCGCCAGTTAGAGCGTTTCCTGACCGCTACTGAAAGCGCCCCTTCGTCGGTTGAGCTGGACGATATGCGTTCCCGCGCCTTGGCTCATGCCGAGCGGCTTTCGAACGCGGTGTCAATCGGTTTTGCCGGGGAATTTGGCGCCGGGAAGTCCAGCCTTGCGAACATGCTTGCAGGTGCTGACATTCTGCCCACCGGGCCGCAGCATCTGAAACTGCCGCTGGTTATCGTCGCTTACGCCGATACTCCTGAAACCACCGTTGGTTGGTGGGACAAAGAACCCAAGGTCTACTCAGGGATTGCGCTGGAAAAAGCCGCAGCTGACGAACCTGATTTCATCTCGGTCGGGTTGAACACCCCTGCCCTACAAGAGATCTCGCTATTCGACCTGCCCGGTGCCGGTGCTTTGGATGATACATACAAGCAGACACTGGGATTGCTGGAGTATGTGGACTGCGCCATTTGGTGTACCAACGGAACCAACGCCTGGCGCGAAACTGAACGGCATTTGTGGGCGCAGGTGCCACAGAAGCTGCGCGATAACAGCTTGTTGGCCGTAACCCACGCCGACTTGCCTCCGGTTCGGGATTCTCTGGATCGGGTTGTTGCCCGACTGAATAAAGAAAAAGGTGATCTGTTCCGTGCGGTTGTGCCCATTGGCACGCCGGTTGCCGTGCGTGCTATGGAGCAGGAACCCGAGCCTGACTTTGATCTTTGGGAGACCTGTGGCGGCCAAAATTTGGCCGAGCAGGTACTAAGCGTTGCGTCTGACCATCGACGCCACGATCTCGAAGCGGCTCAGAAGGACTTGGTCGAAGAATTTCTGCCTTATCTGGAAGAACTCATAGGGGTTGAAGCAGAACGTGACGCTAAGGCTGATGGTATTGCGGTCCAATCAAGCTTAGAAACCGCCCTGCCCCCTTTGGATAATCCAATTCTCGAAGATTGGATTGCAGCCATAGCCAGTATCTACAACGACCTGCGTGAAAGCTCGGATATCGAGCCTGCGGCCTTTCTGCAAAGCTGTCAGGAAATTGTTGAGGATTTTGCCGAGAGGTTGGAATCCGGATCCGAAATCGACCCCGAGGCTGATTGGATTCCGGCTGAGTTCGAAAAGGCAACCGACCTGCTGTTGCTACTACAATTCGAGAGTGGCGATGCACCCCTCAAAGACGCGATCAGCATCCTTGCACAGCTTAGCGACAACCTTGCATGGGCCGGCAGCTCGGTCGCGTCTGCCCCTCCGAAAACCGGAACGTAGTTTTTTCCCGCAATAATTGAGCCGCAACGCAGCGATTCGAAAGGATCGGAATCACCGCGCTATTGTTTCGATTTCGTGGACCAAGCGCGGTTTTTGAAGATATAGAATCCGATTAGCTCACCTTAGGAATACACTATATTGTATGCAGAGCGTTAGGCGCTACTATATGTGCGATTTCTGAATTTTTGATCCTTAGTGAAGCCATCAGGTGGCCCAAATAAAGTCAAATTTGAAACGTCTAACCGTCTAAAGTGTCCTGCGGTTGTGTTTGGTTGTGAGTTCGCGGGCTAAAGCCCTGGTTATCTAAGCCGCAAAAAACGAGTAGAATGGGCGGGAAGAAATGAGCCACAACCAGGCTGTCGGCACAACGCACGACGAACCTCAGATCGAAGGATTGCAGCCAGGCGCGAAGCTGCTGCGCGGTCAGTATGAAATTCTCCGTTTTTTAAGCAACGGTGGATTTGGTATAACCTATCTGGCACGCGATAGTCTGGATCGCGATGTTGTCATCAAGGAATGCTATCCTGGCGCACTTTGTCAGCGGAATGGTGATCTGGTCGAAGCCGCCAATCCCGACCACAAGGATGACCTCCGCGCCATTATCGATCTGTTTATTCAGGAAGCGCGCAACCACGCGCGGCTAGTCCACCCAAACATTGTCGACGTGCATCAGGTGTTTGAAGACAACAACACCGCCTATATCGCTATGGACCTGATCCGTGGCTGCGATTTGTTGGACTATGTCGAAAATCCTGACAACAAAAGCGGACCTGATTTCATAGTTCAGGTCACCGAAAAGATGCTTTCTGCGGTGTCGTTCATTCACCAAAGCGGCATGTTGCATCGCGACATATCGCCGGACAATATCCTGATTGACGAAAACGGCGAGCCGGTCCTGATCGACTTTGGTGCAGCGCGCGAACAGGCGGCAAACAAATCGGCGGCCCTATTGACGTTGCGCGTGATCAAGGATGGGTATTCACCACACGAATTTTACGTGCGTGGGGCGGAACAAGGGCCCAGCAGTGATCTTTATGTGCTTGCTGCAACCCTGTATCACGCGATTGGTGGCGAGCGACCGATTGATGGTCAGACACGTCTGAACGCATTCAACAACGGACAAGACGACCCATACATCCCGCTAGCCGGACGTTTCAAAGGCTATCCCGATGGATTCCTTGAGGCGATTGATAAGGCGATGGAGGTTCACACCCCTGACCGCTTGCAAACCGCGTTAGACTGGTTGCGCATGTTCCGTGGTCCCGGGGTGATGTTCGACAGTTTCGCCTACCGCCCGGTCTCAGTCATTGTAGGCATGGATCGTAAAGACGAGCAGGCCGAAAAAGAACGGATCAAAGCGGAAAGCGAGAATGCCGAAGCTGTTGTGACTGCCTTGCTTGCAGGGAATTCTGATCTGGCGCTCGGCAATGAGGAAAAATCCGAAGACGATCTCGCAAAATTTGCACCCAAAGACGAAGCCGTCGCAGCAGTAGATACCGTTATCAAAAGCGGTTCAGGTGGCAGTGGCAAGGTAATCGCAGGTGCCGTTGTCGTCGCGGCGGCGTTGGCAGCCGGTGGGTACTTCATGTTGTCAAGTGATCAGCCGACACATGAGGCAACTCAGGTAACACCCGACTCTATCGAGGCAACGCCGGAGCCGATCGAGCAGGCCGCAGTTTCCCAGACCGAACCGCAACAGGTTGAAACTGTCTCGGTCACAGAGCCTGAGGTCGTAGCGGCAGACCCAGAAGATGCACAGGCAGAACCGGTTGTCGAAACAGAAACCAAACAGGAAGATCCTGTCGAGCAAACACAAGTGGCATCAGAGGTGCCCGCTGCAGTTGATGCGGAAACCGCTCCCTCAGATGAAGCCGAAGATGCAGCGGTACAGACAGCGCTAAACGATGAGACCACTTCAGAACCGGTGACTCTGGCGGAAAATCAAGTGGCCTTTGGGCATTGGGATATTGAAGTGCCCTTTGACATCTCCAAACGTCGCAGTGCGACAGGCAGTGTCATTGCGATCAATGATGTCGACGCGAACCTGAACACGGCTGTCATCGGCGACTGGGTGAAGCGTGGAACCACAATCTTTAGGCTCAACAGCGAGCCGATCCGCCCGGATGCAACTCTGGTTTCACAGGTTCTGGATAATTTCTCGGTCGATCCGGACGGGTATATCCGTGTTGCTGCGCGTTATCGTGAACTGGGTCAGACGCGTGCACAAAACGGGCTTTTGGCACTGCCTGCCCATCGTATGTTTGGATTGCAGAACGGATACACTTTTAAAGCCCATCATACAGGTGACGCGGGGTGGCAAACCGTTGTTGCCTCTGCCCCGGAAAACAGCGTGGGGGGCTTGCAAAAAGGTGATGTTGTTCTGCGTGAAGCGCAGACAGGTACGGCACTCGACCAGCCAGAAAGCCTTGATGACATTCTCGCTGTTCTTGCTTCCGACAATCAGCCCCAGGCGCGCTTGATCATACTGCGTAATGGCGGAGAAGGCACTGCGGTTATGCAGCTAACGCAGGAGTAATTGAACCGGTTTATGTGAAAATCGCCAGTGTGTGTACTGGGGGCGGCATCTCCATCGTCGCCCCGTCGGGAACCGGACCGTCGCGAAGTAAGAGTTTCCCTGTTTCTTATTCAATAGTGCCTCTGCCCTTTTAGGCAGCGGTTAGTAGCCATCCTGCGGGCTGATCCCCGCAACAGAAAACAAAGAAGGTGTCGTCACCATGTTTAAATACAAAAGCCCTCTTAGCCGGCTTCTCGAGGGTGCCGGCAAACCGAAACAAGATGAAGCGGTGGAAGCAGACGTGGTACCGGATGAAAAGCCTGAGCCAATTGCCGACTTCAACGCACTGCGCGCTGCACTGGCTGGTGGCAACGTGAGTTCAGACAACTATGAAGAATCTGACGAATTAATTCCGGAGGAGCCTATGCCGGAGTTCGAAGAAGATCAGATCGTTGAAGAAATTGTGGAAGAAGAAGCGTCTGACTTGCAGGAAGCTGAAGACGAAGACGAGCAAATTGTGACGCTTCATCTCAGCACTGAGGATGAAGCCGAGGACGATAAGACACTCGCCGCCGTCGCGGAAATTGCGACTGCGGAGCCTGAGGAAGCCTTTGAAACTCAAGCAGAGATCGAAGAAATTGCGGAGCCTGAGCCCGCACCCGAGCCGGAGGCTGTCTCGGTTGTAGAAGTGACTGAACCTGATGCGCCAGCCGCGCCTGCAGAAGACCGGCGTTCGCGTGTGAAGACCACTTTCCTGGGCTTTGAGCGGGCAGACACGCATGTTCAGGACTTGATGGAAACAGCCGAACCTGTCGCAAAAGCCGAGGCCGTGCAACAAACTTTCCCTGTCGGATGGTTGGTTGTAACCGCCGGTCCGGGGCGAGGTGCGGCTATCACATTAACCGAAGGGTTGATGCAGATTGGCCGGAACGATGATCAAGCTATTCAGCTGGACTTTGGCGATACCGGAATCTCGCGCAGCAACCATGCTGTTATCGCCTATGATCCTGAGGATCGGAAATGTTATCTGGGTCATGGCGGCAAGGCCAATCTGGTCCGTCTGAATGGCAAACCCGTGCTGAGCACCATTGCCCTTTCAAACGGAGACTCGATCCGCATCAGCGAGACATCGATCCGTTTCATGGCCTTCTGCGATGATGGCTTTGACTGGCGGGATGCCGATTAATGCTGGCGACCCCTGCATATGATATTGCCCTGATCCTGGACCAGGGTCAGCGCGACTCGCAGGAAGACGCGATTGCCGCACGGGTCTCTGATACGGCGGATGCAGGATATGTCGTCGTTGCCGATGGTATGGGTGGCCATGATGCAGGTGAAGTTGCCTCGCAGCTGATCATTTCTGCCTGGCGCGACGCGATGGATGCCCAGTTGGATGAGCCTGACCTTGTTCAGAGCGAACTGCTCGACGCTCTGCCGATGGCCGCAATGCAGGCTAACGCCGCAATCGCCAGCCATGGCGAAGAGAACAAGGTCAACTTGGGCTCTACCCTTCTGGGCATGCTGATGTTGGAACAGCGGATCTTTTGGATTTCGATCGGCGATAGCCCCTTGTATCTGTTTCGCGATGATACCCTGTCACAGATCAACGAGGACCACTCGATGGCCCCGATGATCGATGCGCAGATCGCGCAGGGTCTGCTCAGCGCAAAAGAGGCGCAGATGCATCCGGATCGCAACCAGCTGACCTCGGTCATCATGGGCGCTGCAATCCCGAAGGTTGATTGCCCGGAACAGCCTTTAGACCTGGTGTCGGCAGATATTCTGATCCTTGGCAGTGATGGACTGCAATATCTCGATAACACCGAGATCGAGACTTTGCTGCGCACTCATTATCAATCTCCGGCCCGCGATATCGCCGACGCGCTTCTTCAGGCGCTAAAGGCCAAAGCAGACCCGGATCAGGACAATATTTCAATCGCCGTGGTTAAACCGGCACAGACATGAACTAGGCAGAGAAACAGGAAAAAATGAGAAACCATCTTATCATATCCGGCCTCGCTCTAGCAGCCGCAACAGGGACGGCTTCAGCGCAAGAGGCATGTTCAACCTACGAGATCCAACGCGGCGATAGCCTACGGGAATTGGCGATCGCGGTGTATGCGACCGAAGACTATCGGCCAATATACGATGCAAACCGCGATGTAATTGGCTCGAACCCAAATATCATTCGTGTCGGTGATATTTTGACATTTCCCTGTCTGGAGGATTTGGGGCGTGAAGCTCTGGTTCCTGATACCGAGGCTGGTCGTATAGCGGCGGAAATGGCGGCGGAATTAGTTAAAGCAGCGGAAGAGCGCGCTGAAAAAGCCATTGCCGAAGCAGAGGCACGCGTGGCTGCTGCTGAGGCAGAAGCGCAAAAAGCAAGCCAAGATGCGGTAGTTGCTGCAAAAGCGGCGGCTTTGGAAGAAATCGAAGCCGCTCGTGCCGAAGGTGCAGCGCTGATCCGAGACGCAAAGGGTGGCGAGCGCCCGGAAGTTCGTGACCGTCAGATCTTGATGATCACAGGTGGCAACTATGCTCCGTTCACGGACGAGGCTTTACCAAATCGTGGGCTTTATACGAACCTCGTGGAAACAGCGATGCTGCGAGCCGCGCCCGAACAGCCGTATAAAATTCAGTTCGTGAATGACTGGTCTTCGCACCTCGATCTACTGATGCCAACCCTTGCCTTTGATGCCACATTCCCTTGGTCGCGTCCAAATTGCGAAGCGGCGGATGGTCTGTCTGAAAAGGACCGTACTCGGTGCGAAACCTATAACTTCTCGAACCCGTTCTACGAAGTTGTAGATACCTTCTTTGCGAAGGGCGGGTCGGGTTATGAACAGACTCTGACCTATTCGGATTTCGCAGGCGCCACGATCTGTCGACCAGAAGGCTGGTCGTTGTCACATATGGATGCGGTTGGTCTCTATGAGCCGGCAATCACCCTGATGCGGCCAGTATCGCCGGATGATTGTTTCCATGCGGTCATGGATGGCACCGCCGATATTGTCGCAATCGAAGCCCATTTGGCGGTCGAGGCAATTGGACGGCTCGGCTATGAGCATCAGATCATCGAAAACCCCAACCTGGCGGCAATCAAGTCGCTTAACGTCATGACCCACAAAGATAATCCAGATGGGGAAGCCGTCCTTGAGACGCTCAACCAGGGTCTGGCGATCATGCAGCAATCTGGCGAGTGGCGCGACATCGTATCAACGGCACTGCGCTATCAAATGGAAAATGGCTAAGGCCCCCGAAGGCCTGACAAAACAAAAGTCTGGAGGAAGTGGACATGTTTAACAAGAAACTGAAGAAAGCAGTACTGTCGGCAACAGCCCTCACCGCCCTGAGCGCAGGCGCAGCCGCCGCACAAGAGGCCTGCTCTAACTATACCGTTCAGGATGGTGACACACTGGCAACCATTGCCATCGCCGCCTATGGAACCTCGAACTATCAGCCGATATTCAACGCGAACCGCAACGCGATCACCAATCCAGGTTCGCTTGAAAATGGCTTGGTTCTGGCTTTGCCCTGTGAGGATGGCAGCCTGCCAAACGGCCAGAGCGCGCAAGAACTGATTGCTGCTGAAGAAAAGCGTGCAGCGAGTGTCAAACGCTCGAACGTCTATGCACCGCCGATCAAGATGGTCGCAGGCAACGGTTGGGAACCGTTCACAACAGAAGACCTGAGCGGCGGCGGCATCATGACCCGCCTAGCTACAACAAGCCTCCAGCGTGCAGGCAACAGCCGCGACTTCTCGGTCAGCTTTGTAGATGACTGGAGTTCGCATCTGGACACACTGTTGCCATTGGGTGCGTTTGATATTTCGATCGCGTGGACTGTACCGGATTGTACCAACCGCTCTTATGAGTGGTCTGCAGAGACCGAAGCCCGCTGCACCCAATTTGTCGCTTCTGTTCCGGTATATGACATCGTCGGCGGCTTCTTCACTTTGCCTGAAAGCGAGTACGCAAAGGCAACGGATTTCTCAGACCTTGAGGGATCAACCATTTGCCGTATGGCAGGCTGGAGCATGGTTGTACTGGAAGAACAAGGTCTGAACCGCGAGAATACAACGGTTGTTCAGCCCAATTCGGCCCGAGATTGCCTTGATGCGGTATTGACCGGAACCGCAGATGTGGCCGCGTTCGAGGTCGACCTGTTCGCATCGACAATGAAAGACATGGGTTTGACTTCGGCTGACATCGTTGAAAACCCGTATGTATCCACTCTGTCGTCGATGAGCTTCCTCGCACATCGCACCAACCCGTTCGCACGCGAATACATTGCGATGATGAACAAGGGTCTGATTGAGATGCGTGAATCCGGCGAATGGTATGCGATTATCTCGGACACGCTGCGCGAACAGAACGAAAAGCTAAACGCGGCATCCAACTAATCCCTCGGTCGATACGACCATTTTGGGCCGGTCTTCTGACCGGCCTTTTTTTTAACAGGTCATTACTGACGAAAGAGAGTAGTAGAGCGCAAGAACCACAAGGCGAAGAATCACGGGTCGAAAACAGTGTATTGGGCTTAAAGCGCAGACATAATGCTAACAAAAAACACTTTTTGCTAATAAAAAGCAGCTTCCTACGGGAATCCCCCAATATTCAGCGCGAGTAATAAGCGTAGGATTAACTCAACTGCACCGGTGAGGCGATAGCCCCACCACTCACTCAGAAAAGGGCTGGCTATGGGGGTCGGCCCTTTTCTTATTCTGGAAACAAAGAACCGGCCCGCAATGGGGCCGGTAGATTTTTTGGGCGGCGGTGCCTGAACCGCGCTTAATCAATTAGCGCGTTCAACGTCGCACTTGGCCGCATTACAGCTGCCGCTTTGGCGGGATCGGTGTGATAATAACCACCCAAATCCGCAGGAGCGCCTTGGGCCGCTGCCAGCTCTGCCAGAATCTGTTCTTCCTTGTCTGCCAGTTCTTTTGCAAGCGGTCCAAACTCGGCGGCAAGATCAGCATCATCGGATTGCGCAGCCAGAGCATCGGCCCAGTAGCGGGCGAACCAATAGTGGCTATCGCGGTTGTCCGGCTGACCAACCTTACGACTGGGCGACTTGTCGTTGTCCAGAATGCCCTGTGTCGCCGCTTCGGCAGCCGCACCCAGCACGCCCGCTTTGGCGTTGCCCTTACTGTCTGCCAGGAAGTTCAGAGACTCTCCGAGTGCACAGAACTCCCCCATTGAGTCCCAGCGCAGGTGGTTTTCTTCGACCAACTGCTGCACGTGCTTCGGAGCCGAACCGCCCGCGCCGGTCTCAAACAAACCACCGCCATTCATCAATTTAACAATCGACAGCATTTTGGCCGATGTGCCCAGTTCGAGGATCGGAAACAGATCGGTCAGGTAGTCCCGCAACACATTACCGGTGATGGCGATGCTGTCCTTGCCTGCCGTGATGGTCTCCAACGACTGGCGGGTTGCCTCGCGCGGGGCCATGATTAGGAATTTGTCGGCCACACCCGCAGCCTCAAGCGCGGGTTTGACATATTTGATCAGCTCGGCGTCATGGGCACGGTTGGCATCTAGCCAGAAGATGGCCTCGGAACCAGTCAGGCGCTGACGGTCCATCGCCAGTTGGATCCAGTTCTCGATCGGAGCTTTCTTGACGGTACAGGCGCGCCAGATGTCACCCTTTTCAACTGCATGCTCATGCAGCGTTTCGCCATTGGCCAGCACGATACGGATGGTTCCATCTGCAGGCGCTTCGAACGTCGTCGGGTGCGATCCGTATTCCTCGGCTTTCTGCGCCATCAATCCAACGTTGGCGACGGCGCCAGCGGTGGCTGGGTTCAGCGCACCATAGGTTTTAAAAAAGTTGATGGCCTCATCATACACCGGTGCATAGCAACGGTCAGGGATCACGCAGTTGGTATCGCCCTTGGCACCCGTTTCATCCCAACCTTTGCCGCCTGCGCGGATCACGGCGGGCATCGACGCGTCAATGATCACATCTGACGGTACATGCAGGTTGGTGATGCCGCGATCAGAGTCCACCATGTACATTGAGGGGCGATCTCCTTTGATCGCGTCGATTGCAGCGACGATTTCCGCGTTGCCCTGAACCCGTTCAAGCAGATCACCGAGCCCTGAGTTCGGATTTACGCCTAACGCCTCCAGCTCTGCTCCGAATTTTTCGAAAACCGGTGCGAGCCACGCCCTGACTGCATAGCCGAAGATAATCGGGTCGCTGACCTTCATCATCGTAGCCTTCATGTGCAGCGAGAACATGGTCCCGTCTTTCTTGGTGTCTTCGATGGCATCTACAAGGAAGGAGGACAGAACCTTGACCGACATAAAAGTTGCATCCGCCACGGTACCTTCAGCCAGCGGCCATCCGTCTTTCAGAACTGTTACCCCGCCGTCTTTACCGACGAATTCAATCTTTGCATCGCCAGCCTGCGCTGCCGTGATAGTTGCCGATTTCTCGTTGGCGTAAAAGTCGTTGCCTGACATCGACGAAACTTTGGTCTTGCTGTCAGCGCTCCATTCCCCCATCGAATGCGGGTTTTTCTGAGCATAATTCTTTACGGCACGTGCAGCACGGCGGTCGCTGTTGCCTTCCCGTAGCACAGGGTTCACAGCTGATCCTTTGATCGCGTCATACCGCGCGCGGATTGCCTTTTCTTCGTCTGTCGAAGGCTCTTCAGGATAGTTTGGAATGTTGTAGCCCTGCGACTGCAGCTCTTCGATGGCAGCCACCAATTGCGGTACCGAGGCCGAGATGTTCGGCAGTTTGATCACATTTGCATCTGGAGTTTTCACCAACTCGCCCAATGCAGCTAGGTCATCAGTGATGCGTTGTTCGTCTGTCAGGTTCTCGGGGAAGGTCGCAATAATACGCCCGGCAAGCGAAATGTCTTTGGTACCGACGCTGACACCAGCGGCTGATGCAAACTTGCGGATGATGGGCAGGAACGAGGCGCTCGCCAGTTCAGGCGCTTCGTCTACAATGGTATACAATACGTCGAAGTTCGATTTTTCTGCCATATTCCCTTACCTTTTTTAAGCCTTTCAGGGGCGTGCGATCCAAGAGTATGTGCCGCTGTAGTTTTGGCACCGAGCCGTAACGGGACACGACGGCCCCACGGGTGACTCTGATTTGACAGGGCCTCCAATAAATGAGGATTGGCTTAGGATCAATCGAATACAGAGGCGCAAATTGACACGGGCCTTAATACCTTTTGCTGATGCCTATTTTTCACTCATCCGGGAAACGGATTTCAAACTGCGTACCTCTATCGGAAGGGATCAGCGCAATATGCCCGCCATGCGCGTTCATCAGATTAGCGACGATAGTCAATCCCATACCGGTCCCTCCCCGTTCGCGGGCTGTGGTGAAGAACGGATTGAAGATATGATCCCGGTTCCAATCGGATATGCCAGGTCCATCATCCTGAATTATCAACCGTTCGGCTTCCGCCGTCAGGGCCACCCGCCCTGCCCCGTGTCGGCGGGCATTGTCTAACAGTTGGTTCAACACAATCCACAGGCCAGAAGAGGCAAGAGGAAGGGTCCGCTCGCACCCTTCAACGCTGATATCCAGTTCGGGAAATGACGTACGCATTTTGTGGGCAAGTCCAGCGATCGTGGATGTTCCATGGTGTTCAGGCACCCTTGCCTGGGCAACACGATTCAAGGCGGCAAGCTGCATTTGCATTTGATCGCTTGCGCCCAGTATCTGGTGTAACAATGTGCGATCCTGATCTGTAAGTGCATCGGCCTCCGTCAATAACTCGCCTGCAGCGCGGATTGCTGTGACCGGGGTTTTCAGCTCATGTGTGACGTGATCTGCAAACACACGGATCGAAGCTTCGCGCCGTTGTAAAGTATCTGCCATACTCAGCACTGAACCGGCGAGGCGAGACAGCTCCTGCGTTCCAAAGTGATCGGGTGGCTCGGCCGGCTGACCCTGTTCCACCGCGCTTGAATAAGAAGCGAGCGCCGAAATCGGTCGGAGTAATAGCCGGACCATAAGATACCCAAGCACTCCGGTCGCGCAGCCGATCAGGACCGCCAGAAGACCTGCAGCATTGCGAAATCCGATTTCAGGTCCGAGGTAGCGCAAAGCGATCAGACCCAGCAGAGACAAAACGAGCGTACCTGCCAGACCTCCGCCAAGAACAAATCCCAATGAAGGACGCCATTTGCGCCTTAACCCGGCCATGTGCCCATCCGTAACCCGATTCCGTGCACGGTCTCGATGGCCCCGATCCAGCCTTGATCCCCAAGCTTGCGGCGAAGATTCCTTAGATGACTGTCCAGTGTGCGGTCGGCTACGGCGCTACCTGCGCCATAGATCGCATCGATCAATTGAGGGCGCGAGACTATAGCCTCGGGTGTTTGCATCAATCGGCGCAGGATTGACAACTCGGTTGCGGTCAACGCGAGTATAGACCCATCAACCCAAACCGAATGGCCGGAAACATCCAACTCTACAGGGCCATGCCGAAGATTCTTGGTCGAGCCTTCTGCGGTACTGCGTTTGAGGATGGCTTTGATCCGCGCAACCAGTTCGCGCGGGCTGAAAGGTTTGGTGACGTAATCGTCGGCCCCCAGTTCAAGCCCCAAAATTCGGTCTATCTCATCCTCGCGTGCGGTCAGGAACAGGATCGGTACGTCAGAACGCGCCCGCAGGCGACGACAGACCTCAAGTCCGTCAAGCTCGGGCAAGCCGACGTCCAGCACAACCAGATCAGGCGCTTCCCGTATTGCATGGGTCAGCGCCATCTGACCGTCGCGCGCTGTGACCGTCTGATAGCCTGCCCGCTCGAGCGTGATCGAAACCAACTCGCGCAGGCGCGGATCATCATCCACGACGAGGATTTTCATCAACCTTCTCCGGCAATGGTTCGGCGTTCAGATTACGGATCACTCGATCTGCGCGAAAGCCCCAATTCCTCCAATTGTCGATGACCGGAGGGATTGCGCAATCCCGCAGTCGGCTGTCTTTCATCAATTCGGCCGCAGCCATCTGATTGAGCTGGCATGCGTAGTAGAAATCAAACCGAACCGGATGCTCAATATTCCAGCGGGCAATCAATGCGGCGAAATTTACAAAACAGCACGCATAGAGCACGATAATCCCCAAAGCTGTTGATCGGACCAATAGCCACCGGTTCGATTTGCCTTTCAGAATTTGCCATCCGGTCAGGCTCAATCCCACCACAACAAGCACCATCCACATCGCAGCGTGAACCCGTAGGTAGGTCAACCCGTAGGATTCCACATATAGCGACAAGCGCATCATGGAAGAGATCACCAGCAGCACGTTCTGCGCAAGCCATAACATCATCCATCTTGTCAGCCCTGACCGCTCGTTCAAAAAAGGCCGTGCAACCAGCGCAAACGCGCCTGCGAGCAAAGCCGTTGCCAACAACGGATAGGCGCCGCGATGCGCATATTCCGCATTGCTCATCCCTTTGGGAAGTTCCGCGCTACCCCACAGAAACACGACATCCATACTGGTTTGGATCGCCAGAAGTATGTTGAATGTGATCAGTGCGTTGGCAACAGACTGTGCGTTCACGCCGAACGCCGGAAAGCCACGCCTCTGCTTGGGTCCTAACCGCGGGGTTAGCAATTCTGGTTGTCGGACAACCGCGAGGACCGGCCAGATGAGTATTGCGGCTCCGAACCAAAACAACAGCCGATCGAAGCGCAGATCAAAATGCCATATCAGATCGCTCCAATCCGATAAAACTGGGTTGGCTGATATTATCAGAGAGGCCAGAACCAATGCCCCACCAACAGGGAAGCTCCACTCACGCAAAATGCGATGCGCTATCCTTTGGTCCTTAGATACAGAATGACTGTGTTGAGCCACCTCAATCCCTTGTCTGATCGATAGCAAGGGATATTGGGACAGAAACCGGCGCACCGAGGTCCCCTGACATTGCCCTGACACGGCCCAACATAACGCCCCGGTCGATCCGCCCAGCAAGAAGGCCAAGGACAAGGCCTGAACATATTCCGCGACCGGCAATATGCTGAGGACCAAAAGCACCGCCGGTCCCGTCATACCAGCACGGCGGCCCAGCAATACCCAAACAACTCCGGCAACCGCGAGCGCATAGGCCGCTAAAGAAATGCCGGGCGCATGTTCGAAAAACAATACATCTGCTAGTGCAACTAGAATGACCAATCCGACGGTGGCATCGCAATTACTTGGTCCCGTTGTGCCATCTTCTTTGCTCGGATTCTTGTCAGCGGCGTCAAGCCACCAACTATCCTGTAAAACCGACGCAGGAACACCGCGCACGATGAACTGTCCCATATTACTGCTCCTTGTTTATGCTGGCCCTATTTGGCCCGCTTGGGTGCAGATCACCGCGCAGCGGTCGTGCAGATTTTGTGCAGAGACGGTTTTTCCCAGATCAAGGCCTCTTTCCCTTGCACCTTTAGCTGGCTAAGACGGTTTTCCAACCGTAAGTCAGGAGGCCCCTTTGGACCGTATCGCCCGCACTATCGCCACCGAAATCAACGCACGTCCGGAACAAGTTGGGGCCGCCGTTCGGTTGTTGGACGAAGGTGCGACCGTGCCCTTTGTCTCCCGCTATCGGAAGGAAGTGACGGGTGGCTTGGACGATACACAACTGCGCACACTGTCCGACCGCCTAACCTATCTGCGCGAGCTTGAGGCCCGACGCGAGGCGATTCTGGCCTCGATCAAAGATCAGGGAAAACTAACGGATAATCTGGCGAAATCGATTGTCCAGGCCGAGACCAAGGCGCAACTGGAAGACATTTATCTGCCCTTCAAGCCTAAGCGTCGGACCAAGGCGATGATTGCCCGTGAGAATGGCTTGGAACCGCTGGCCGATGCCATTCTGACTGACCGTTTAGCGGAGCCAGAGGGCTTGGCCGAGAAGTATCTGAATGAGGCCATTCCCACGGCCAGAGACGCCCTGAATGGCGCACGTGACATCATCACGGAACGACTGACCGAGAACGCTGTACTGTTGGGAGAACTGCGCAACTTCATGCAACGCGAAGCGCTGCTGAGTGCGAAAGTTGTCGAGGGAAAAGAACAGGAGGGCGCTAAGTTCAGTGATTACTTCGATCACTCGGAGCTTTGGTCGAAGACCCCATCGCATCGGGCGCTCGCAATGTTGCGTGCCTCAAAGGAAGGTATCGTAACACTCGATATCGCGCCGGAACCCGAGGCAGGGGCTGCACGGGCCGAGGCCATGGTGGCGGCTCATCTGAACACTCGCGGTGATACGCCGGGAGATAAATGGCTGCGCAAGGTCGCGGGCTGGACATGGCGGGTCAAGCTGTCGCTGTCGATGATGGTCGAGTTGATGGCTGACCTGCGCAGCCGCGCGCAGGACGAGGCAATCCAGGTGTTTTCGCGCAACCTCAAAGACCTGTTGTTTGCAGCTCCGGCAGGCGCACGCCCGACGCTGGGGTTGGATCCCGGCATACGCACTGGGATCAAGGCAGCCGTAGTGGATGCAACCGGCAAGGTGGTTGCAACGGATACACTCTATCCTTTTCAGCCCAAGAACGACCTGCGAGGTGCGCAAGCTGCGATCCTGAAACTCATCGCCGCCCATAAGATCGAGCTTATTGCCATTGGCAACGGCACAGCCAGCCGCGAGACCGAACGTTTGGTGGCAGACACGTTGTCGCTGTTGCCCAACACGGTTAAAGCGCCCACCAAGGTCGTTGTGTCCGAAGCCGGAGCTTCAGTCTACTCCGCCTCCGAACTTGCTGCGCGTGAATTTCCTGATCTTGACGTTTCGCTGCGTGGGGCGGTTTCGATCGCACGCCGCCTGCAAGACCCGCTGGCCGAACTGGTCAAAATTGAGCCAAAAAGCATCGGGGTTGGTCAGTACCAGCATGATGTCGATCAGCACCGTTTGTCGCAATCGCTGGAATCAGTGATCGAAGATGTGGTGAACGCAGTGGGTGTGGACCTAAACACTGCATCGGCACCGCTTCTCTCACATGTCTCAGGTCTTGGCCCGGGTTTGGCTGATGCGATCGTAAGCCATCGGGATATCCACGGTGCCTTCGCGTCTCGTCAGGATTTGTTGAAGGTGGCCCGCCTTGGCCCGCGCGCCTTCGAGCAATGTGCAGGATTCTTGCGTATCCGGGATGGATCAGAACCTTTGGATGCGTCTTCGGTTCACCCCGAAGCCTATGATGTCGCCCGTCGGGTGGTAGCGGCCTGCGGGCGCGATATTCGCCAGATCATGGGGCACGACGGTGCCTTGAAAGGCCTGCGCGCCGAACAGTTTGTGAACGACAATTTCGGTTTACCCACGGTGCGAGACATATTCACCGAACTTGAAAAGCCAGGCCGAGACCCCCGGCCAAGTTTCAAAACCGCATCCTTTACCGATGGTGTTGAAGAGATCACAGACCTGAAACCTGGCATGGTTTTAGAAGGTACCGTTACCAATGTGGCCGCCTTCGGCGCATTTGTTGACATCGGTGTGCATCAGGACGGGTTGGTTCATGTCAGCCAACTGGCCGATCGGTTCGTAAAAGATCCGCATGAAGTGGTTAAGACAGGGCAGGTTGTCAAAGTCAGGGTGGTTGAGGTCGACGTACCTCGTAAACGCATTGGGTTGTCCATGCGCAAGGATGGTGGAGCTTCTGCCCGTGAGGACAATGCGCTTCGTAGCAAGGGCAAACCCGCGCGACCAGTTAAACCGGGGGAACAGCGGCGCGGACATGGGGGCCAGAGCACCCAGAACGGTGCTTTTGGTGACGCCCTCAGAGACGCCTTCAACAAACGTTAGGTTGCGGCCCCTGCACAAGGCAACTTGGCGGCGTGTTCCTCACGGCATACCAGTCACCTGATCCCCGGCAGAGCGGAGGACAAAACGGGGGGCTAACATTCGGGTGTTGCAACTCGGGCGATGATCTGGATGATGCTGATCCATGATGGCCGACAAATTCGGCCAACCGCATGAAAATGCGGTCACAACAAAAAATGGGGAGACGACTTATGTCATTCAAAACTCTGATGCTTGCCGCCAGCGCAACAGCGATGATCGCGGCGGGTGCTTCGGCGGAAACGCTGCGTTGGGCGCGCGCCGGTGATGCACTGACGCTGGACCCGCACGCGCAGAACGAGGGTCCAACTTCGGCCATGGCGCACCAGATCATGGAAACTCTGGTGATGCGTGATCATTCCGGTGCACTAGTACCCTCTCTGGCAACTGAATGGGCGCCGTCCGAAGACAACCCGAACGTCTGGGTATTTAAACTGCGCGAAGGCGTCACGTTTCACGATGGGGCCGAGTTTGACAGCGATGACGTTGTATTCTCGCTAAACCGCGCCATGACGCCGGATTCCGATTACAAGGAACTGCTTGCTTCGGTGAAAGAGGTGCGTGCACCCGACAAGTTCACGGTTGAAATCGAAACTGATGGCCCAAACCCGATCATGCCCAACAACCTGACCAACATGTTCATGATGGACAAGGATTGGGCTGAGGCAAACAATGCCGTCAAGGTGCAGGACTATGAAGGCGGTGAGGATACCTTTGCAGCTAAGAACGCCAATGGCACCGGACCTTACAAGCTGGTCAGCCGCGAACCGGACGTGAAAACCGTTCTGACTGCCAACGAGAATTACTGGGGTAAGGATGAATTTCCGCTTCAAGTGACTGAGATCGTCTACACCCCAATCCAGAACGCCGCGACACGCGTCGCCGCCTTGTTGTCGGGTGAAGTGGATTTCATTCAGGACGTACCGGTGCAGGATCTTGAGCGTGTCGCCGGAACCGATGGTCTGGATGTACGGACAGCACCACAGAACCGGGTGATCTTCTTTGGTATGAACATGGGTGACGCCGATCTGACTTCGGACAATGTGGATGGTAAAAATCCGCTGGCTGATGTCCGTGTTCGTCAAGCGATGTCGAAAGCGATCAATCGTGATGCGATCAAACAGGTCGTGATGCGTGGCCAGTCTGCTCCTGCAGGCATGATCTCACCCCCGTTTGTTAATGGTTGGGACGCAGATATGGACGCATCTTCGTCAACCGATATCGAAGGGGCCAAGGCGCTGATGGCCGAAGCGGGCTATCCTGATGGATTCTCGCTGACCCTGAACTGCCCGAATGATCGCTACATCAATGATGAGGCAATCTGTCAGGCGGCGGTTGGCATGCTGGCCCAGATCGGGGTCACCGTGAACCTAGACGCAAAACCCAAGGCGCAGCACTTCCCGTTGATCAACAATCTGGAGACCGACTTCTACATGCTGGGTTGGGGTGTTCCGACATATGACTCGGAATACATCTTCAACTTCTTGGTGCACTCGAAGGGTGAGAAGTATGGCTCTTGGAATGGCACGCGGTACTCCAACCCTGATTTAGATGCAAAGATCGTAGCCCTGGCCTCGGAAACCGATCTACCCGCGCGCGATCAGCAGATCGGAGACATCTGGCAAGTTGTTCAGGACGAGCAGCTGTATATCCCGATCCACCACCAGGTATTGAACTGGGGTATGAAATCGGGTGTCGGCACCATCGTTGAACCGGAAGATTCACCGAAGATCAAATACTTCGAGATGAACTAAACCATCCAATTGGATGTTGATCAGGGCGCGTTTTCGCGCCCTGATCTTGTTTGTGCCGCAGGTAACGGGACCGTGATCTCAAACCGAGAGTGTCTTTACGTGGTGTCTAAAAAGCTGGATTGTTTCAGCGATAACAGGGAGTTTTCGCCATGATCTTCAGAAAAAGTGCTATTGGCCTGGCCATGTTGCTTGCCAGCACCGCACAGGCCGCCGATTTCAAATGGGCCTCGACCACCGATCCGCAGACGATGGACCCCCATGCGGTTAACTCAGCCCCCGTACTTGGGTTCCTGAACAACGTCTACGAAGGTCTGGTCCGCCGCGGCAAGGACATGAGCGTCGAGCCCGCGCTGGCCGTCAGCTGGGAGCCGATTGGAGATGGTGAAGGTTGGCGGTTTAAGCTGCGTGAAGGCGTAACATTCCACGATGGCAGCAGCTTTGACGCACAGGATGTCCTGTTCAGCTATCAACGCGCATCAGGCGAAGCGGCAGATACCCGCAGTTGGTTCGCCCCCGTCAGTGATGTCGTTGTGGTCGATGACTACACCGTCGATATCATGACGACTGCACCGAACCCTCTGTTTCCGTCTTCGATTGCCAACTGGATGATCATGGATCAGGGCTGGACCGAAGCCAACGACGCGGTGGTGCCTGATAAAGAGACCGGCAACTACGCAACCATCAACGCCAATGGCACCGGGGCATTCAAAGTCACCGAGCGTGAGCCAGGCCTCAAAACTGTGCTGGAACCATTTGAGGGTTGGTGGGGAGATGTCGAACACAACATCACCCGTGCTGAATTTAATCCGATCCAGAACCCGGCGACTGCCCTTGCAGCTTTGCTTTCGGGCGACGTGGACATGATCAACCCTGTACCAATTCAGGACGTCGCTCGGCTGCAGCAAAACGCAGAGGTTGATGTCATTCAGGGCATCGAAGCCCGTGTGATCATGCTGGGCTTCGACCACGAAGCCGAAGCCCTGAAATACACCGACGACGCAGGCAAGCCAAACCCGTTCCGTGATGCACGCGTGCGTCAGGCAGTTGCACAAGCCGTCAATGTGGATGCCATTCTGGCCACGATCATGCGAGGCAATGCCGAACCCGCCTCACAACTCGTCAGCCCGGCGATGAGCGGTTTTTCCGACGCCAATGCGGAACGTCCTGCGTTTGATGTAGAAGCTGCCAAGGCCCTGCTTGCGGAAGCAGGCTATGCAGATGGATTCTCATTTGGCCTGAAATGTCCGAACGACCGCTATCTGAATGATGAGGCCGTCTGTCAAGCAGTTGTTGGCATGCTTGCGCAAATCGGCATAACGGCCGAGTTGGATGCAATGCCTGTGCGGAACTACTGGCCGGAGCTGCGTGAGGACAATTATGACATGTATCTTCTGGGCTGGAGCCCAGGTACGTTTGACGCTGAACATCCGGTCCGCTTCCTCGTCGCCACTCCAAACGAAGAGAAAAAGCTGGGCAGCTGGAACTTCGGTGGATTCTCGAATGCGCGGGTCGATGAGCTGTTACCGATGATCCAATCCGAGCTGGATCAGACCAAGCGGCAAGCCATGCTGGATGAGGTGACGCAGATTTATCAGGACGAACAGGTCTACGTACCGATGTATGTTCAACCGTTGGTCTGGGGCACGCGCAGCAATGTCGAGCTGACACAGCGCCCGGACAACTTTTTCCTGCTGCGCTGGGTGACGGTGAACTGAACAATGGGTTTGATGATTGCCGGTGTCTATCATGCAGAAGACCCGGCGCCCGATAGCACGCTTGACGGCGCGTTTCGCCGTCAAGCCTCGACCATCCGTAACGCTTTACCCGATACGGAACTGGAACCACAGCGGTTTCACCTTTACGCGGCGTGGAATTGCCCTTGGGCGCATCGCGTTTTGTTGGTCCTTGCCCTCAAAGGTCTGCGGGATCTCGTCACGGTTGCCTATGCTGAACCGCGTCGCACAGCAGATGGTTGGGTTTATGCGGATGGCGCCGACGCGGTTTATGGCGCGACCGCGTTGCATCACGCCTATGCCTGCGTGACCCCCGCCTATACCGGGCGGATCACGGTGCCGCTGCTTTGGGATCGGCTTCACGACAAGGCCGTCTCAAACGAATCTGCTGATCTGGTGCGGATGCTGGGCACCCTGCCGGGCCATGGCCCAAATCTGGCACCACCAGAAAAGCTTGATCAAATCGAAGCGTGGAATGACAAAATCTATGCACGCCTCAACAACGGGGTCTACCGCGCAGGTTTTGCACGCACGCAGGAGGCTTATGAGGCGGGATTCCGAGATGTCTTCGCCACGATGGATGAGATCGAAGCACATTTGGCCGCCAATCGCTATCTATGCGGCGATGCCCTGACCGAGGCCGATCTGCGCCTGTTCCCGACACTGGCTCGTTTTGATGTCGCGTACCATTACGCCTTCAAATGCAATCTGCGCCGCCTGATCGACTATCCAAATCTCTGGGGCTATGCGCGAGAGCTCTATGCGCTGCCGGGTGTCGCTGAGACGGTGAAGTTCGACATTTACAAACTGGGTTATTTCTCACATTCCGAGCTGCGCAATCCACTTGGCATCGTGCCGTTGGGTCCAGAGATCGATTGGACCACTCCGCATGGCCGAGATAGCTTGACCACCCGGTCGGTAAAAGCATAGACAGACCCACCAATGGGGAAAATCAATGTTCGCATTTATCGTCCGAAGGATGTTCCAGTCCATCATCGTACTTCTGGTCGTGGGGCTGGTAGCATTCTCGATGTTCCGCTTTGTTGGCGACCCGATCGACAACATGCTGGGACAGGAGCGTACGCAGGCTGACATCGACCGTCTACGAACCGAACTTGGGCTGGATCAGCCTTTTGTGGTGCAATACGCAAAGTTCCTGCAAGGTGCTGTTCAGGGTAATTTCGGAGTATCCTACCGGCAGGGCCGACCGGTCTCGACTATCCTGCTTGAGCGGGCTCCGGCTACGCTGGAACTGGCCTTTGTGTCTGGGTTTCTGGCAATCACGATGGGCATCGCGCTAGGTGTCTTCACTGCGATCCGACGACAAGGGATTGCTGCGAATGTGATCATGACGGTTTCCCTGATCGGGGTATCGTTACCTACATTCCTCATAGGTATCCTGCTGATCTATATTTTCTCGGTCGAGCTTGACCTACTGCCCAGCTTCGGGAGGGGCGAGACCGTTATGATTGGGCATTGGTCAACCGGGTTTCTGACGGCCTCGGGCCTCAAGGCGCTGATTTTGCCTGCAATTACCTTGGGCCTTTATCAGATGACGCTGATCATGCGGCTGGTCCGATCCGAAATGCTTGAGGTGCTGCGCGCCGACTATGTCCGGTTCGCACGTGCCCGTGGGCTTTCAGATCGCGTCATCAACTTCCGCCACGCGCTGAAGAATACGCTGGTGCCGGTGATCACCATAACGGGTTTGCAGCTGGGTTCGATCATCGCATTCGCCATCATCACTGAGACAGTGTTTCAGTGGCCCGGTGTGGGCCTGCTTTTCATCAACGCAATCCAGTTTGTCGATATTCCCGTGATGGCGGCCTATCTGATGCTGATTTCAGTGATGTTCGTGACGATCAACCTGATTGTCGATCTCCTTTATTATGCCATTGACCCTCGTCTGCGTGTCGACGCGAGGGCAACATGAGCGATACCATGGAAACTCCGAAAGCCACACCAAAGACGCGCATGGCCAAGTTTTGGGACAGCGACTTCGCATGGTCATTCCGGCATTCCCCGGTTGCTGTGATCGCCTCGCTGGTTGTCGTCATTCTAGTGCTGGCAGCGATCTTCGCGCCGCTGATCGCGCCTTATAACCCGTTCGACCCCGCAACGCTGAACCTGATGAACGGCTTCACGCCGCCGGGCACACCGAATGCCTTCACGCAAGAAACTTTTCTGTTGGGAACCGACGATCAAGGGCGTGATGTGTTTTCCACCATCCTTTATGGTTTGCGTATTTCGCTGTTCGTCGGGGCATCGGCGGTGCTTCTTGCACTTGTTATCGGAGTGATCCTAGGGCTGGTCGCGGCTTATTTCGGCGGTTGGATCGAAACACTGATCATGCGGATCGCTGATGTGCAATTGACCTTCCCTGCCATTCTTGTGGCAATGCTGATCTTCGGTATCGCCAAAGGGATAACCCCGCCGGAATACCGTGATGAGATGGCAATCTATGTTCTGATCATTGCGATAGCGCTGTCGGACTGGGTGCAGTTCGCGCGGGTCGTGCGTGGTGCGGCGTTGGTTGAGAAGAACAAGGAATATGTACAAGCCGCGCGCCTGATCGGCCGGGGGTCGTTCCCAATCATGTTCCGCCATATCCTGCCTAATGTCCTGAGCCCCGTTCTGGTCATCGCTACAATTTCGCTGGCGCTGGCCATTATCGCCGAGGCGACGCTGAGCTTCTTAGGCGTTGGCGCACCCCCGACCCAGCCATCTTTGGGCACACTAATCCGTATCGGCCAAGGCTTCTTGTTCTCGGGCGAGTGGTGGATCTTGTTCTTCCCGGCCTGTACGCTGCTGGCCCTTGCCTTGTCGGTCAACCTGCTGGGCGACTGGCTGCGCGACGCGCTGAACCCAAAACTGCGGTGATTTCATGAGCCTTTTGACCATCCAAGACCTCACCGTTGAGTTTCCGACCCGCCGCCAGCTTTTCACAGCGGTGGATCACGCCAGCCTGTCCGTTGAGCCCGGTGAAATTCACGGGCTTGTAGGGGAATCCGGTGCCGGTAAATCCACAATCGGCGCCGCTGTCATGGGCCTGCTTGAACGTCCCGGACGTATCGCCAGTGGCCAGATCAAGCTGGGCGGCGAGCAGATCAGTGGGATTGATGCCGAGGCGATGCGAGGGCTGCGCGGCAAGAAGATCTCGATGATCTTTCAGGACCCTTTGACCTCGCTGAACCCGCTGTTCACGGTGCGCGAGCAACTGGTTGAAACGATCCAGACCCATCTGGGCGGTACTGAAGCCGAGGCAAACAAACGCGCCCGAGACCTAATTGACCGCGTGGGCATTCCGGACCCGGACACGCGGCTTGATCAATACCCGCATCAGTTTTCAGGCGGGATGCGCCAGCGTGTAGTCATCGCGCTGGCCTTGTGCACCGAACCGGATGTAATTATCGCTGATGAACCCACAACGGCATTGGATGTTTCGGTTCAGGCGCAAATTCTGGACCTGATCAAGGAACTGGCCCAGGAGCGTCAAGTAGGTGTCATCCTGATCACCCATGATATGGGTGTGATCGCAGACACCACGGATCGGGTGACCGTGATGTATGCGGGAAAAGTGGTCGAAAGCGGTACCACGGCTCAGGTGATGGGCCAGCCACAGCACGAATACACCAAGTCCTTGATCGCTGCTGTGCCGCGCCCGACGCTGAAACTGCATCGCTTCCCTCAGATCAGCTATGGCGGGCGCGAAACACGTTTCGCAATCGAGGATATGGCACGCCATTGGCCTAGGGTGGACAACGACACCACCAAGCCAATCTTTGAAATCCGCAACCTGACCAAAAAGTTCCTGCAGAAACGTGGCCTGTTGCCTTGGGATAGGACATATTTTACAGCCGTTGATAGTGTCAGCTTCGATATTCACGCGGGCGAGGTCTTCGGGGTCGTGGGTGAATCAGGCTCGGGTAAATCGACCGTCGCGCGGATGATCGCCGGGCTCTACCCGGTTGACGGAGGCACGATTGATTTTCAGGGCCAGCGGGTAAGTGATCTAAGCAATCGTGCGGTGCAAGACGAGTACCGAAAGAATATCCAGATGATCTTTCAGGACCCCTACTCTTCCCTCAATCCACGGATGCGCGTGGATGAAATTGTTGCCGAGCCAATTCGCCATCATCGACTGATGGATGGCGCACACATCAAGCGCCGGGTGGATGAACTGTTGGATCAGGTGGGTCTGGGTTCCGGAGCCGGTCAAAAATACCCGCACGAGTTTTCGGGAGGTCAGCGGCAGCGTATATCGATCGCCCGCGCTTTGGCGACACAACCCCGATTCCTGATCTGCGATGAGCCAACAAGTGCACTGGACGTATCGATTCAGGCTCAGATTCTGAACATCTTGAAGGATTTGCAAGAGCATCTGGGCCTGACAATGTTGTTTATCAGCCACGACCTGCCCGTCGTCCGCCAGATGTGCGACCGGGTTGCGGTCATGAAGCAGGGCCAAATCGTCGAGGTCCAGGAGACCAGCGAGTTGTTTGCCAATCCGAAAACCGAATACGCAAGCGAATTACTGCGGCTTATGCCAAAGCTTGATGACCTATCGACCGATGGGCTTGAGGCAGAGTAGACAACACTTACCCTTTCACTTCAGCATCATTTGACTATCGATCTTGCTCAAATGAATGGAATTCGTTCGCAATTGCGATCGCAGCCATGGTCAGCAGGCGTTCACCATCCTTCGGGTTGGCGAGGGCAGAGTGTGAGCCGACTCGCCCATCAGGGAATTCTGCACGATGTTCATCGGGTGGACCATGTCGGTCGCCTGCGTGATCCCGCACATATTCTGCAGTGAGTTTCCTTGGTGGTTCGGCAGCTAGGTTTGCTGGCAATACGCCGAGTAGAGATTGCGTTATTGCGATTTCGGATGGAGTTGCATGCATACCTTCCCATTCGCCGTATAGCTGTCTGCGTAGCGTGTTTACAGTGTCTGGCTCCCACCAGCTGCGGATCATCATCTGGTTGTCAGGAAGAGTGGACTTGATGGTGCGAAGGGGTTCCAGATTGGCACCATGCCCATTCACTACGAACACGCCACGGAACCCTTGTGCCAGCAATCCCGCAATGACTTCATTTGCCAGCATCTGAAATACTTCGGCCGAAACCGAAACCGTACCGGGAAAGCCTGTATTGAACGGCGCGGGGGTGTAGGCCAGCGGGGGTGCAACGATCCCCCCGCATCGACTGGCAGCCGCAAGCGCGACTGCATCAGCGCAAATTGTGTCCGTACCTATGCGACCCATCGGACCATGCTGTTCGGTCGAACCCACCGGAAGCAACACCGCAGCGCCTTGATTGATACGAGCGTCAACCTCATACCAAGTCATGTGATCAAGTTTCATGACTTCCTGTCCAAGTCTTGATCATTGCTGCGGTGTTAGCCGTGATCAGAGACCCCACCGCTTCTGGTTTTCATCGAAGAAGCCTTGAGCTTTTTTCACTTCGATCCAGCTGTTTACATAATTGATCCAGACCTGATCATCTTGCGGCAACAGCATCGCGATCGGGGATGGCGCCCGGGGGCCAGCATTCTTCACACGAACAACTGGAAATTTGGCCTCTAGCGTCGAGCCTTCGATATTTGACGTGATGAACACATCCGCCCGACCGGCAAGCACTTCCTGAAAACCGCGCGCCGGAGCTTCGACCACCTTGATATCAGCATCGGGGAACCATTCGCGCACACGTTTTTCAAAGGTAGTACCCAGGGTTGTTGCGACTTTTACATCGGGTTTGTTGATCGAGTCATACCCGTCAAATTTATCGGCCTTGTCTTTGGTCGTGTACGGGAACAGTTCAACAGAGATGTAGCTGTCAGAGAAACCGGCAACCTTCAAGCGCGGCGGAGAAATCGAAGCCGAGCCGGTGATATGATATTTCCCGGCGACCACTCCATTGACCAGGGTTTTCCAGTCTGTCGGAACATATTCAACTTCGACGCCAAGATCTGCAGCCAGTGCGTTCATGATATCTATATCATAACCCTTGTAGCTGTTAGTCGCAGGATCGCGCAGCGACATTGGATTCCAATCTCCAGTTGTACCGACTTTCATCACACCAGAATCCAGGATTTCATTCAGTGCAGACTGGGCCTGAGCGGCGCTACCAATCGCTAGGCCAATCGCAGCGGCAATGGCTACTTTGAAAAGATGTTTCATGTATTTCTCCTGTTGGTGGCAGTCGGCTGGTTTAGCTGGATTGTTTCTTGATCTAAGCGCAAAGACCACGCTAACCTCAAGAAAATAATTGACTGAGAATAACAAAGGCAGGCCAGCTAATGCCAGACGCCGCGATCGAGTTAGTCGACGTAAACAAATGGTATGGCACATTTCATGTGCTCAAGGATATCAATCTTACGATAAATAGCGGTGAAAAAGTTGTAATCTGTGGGCCTTCCGGTTCTGGAAAATCGACGGTTGTAAGATGCATCAACCAGCTTGAAAAACACCAAAAAGGTACGATCCGCATAGACGGGACAGAGCTGTCAGATAACGCCCAATCCGTCGCCACAATTCGATCAGAAGTCGGGATGGTGTTCCAGCAGTTTAATCTTTTCCCGCATTTGACCGTGCTGGAAAATCTGACTTTGGGTCCGATCAAAGCAAGAGGCTTGAGCAAGAAAGAGGCCGAAGAAAAAGCCCGCCATTACCTTGAGCGGGTCCATATCCCGGACCAGGCCGACAAACGTCCTATTCAGCTTTCAGGCGGACAACAGCAACGTGTGGCTATCGCTCGTTCGCTTTGCATGGAGCCGAGGGTTTTGTTGTTTGACGAACCCACCTCGGCCCTGGACCCCGAAATGATTTCCGAAGTCCTCGACGTGATGGTTGAACTGGCGCATGAAGGAATGACCATGGTGGTTGTCACCCACGAGATGGGTTTTGCACGCAAAGTTGCAGACAACATGGTGTTTATGGATGCGGGTGAGATTGTCGAACAAGGAAAACCCGAGCATTTCTTCACTAATCCGCGGTCTGAGCGGTGTCAGAAATTCTTAAGCCAGATTCTGCAACATTGAGTTGGATGTCATGAAGAAACCGCTCCTGTTCCTCCCCCTGTTCGTACTTTTAGCTGGGTGTTCGTCGTCTCAGACTTGGGGCTGGTATGTGATTGACCCCACCACCGCATCAGGCTGGACCAATGTCAAGTTTCTGGTGTCTGGGATGGGTGCGACGATCCAGATATCGCTGATCGCGGCGATCATGTCGATTGTGATTGGTCTGCTGGTGGCGTTGCCAGGTCTGTCTGAAAAACGTGGTTGGCGACTGTTGAACCGGATCTACGTGGAATTTGTCCGCTCGATCCCTCTGCTTCCGATGTTGTTTTGGGTCTTTTATGGTTTGCCAATCGTCTTTCAGTCGATGGGAATGAATATACCCATCGATCCATTCTGGGGGGCGATCATCACATTGGCAATCTCGGACAGTGCCTTTACCGCTGAAATTTACCGCGCCGGGATTCAATCAATTGCCAAAGGCCAAAGCGAAGCTGCGCAGACAATCGGGCTGAACTACTTTCAGACTATGCGCTATGTGATCCTGCCGCAGGCAATCCGACGCATTCTGCCGCCATTGGCCAATCAGTTCATTTACATCGTGAAAATGAGCGCTTTTGCCAGCGTCATTGGTATGCAGGAACTGACACGCCGCGCGAACGAGCTGGTGGTGACCGAATATCGTCCGCTCGAAATCTATACTTTGCTGATCTTTGAATATCTGGTGCTGGTTTTGATAATCAGTGCTGGCGTCCGTTGGTTAGAGCGTCGTATGGGCGCGGATGAACGCGGATAAGGAGAAAACAGTTGGACTGGAAAGACTTCATGGCCGAAACCGAGGCCAATATTGGTGTGTTCTCGAAAGAAGTGCCGGAAACCGTGCGTGGGTTTGGCATTATGGGTAAAGCTGCCAAAACGAACGGCGCACTGAGTGAGAAAACCAAGGAGTTCATGGCCCTTGGCATTGCGATTGCCACGCGATGCGATAGCTGCATCGGTTTCCACGCCCGTTCTTTGGTTCGTTTGGGTGCGACCCGCGGCGAACTGTGCGAGGCTCTGGCTATGGCGACCTACATGGGGGGCGGACCGTCATATGCCTACAGCGCCAAGGCACTGAAAGCGTTTGATGTGTTTTCAGAGCAATCGGGCGAGACATGATCTGATTTGGATGACATATTCCCGCTCATTCGCTTAGTGTAGGAAAGTTCGGGACATGTCAGCAAACGAAATCAGAACCGAGGGGATGAGGATCGGTGGCGAGGTCGTCTTTGCAAATGAGACAATTCCGGTCCACTACCCTTATACCAATGAAGTTGTCGGCAATGTTCCTGCTGGCCAAGCCGAACATGCGCGTCGCGCTTTTGAGGTTGCCGCTCGATACAAACCCAGCCTGACACGCCATGAGCGTAACCAGATCCTACAACGGACATCTGAGTTAATCGGCCTGCGCCGTGGCTATCTGGTTAAATGGCTCGTGCTAGAGCTGGGCATCTGCCATCAGCACGCAATATATGAGACAAAACGCGCGCAGGATGTGTTTCAATTCGCAGCCGGTGAAGCGCTGAGGGATGATGGTGAGATATTTTCGTGCGATTTGACGCACAATGGCAGGGCCCGCAAGATTTTCACTATGCGCGAACCGGTGAACGCAATCAGCGCGATCACCCCCTTTAACCACCCTTTGAACATGGTCAGCCACAAGGTTGCTCCGTCAATTGCAACAAACAATTGCATGGTTTGTAAACCAACCGAGCTGACTCCGCTGACTTGTCTGACACTGGCGGACATCCTGTACGAAGCCGGTCTGCCCCCTGAGATGTTTCAGGTGATCACCGGGTGGCCGCAGGATATCGGCGATGAGATGATCACCAATGAAAACATTGACATCATCACATTCACCGGTGGTGTGCCAGTGGGCAAGATGATAGCGGAGAAGGCCGCATTCAAGCGTCAGGCGCTTGAGCTGGGCGGCAATGATCCACTTATAGTTCTGAACGATCTGTGTGACGCCGATCTTGAAAAGGCTGCTGGAATTGCGGTGGCAGGTGCTACCGGAAACTCTGGCCAGCGTTGCACCGCAATCAAACGTATTCTGGTGCAGGACAGCGTGGCCGACAGGTTTGTGGCATCGGTTCTGGAGAAGGCGAAGAAGATCAAATTTGGAGATCCGCAAGACCTCGAGACTGAGCTGGGTTGTGTTGTCCACGACAAAGCCGCTGAACTATTTGATAAACGCGTTCATCTTGCTGAGAAAGCAGGAGCCGAAATACTATACCACCCTGGCCGTCAGGGCGCATTGCTACCGCCAATCGTGGTCGACAAAGTGCCCTATGACTGCGAACTGGTCATGGAGGAAACCTTTGGCCCCATCATCCCGATCATTCGCGTGCCTGAAGATGACGAAGTGGTGATGCGCATCTCAAATTCTACGGAGTTTGGTCTTAGTTCGGGCGTCTGCACCAACGACCTTAACCGTGCCATTGCCTATATCAATGGTCTGAATGTTGGCACCTGCAACATTTGGGAACAACCCGGGTATCGCATCGAGATGTCCCCGTTCGGAGGCATCAAAGACTCAGGAAATGGTGTCAAAGAAGGGGTCATTGAGGCCATGAAGTTCTTTACGAATGTCAAAACCTATTCGCTCCCCTGGCCCGGATGAGCAGGTTGATTTGGATAGAAAAGTGAAAACCGGCCAATAGGGAAATGACGGCTTGAGCCGTAGGACTGTAGGCGTCATATGTGCCGGTGGACGCAAGCGCCAAGCCCAGACACAAGGAAGCAACCTCATGCAAAAGGTTCTGATCACAGGCACCGCCGGATTTATCGGATTTCATCTTGCCAAACTTTTGCTTGAGAATGGTAATCGCGTTCACGGCTATGACGGGATGACGGATTACTACGATGTCCGCCTCAAGCAGAGCCGGCACGCGCTGTTGTTGGAAAACCCGAACTTTTCGTGTGACGAAGGGATGCTGGAAGACACTGAGAGCTTCGATCGAATGGCTGACGCATTCGAACCGAACGTGATCATCCACCTCGCGGCGCAGGCCGGCGTCCGGTATAGCTTGGAAAACCCGCGCGCCTATGTCGAAAGCAATGTTGTCGGAACATTCAACGTGATGGAAGCGGCGCGGCGACATAAAGTACAGCACTTGCTGATGGCCTCCACCTCGTCAATCTATGGGGCTAATCCTGATATGCCTTTTGACGAATGCGAGAAGGCAGATCATCAACTTACGATGTACGCTGCGACCAAGAAAGCGAACGAAGCGATGGGGCATTCCTATGCGCACCTTTGGGATCTGCCGACAACCATGTTTCGCTTTTTCACGGTCTACGGCCCCTGGGGGCGTCCGGATCTCGCCTTTTTCAAATTTACAGATGCGATTCTAGAAGATCGACCCATCGACATCTACAATCATGGCGACATGTATCGGGACTTCACATATGTTGATGATCTGGTGCGAGCCATTTCGCTTTTGATCGATGTCGCTCCGGTTCGGCCTGAATCTCCTGAGGATATCGTCGAAGGCGACAGCTTAAGCCCTGTCGCGCCATACCGGATTGTTAACATTGGTAACTCTGACAAAGTGCGCCTGTTGGATTTTGTTGACGCGATCGAAGAAAGCCTCGGCAAGCCCGCGATCCGAAACTACATGGAGATGCAGATGGGAGACGTGCCCGCGACTTGGGCTAATGCCGATTTGCTGCACCGATTGACTGGCTATCGCCCAAAGACAGAAATCAAGGACGGCATTCAGGCTTTTGTAGACTGGTACCGCGACTATTACAGCAAATAGAGCCTGCGATTTGGTCAATCTTAAACCAACCGCTACTCTGAGAAACTAGGCGGGTCCCCTTAGGGTCACTACAGTTATCAAATTGCTTGTTTCAATGCGTTGATGATCCGTGTTTTCGTATGTTCCTGTAATATGGGAGCATTGGCAGGCTGATCACACTTGCTGCTGCCTAATCGCCAACTGGCACATCTGATGCAATATTTGGCACCGGTGAATGAATTCTCAAATTGAGTGCGTCGCACGTTATCTGCAAGCAAATACCCATTATCTTTTCTGACAGAGCGACTGGTAGAGACCCCACCTTGGGTTTGAGTGACCCGCGAGATATTGGTGCAAAACTCCGCAAACCCAAAAAGCGAGAGATTTCTTAATGAAAAGAACATCTCTGGATGCCCTGGGATCTGCTCTCTGGAAAGCGCGCGAGTATGGCGTCGACACCCGGTTCATTGAGTTGGCTGGCGAGGTCAACACCGCGATGCATGTGAATGTAATTGGCAAACTTGCAAATGTACTCAATGAACGCAGTCAAGCGGTTCGCGCCCGAATGGCTGCCTTGTTTTGGAAGCTAGAGTAAACTCCGGCTGAAAATGGTTGGTGGAGTTTACCAAGGCCGGCGCGGATTACGCTAAGGCAGTCGGCGTGTTCCTGCCATATTCGAACGAGCAACAGCATAAACACCGCCGAAAGCAACTAAGCAGCGGATACGCGCGTTGTCCCTGCATAAGCGCGCAGATATAGTTGCCACAATTGTCAGGTCGATTTCGGGTTCTGGAAATTCGGCTTTTGACGAGTTCTCGATGTGAGCAATCAAGGGCCTTTCGTGTGAGTTTGAAAAATCGCAACACCCCACCCCAGCGCCACGAGCTTCGAAAAGTCCGCAACCAAGGCAACAGCTTCCTTGCGCTTGCGTTCCTGTTCAGTGTGTTTGTCAACTTGCTGATGTTGACCGGCCCTCTGTTTATGCTGCAGGTATATGACCGGGTCCTTGGGTCACGCTCGACCGAAACACTGTCAGCTCTGTTTCTGCTTGTCGCATTGCTTTATGCGCTGATGGCGATGCTGGACTATGCACGTGGCCGGATCGTTGCCAGATTTGGCGCCCGTTTCCAGTCATCCCTTGATGAGCGCGTGTTTGAAGGAACGATGCGGCGTGCCTTGTTTCCGCAAATTCGGTCAGCGCCTGCTACGGCGTTGCGCGATTTGGAGTCGATTCGCTCGTTATGCGCCTCCCCTGTTTTGCTTGCAGTGATGGACATTCCGTGGACCCCAGTATTTCTTGCTGCGATTTTTCTGTTTCACCCATTGCTGGGCTGGCTGGCGATGGCTGGTGGTACACTTTTGGTAGTGATTGCTTTGCTCAACCAAGGTTTAACGCACCGTAAGGTCGCAGAAGCGCAGGTGGCGACTGCCAAAGCCAACGCATTTTCTGAACACGCCCGGCAAGCTGCCGAAGTGGTGAGATCGCAAGGAATGCAGGAGGATGTATCTAAGCGTTGGCTGAACCAGCGGACCGAAGCGCTCTCGCAGTCGATTTCCGCCAGTGACTGGACAGGCAGTTTCACCTCACTCACCAAATCACTTCGGCTGTTTCTTCAATCTGCGATGTTGGCACTAGGTGCATGGCTTGTTCTTCGCAATGAAATGACACCCGGTGCGATGATCGCAGGCACTATCCTTTTGGGTCGTGCTTTGGCACCGATTGAGATGGCGGTGGGCCAATGGTCAATGATTGAACGTGCGCGTACAGCCTGGATCAACCTGAACCAGTTTCTCGACTCCACACCGCCAGAGGCATCGCGCACGAAGCTGCCTACCCCCAAGGCACATCTTGTGGCAAAAGGTTTGACCGTAATTCCGCCTGGCGCCAAAACCCCAACATTGCGCAATGCCGCGCTTGAGCTGGAGCCCGGCAGAGCGCTAGGCGTCATCGGTAAAAGCGGATCTGGCAAAACAACGCTTGCCAAGGCGCTGCTTGGTTTATGGCCCCCTGCAGCAGGTGAAATCCGTCTGGGGGGTGCGACGCTGGACCAATACGATCCTGACGATCTGGGGCAGCACATTGGTTATCTGCCGCAACAGGTTACCTTGTTCAATGGTACTGTGGCCGAGAATATTGCCCGTATGTCTCAGTCACCTGATCCCGAAGCGGTAGTTGCAGCGGCGAAAACTGCCAATGCACATGATTTGATTCTCGGCCTTGAGAAGGGCTATGACACGTTCCTCGAGGGGAACGATAGTCAGCTCTCGGGAGGTCAGAAACAACGCATTGCACTTGCGCGGGCACTCTATGGCAATCCTGTTGTGTTGATCTTGGATGAACCCAACTCGGCTTTGGACGCCGATGGAACTCTGGCTTTGAACACTGCGGTACGCGAGCTTAAGAAAGCAGGCAAATCCACCATCATCATGACCCATCGCCCGCAAGCTATCTCAGAGTGCGATGATCTTGTCGTCGTTGAAAAGGGTCAGATCGTAAAATCCGGCGGGCGCGATGAGGTGTTGAATACAATGGTGCAAAACGCCAACGTCATAAAACGGCATCTGAATAAGGTGGGTGAATGATGTCAGACAAGAGTTCACGTCCAGCCTGGAGCATCACGGCACCAGCCGTTGTCGGCTTATTGGCCCTGGCAATTCTGGTGTTAGGGTTAGGAATCTGGAGCGTCCGCACCGAACTGGCTGGGGCGATCATTTCCCAGGGTGTGATTGAAGTCCAAAGCAACCGTCAGGTGATCGAACATCCTGATGGCGGGGTAGTCGGTGAAATCTTCGTGCGTGACGGTGATAGTGTCACTGAAGGCGAATTGATGCTGAGGCTCGACGATACTTTTCTGGCGTCGGAGACAACCATCGTTGAATCACAGCTGTTCGAGTTGCTTGCCCGAAAAGCTCGACTTGAGGCAGAGAGGGATGGCGCGAATGTCGATGCACTTGCCCAAAGCCTGCAGGAGCTCAAATCCAATGAAACAATCGGTGATGATTTGCTGGCGGGCCAGCAACGTTTGTTCAATGCAAGACTTGACACGTTGACCCAACAGATTGACCAGTTAGGCAAACAAAAGGTTCAGATCGGAAACGAGATTGAGGGCACGCAAGCGCAGCTTGCATCGCTGAACACGCAAGTTGGACTCATCAGAACCGAACTTGAAGATCAGCAGGGTTTGCTGCAACGCGGTCTGACGCAAGCAAGCCGTGTCTCTGCCCTACAAAGAGAAGAGGCAAATCTTACCGGACAAATAGGGCGGCTTGAATCAACCATTGCACGGCTCAAGGGCCAGATCGCAACGACCGAAATTCAGATTGTCCAACTGCAGGCCACCCGCCGCGAAGAGGCGATTACCGAACTTCGAGACGTTCAATCTCGTGCGGTTGAGTTGGCAGAAAGGCGCCTTGCACTAACCGAGCGTTTGTCGCGCCTGGATATTCGCGCACCCGTTGCTGGCACAGTTTATGACAGCCAGGTTTTTGCGATTCAGTCGGTCATACAACCCGGTGAACCGATGATGTACGTAGTTCCTCAGGACACTCCGTTACTGGTTGCCGCGCGTGTTGACGCATTGCATGTGGATCAGTTGCATCGTGGACAGGATGTCGCCCTTCGGTTCCCGGCCTTCAACCAGCGTGACACCCCCGAGATCGAAGGCCATGTAGTCAACGTTTCGGCTGACACGTTCACCGATGAGACTAGCGGCTTTACTTTCTATAGGGCCGAAGTGGTGCCCGATGAAGGCCAGCTTGATCGTCTCAACGGTCAGGAACTGCTGCCTGGAATGCCAGTTGAAGCTATGATCAAGACAGATGAGCGTACACCTCTATCCTATCTGATCAAACCATTGGCTGACTATTTTTATCGCGCATTCAGGGAGTGATCGGGGCCTGAAGCCCATGCTCAAACTGCTTCGACATTTCCCAGGAGTATTGCGGTCATATCAAGCGTCAAAGCGCCATCTATTATGGTGACATCGACGCTTGTATCGTAATTTACATTGTTTCTGGAGATATCAGTAAAATCTTCATTCGCGTCCAGAAATACCCATTCAGCCCCATGTGCGGTGGGTTGACCAACCGCGACTTGTAGAATTGCCAGCGCGTCGAGGGCATTAACCGACCCATCTCGGGTTATGTCGGCTGCGATGAAATTCTCTGCAGCGGCAGACCCCCAGGTTGGATCCAGACCGACCGACATACGCAGAACCTGCAGTGCATCCAGCGCGGTAATTTCGCCGCTCGCTGTCGAATAAGACTTGATGATTTCTAGTTGTCCGGGAAACGTCCCATCCGGTACTTCCAAATCGAATTCACCATATTCATTGGCTTGCACGGTGAGAGTAGAGCCTCCATCAGGCGTAAACCGGATTTCGGCATCCCCAAGCGCTGGATTGCGGACGAAAGCATCAAGTGTAAATGCGCCAGCTAAACCTTCAGAGGCGTTGTTATCCGGACCGGAACCCAAATCAATCGGGATGTGGTCCGGCCCACCAAACCCGGACCCGAACACCTGAGCGCTGGTCAAAGGGGTGTTGGTATCCGAAATCAGGTCGATTGTTTCATCAAGATAGGTTATGCGTGCGCCTGTCGCTGTTGAGGTAAAATCCAGCTGCGCAGGAGTCCTAAGGAACGGGTAGTGCGACAAATCCAGCCGATCTGTTCCAGCCTGAAAATCCGAAATAACAGTTGGACCACTGCTTTGACGGATCACGAATACATCCGCGCCTGCCCCACCTGTCATGATCGTTGAACTTGTACCGGTGATCAGGATGTCGTCGCCCGCTCCACCGTTCAGGGTTGAATCCAGAATCCCTCCGCTTAACAAATCGTCTTGCGCGGTCCCGGTTACCGACCCAAAGCCTTGCGAGACAATTCCCAAATCCGCAACTGATACGCTGAGATGGGTTATGCCCGGATTTATTTGAGACGTTGCAAAAACCTGTAATTCGTCCCCCACATGCGTGATGCTGAGGGATTCAACATTCTGCAATCCGGTTTCCAGCGTATTTGCAAGACTATCCATATGAATGAGTTGCCCATCCGGAGTCATCGTGAACAGTGTGACGCCATCATCGCCGCCCCCTGCCAGGACAAAAGCCCGCCCCTCTACTTCAATGACCGATAGATCCTGTACAGATTCGAATCGGGTATGCAGTGTATCCAGGGCGTGATTGGTTGGTCTGAGCTGTCCATTGTCGCCCAATTCCATGACGCTTATTGAGTTGCTTTGCGAACCCGCTACGACGACCCAGGATTTGCCATAAGCCTGAACAACTTCGATAGCAGTTGGCGCGCTTATCCCGAGCGTCTGAATCGAAGTATTTCCATCGACCGCGGATAGTACACCTGAATTCTGGTCGACCAAATACGGCTGGATAGAGCTGCTTGCAGTATCAATGGACATGACGAAATGTTTCGATCCGGCTTGTATCGCCCGTAGCTCATCTGCTGAGCCTGCAACCGAATTTATCAGGCTCAAAGTCCCGTCTAGATTGATGTGATACGTTGCAAGCTGCCCGGTATCAGTTTGTGAAAGCGTAAGAATTTCGTTTGTACCAACCGTCAACTGTGTCGCTGCAGAAATATCTCCGCCGCCAGACAGAGTGTTTGTTTCGCGGATGCTGCCAATGCTTCCATCAGGGTTCAGGTCATATCCGATCAGACCCGTCGCGGTATCGACGTCCAAAATTAGCTGATCGCCAGAGGCGAGTTGGATTGGAATGCCACTCCGACCGACTTGATACGAGATCGACGCGTCGAAATACTGCTGTTCTATTTCCTGAGGCGATACTTCCGAACCAAGTTGCCACGAAACGATCCCGCCTCCGGGTCCAGTGATACTATAGAGATACGTTTCTCCGTTAAACGTTTTTAAAGCCGTATCGCCGATACCTGAATCGAGCGCTGCGGTCCCCGTTGCCACCACACTTTCGAACTGAAGCTTCATCGCCCCTACCCCCTACCACCCCTGGCAGTGGAAACAGGATGGAACGATACGCAGACCAGAACCAGAGCAGAAATGTGGTGAAAATAGGGACTTCGGTTCCAGATTAATTCAAGTTTTCCGGATTGCTCCCCCAAAGGTGCCAGATCGCGCCACGAATGAATGGGTTTGAACCGGGAAATGCGGGACATGCAAAAACCGCGTCCATCAAATGTGAGGGCAACATGACCAACAATACCGGCTCGACCAAAATTTCGATCACGGACTCTCAGCCCAATGCGCAGCGCAAGCGCCATGTTCGCAACTGGATAGACAAAAAGCTCAAGCTATTGGCCAAGCGTGGATTTGCAGGTGGTCTTGGGTCAACACTATTGGCATTGCCGGTGTTGGCACAGGCGACCGACGAACAGCTCGAATCCTATCAATTTGCAAATTCGATCCCCGGTGTTCTGGTTGTAAAATTGCTTGCAAATGGTGATGTCCAACTAAGCTTGGCGGATGGTCGAACGATTGTTGTCACCGCCGAGAACGTTCAAATTCTGGAAAACGGCGCGATTATGCTTGCCGACGGGGTCGCCGCAGAAATTGCTCAATTCAGTCTCGCAGCGGAAGCCGCCGGAGCGACCGCCGCCGCAGGCGGGGTGAGCGGCGCGGGGCTTGCATTAGGTGGGCTGGGTATTGCCGGTGCAGCTGCCGCTGCTGGCGGAGGTGGTGGTGGAGGGGGAGGAAGTGATGAAGATCCCGAGCCAACTACGGTCGCAACAGAACCTCCTCGCCCACCCAGCCTTAATCTGCAGGAATTGCAGACAAATGAACTTAATAATATCAGCAGCAAATCAGCGACCCCCGAGGGCACAACTTCGGTAGAGGTAACCATTGGTTCCGTCACCAGAGCTGTCACCCCCGATATCGATGGAAACTGGAGCGTTTCGCTGACTCAAGCCGAAGCGGCCGCGCTCCCTCAGGGGATTTCAACGGTTACAATTCGTCATCTGGATGGAATGGGCACGGAACTTTCGGTGGATACCGCCAAGTTTAACGTCGATACAGTCCCACCTACATTGGCAATTACCGCGTTTTCAGCTGGCGCAGTTTTGAATGGCGCAGAACAAAATGGCGCTCTTGAAATCTCGGGCACAACAGATGCGGAAAATGGCCAAATTGTCACGGTAACAGTCGGTGGTCAGTCCTATCAAGGGACAGTTTCTGGGGGCAGCTGGGACGTCTCGGTACCAGCCGTTGATCTTGCGGCTTTACCAGACGGAGCTAACATCGCAGTAACGGCAGATGTAACTGACCGCGCAGGCAATCCCGCCGTTCAGGTAAATGATGCATTTGATACAGACTTCTCTGCTCCTGCTCTGACTCTGAACCCTGTCGCCGGCGGATCTATCGATCTTGCAGATGTTGGCGGCGATCTGGTTCTGACGGGGACAACCACCGCCGAGAACGGTCAGGCCGTTACCGTATCTTTCGACGGCCAAGATTATGGCGGAACCGCTTCGGGCGGCAGTTGGTCGGTGACGATCCCGAATGGGGATCTTTCTGGACTGGCCACCGGGGTGCCCGCTACCATTTCTGTTGCGATCAGCGATGCTGCGGGCAACCCTGCAACACCCATTGTTGTCTCTGTACCGGTCGATCTCACTGGTCCTTCGATAGCAATTGCTCCCCTATCCGTCGGTGCCGTCCTGAACGCAGCTGAGGTGGGTTCTGATCTGACCGTAAATGGGACAACAGGAAACGTATCTGACGGTCAGCAAGTTTCGGTCACTCTGAACGGCCAAACTTATACAGATTTGGTATCGGGCGGCAGTTGGAGCGTGAATATTCCAAGTGCAGATCTCATAGCACTCGCTGATGGCGGAAGCTTCAACCTGACGGCCGACGTTACTGACGCTGACGGCCTACCGGCTCCGCAGGACGTTGTCGGCCTGTCCAAAGATGTTTCAGCGCCCACATTGAACATTGATAGCTTTTCGCATGGCGCAGTCATGAATGCGACAGAGCGTGATACGGACCTGACCGTCTCAGGAACCACTTCAGCTGAGGATGGCCAAACGGTGACCGTATCCCTCAACGGGCAATCCTATACGGGTATTGTTACAGGAGGGTCTTGGATTGCCACCGTACCTACCGCAGATTTGGCGCTGCTGTCAGATGGCGCAACGATATCCGTGACTGCAAATGTCTCCGATTCGGCTGGTAACCCGTCATTGCAGGCTTCCAGAAGCTTCGACACTGACTTCACACCTCCAGCATTGGTGATTTCGTCCCTATCCGATGGTCCGGTGATAAACATCGCCGAGCAGGTTACTGATTTGGAAATTTCCGGAACGTCCAACGTCGGTGATGGAACACAAGTTACTGTTCAAATTGTAGCTTCAGATGGCACTGTTTTGCTAAGTGGTTCCACCCCTGTCAGCGGAGGTGGCTGGACTTACACTGCGGCCGCATCTGACCTGAGCAGTTTGCTAGATGGGGCATCATACACCGTAAATGCTTTGGTTTCCGATGCCGCTGGGAATGACAGTAGCGCCTCGGCAAGTTTCAGCACGGACCTTGATGTACCTACGATTACGATGAACCCTCTGACTGTGGGTCCTATACTGGACGTGATTGAACAGGGATCTGATCTGAACGTTTCAGGTTTCACCTCCGCTGAAGATGGACAGTTGGTTACTGTCAATCTGAACGGTGCGGATTATACTTCGGTGGTTTCTGGTGCTACCTGGGCTGCGGTTATCCCTTCTGCTGATTTGCTTGGGCTCGCAGATAGCAGCAGCTTTCAGATCACAGCATCGGTCCAGGACGCAGCAGGGAATCCGGCAATTGACGCAACAGCAACGTTAGATACAAACTTCCGTCCTATCCTGAGCCTCAATACGCCCGGAACGAACGGAGCAGTTTCGTTAACCGATGTGCAAAACACTGGATTAACGATTTCTGGTGGTTCTACGGGTTTAACGCCAGGTCAGGCGATTGATGTCACGCTAAATTCAGTCTCCATCGGCAGCGCAACCGTTGCCGCTGATGGAAGTTGGAGCCTTGCAGTGTCCGCTGCAACCTTCGCCTCGATCGATGCTGGAGACTCTCTCGATTTTTCTGCACAGGCAACTGTGTCTGGTGGTCCGGACCCCTCTCCAATTTCGGTTGAAACCTTCGCTCATGTGCCAGCCGCTTATACTATTTCTGAGGTTGGTCGAAGCGGATCGACGGTGACATTTGAGATCTACGCAGACCCGGATCGCGATATCTCCAGCGGACTGGCATTTACAGCTGATCTTGGCTTTGATTCTTCGATTGCGACATATGACAATGGGTCCGAGATCGAGAACGCGGATTTCAACCTGTTCCTTGCGAACCCAAGCGGAGGTTCCACGATCAGTTTCGCCGGAGCTGCGACAAGCTATGGAGATTTGTCGCAACCAGTTGTTACATTCACGATGACCGTGCAGGATGCAACCAGACCGATAGTGCTGACGTTGACCACACCGGATGGCGGGCCGTCGCAACTTCATCTGGGGACCGCTGGGGCTGATCATCTAATCGGGTCAAACGTCGACGATGTCATCCATGGCGGCGATGGAAACGATATGATTGACCTCTCAGGCGCAGGTCGTGACGTTGTTGTGTTTGATGCAGATCCGGCGGCGAATGGCCTGGATAGTGTTCGCAACTTTACACTCGGCCTGGCAGCGAGCGCATCAGACGCGCTGCTATTTCATAATCTCGATGCAAGTACGCTGCGCGGTGACGGTACTGGAGTCGAGTTGCTTATGGCAGGAGGCACCATCGGCTCAAACACCGGCTTCGTTGGATTGGAAACTTCACTTGCTGATCTGGATGTCAACACGATTGCCAGCGCTGCAGAGAACCTTACAGGTGCTCAGGCCGGAGACGAGATATATCTTCTTGCAACAGATGGCTCTGACAGCCTTGTTGTCAAAGTCGATTATTCAAGCCCAGGTTCAGCGTCGGTGGAAACACTGGCGCAATTTGAAGGGCTTGCGGACCTAAGTGCGTTGACATCAGACAACGTCCTGTTGACCGACCCGACCGGCGCTTCTGCTTAAATCGCCGATAGGCATTTGGCTAGATTACCTGAGGTGATCTCGCCGTATCCTTACAAGAGGTTTGTATGACAGAGAATGGTCTTGTCCCCGTACATGTTCGGCGTCATCGCAACTTTTTCTGGCGTCGTTTCACGTCTTTCAGATTTGCCCAAGGCATGGCCGGATGTCCGATCGTTATTTCAGAAATATCTCGGATCGCGTCTGCGTTCCCCATTGTGTTTCAGCTGCGGGGGGATGATTTCATACCGACGGCGCTGTTTTCAGTCGCTGCTGGCATAGCGTCACCCTTTGTCGATCCAAAAGGGCATTGGCGTGCGCCGTACGTACCGTCAGCGCTTCGTTCCTACCCGTTTTACGCAGGGCCTTGTAGAAATTCCGACGTTCCTGCGGTGCAAAAGTTGTGCCTGTACGTAGATGAAAACTCTGGATTGTTGACGCGCGATCCACAAGATAATCCGTTTTTTACCGACCAAAATAAACTGTCTCAGGACCTCCAGGACGTGCTGCTGTTTTTGCAACATCGTGAAGCCGCAGCAATCACAACCCACCGCCTTTGCACATTGCTTGCAGAAATGGAGCTTTTTATTCCCCTTCAGGATTTTGAAGGGATCGCTCTGCCCCCAGCATGTTGGGGCATCGATAGAAAAAAACTAAATCGCGTTTCGGATGGTTTCAATCTGACGCTGATAAAAAATGATGCGTTTGAACTTATCCACGCTCATCAGATTTCGTTGTCGCAATGTGCATGGCTGGCACAAGCGCAGAGAGGCTCAGAATACAATCATTCGACTTCGAGCGACACACTAAACGGGTTCTTAACCGCGATGGCCAATGATGTAGCCCATGATCATACATGCGCAGAGCCGATCAATGAGATGGGCTAACTATCTATCAAATCTACCGTTTCTGGCGACCGTGCTTTTTTCTACACAGAAAGTAGCGCCAAACCTAATTTGTGAAAAGCGGGTAACAACTGCGAGCCGATCCGTAAATTCGATTGATCTGTTGATCGTCAAACTAAACTATTGGGGTAGGCTCACATGAAAGTTACTCATGGTTCTTTAACGCAGCTAGAATCTTGCTTGTTAAATGTAGCAGCTACGCTCGAACGCACTTTGACAATATCGACACTGTCGGCCGCACGGTCGGGTGAGGCGGATGATCTAACCGTTCGCGACGCGATAACTTTGGCGCAAAATGCCGGGATGCAAGTTGGTTTTGGAGCACAAAAAATCAACGCATTTGACGCAACACTGGCGCCAGCGATCCTGTTGTTGAGTGATGATCGTGCCGTCGTTTATCATGGCCGCTCGCAATCGGGTGATCTCTTACTTTTTGATCCAGCGTTAGGCGATGGCGTCGGAGAGATTTCTGAGGGAGATTTTCAGGAAGCATATACAGGCTATGCCTTACTTTTTCGACGGTCGCACGACGACGAGGTTGGAACCTCTGATGCGAGGCACGAAGGGCACTGGTTCTGGTCCGCGCTTGCGGTGAATCGCTGGTCCTACTTTCAGGTCGCGTTGGCGGCTGCGATGGCGAATATTCTGGGGCTGACGACTTCAGTTTTCATAATGATTGTCTACGACCGGGTGTTGCCGAACGAAGCAACGGAGTCTCTTCTAGCTCTAACTTTCGGCGTGTGCTTGGCATTGATATTCGACTTTGTGCTTAAGCTCTTGCGCGCCGGTTTCATTGATCGCGCCGGACAACAAGCCGACATGTTCATGGGGCGGCGCATCTTCGACCAGATGCTGAATATCCGCATGACCGCACGGCCAGGTTCAGTCGGTGAAATGGCCAGCACGATAAGAGAATTCGAAACCCTGCGTGAGTTCTTTACTTCGGCCACTTTGGTCGCAGTTGTGGACTTGCCGTTCATCGCCGTCTTTATCCTTACCATCTACCTCGTCGGGGGGCCATTGGCGCTGGTTCCAGCACTTGCCGTACCGGTTGTTTTGCTGAGCGGATTAGCTGTCCAACCAATGTTGTCACGGCTGGCGGAAAATAGCTTTGCCGATGGACAGTCAAAGCAATCTGTACTGGTCGAGACAGCAACTGGTCTTGAGACGATCAAGACCACAGCTGCAGGTCGGAAAATGCGAACGCGCTGGGAGAATGCAATCGTGCGCCAGTCGGAGCATGGGGCGCGTAGTCGCGCCATTACCCAGTTCGCACTGAACCTGACCGGGCTTACTCAACAAGCCGCGCAAGTGTTGATTGTGTTCTACGGCGTATTTCTTATTGCAGATGGCCAAACCAGCATGGGTGCGCTTGTGGCATCAGTTATGCTGACTGGACGGGCTTTGGCGCCATTGGGCCAGTTGGCTCAGACACTTACGCGCATCAATCATGCGCGTAGTGCTTTTCGCAATCTCGATAAGCTTATGCAGGCAGATAACGAACGGCCGCAGGGCCGCTCATGGGTGAGCCGACCCGAGATTTCCGGGCGCATCGCGTTTAATAATGTCCATTTTACTTACCCCGAGCAAACAGACGATACGCTAAAGGGTGTTTCCTTCACCATCGAACCGGGTGAAAAGGTAGCGATCCTTGGCCAAATTGGATCGGGCAAGAGTACGATTGCGCGATTGCTGCTGGGTATATATCAGCCGCGCGTGGGATCTGTAATGCTCGATGGGCTGGACATCCGCCAAATCGATCCCGGAGAATTGCGTCACAACGTTGGCTCGATCTTGCAAGATATTTGGCTGTTCTCCGGTTCAATCAGGGACAATATTGCCAGCGGTATGATGCGTCCGCACGATAGCGATGTAATCCGCGCTGGTCAGGTAGCGGGGGTTGAGGATTTCACCGCCAAGCACCCGCTCGGTTACGACCAACAAATCGCCGAGCGTGGTGAAGGCCTGTCAGGCGGTCAGAGACAATCAGTTGCTCTGGCTCGGGCGCTCATCGGCCGCCCCCCGGTGTTGGTGTTGGATGAACCGACAAGTGCCATGGATATCAAATCAGAGGCGGAGACAATCAAAAGGTTAAAATCTGCAACGCAACACACCACGATGGTGATCGTGACACATCGTACAAGTTTGTTGGAACTGGTGGACCGCGTCATCGTGATTGAGGATGGCAAGGTCGGCATGGATGGACCCAAAGGCGTTCTTGCGCAACATGTTCGCAATCCCGGGAGGCATCTGAATGTCGCGGCATCCTGAACTTAAACAGCTCGCGCGCGAAATGCAGGGGCAGGCACCGCTCCGGGGATCGGTATTACTGTTCCTGATAGTGGGATGCATCATCACCGCGGTTGCGTGGGCAAATTTTACAGAGTTGGACGATGTTGTACGCGCCGATGGCCGCATAGTACCCTCCGGAGACATTCAGGTTATTGAAGCCACCGAGCCGGGGGTTCTGCAATCTCTGCATGCATATGAAGGGCAGCTGGTCGAAGCCGGAGCGTTGTTGATGGAACTCGACAGTAACCAGATTGAACGTGAGTTAGTTCAGGAACAACAACGCGCATATGCTTTAATGGCGCGTGCCCAGCGACTGCAGGCGGAAATAGACGGGAGTGATCTGCAGTTTGGCGAACCCTTGTTGAGCGAAGCTCCAAGCGTCGTACGATCAGAAACAGCGCTGTATCGGGGGAGGCAAGCTGAACTTGCCTCCGAGATTGCAATTCTGACGAGACAACACGAACAAAGACAGCGAGAGTACGAAGAGGGTTTGGTGGATCAGATTACAACAATGGAAACATTGAATGTTCTGGCTGAAGAGCGCGCAATGATGGAGCCTCTGGTTGAGCAACGCATGGAACCTGTCACTACATTGCTTGCATTGCGTCGGAGTGAGGCAGAATGGACTGGCCGAAAGACCAGGGCTAAGGCGGTGATAAGCCGCCTTAAGGCCGGTCTTAACGAAATAGATGAAAAAGTAAGCGCAACGCGCAGCAGATTTCGCAGCGCTGCACTTACGGATTTGGCATTGGTTACGGCGGAGCTGTCGGCGTTGCAACCTGCCCTGCCCTCGCTACGTGATCGGGTGTCGCGCGCGCAGATTCGTGCTCCGGTTCGAGGCATTGTAAATCGCATCCACAGTAAGACAATCGGAGGTTTGGCGCGCAGCGGTGAAGAATTGATCGAAATCGTGCCATTGGACGACGGATTGTTGGTGGAAGCTTACATTCGCCCCGACGACATCGCATTTTTGCATGCAGGACAACAGGTTAAGATAAAGATTACGGCCTACGATTATTCTCGATACGGCAGCTTAGACGGTGAGATCATTCGCATTGGAGCTGACGCAATAACGCGTACTGAACGGAGTGAAGAAGAGGTCTTTGCAGTTGAAATTCAGACCTCAGACACCATGCTGGACGGATCTGGTATGGCGGTCGAGATTATACCCGGAATGATCGCGGAAGTTGATATCCTTGCGGGACGAAAAACGGTGCTGGATTACCTGATCCAACCGGTATTGAAGATCAAGGACCGGGCCCTTCGCGAATGAGCTCTCGTCTCAAGAAATGCTGGCTCATTCGTCGTGGCGGTAAATTGACAATTGTTTGAAAGGGATGCTCATCGCCAGGCAACGTCGCCTAGAAAGATGTACCCTGCCCCGTAGATAGTTTTGATCAGGCGCGGATTTTTGGGGTCCTCTCCCAATTTTGTCCGCAACCGCGAGATACGTACATCCATCGCTCTATCAAAGCTGTCACCAGCGCCACCACCTAAAATCTCTTGCATACGGGCCCGACTGATAAGGCGTTTGGGACTTTCGAGGAAGAGGCGCAGAACCTCACCTTCGGCGTGGCTGAATGGTGTTTCCGCACCATTTTCATCAATCAGAACATATCGGTCAAAATGCGCGGTCCATCCGTTGAATTCGGCGGCATCTGAGTTTTGCACGGCAGGACCAGTAGACCGTAAGCGGGCGCGAACACGCGCGATGACCTCTGCGGGGTCGAAAGGTTTGGTTATGTAGTCGTCCGCCCCAAGTTCGAGCCCTGTCACTCGATCCTGCACCTGTGCCCGGCCCGAGATGATAATGACAGCGGCCCCCTGCTCGAGCGCAAGGCGATGTACCAGTGCCAGTCCATCAGTATCAGGGAGCGACAAATCTACAAGGCAGACATCTGGCGTGACCCGCTTCAAAGACGCTTCGAATTCGCGCGCGCGCGCAAAGCTTTGGGTTCGAAAACCCGCATCTTCGAGAGCGCCTGTCAAAATGTGACGTATTTCGGGTTCATCATCAAGAATGGTCACCAATGGTTGTGTCATCTACGCGGCCTCGGTACGGATCAGAGCGGAGAGCTGCTCTGGTGTGAAAGGTTTGCTCAGGACAGGCGCGCGTTTCAGCGCTTGATGATGCAACGGATCGGAAATCGGTAGGGATGTCATCAAGATGCAAGGCAAAGCACCACTCAGATGGTCGACGATATCGATACCGGTGCCTTCACCCTCAAGCCGGATGTCTGATAGCACCAGCGTGATATCTTCAATATCGGACGTCAAAGTAAGTGCTTCTTCAACCGAGCTCGCTTCGATGACGGAACAGCCCAATCCAATCAGAATTTCCCGAAATTGGCTGCGCAATTCATCGTTGTCCTCAACCAAAAGTACAAGACCCGCCTGAGAGGGCGGCGCTGGTCGGAAAGGCAGGCGAATTACGACCGATGCACCAGAAGGAGTGTTCCGTAAATTCAGATCGCCCCCGGCGAGCTTTACCGTGTCATAAACCATCGGAAGCCCCAGCCCCGATCCATCGCTGCCTTTGGTGGTAAAGAACGGATTTAATGCTTGCTCCAGCGCCTCCGGAGTAAAGCCTGACCCCGTGTCCGAGACCGTAATCTCGATCCAAATGGTTCCGATCGCATGCACACTGATGGTAATTTGACCGGACGTACCACAGGCGTCTCGGGCATTCAGCACGAGATTTAGCAGAGCATCCTGCACCATACCTGGATCAAGCATCAACGGCTTGTTGGGCAGAGTATTTACGACCGACAGTCCCATTCCACGCGGTAAGGAAGGTGTGGCCAGAATGCGCAAATCCTCGAGTAGCCCGCGCATATCCGTCGCCTGTGGTTGTGGTGTGCGATTGCCAGTCATGTCTGCGATGCGGTTCAACAATTGCCCGCCTCGCCGTGCGGTCTGCTGCGTGGCGGCGATCAGTTGGTCAGCTTCTTTAGGCAAATCCATCTTCTCCAGACGCGCCTGCATGCCAAGTATTATGGTCAATAAGTTCGAAAAATCGTGCGCGAGCCCACTTGTCATTTGCGCCGCCATCGCTCTGCGTCGTGTTTGCTGAAGGGCGACACGAGCTTGTGTCTCTTCGGTAATATCCACCGACATGACATAAACGCCACCAGCTTCGTCTGGCGTGAAGGACACGCGAATGCGGCGCGAATCCTGATCCTCGGTAAACTCAAAAACCGATGGTTGGCCGCCATACGCCTGTTCCAGATGCGGTTTTACCCGATCATAGGCCGATTGCCCCAAGGCCTTTGATATGTGAAGGCCCAGAATGTCAGACGGGCGGCCGGGCATAACCGAACTGAGGCGGCGGTTTGAGTAATCGTATCGTCCATCAGTATCCAGATGCGCGATATGAGCCGGCATCATCTCGGTTGTCATCCGCGTGCGCGCCTCGATCTCGGTCAACTGGCGCTTAGCCTCTTCAAGCGCCGTAATCGTTGCAGCCAGTTTCCGGTTTGTTGCCGAAAGCTCTTCGGCGTGTCCTAAAAGTTGGCCGGACAGTTCTTCTGAGCGGGCTCGCAGCAAATCTTCCACCCGCTTTGTGCGCGTAATGTCTGTGTAAACAGCCACCCAACCACCATTCGGCAAGGGCGCACCTTCGACCGAGATCACTTGGCCATTGGGTCGAGTACGCTCCATGTAGTGTGGCTCGAACGCCAACGCCTGAGCAACGCGGGTCTCAACCATTTCGGCGACATCACCGTCCGGGCCGTACTCGCCACGGCTGGCAAGAAAGTGAATGGTGTCATGGAACAATGCACCTGGTTCGACAAGTTCATCCGGCAATCCGAACATTTCCTGAAATCTCAGATTGCTGACTACAAGGCGCAACTGACTGTCATAGATCGACAGCGCTTGCCCGATCAAGTTTAGGCCAGCCGTTGTCATCGCCTTAATGCGTTGTTCGGATATCTCCAAATTCATCCTCCCCTGCGCCTATGGGTAACACCAGTTCAGGCACAGGTGTAGGGAATTTGATCTAGCCATGCAGCGGCAAATTGTTCGCGGCACGGTAGGCCTGCACGTAGCCCCGCGCAACTGATCGAACGGCTGTTCCGATCTGCGAATAGGCTTCATCCGGCAGGTTGGCGAAGGAAACGCGGGCCGACCATCCGGGTGCATCAAATCCGCTGCCGTTCAGCAAAACGATGCCATAGTCTTCGGCCAGCTTGAACGCGATATCCAACGGGTGAACATTCTGTTTAATCCATGCCACGACATCTTCGCCGACATATTTTCGCAGCCAGTATTCAAAATCGATGATGCCGTAATATGCGTCGTAGTGCTCACCTGCCTGCACCTCGATCCCTATCGCTTCGGTCAGGAGTTTAAAACGGCGATGAACCAGTTCCATGCAGGCGGTCTGATAGATTTTCTTGCTATCGACCAATTCGCACAGCGAAAACAGAGTCATCATAACCTGCTGCGGCAGTGATAGACCCGCTGTGTGGTTTAGAGCGACATCGCGACTATCGGCCACTAACCGGTCAATAAAGCGGATATCCCGTGGCGTCAGGCTGAGTGTGCCATAGCGCTTGTCCAAGGCCTGTTTGATCTCGTCCGGATGATCTGCCAGTTTCAGATCGAAGATATTGTCTTGCGCTACGGCAATCACACCAAGCCGCCAGCCGGTGCAGCCAAAATACTTCGAATAGGAATATACTCCGATCGTATTGCGCGGCAGATGGCCCATGACCGAGGTAAAATCATGCACAAAGGTGCCGTAGACATCATCTGTCAGCACGATTAAGTCAGGACGTTGATTTTCCACTAAATCCGCCAACTTGCGCAACGAAGCGGTGTTGAGCGCAACTGAAGACGGATTACCGGGATTGACCAGAAAGAACGCCTTTACTTTGGGATCTTTCAACTTTTCCACAGCGTCGTCGGTCAGTTGGAACCCGTCTTCCTCGTCGGTCTCCACATGGACAGATTCAAGGCTGTAGTCCTCCAGCTCTGGCATTTCCAGATAGGGGGTGAATATCGGTGTGCACAGTGCAATCGTGTCGCCGAGGTTCAGCAGCCGATTGGCTTTCAGCGACTTGAAGATGTAGCACATCGCCGCCGTACCGCCTTCGACTGCAAACAGATCGAACTGAGCGTCAGGCCGGTGACCCCGGCACATGGACCACATCAGGTACTCATGGGCGATGGCGGCATTGTGTTTTAGAATGCGGTCGGGGACCGGATAGTTGTCACCGATGATCGAATCCGTCAGCTCATGCACAAACTCATCCGCATCGAATTCAAATGCGGAAATGGCATGCGCCACGACCTCAAGCAGCGTGTCGACGCCCGGTGTTTCAGAATGATCAGACGCCCAACTCTGTAGCCGTTCATGGCAGCCTTTCTGCGCAGGCATTCCGCCTAAACCAGCAGGATGGTCCATCACGCGTTTGGATTCAGTTATTGCAAAATGACCAAGGGCAAAGAACGCTTCGCGTGGGCGGGTGGCGACCCAGTTGGGATTGCCTCGTCCCGCATTCAGAAAGGCGCTGTTGGCCTTGTGCGCCTCAGCCGATGCCAGTTTGATCAGCTCATCTTTGATCTGAAACGGGCTGAGTGCTTCGTAGTCGTGCAGCGTTACTCTATCCATACCGTGAACCTCTCCAAATCAGCTTAAGATCAAAACGACGACCATACCGAAGATGGTCAGCAATGTGTTCCCTATCGCATACGGCATTCCGTAACCCAGCGCCGGGATGCGACTTTGCGCAGCTTCTTGGATCATACCCAATGCAGCTGTGGTGGTCCGAGCGCCGGCGCAGGCGCCGAACAGGATCGCAGGGTGAAACTTGAACACGTAATGTCCGACATAGACCGCAAAAATCATCGGCAGCGAAGTTGCGACGATCCCCCACAGCAACAGCGCAATACCAGCCTGTTGCAGCCCCGCGACAAATCCCGGCCCTGCGGTGATCCCGATCACCGCGATAAAGACGTTCAGACCCAGCGTGTTCATCAACCAGAGCGCCGGGCCAGGTATTCGGCCAAATGTCGGATGGACAGTGCGCAGCCAGCCCAGCACCAGCCCGGCCAGTAGCGCGCCTCCGGTGGTGGAAAGGCTGATCGGAAAACCACCCATTATGACTGACAGAGTTCCGATGATCCCACCGATGAATATGCCCCAACCTACAAAGGCCAGATCCGTGGTGTCTACCGGGCGGTCTGCATAGCCGATCTGGGCAATTGCGGCCTCAACGTGCCGTTTGCTGCCCTGAATTGTGACGATGTCACCTCGATGCACAACGGTGCCTGGCAGCAGCGGCAAATCCTGCATGTTGCGCATCAGTTTCGAGACATAAATGCCCCGCGCGATCGACAATTTGCTTAGTTCTTCAAGCGTCTTGTTATGCACCTCTTTGCTGGTGATCAGCACATCCAGCTTTTCCGATGGAATATTCAGTAGATCAGGCGCATCAGCTTCTGTGAGGTTGGTCTCAAGCAACCCCACCAGATCAGCGCGGCGGCCTGAGAACATCACGATATCTCCGACCTGCAATACGGTGTTATCGTCTACCTCAATGATCTTCCCGTCGCGTCTAAGGCGTTCGGCATAGATGCGGATACCGGGCATCAGGTTTTTGACCGGTTGCCCCAGCAGATCGCTACCTTCTGGGATCTCGAAGGCCCGCGCCTCGATCGCGCGATAAGCTGAGACGATGCCATCACCGGTTTCCACCGATGTCGTGCCACCCAGCTTGGCCTCATACTCCTTGCAGGCCGCGACCAGATCGACGCCGATCAGGCGCGGGCCGATCTTGGCCAGAATGATGGCCGACCCGATAGTGCCGTAGATGTAGGTCACCGCATAGGCGATCGGAATCTGGTTAGCATAGGTCTTGGCCTGTTCCGCAGACAGGCCCAGCTGACCGATCTGGTCAGTGGCAACTCCAATCGCCGCCGAAATCGTCTGCGATCCGGCATAAAGCCCTGCTGCATAGCCAAGCTCCAGCCCCGCCACCTTGGCTGCGATGATCGGAATAACAAGGCAAAGCGCGAGCACGCTGAGCGCAAAGAGCACCTCGCGCGCGCCGTCTGCCTTCAAACCGCGAATGAACTGCGGTCCGACACCGTAGCCCACGGCAAATATAAACATAATGAAGAATGTCGATTTAACGGCCGAGTCGATGTCAATCTGGGCTTGCCCAATCACCACAGCCGCCAGCAACGTTGCGGTGACTGTGCCCAGGCTGAATCCCATCACCTTCCACGGGCCGACTAAGAAACCGATACCGATCGACAAAAATACCGCCAACTCAGGATAATTCTGTAGAATATTCACCAACCAATCGACCATCATCCACCTCTCAGTTCGTGCGCAATAGGCATGTGGTGCAAGCGTCGGTGGCGAGGCAGAAATGCGCCCTGCAAGCTAATCTATTTGCCGACCAAGCCGCACGTTCGACAAACTCAACCACAACTTGAAATTTCCAGCACACGATACCTCAAGAAGGATATTTGTCCATAATTATCTGAGTATTAACCTGTTTTGCTCCCGCGCGCCTATCAATATCCTTTGAGGTTTGGCCAGCAGAATCTTGGTAATCAAATGACGGGTTTTGACCAATTGCACTGTTTCTGTAGCAATCTTCGCCCCGAATTTCACTGTCGCACACTCGCCATGCGTGAGGGTAAAATCTTAGCTTGATTGAACAAATCCATTGCAGGTCCCCAGTGTTTGCCATCACATACGGCTATGACACGGCCGACGATAAATTCTGAGACGAGCGCAACCGGCGTTTGCATACGGATATCGGGGGACTTGCGCACGCAATCGTTGGATCGTGTTGAAGGGGATTTTGCGGTTCTTACGCCCAACGGGCAAGATGCTACGATAGACATGTCACAAGTCGAGTCTTTGGATACCGGAGGGGCATGGCTTGTTGCCAACCTCGTACGACGGATGAGTTCCAATGGGGCCCAGGTTCGGCTTGAAGGGGTGGCCCCAGCGCATTCTTCGTTGATCGAGACGGTATCGCACAACATACCCGATGCGGCCGGAGAGGAGCTGCCGCCGCAGGGTTTTGTGAACTGGGTTGCTCGGGTCGGTCAAAAGACTTTTGGTGCCTGGCAGGACACGTTGTCGATCGTCGGCTTCCTGGGCCTTACCCTGCATCGCTTGGTTCGAACTTTGATCATGCCCTGGCGGTTGCGGCGTGCTGCTTTGTTCTCGCAGATGGAGCAGGTCGGCTTCAAAGCTCTGCCGATCGTTTCCTTGATGGGCTTTTTGATTGGGGTTGTCTTAGCGTTCCAGGGCGCGACTCAGTTAAAACAGTTTGGGGCCGAGATCTTTGTAGTGGAGCTGATCTCAATCTCTATCCTGCGAGAGCTGGGTATCCTGCTAACCGCGATTATAGTCGCAGGCCGTTCTGGATCGGCCTTTACCGCCTCAATCGGCTCCATGAAGGTGCAGGAAGAAATTGATGCGATGCGGACACTCGGGCTTGACCCGATCGAAGTTCTCGTCATCCCGCGTGTCGTAGCCTTGCTTATCATGCTGCCAATCCTGGGCTTTGTGGCCGACATGGCAGGTTTAATCGGTGGCGCTTTGATGAGTTGGATCGACCTTGGAGTGAGCCCTGGCATGTTCCTGACCCGGTTGAAGGAAAATACTGGGGTGGCACAACTTGCCGTTGGAATGATCAAAGCTCCTTTCTTCGCGTTGGTGATCGGAGTTATTGCCTGCTGGCAAGCCATGCAGGTCAAAGGCTCATCCGAAAGTGTTGGTCAGCGGACGACAGCCTCGGTCGTGCAATCGATCTTCATGGTAATTGCGATAGACGCGCTGTTCTCGATCTTTTTCTCAGAAATGGGGATATGAGATGGATGGGGCCGCGCTGCAAAACAAAACCCAATCCGATACGAAACGCGAAGCCGTTATTCGTGTGCGCCATCTGACCAATCAATTTGGAGAACAAGTGGTCCATGACAATCTTGATCTGGATGTCTGGCGTGGTGAAGTTCTGGGTGTGGTCGGCGGCTCGGGCACCGGTAAGTCGGTGCTATTGCGCACGATCGTTGGGTTGAACAAGCCTAAGTCGGGCAGCATCGAAGTTCTGGGTGTTGATGTCCTGAACGGCCCCGAAGAAGAGCGTCAGCGCATCGAAAAAAGCTGGGGTGTCGCCTTTCAGGACGGAGCGCTGTTTTCCTCGCTGACCGTGCTGCAAAACGTGATGGCGCCTCTGCGTGAACATACCGGCATAAGTGAAAAACTGATGGCCGCGCTTGGGGGACTTAAGATCAGTCTGGTCGGACTACCTCAGCTAAGTTGCAGCAAGTTCCCCTCGGAACTGTCCGGGGGTATGCGCAAACGCGCCGCGTTGGCCCGCGCCCTGTCGTTGGATCCCGAAATCGTGTTTCTGGACGAACCAACTGCTGGGTTGGACCCGATCGGGGCTGCCGCTTATGATGATTTGATTGGTGAACTTCAGCACGCGCTTGGTCTGACTGTTTTCATGGTAACGCATGATCTGGACAGTTTATACGCCATTTGTGACCGCATCGCTGTACTTGCGGAAAAGCGTGTGCTGGTTGAAGGTCCGATAGAAGAGATGACCAAGGTCGACCATCCTTGGGTTCAGGAATATTTCACAGGCCCCCGCGCCCGTGCGGCACAACAGAAGGGGCAGGACAGGTAGAGGCAATGGAGACCCGAGCGAATTATATCCTGATTGGTGCGTTCACCTTGGCGGGCATTCTTGGTGCCTTCGGGTTCTTCCTATGGCTCGCCAAATTCGAAGTAACCCGTCAATACGCTTACTATGATGTGTTGTTCGACAATGTCTCGGGCCTGTCTGCCGCCGGTGGTGTGAACTATAACGGCTTGCCTGTGGGACAGGTGATTTCCCTGGATCTGGACAAAGATGACCCCTCGAAAGTAAGGGTTCGGCTTGAGATTGATGCTGGCATCCCCGTCACCAAGGAAACTATCGCGCAATTGCAGTCTCTGGGCGTCACCGGCGTGGCATATGTTGAGTTGTCCGGTGGATCACCAACCGCACAGAAATTGCCCCAGAACAGCGTCATCACAAGCAAGCGCAGCTCGATCCAGTCCTTACTCGAAGGCGCACCAGAGGTTCTGGAAAAGGCGGTCACCCTGCTGGAGAACCTTAATTCCGTTGTAGATGAGAACAATCGCAAGGCGGTGTCTGATATCCTGAACAATCTGGCAGAAGCGTCGGGCAAACTGGATAAAACACTGACGGATTTCCAGTCGCTTTCGTCGGATCTGGGCGGTGCCGCTAAAGATGTTGGCGAATTCACAAAGAGATTGGATACGTTGGCGAACACGGCCGAAACAACGTTGAGTACAGGAACCGATACGCTCAAGAGCATCAAAGAGACGTCAGAAACTGCCAAAACAACTCTCGAGACTGCAAACACCGCCATTGCCAGCGCTGAAAACGTAATTCAGGAGGAGATTCGACCCTTTATCGAGCGGGGTTCAATCCTTGCCGAAAGGCTGACCCAACTGTCAGATGAGGGCAGCCTGACACTTGGCGTGATAAGTGAAACTGTTCTGAACGCAAACACGACCCTTGAATCGGTTACATCCACGATGAACTCGGCCAAAGGGGCGCTAGACTCGGCCGAGCGAGCATTCGACTCGGCCAATCGCGTGATGGACGAGGATATCTCTCCGGTCGCAGCCGATGTAAGTAAGGCCGCCAATCAAGTCGCGGAAACCGTTTCGAACATAACCGAAAAAATCGACGAAATATCAGACGACGTCCTGAGCGCTTCTAAATCGGCGTCAGATCTGTTGGGTACGATCGATGGCGTCGTTCAGGATAACCGCCGTCAGGTCTCGGATTTCTTGCGTGTTGGCTTGCCTCAGTTTATCCGCTTCATCGAGGAATCGCAGCGTCTGGTGATTAGTCTCGATCGACTGGTCGACAAGGTCGAACGCGACCCCGCCCGCTTTTTGTTAGGCACCCAAGCATCGGAGTTTCGTCAATGATACGGCCCTTAACACTGTCTCTGATACTGGCCGCAATGACGGGTTGCACTGGCCTGGGAACGCTGCGGCAAGCCTCAAAGCCCAACGATCTTTATTTGCTAACCCCAAAGAGCACGTTCTCGTCTTCGCTGCCGCGCATACAGAAACAGATCGTTGTTGAGGAACCCACAGCGACGGCAGCGGTAAACACCGATCAGATCGCCGTTCAGCCAACTTTGCTGCAAGTTCAATACCTACCTCGGGCCCGTTGGGTGGATCGCGCGCCATTGATCGTTCAGGCGCTGATGGTCGAAAGCTATGAAAACTCCGGCAAGGTTGCGGCCGTGGGGCGATCGACGGTTGGTTTGCGGGCTGATTATGTGATTGCACCCGATTTGCGCGAGTTTCAGGGCATAGTCGTCAGCGAAACGGAAGACTCAAAAACGGTGCGCGTGGAAGTGCGCATCAACATCAAGATCATCGATGAGTACGAGGACAAGATTATCGCCTCCAGCTCGTTCACAGAAAACGTAATGGCCACAACTGATCAGACCCCTGATCTAGTCGAAGCGTTTGATGTGGCCTTGGGCCGGACCATGCGGGATGCGGTCGAATGGAGTATCCGCAAAATTAATACTCACGTGCAGAACAACCCACGTTCAAGCCCAAGCTAGGGTTGTCAGAACTGGTTGGCCGAAGCTGCCTGCCAGTCCGCAGCATATTCCTGCGGCACGGTTTTGCCCAGCAAAGCGTCTTCTTCCAGGAAGCTGTAAAGCTCAGCGTAAGATCGTTCTCCCTCATCTGCCATGCGACGGAGGATATCGCTGGGTCGCAATTCAGAAACCTTGGCTTTGCCCATAGCACCCAAGATCTCGCGGAAGCTTTCCAATGTCGCGTCATGGAACCGGTGCACACGCTGACGTTTCTGCGGCACGTTTACCGCTCGGCCCCGGATCGGATCCTGCGTCGCCACGCCCGAAGGGCACCGATTGGTATTGCAGTGCAGTGCTTGAATGCACCCAACGGCAAACATCATCGCCCGCGCCGCGTTGCACATATCAGCACCCAAGGCCATTTTCTCGACCATGTCGAAACCCGTCGCAACCTTGCCCGAGCAAATCACGCGCACTTTGTCGCGCACTCCAATCCCACGCAGGCAATTGTTTACAAAGATCAACCCTTCGTTCAGGGGCATCCCCAGACGGTTGGTAAATTCAACCGGCGCCGCGCCGGTCCCTCCTTCGGCACCATCAACGGTGATAAAATCGGGCAGTATGCCGGTTTCCAACATGGCTTTACAGATCGCCATGAATTCCGAAGGTTGGCCGATGCACAGTTTGAAGCCAATCGGCTTACCGCCAGACATTTCCCGCAGATGCTGAACAAATTGCATCAACCCTGTCGGCCCATCGAACGCCGAGTGTATAGGGGGTGAAATTACATCCTGATGCACAGGAACGCCTCGGATTTCCGCGATTTCCTCGTCCACCTTTGCGGCCGGCAATACCCCTCCATGAGACGGTTTTGCCCCTTGTGAGAGCTTAATCTCGATTGCCTTCACCACATCCAATTTGGCTTTTTCGGCGAATTTGTCCTTGTCGAACCCCCCATCGGCGGTGCGACATCCAAAATACCCTGTTCCGATTTGCCAGATGATGTCACCACCTTCGGCCAGATGGTGCGGGGATAGCCCTCCTTCGCCGGTATTATGTGCAAACCCGCCATCCTTAGCACCACCGTTCAGTGCCCGGATCGCATTTGCGCTGAGTGCACCAAAGCTCATCGCTGAAACATTCAGGCGCGAAGCGTTATAGGGTTTGTCGCACTGAGGCCCGCCAAGCATAATCCGCTCCTCACTTTCATCGACATGTTTTGGCGAAAGTGAATGGTTTGAACGATGATAACCGACACTCAATATGTCGTACTGGGTCCCGAATGCCTGCGTATCCACCTGCCCTTTGGCGCGGGAATAGACCAGACTGCGGATAATCCGATTGAAAGGTCGACCACTTTCGTTGGTTTCCACAAAATACTGCCGGATTTCGGGGCTGACAAATTCCAGCATATAGCGGAAGTGGCCGAGAACGGGATAGTTGTTCAATACGTTATGCTTGGTCGTCAGCATATCGTACATTCCTACAATCGCGTACGGGATCAGAATGACCAACAGCCAATTCGCAGGGGACCAGAAATACCCCGACAATAGGGTAAGTGGCAGGACCACAAAGCTGAGCACATAATATAGTCTGCGAACAATCATCCCTGACCTCCCTGGGTGGCTTAAAGAGCTGTGTATCCTCGGCTGGATCGTGGGCTCGAAGCCCGGCAGATGTTTTCAAACGTGAACCAGATTCAACTGAATTTGCAAGACCTTGCTAATCTGTCGTTAGTAACGGTTGAGTTAGCAAGTGCAGTTGATCGGTCCATTCGCAATCTATATGCGGGATAAGACACAGGTAAGAGCGGGATCAATCTAGGTGTCACAAACTGCACCTGCCCTCAGGCGTAGTGCCCAGATGTACGCAGCCGTCTTTGTTGGTGGCGCTGCGGGTTCGCTGCTGCGCGAACTGTTCACGGTGCCGATACCCGGTGCTCCATTCCTGACAGAGACATTCGGTATTAACATTGTGGCCTGCTTAATCCTTGGCTGGCTTTATTCTATCCGCCACAAAGTTCACGCACATGTGCTGCACTTGGGTGCTGTTGGGTTTTGTGGCGGCCTTTCTACTTTTTCTTCATTTGTAGCCGAGTTGGAGCGTTTGGCCGAAACCACCGGTTGGTACGTCATTACCGCCTTCGGGGCAGAAATCGCAATTGGCTTAACCGCAGCGGCTTTGGGTGAAGCGTTGGGTCGAAAGTACCTGCCTTGGAGGCATCCAGAATGAACGACCTGCATCTGCACGTCATGTTTGCGCTGGGAGGAGGAGCAGGTGCCGTACTGCGCCACTGGTTGACGCTTCAGGTGACCCACGATCTGCCTTACGCTACACTGATAGTGAATGTGGCAGGCAGCCTGTTGCTTGGTCTGTGGGTTGGTTATCTCGGCGGGGAAATCGAAATGAGCGAGCAACAGAACCGATTGGTATTCGGCTTTTGCGGTGGCTTCACAACGTTTTCCAGCTTTGCTTATCAGTCACTGCAGTTGAACCGTGAAAGAACCATCGCGTTCGCAGCTGGTAACATAATTCTCAGTCTGGTTCTGTGCTGGATCGCGCTTTGGTTAGGATTGGTCCTGATGGCCTGACCAATCGAGTCACCGGTTATGGAACGAATGATGGTGGTGCGAAGAACCATTCCTGATGCGGCTACAAGCGGGTCAGGGCTTGGCGGATCACATCATCTGCAGGTGCATCCGAATGGCCAAATTGCCTAGAATCCAGACCGTCCCGCCGATGATAATCAATAGGACCATCGTTGAGAATAGGATCAGGTCCAGATCCTCTCGGCTGCTGCGCCGCCTGTCGATATGAAGAAAGTACACCAACTGTACGACCAACTGTGCCAAGCCCAGTAGGCCGATGCTAAGATAGACCCCTTTGGTTTCAATCCCGTATCGGTGAGCGATTAAGAAGACCGCCAGCGTCAGCAGAAGAGACCCACCATATCCGATAATATATCGGCGACGCTCTCGCTTGTGCAGGTCAGCGCGTCTATCCATAGGTCAACCCTCCGAAATACACAATTGTGATGATGCCGACCCAGATCAGATCAAGGAAGTGCCAGAACAATGCCAGTCGCACCATACGGGACATCAGCAAGTCAGTTAGTCCGAACATTCTTAGTTGAATGCCCAAGACGATCAGCCACAGACACCCCGACGCGACATGCAGACCGTGCAGTGGCACAAGGCCATAGAAAGCCGACAAAAATCCGCTGCGCTGAGGGATACCGCCCTGGGCTGCCATGTTCAGAAAATCGCGGATCTCCAGAACCAAAAAGCTAAGCCCCAGCACCAGTGTTACCCCAAACCACACAACGATCCGAGCCCGCGGCAAGTTGTATTTCAACGCCAGCATCGCCAGCCCTACGGTCAGACTGCTGGTCAACAATATCAGGGTTTGAGCAAAGATGCTTTTCAGATCAAACAATTCATGCGGTCCGGGCCCACCGGCCTGTGCATCAATCATTGTGATGTAGATCGCGAACATCAGGCCGAAATAGACCAGATCGCTCATAAGAAAGACCCAGAAGCCAAAAGTGACAACTTCAGTGGCTTTGTGGGCGCTTGCATGGCCTTCGCCAAGGTTGATGCCCGGATAGCTTTGCGTGGGTGCGCGCCTCATGTCACGGCCTCCATATCCGGGCGTGCGAGACCGCGATTTTCTGGGGCGATTTCATAATCGCGATCCACTGCTGCAGTGCTATGGACAAGGTCTAGCCAAGCTTCATGGTCTTTGCGGACCTCCTCGGCAGGAATGATGATTTCGGTGCTTGTATCAAAGCTCCAGATGATAATCGCCAGGATGATAGCAATCGTCATCAGGAGCGCCAGCCACCAAATCCACCAAACCAGCGCGAACATCCAGACACCGCTGAGCACGCAGAGGATGAACCCGATGCCGGTATTGCGCGGCATCTCGATATCTTCATAGGCTTCAGGTTTGGGATAAGCTGCAGCGCGCTCTTTGGCGGCGGCAAAGTTGTCGCGGTCGGTGACCTCCGGGATGATGGCAAAGTTGTAGGGCGGTGGCGGAGACGGAATCGACCATTCCAGTGTACGCCCGTCCCACGGATCACCTATCGGAGCACGGGTTTTTTCACGATTGCGGATACTGACCCAAAGTTGAATGAGGATCGAGAACAACCCGCAGGTGATGACCAATGCACCAACTACGGCAATGATCATGTAGGGGTGAAAGCTCGGGTCCTCCCAACTGTAGGACCGGCGCGGCATTCCCATCAAACCAACAAAGTAAAGCGGCATAAAAGTCAGCAAGAAACCCACGGTCCAGCAAACGACCGAGACGCGTCCCCAGAATTCGTTGAGGCGAAAACCGAAGGCTTTCGGGAACCAGTAATTATAGCCCGCGAGCAGCGCAAACAGTACTCCGGGCAGAAGGACGTTGTGGAAATGCGCCACAAGGAACAACGTGTTGTGGACCTGATAGTCAATCGTCGGATTGGCCAGGATTACCCCGCTAAGGCCACCAATCACGAACAGCATCAAAAAGGCTAGACCATAGAGCATCGGAACGGAAAACCGTATCCGCCCGCGATAGAGCGTGGCCATCCAGTCATAGACTTTCACACCGGTTGGGATCGCGATCAGCATCGTCGCAATGCCGAATACCGCGTTGATCAGCGCGCTTTGGCCCATGGTGAAGAAATGATGCAGCCATACTGTGAAAGACAATACTGCAATCGACATCGTGGCAATGACCAGCGAGTTATAGCCATAGAGACGCTTGGCCGAAAAAGTGGCAAAGACTTCGGAATAGATGCCATAAGCAGGCAGGACCAGCAGATAGACCTCTGGGTGACCGAACAGCCAAAACAGGTTGGCATAGTTCATCATGTTTCCACCAAGATCATTGGTGAAGAAATGGAAATCTAGATAACGATCAGCGGCCAGCAACAGCGCAGCCACGCCAAGGGGCGGCATGGCAAAGACGATCAGGATTGAGCTACAGATGATCGTCCAGCAATACATCGGCAGCCGCATGAATTTCATCCCAGGTGCACGCAGCTTGTAAATTGTAACGGCAAAATTGATACCAGTGAGAGTGGTGCCTACGCCCGAGACAACAATGGCCCAAATCCAATAATCCGGCCCGACGCCGGGATTGAACGCGGCGCCTGTGTAAGGCGGATATGCGGTCCAACCTCCGGTCGAAAACTCGCCAACTACCAGCGAAACCATCAACATCATGCCGGACGACACCGTCAGGCCAAGGCTGATTTGGTTCATAACCGGAAATGCAACGTCCCGCGCGCCGATCATCAACGGAACCAGATAGTTTGCCACTCCAAAGACAAAGGGGACGGCAACGAAGAAGATCATTATGGTGCCGTGGGTACTGAATAGCTCGGCGAAATGTTCGGGCTCCAGAAATCCGTCTCCCGGCCCTGCCGCCTGTTGAGCCCGCATCACAACACCTTCCAACACGCCCCGTGCCAGCATGACGATGGCAAAGACGATATACATGATGCCGATTTTCTTGTGATCAGCGCTGGTCAACCAATCCCGCCAGAGAGGGCTCCAAAGACGAAACCACGTTAGCAGGAACAGCACCGTCAAAGCGCCCACTATCACTATACCAGCCGCAGCGTTGGCGATGATTTCATTGGCATCGGGCGTCCGGATGAGCCCGGTGATCGGCAACGCATCCCAACTCAGGCGACCCAAAATGCCAGTCTCGACTGAAGTCATTGTTTTGCCTCCGACCCGAACGCAGTGGTGCCGGGTTGCCGGCCAAGGGTAAGAGGCTCACCGCTGTGGTAACGATGCAGGATTGAGCGGAACAAATCACCTTCTTCCAGTGTAAAATAAAGCGCGTTCAGCGGCATGAGTTCGGTTCCTAATGCCGCCTGAACTTCGTCCCGATCCGTGCGCATGGCCAGTGTCTGATACGTGTCTTTTGCCAACGGAATACCATGCGCCCGGACGCTGGCTACCCAGGCCTCGAATTCCACGGGTTGCATAGCCTGCGTTAGAAACTTCTGCTTGGTGAACCCGCGACCATTATACTGCGTGTTCTCACCCTGCATCGTATTGGGCGTGTCGGCCACCACATGCAGTTGCGTTGTCATGCCAGGCATGGCGTAGATTTGCCCAGCCAATGCAGGGATCATAAACGATTGCATCACTGTGTCGGTCGTCAGCGTAATCGCGACCTGCTTTTTGATCGGGATGCCAAACTCTCCGACTGTGGCGATTCCAAGATCGGGGTAGATGAACAGCCATTTCCAATCGAGGCCAACCACCTGCACCCGCAAGGCAGGCTCCTCCCCGAACGGGGCTGCATAGGGATCAAGACGGTATGTGGTTTTCCAAAGGTAGAATGACAGGATCACCACAATCAGCACCGGTACACCCCACATCAATACCTCAAGCTTTGCCGAGAAATCCCAGTGCGGTTTGTAATATGCGTTTCCACCTTTACGTCGGCGATACCTATAAGCGACCAGCGGCACCAAGACCAAAACCGGGATCACCGCAATCAGGATCAGAGCGGTCGCTCGCAGAAGGTGCTTTTTTTGGATTTCGGCGATTGGCCCCTGTGGGTCCATGAAGCTATCACTTGCCCCAGCGGCCTGCACTGTCAGCAACAGCGCAACTAGCGTCACCAGAGCGGGCACTGCGATTGAAGACATCCGGGAAAAGGTCACGCCTGATGATCCTCTTGCGGCGGGGGTTCCCGGCAACTATTGGCAGAGTCACGGATTTTCTCAAGGGCTTTTGCGATTTTGCTCCTAAAGGCGATTGTTGACACCACGTCACGGGCGCGCAAGATCGGTTCCATGCGTTTCGTTTTCACTGTTCTCTTCCTGGTTGTTCTGGCAGCTCCTTTGTTGGCGCAGGATCGTGTTTTGGTTGAACGTCAGTTTCAGAGCTGGCTGCAACAAACCGTCTGGCCACAAGCAAAGGCAAAGGGTGTTTCCAAGCAAACTTTTCGTCAAGCTTTTGATGGGGTGAAACTAAATTGGGATCTGCCGGATCTGGTGCCACCGGGCAGCCCTCAAAAAACACCAAAGGTGCAGCGTCAAGCCGAGTTTGGCTCGCCGGGTCGGTATTTTAATGCCGGATCCGTACAGGGCGCCACGTCGGTCGGCCGTAAAATGGCCAGGCGTCACGCAGAAACCCTGGCACGCGTTGAAGCTGAAACCGGTGTACCTGCACGCATCATTCTGGCCATTTGGGGGCGCGAGAGTGGATATGGTCAGGTACCAATCCGCCACGATGCATTTCAGGTTCTTGGTACGAAAGGGTTCATGAGCACGCGGGCTGACTATTTCACTGCAGAACTGATCGCCGCGCTGCAAATTGTCGAAGCGGGTCATGCGCAAGGAAGAGAACTAAAGAGCAGTTGGGCAGGAGCATTGGGTCAGCCACAATTCATGCCTACAAATTTTCTGACCTATGCGCGCGATGGCGATGGCGATGGCAGGGCGGATATCTGGGGCTCAGCCGCAGATACTATTGCGTCGATTGGAGCCTATCTTGAAGAGCACGGATGGATTGCGGATCGCGATTGGGGATTTGAGGTTAATCTGCCAAAAACCGTTTCATGCGCGTTAGAAGGACCTGATCAAGGGCGTCTTATCCGGGATTGGGCAGCAATGGGAGTCAGCCGTGTTGCTGGCAAACCTTTTCCAGCGCACGAACTGGCTGCCGAAGGTTATCTGATGATGCCCGCAGGTCGCAGCGGTCCGGCTTTCATCGTCACGCCCAATTTCTATGTCCTCAAAGACTATAATACCAGTGACCTCTATGCTTTGTTTGTGGGCCATGTCGGCGATCGCATTCAATACGGTGTTGGCGATTTTCGCGGGCGCTGGGGTGACGTCGGCAACCTCTATCGGTCGGATATCGCAACAATGCAGCAAGTGCTTGTTGAACAGGGTCATGATGTAGGCGGCATCGATGGTCTGCCTGGATATAAAACCCGGCGTTCGATCGGTCGCTGGCAAGCCGCATCAGGCCGTGCGCCGACATGTTTTCCAAATGACCGTTTGAAGGCAGCGCTGAAGCCCTGAAATTTGCCCTGATTCGCCATTTGCGCGTGTTGACGAAAACCCATTCGCCCTTTGCAATTTGTATGACTTCACGAATATGTCACCAAAGCAAAGCGTTTCAGAATAATCTTTCGATGCTCCCTTACGTTACGGTTTCAATCGATCTTTGAGCCTGCAATTCGACTTAAAACCCTTTACCTTTCTCCAAAAACCAGCAGATTTTGCAGCAGTGAAAGAGAACTTTCGCAATCGGCTTTCCGACACTGCCCAATGGAAATGGTCTGAAATTTGGACTCTGCCGCGATCTAGATCAAGGTGAACGCACGGCAATTGTCGGAGACACACAGGTAGATGGGTATCCGCTGCAATAGCAGGATAGCCCAACGCCACATAATAATGGGAGTAATCACATGCACAAAATTGTCCGTACTTCATTGGCGGGGCTGTTGTCCTCGACCATCATAACTGGCGCAGCAATCGCCGCAGGAACCCACCCCGAAACCGGCGAAGCGCTGGCGGATGATCAGACGTTTATCTATCGCATTCTGGATGAGCACAGCTCGGTCGACCCGCAAGTGGTTGAAGATGTGTCGGGCGCCGAAATCGTGCGCGACTTGTTCGAAGGTCTCATGAACCAGGACGAAGATGGTAATCTGGTCCCCGGCGTTGCCACCGAATACTCGGTCAATGACACCAAGGATGTGTATACGTTTACCCTCCGCGATAACGCGAAATGGTCAAACGGAGATTCGGTTACCGCAGGTGACTTCGTTTTTGCATGGAAACGTGCTGTCGATCCTGAGCTGTCATCGCCCTACGCGTGGTTCATGGAACTGATGTCGATTGAAAACGCGGCTGAGATCATTGCGGGTGAAAAATCAGTGGATGATCTGGGTGTCAAAGCCATTGACGACCACACTCTAGAAGTCACACTGAGCACGCCCCTCCCCTATTTCCCTCAGATGACCACGCATTCGACAACCTTCCCTGCGCCGCAGAAAGTGATCGAAGAATTTGGTGATGCATGGACCAAGCCGGAAAACATCGTATCGAACGGCGCCTATGTCCTGACCGAGCATCTGCCACAGGAACGTTCGGTGCGTGAGCGCAACGAGATGTACTGGGACAATGACAACACCATCATCGAAAAAGTTGTGGCATTGGTCATCAATGACGAGAATGTCGCCCTGACCCGCTACCTTGCGGGCGAGTTGGATCGCACCGAAGTTCCTGCTGGTCAGTTCCCGCGCCTGCAGCAGGAGCATCCGGATGAAGCCATCAGCTTCCCTCGTTTGTGCAACTATTACTATACCTTCAATGTCTCTGACAGCGGTCCCGAAGCGTTCAAGGACCCCAACGTCCGTCAGGCCCTGTCGCTGGCCGTGGATCGCGCGATCATCACTGAAAAAGTGATGGCCGGTGGTCAGCCCCAGGCTTACACGTTCGCACCCGCCGCCACTGCCAACTTTACGGTTCCGGACGTGGAGATGGCTTCGATGAGCCAGGCTGAGCGCGATGAGCTTGCAAAAGAGTTGCTAGCGGGAGCGGGCTATGGTCCGGATAATCCGCTGAGCTTCGAGATGGTTTACAACACCTCAGAGGCGCACAAGAAAGTGGCCGTGGCACTCAGCCAGATGTGGAAGCAGAAGCTGGGCGTCAATGCCGAACTGGCAAACATGGAGTGGAAAGTATTCCTGGAAGAGCGCGGTAACCAGAACTTCGAACTGGCTCGCGGCGCATGGTGTGGCGACTATAACGAAGCCTCGACCTTCCTTGATCTGCTGCAATCGGATTCCGGTTACAACGACGGTAAGTACAACAACGCACGCGTTGATGAGCTGCTGGCCGAAGCCAAAACTTCGGACGATCCGGCACCGCTTTATACCGAAGTAGAGCGGATTATTGCACAGGAAACTCCTGTAATCCCGATCTATCACTATGCAGGCGTTTACATGATGGACAGCGATGTAGGGAACTGGCCCGTCAACAACGTCGAGCAGAACTGGTATTCGAAGAACCTGTACAAGGTCGCCGAATAATTGTCATAGAACCACGCCCTGTCCCGGAGGTTTCCGGGGCAGGGCCAATAAACATGGGGGCATGAAATGCTTGCCTACAGTCTGCGGCGACTGCTGATCGCCATTCCGACGATCTTGTTGCTGATCGTCGCCTGTTTTTTCCTGATGCACGTAGCACCCGGTGGGCCATTTACCTCAGAACGGCCGCTGCCGCCGCAGGTTCTGGCCAATATTGAGGCGCGCTATGGGTTGGACCAACCGTTGTGGAAACAGCTCTGGGACTACCTGTACAACATCGTCGTGCATTTTGATTTCGGCCCGTCCTTCAAGTTCAAGGACAGGGACGTCAACGACATTATCGCTCAAGGGTTTCCGATTTCTCTGACCTATGGCTCGCTTTCATTTCTTGTCGCAACAGCCGTTGGTGTAAGCCTTGGGATCGCCGCCGCGATCAAACACAATAGCTGGATTGATTATTTTGCTGTTGGTCTTGGTATCGCAGCGCAAGCTCTGCCAAACTTCATCATGGGGCCGATCCTGATCCTTACCTTCACCCTGTGGCTGGGCTGGTTGCCGGGAGGCGGCTGGAACGGAGGCCAATGGCAATATCTGGTCATGCCGGTGATTGCGCTGGCAACATCCTATATGGGTTCGATTGCACGGATCACGCGTTCGTCGATGCTCGAGGTTCTGAACTCGAACTTCATCCGTACTGCGCGCGCCAAGGGCTTGCCGACCAGAACCGTAATTTGGCGTCATGCGTTGAAACCTACGTTGTTGCCGGTTGTCTCATATCTCGGGCCGGTGTTCGTCTACGTGCTTACGGGTTCAGTCTTTGTCGATATCTATTTCTCGACCGGTGGTCTGGGTCAGGCCTACGTTGGCTCTGCACTGTCTCGTGACTATGCGGTGCTCCTGGGGGTTACCATTCTCTATGGCGCATTGACCGTTGTCGTGAACCTTCTGACCGACCTGGCTTATGCCTGGTTTGATCCGAAAATTCGTTACTGAGGGGCAGGCTCATGCTAGGAAAATCTCAAAAAGCCGCCCATCTGGCCGAAGAAATCACAGATTACACGGTCATTCAGGGGCGCTCGCTCTGGCAGGACGCACGTATGCGTTTTGTCCGCAACAAGGCCGCAATGGCCAGTGTTTTTGTTTTGGGTCTGATCGTGCTGTTCACGATTATCGGACCATATTTTGCAGCCTGGTCCAACGAAGAGATCGACTGGAACGTAATGGGTGACGTACGCGGCATGGGAATGCCCTCGATCGAGACTGGTCACTATTTCGGTGTCGATGATCTGGGGCGCGACCTTTACAGCCGTGTCATTCAGGCGACCACCACATCGCTACTGGTTGGTCTGATTGGGGCTGCAACTGCGTTGATCGTTGGCACTTGCTATGGCATTGCCGCTGGTTATATCGGAGGGCGTACCGACAGCGCCATGATGCGCTTTGTCGACATACTTCTGGCGATCCCGGCAACTCTGATCATCATCCTTCTGCTGGTCGTGGCGGGGCGGTCCTTTTTCATGCTGTTCATCGCGTTGGGTGCAGTCGGTTGGTTGACCATGGCGCGGATCGTTCGGGGGCAAACCCTGACGCTGAAGAACCGCGAATTCATCGAAGCCGCTCGTGCCGCCGGTGTCAGTGAGTTTACCATCATGTATCGCCACATTCTGCCCAACCTGTTGGGCGTTGTGATCGTGTACGCCTCGCTGTTGGTCCCCGAAATGATCCTGACTGAAAGTTTCATTTCGTTTTTAGGTCTCGGGATCTCTGAACCCTACACCTCTTTGGGCCGCCTTATTGCCGAAGGTGCCGGGACTATGGGCTATGGCACTTTGTGGCAGCTTCTTTATCCCCTGACATTCTACGTCGCCATCATCATCACCATGTTTTTCATCGGTGATGGTTTGCGTGACGCGCTGGACCCGAAGGATCGCTGATATGAGTCTATTTTCCATCAAAGACCTGAGCGTGCAGTTCGACACCCCGGATGGCATCGTCGAAGCCGTCAAGGGCATCAGTTTCGACATCAATCCAGGCGAGTGTCTGGGCATCGTCGGCGAAAGCGGGTCGGGCAAAAGCCAGACCTTCATGGCAGCGATGGGGCTATTGCCTACGGCTGGCCGCGCAACGGGGTCTGCCATGCTGAACGGTCAGGAAATACTGAACTTGCCAGTGAACAAGCTGAACCGCATCCGCGGCGATGATGTCGGTATGATCTTTCAGGACCCGCTCACCGCCCTGACCCCGCATTTGCGGGTCGGTCAACAGATGCGCGAAGTGTTGCAGGTTCATGAGGGTTTGCAGGGTTCGGCTGCCAAAGCGCGATGCCTTGAATGGCTGGACCGCGTCCGCATCCCCGAGGCGAAACGGCGATTGGATCAGTACCCGCACGAGCTGTCGGGCGGGATGCGTCAGCGAGTCATGATTGCCATGTCGATGCTGTGCAGCCCGAAATTGCTGATCGCGGATGAACCCACAACGGCGCTGGACGTCACCGTACAGGCCGACATTCTGGACCTGATGGTGCGACTGCAAAAAGACGAAGGCACAGCCATTGCTTTGATCACCCATGACATGGGCGTCGTCGCGCGGATGTGCGACCGCATACAGGTCATGCGCCTTGGTCAATTTGTCGAGGCCGGGGAAACCCGTGAAGTCTTTCGCGCACCGCAACACGAGTACACTCGCACCCTGCTTGAGGCGATGCCTCGCATCGACGCCGGTGACGCGCCCAAAGCCTTGGGCAAGACCGAAGAGCCGCTGCTGCGCGTTGACGACGTCAAGGTTCATTTCCCAATCCATGTTCCGGGCGGATTATTCGGCCACAAGGTGCCTCTCAAGGCCGTGGATGGTGTCAGCTTTGATATTCGCAAGGGCGAAACGCTGGGTGTTGTGGGTGAATCAGGTTGCGGCAAGTCCACGCTGGCGCGGGCGGTTCTGCAATTGATCGAACCCAGTGCGGGCAACGTCAGCTGGCTGGGCCATCCGATCGTCGGGTTGAAACGGTCCGAGTTGAACAAATACCGCAAGGATCTGCAGATTGTATTCCAGGATCCACTCGCCAGCCTTGATCCACGGATGACAATCTCGGCCTCAATCGCGGAACCATTAAAAACCTATCGCCCAGACCTGACGGAACGCGAGCGCAAGGACCTGGTCGCCGAGATGATGGAACGTGTTGGCCTGCCAACCAATATGATCAACCGTTATCCACATGAACTGTCAGGTGGGCAAAATCAGCGCGTCGGAATCGCTCGGGCAATGATCAACAAGCCAAAGTTGATCATTTGCGATGAAGCCGTTTCGGCACTGGACGTGTCCATTCAGGCCCAGATCGTGGAATTGTTGCGAGAATTGCAACAAGAATTCGGTTTGTCGATGATTTTCATTAGTCATGACCTGTCAGTTGTACGCGCAGTGTCTAACCGAATTATGGTTTTGTACTTGGGTCGCATTGTCGAATTGGGCGATGGTGAAGTGATATGTTCTGAACCAATACACCCCTACACCAAATCCCTGATATCGGCGGTTCCGATTCCCGATCCGGATGTTGAGCGTAACCGTCAAAGGCTTAAATTACCGGGTGAATTACCGTCCCCGATGGATCCCAAGGCCACATTGCGTTTCTTGCCCAGCAAGTTATCCTCGGGCGAGACGGACTATGTTCCGCGGCTTAGCGAAATTGCTCCTGACCATTTCGTTGCCGAACATGATCCGCTTGATGCGATTATGGCTAACTCCTGACTATTCGCGCCCCGAAGCTTGAAGGTTTCAGGGGCGCGAATTCTATGTTTCAGCGCACCAAGTGCTTTGTGTACCTTGGCTAGAACCACGTTTGGGTATGTTTCGTTTTGACTCTGTGTGCAGGATAATGGCAGATTCCATCGTGCCCGCTGCACTACTGTCGGGTGAGATTGATTGATACGAATTTAAGTTATATGTGAGGACCCCAGCGCCTACAAAGCGCACGGGCAGACTATGGAAATCATGAGGTAACATGGCACGCAAAGTCACAAAGGCTATTTTCCCCGTCGCGGGTATGGGGACGCGCTTTTTACCGGCGACCAAATCGGTGCCAAAAGAGATCATGACTTTGGTCGATAGACCGCTGGTTCAATATGCAATTGACGAAGCGCGGGCAGCCGGGATCACCGAGTTTATCTTCGTGACGTCACGCGGGAAGTCAGCGCTTGAGGATTACTTTGACCACAACCTTGTGTTGGAGCAGGACTTGAAATCCAAGGGCAAAGACGATTTGCTTGAGACATTGAACGCGACCAATATGGAAAGCGGCGCGATCGCCTATATTCGCCAGCACAAGGCGCTGGGGCTTGGACATGCAGTTTGGTGTGCACGGCGACTGATCGGAGATGAGCCTTTTGCGGTAATGCTGCCCGATGATGTTATTGCTGCAGACAAACCCTGCTTGCAGCAAATGGTTGAGGCCTATGAGGAAACCGGCGGCAATATGGTTGCTGCGATGGAAGTTCCAAACGAAAAGACAAGCTCTTACGGTATTTTGGATACAGGCCAAAACGTCGGTACGGTTGTCCGAGTCAAAGGTATGGTAGAAAAGCCAAAACCTGAGGAGGCACCATCAAATCTCGCCGTCATTGGTCGTTATATTTTGGGCCCCTCGGTACTGTACAATTTGAACCAGAAGAAGAAAGGCAGCGGAGGCGAAATCCAGCTGACTGACGCGATCGCCGAGGATATCGGAAATGGCGTTCCTGTATTTGGTTACAAATTCGAAGGCCAACGATTTGATTGTGGCTCAAAGGCCGGTTTCCTTCAGGCCACGGTATCGTTTGCGCTGGCCCGCGAGGATCTGCGTCAAGATTTAAGTCAGTATCTGCATGATATCGTTTCGTCGGACCAGGCCGCGCAATAGGTAAGATGCTTCAACCAGTTGGCATTCATTGCAATAGCTCGACCCCAAGAACGCAGAGAGCGAGGGCAGCATGAGGACCGTCTATCCGGTAATTTTATGTGGTGGCTCCGGAACACGGTTATGGCCCCTGTCGCGCAAAAGCTACCCAAAACAATTCGTGCCGCTGATTGGTGAAACCAGCCTTTTGCAGCAATGTGCAAAGCGTCTTAAAGGACCCGTCGAAGCGCCTTACGCAAAGCCGTTGCTGTTAACCAATGAAGCATTTCGTTTCGTTGTACCTGAGCAGTTGATGGCCGTTGGAATTGACCCAGGCCCGATCCTTATTGAACCTGAAGGGCGCAACACCGCTCCGGCTGTCCTGGCGGCAGCTCTGCACCTTTCGTCCAGCGATCCCGATGCATTGATGCTGGTGGCGGCGTCCGATCACGTCATTCCGGATGCTCAGGCCTTTCACGAGGCAGTTGCGGAAGGTATCCGTACGATTGATGAGCGCGGAGACCTTGTTACATTCGGAATCACGCCTGACCGGCCAGAGACTGGATATGGTTATCTCAAACTTCGGCAAATTCCCGACGCGTCGGGTGCGTCGATTCCTCTCGATCGATTTGTTGAAAAGCCCGACCTGAAGAGCGCCGAAACGATGGTGTCCGAAGGTAGTTACCTTTGGAATTCCGGCATCTTTCTGTTTGCGGTCCGCGAGATCCTTGCGGCCTATGACCAACATGCGCCGGATCTTGTAGCTCCGGTTCAGAACGCTGTTGATCAGGCGCAGTCTGACCTGGGCTTTCTGCGGCTTGAATCCATCGCTTGGAACTCAGTTCAGGACATATCGATCGACTATGCGGTTATGGAAAAGGCCAGCAACCTCAGCGTTGTTCCTTATGCAGCCGGGTGGTCAGATGTAGGCAGTTGGTCGGCGGTGCAGGAGCTCAGCAACCCTGATGCAAATGGGGTCGCTACCGCCGGTGAAGTCACTGCCATTGATTGCCACAATGTGCTGGTGCGCTCAGAATCTCCTGCACAGGAGGTCGTGGCGATGGGGCTGGAAAACGTGATTACAGTCGCGATGCCCGATGCGGTTCTGGTGGCCAGCATGGACCGCGCGCAGGATGTCAAACAGGCCGTCACAGCCTTGAAAGCAAAGGGTGCCAAGCAGGCGGAATCGCTGCCGGTCGATCACCGACCCTGGGGGTGGTTCGAAAGCCTCGTTATCGGAGACCGGTTCCAGGTCAAGCGTATCCATGTCCATCCCGGTGCTTCGCTGAGTCTGCAATCTCACCATCATCGGTCCGAGCACTGGATCGTCGTGGAGGGCACCGCCGAAGTGACGATAAATGACGATGTTCAGCTGGTGTCAGAAAACCAGTCGGTCTATGTGCCTTTGGGTGCGGTTCACCGGATGGTGAACCCCGGCAAAGTCCCGATGGTCCTGATCGAAGTACAAACCGGGACCTATCTGGGTGAAGACGACATTATTCGCTATGAAGATGTTTATGCGCGTAATTGACTTAGGTCAGTAGGCGCTAGTAGCCGTTCATCTCTGATTAAATCCCGCCATCTGCAATGCAGATGGCTTTTCGACATTTCTCAAATCCTAACAAATCAAAAACCCAACGTTCGGGTTCGTCAGGTGGGTTTCACTAATATTGCGGCAGGGTGGCGCGCGATCATTGTCAAAGCGACATCTCAGGAGGACGCCCGTGCCACAGAACTCACCCCGTTTGAACCTGCCCTTTATTCAACCGTCTCAGGCCCAGAAACACGTGACCCATAACGAGGCGCTGCGTACACTCGATCTTGTGGTCCAACTGAGCGTAGTCTCCATCGACGCGACAATACCGCCCGCTGCGCCCGATCAGGGGGAGACGCACGCGCTTGGCACGGCGCCCACGGGGGCATGGGCTGGTCACGACGGCCAATTGGCGGCGTGGCTGGACAACGGATGGCATTTCATTGCGCCGGATTTGGGCTGGCGGGCCTGGGACCAAAGCTCGGAGCAGTTGAAAATCTGGAACGGATCCGCCTGGATCGACCCGCCTGTCGATTTGCAGAATCTGCCAGGAATTGGCGTCGCAACCGGATCCGACAGCACCAACCGGCTGGCGGTGTGTAGCCCTGCGACGTTGCTAACCCATGAAGGTGGTGGTCATCAGTTGAAGGTCAACAAAGCCAGCGACGGCGACACGGCCTCGCTTTTGTTTCAATCCAACTGGACCGGTCACGCCGAGATGGGCCTTTCTGGCAACACGGAGTTCTCGATCAAAGTCTCGCCAGATGGCGGGAGTTGGGTTGAAGCACTACGGTTTGACGCCTCATCTGGTATCGCGGGTGGAGCGGCCATACAGAGCAGCGCCAACGACACCACGCCTGGTCGCCTGATGCGGGCGGATTATGGGTACGGACCGGGTAACGTACTGGGCACAGTATCACAAAACAGTGGTGTACCTTCCGGGGCTGTGATCGAGCATGGCAGTAATACAAATGGAGACTACACGCGATTTGCTGACGGCAGCCAAATTTGTACAACAACTCTTGATGCTGTCGGGTGTACGACCGCAACCGGTGCCTTGTTTACCAGCGGTTCCGCCAACTGGGATTTTCCCATCGCTTTTGCCGCTGGCAGCAAACCAGCCCTTAGCGGGAATGGTGGCGGGCTCGGTCGGTTTATAGGATTTGACACGCCATCGGAAACACAAGCGACATTCCAGGTGCTGGCGGCAATTTCGGATGCCACAAATATTGAACCATCAATGATCGCCATCGGCCGCTGGTTCTGACAGCTCAGACCGTCCAGGCCATTGCGCGGGCGGTCACCTTTCGCGCAGATCGGTTTCTGATTGATCTAGAAACCACGCATAGGTCTGGCGAATTCCATCGCTAAGACTGATGCCAGCACTCCAGCCCATACCTGCGAGGCGCGATACATCCATCAGTTTTTGCATCGTGCCATCCGGTTTGTCTGGATCATACGTGATCCGGCCAGTGAAACCGACGACACCCGCAATGATCGTTGCGAGGTCTGCGATCGATGTATCGCTGCCCGTACCCACATTAATGTGGCTTAACATTGGATCAGTATTTGCCTCATATATTTCGCGCGGCAGGTCCAAAACAAACACCGACGCCTCGGCCATATCATCAACATGCAAGAACTCGCGTCGCGGATTTCCGGTTCCCCATATGACAACTTCATCTAGCCCATCACGCTGTGCCTCGTGAAAACGTCGGATCAGTGCCGGGAGCACGTGACTGTTTTCAGGGTGAAAGTTGTCTCCGGGGCCATAAAGGTTCGTCGGCATGACGGACCGGTAGTCTACGCCGTGCTGCCTGTTATAGCTTTCACAAAGCTTGATCCCGGCAATCTTGGCGATGGCGTAAGGTTCATTTGTCGGCTCCAGCGGCCCGGTCAAAAGCGCGTCTTCGCGCATAGGCTGGTGTGTTGAGCGCGGATAAATGCAGGAACTTCCAAGTTGCAGCAGCTGTTTTATACCTGCCGAAAACGCCTGATGGATCACATTGCATTCGATCATCAGGTTCTCGTAGATGAAATCCGCCGGATATGTGTTGTTCGCATAGATACCGCCAACACGGGCGGCGGCCAAAATCACGATGTCCGGACGTTCTGAGCGCATGAAATTCTGAACCTGAACCTGATCGGTCAGATCCAATTCGCTCCGCGTCCGCGTGATTAGCTCGAGTTTTTCACCTGCCTGTTGGCGCTGCTGCAGCCTTCGCAGAATCGCGCTTCCGACCATGCCGCGATGACCCGCTACATATATTCTGCGCGAACTGCCCATTTCAGCCGTTTTCCCGTGTGACTGGCGCAGCCATCCCGTGTTCTTTGAGCAGGGCATTGCGCCGTGCGATTTCCAAATCTTCGGCAACCATTTCGACGCATAGATCTTGCACAGAGGTCTCGGGTTCCCAACCTAGTTTTTGCTTGGCCTTGGACGGGTCTCCCAACAGCGTATCAACCTCGGCCGGTCGGAAGTAACGCGGGTTGATCCGCATCACGATATCGCCAGCTTTCAGGGCAGGCGCCTTATCACCCACTACTTCGCGAACAATCGCAAATTCCTCGACACCCTCCCCTGAAAACTCCAGCACCAATCCTAGCTCGCTGGCAGACCATTCGATGAACTGGCGCACGGAATACTGCTTGCCGGTGGCGATTACAAAGTCCTCGGGCGTCTCCTGTTGCAGCATCAGCCACTGCATCTTCACATAGTCCCGCGCGTGCCCCCAATCGCGCAAACTATCGATATTACCCATATGCAAACAGTCATCCAAACCTTGCGCGATGTTTGCAAGGCCACGAGTGATCTTACGAGTCACAAAGGTCTCACCACGCCGGGGGCTTTCGTGATTGAACAAAATACCGTTGCAGGCGTACATCCCGTAAGCCTCTCGATAATTTACTGTTATCCAATAGGAATACAGCTTGGCGACCCCATAGGGTGAGCGCGGGTGAAAAGGCGTTGTCTCGCGTTGCGGTGTTTCCTGCACCAAACCAAAGAGCTCTGAGGTAGAGGCCTGATAAAACCGGGTCTTGCCCTCCAGTCCCAGAAACCGGATCGCTTCGAGCAGGCGTAGCGTACCCAACCCATCCACATCCGCCGTGTATTCAGGCGATTCAAAACTCACCGCGACATGGGATTGCGCACCAAGGTTATAGACCTCGTCGGGCTGCACTTCCTGAATGATCCGGGTCAGGTTCGAGGTGTCGCTTAGATCACCATAATGCAGATGCAGTCTGGGATCTGGTTCATGCGGATCCTGATAGATATGATCAATCCGCTGCGTATTGAAAGACGATGCGCGTCGTTTGATACCGTGAACGTCATAGCCTTTGGCAAGCAACAGCTCAGCCAGGTAAGAGCCATCCTGACCCGTAATACCGGTTATCAGTGCTGATTTGCTCATGATTGCGCCCCGATGGTTCTACTTCGCCTGTTTGTTCTTCCAGAAACAGCAAGACTCGGCCAAATGCAAGCAAACGGGGAATTCGAAAGATCGGTTATAATGCCGCGGTCCAGACTCGATAACGGCCCTGCCCTGTCACCTCGCGGATCAATCCTCTGTCGCTGAATTTGTCCAGATTTCGCTGTATGGCCGCGCGCGAGGCTTGGGTCAGCTCTTCGGCCAATGGTGCCGATACCATCGGCCAAGCTGTCAGCGCATCGATCAACACTGGTGGAGTTCGCCCACTCAGATCTGATACAGCCTCACGGGCACGTTCTTCCCAAGCGCTGATCCGGTCCAGATGCAGCAGAGCTGCAAGCGAGGCCTGACCTGCCCCACCTATCCAGGCGGATAGCTTTTCATCCAATGAGCCTGCACCGCGCAACGCACCCGGTCCCGACAAGGAAAGCGGCATGAACAATGCGCCTCCTCGCCCCATCGATGCCGCATGGCGGGCTGCAATAACGGCAGCTTCGGTATCCTGTCCAATGCCCGGAGAGAGCGCGCGCCACGCGTGGAACCCGATTGCAGCCTGAGTCACCGGGTGCAACGCAGCCACATTCCGCATCACTTCGGCCAGATCTATCACGGTCTCTGGGGCGTCCTCGATGCCCTGGGCCTGACGATCCAGAAAAGCGGTCAGCCCAGCGTCCCATCCGCCCTCTGATGGCCCAGCACCCGAGGATAGTCGCCGCACCGCCCAGCCTGCCCGGTACAACGCCTGAACGTCATCACTCGTCGCACCGATCCGCAATCCGGTCCATAGCGCAAGACGATCGACGCTGATCCGGTCTCCGGTCCACCAGCCCAAATCCGACACTTCCATTAAGGCCAGACGGTGACCCCATCCTTTCGGCCCTGCGCGCAAACGTTCATCCAGCGCTCCGAAAGTCACGGCCAGATCAGCAAGTTCAGCGGACAGTTCAGATTGAGCCGTGCGCCAATCCCTTGGATCAAAAAGGAGGCTTTGATCAGGCCTTGGGACAGACGGAAGAAATTCTTCAGGATCTTCTTCATCCGCTAGAGGGAGAAACCATAGATCCTCTTCATCCGGTGGATCGGTGTCATAGATGCTGCGCGGCCCTGCGTCCAGGGCCTCATCATCGTCTGGGTCCGGTTCTTGAGGGATCGGCTTCATATCTGGCATTCTTCGAGCATTTGCCGAAGTTCACAAGGGGTTTCCCGAAATCCCGATAATCAACCCGCAAAGGCTGCGGTCAGAGCATGCAGCTCTCCACTCAGATCTGTCTCGCGATCGCCACCCAACAGCATATAACCATACCCATCTTTTGCCCATGTCGCGGTTGATAGGCCGCTCAGCACTGCAAGATTAACTGCCTTCGATGGGGCATTTGGACCTTGCCGGATCACGCAGAACGCAAATGGATTTCCTTGTGCATCAGCAAAGACAACCTGAACCAATGGCTTACCTTTGAATGATAAAACCTGTGTGCGTTTCAGGTCGAGGCCGGGAAGATTTTCCAGCACCTCCCGATTTAAGGGTCGGCCGAGCTGAGCCTCAGCCTGAGCAAATTGCGCGTCCAGTTTTTGCGGAGAGTTATCCAGATCAGCAATCGTTTCGGCTGAATAGAGTGATTGATAAATTGCGGCTTGCTCTGCCCAGCCCAAAGCCTTCGGACGCGTCACCCAGAAGGTTGCGGATACTGCGATAACGGCAACCGAAGCCGCAACCGCCAGCAATCGAAGAGGTCCTGATTTGTATTGCTGCGGAGTGGGCGCAGGCAGATCAATTTCAGGAACCTCAGCCGGGACGTCATCAAAAACCTGCTGTACAACAGGGGCAAACGGATCCAACGCCATCAAGCGGGCTTCAAGACCCGTATCCTCTGCCACGGCCACTTCGATGGCGTGGACTTCGGCCCCATCAAGGCTGCCTTCCAGATAGGCCAGAAGTGTTTCGTCGGAAAACTTCATTTGCCACTCCGTTGCACCGCGTCGCCCGCTTCGTGCTGCATTACGGTTTTCAGTTTCTGCCGGGCGTTGGACAACCGGCTCATGATCGTGCCGATGGGAACATCCAGCATGGCCGCAGCTTCGCGGTAACTGTACCCTTCTACAAATACAAGCACCACCGTTTCGCGCTGCGCCTCTGGCAGTTGCATCACTTGAGTAAACACCTGAGCGGCGAAAATATTCGTTTCTGAGTCGGGTCCGTGTGCAACCAATTCCGCCTCAGGTGTAACCGACAATGCTTGCGCCTTGCGCACAGACCGTGCCCGTATCTCGTTCAACCAGATCGAGCGGCAGATCGTCATCAGCCAGCTGTCCAACCGATCATATGAAGTTACCTGATGGTGCTTTTCTAACGCCCGCAAGGCTGTTGCCTGCAGCAGATCGTCCGCAACATCCGACGCCCCCGACAGCGCCAATCCAAACCTCCAGACCCGTTTTGAATGGGTCTGGATCGCGCCGCGCACGGCTTGCTCGGTGCTCATCTCAACACTCATCGAATAAATCGCGACCTGTGTGTGTTTGCTTTGTCACGGGACCGGGCCCGCTTGGTCTGAACTGTCATAGACTCTGGAGGAATGAAATGAAACTTCTGTTCAAAACAATCACGATTGCGTCGGCTTTTGTTGCAGGTCCCGCGCTGGCCGCTGATTGGACACTAAATCCCAGCGCCTCTCATCTGGCCTATGGCACGGTTAAGATCGACGATGTGGGCGAGGTCAATTCCTTCACCAATATATCGGGCCATGTCAGCGAGGATGGCAAAGTTGAGATTGATATCGACTTGTCCTCGGTCGAAACGAATATCGATATCCGCAACGAGCGGATGATCGAACATGTGTTCCGCAAGGTGGCAACAGCCACGCTGACCGCAGAGATTGATTTGGATGTGGTGTCCAAGTTGGATGTGGGTTCCAGCAACACGGTTGAAGTGGATGCCAAACTGGCTCTGGCCGGGACCGAGGTTGAGTTCTACACCGATATGTTCATTTTGCGCGTGGCCGAAGACACTGTCATGGTGTCAACCAACGATATGGTCTTCATCAGCACCGAGGATGCGGGCGTCTCAGCAGGTGTCGACAAGCTAATGGAGCTGGCGCAACTTCCCAGCATCACCCGTACCGTACCAGTGACTGCAAGACTGATGTTCAACCTCGATAGCTGAAGATCAACCAAAGTACGGGGTCAATTTTGGCCCCGACTTATGCACCCCAAGTATCACTCAAGCGGTAGCCACCGGGCCAAGGGTCTTCCGGGTCCAGCATGTGCTGGTGCGTGCCCGTAATCCAACTCCGCCCTGAGATTTCCGGGGTGATCGCCACGCGCCCATTCAGATCGAGCTGATCCACGATGCGGCAGCGAAACTCGCTGTCGATAACCGAGCGCGCGTGATAGCGGTCATTCATCGACATCTGCCCTTTGGCAAGCAAAACAGCCATTCGGGCCGAAGCTCCGGTGCCGCAGGGTGAACGATCCAGCTTGCCGGGTTTGATGGCGACAGTATTGCGACCGGTGAGGATATCACCCTGCCGATCCAGCGGGCCTGCGATCTGGCAGAATGAAATGTGATTCCAGTCTTTGGTGGGATGATTGAAGCCAAGCTGCTCATTGGCGGCATCGGTGATACGCGCGCCGGTTCTGGCAAGATCAGCGCCTTCATCAGGCGTCAGGTCAAAACCCAGTTCAGCTGCATCGACAATTACAAAACTGTCGCCACCAAACGCGGTATCTGCGCGCAGCGTTCCGATGCCCTCAACCTCGATCCGGGCATCCAGCTTGTCGACGAAACTTGGCACGTTCTGCACATAGATGCGTTCGGCCTTGCCATTGCGGCATTCGGCGCGGACGCGGACCAGCCCTCCGGGAGCTTCTAACGTCAAACGAGTTTCTGGTTCATGCATTGGAAGGATGCCGCTATCCAGCAAAACCGTAGAAACGCAGATGGAATTCGAACCGGACATCGGCGGCGTGTCTTCCGGCTCCATGATGATGAAAGCGGCAGCGGCCTCGGGGTTTTTTGGTGGAACCAGCAGGTTCACATGGCGAAAGACACCGCCGCGGGGTTCATTCAGCATGAAATCCCTTAGGGTCTGATCTTCGGCGATATGGGTTCTCTGATCCCAAACCGTTTCCCCGGGAGGTGGGGTAACACCTCCAACGATTACATCGCCCACCTCGCCTTCGGCATGGGCTGAGATCACATGGATGGTTTTGGAACTGCGCATATGGCCTCCTGAAAGCCGATGATTAATGCGCAGTCATGCAAAACAGCTTCGGTCTGGCAAGCCCTATCGCAGCCGCTGACCCGACTCGGGATCGAACAGCATCGCGCGTTCGGGCCGGATCGAAAGCCCGATACGGTCACCGGTCGTACTGCGCTGGTCGTCCCGCTCTTCCACAATCAGCTTATCGCCATTGGGCGTAAGCAGATAGGAATAGGATACACCACCCAGCGCTTCGGTCAGATCGACCGTGCAGGTGTCACCGTTTCGATCCACCTGAATATGTTCGGGGCGAATGCCCAGTGTAACTTTAGTAGCTCCACTCGGCACACTTTCAGTAACCGGGATCGCATCAGTCAGCGCAGGGTGCTGCACCGTGCCATCCACGACATCGCACTCTAAGAAGTTCATGGCCGGAGAGCCAATGAAACCCGCCACGAATCTGTTATCGGGGTCACGATACAGGTCCATAGGGGCACCCACCTGCTCGATCCGGCCGTCGCGCAATACAACGATCTTATCGGCCATGGTCATCGCCTCGACCTGATCATGCGTAACATAAATCATCGTTGCGCCGATTTCCTGATGAAGTCGTGCAATCTCGACCCGCATCTCCACGCGTAGCTCTGCGTCAAGGTTCGAAAGCGGCTCGTCGAACAGGAACACCTCGGGGCCGCGCACAATGGCGCGCCCAATCGCAACCCGCTGACGCTGACCGCCGGACAACGCTTTGGGTTTGCGTTTTAGATATTGATCGAGTTTCAGGATATTCGACGCTTCCTGAACCTTCTGGTCAATCTCGGTTTTGGCGACACCGTTCATCCGCAGGCCAAAGCCCATATTCTCGGCCACAGTCATATGCGGATAGAGCGCATAGGTCTGGAAAACCATCGCCACCCCCCGCTTGGCCGGGTCGACGTGCGTGACTTCACGTGCGCCGATATGGATTTCACCATCCGAGGTTTCCTCAAGCCCCGCGATCATCCGCAACAACGTAGACTTGCCGCAGCCCGAAGGGCCCACGAACACGCAAAACTCACCATCTTCAATCTGCAGATCAATCCCGTGAATGACCTGAGTCTGGCCATACCGTTTAATCGCGCCTTTCAGGGTTACACCTGTCATGTTGCTTGCATCCTATTCTTTTGGCCCTCGGGGAACCGCCACGCCTGTGCTTCTGTGCCGATCTGTTCAGCGACACGCCGGACACGCGGCACCCAAGATTGTAATTGTTCGAAATCCATCCTCCCGGTCGATCCCGTCACCGATAGGGCCCCCAACATGCGGCCCCCGGTTGTCAGAATCGGGCAGGCAATACAGATGATGCCGGGCTCATGCTCTTCATCATCAACTGCGTAACCCCGGCTGCGAATCAGTTCGAGATCAGCTCGCAATGCCATTTCCGAGGCCAGTGTCTTGTCGGTGAACCGGTGAAAGCTTTGTTGCGAGATCGTCTTCTCCAACTGAGTCTCGTCCAGATAAGCCATCATCGCCTTACCGACGCCGGTACAATAAGCCGGGCCGACCTTGCCTGCCTCGGAATACATTTCGATCGGTCGCTGAGCATTGCGTTTATCCACGTAAAGCACCTGACCGGAATCAAGCTGCGCCAGGTGCACCGTTTCCCCTGTCTCGGCGCTGAGGGCGTCCAAGAAAGGCCGCGCAATGGGCGCAAGCGAGCTTTGGGTCCATGCCGAATGAGCCAACCGCACCAACCGCATCCCCGGAGAATATGTTTGCCGTTCCGGTTCGTAATGCAGCATGCCCTGATTGGTCAGCGATTGCAGAAAGCGATACAGCGTCGCCTTGGGGAATTCGCTGCTTTCTAACAGCTCACCGAAGCGCACTGGGCGCTCGAACGCCGCAACTTGCTCCAGTACGTCACACGCTTTTCCTATTGTTCCGTCACCTGCCACGGGTGCCTGTTCTCCTCCACTTTCCCTCGGCTATGGGCACGAGGGTCTTGACAAGACTAGCCGAGTCGATGTGTAGTTTTCAATATATAAAACAAGGTTTCAATATTTGGAACCAATATGGAAGCTTAAGGGAGGAAACTATGCATTCCATGTTCAAGCGCACAGCAGCTGCTTTGGCTGCCAGTGTGGCACTTGCTGCGCCTGCCGCAGCTGAGCTGACCGGCGAACTGCGAATCTTCCTCGATACATCCAACCCGGCGCCGCGCGCGACGATGGAAGCGATGATCGAGCGATTCGCGGCTGAACATCCTGGTCTGGAAATCGAGACCACCGTGATCGACCGTGAGGCTTACAAGACCCAGATCCGCAACTTCCTGACGGCAGACACGCCTGACGTTGCCACATGGTACGCTGCCAACCGGATGAAACCATATGTCGAGGCGGGCCTGTTCGAGGACGTCTCGGATCTGTGGGCCGAGCCTGAAATCGCCGACAATCTGGCATCCACCAAAGGCGCGATGACCATTGATGGAAAGCAATGGGGTGTCCCGTACACATACTATCAGTGGGGGGTTTACTATCGCAAAGACATCTTTGATGAACTTGGCTTGACCGAGCCAACCACTTGGGAAGAAGAGTTGGCCAATTGCCAGAAGATAGTTGATTCAGGCCGCGCCTGCTACACCATCGGAACCAAGTTCTTGTGGACCGCCGGTGGCTGGTTTGACTACTTGAATATGCGCACCAACGGGTTCGATTTCCACAACCAGCTCGCAAATGGTGAAATCAGCTGGGAAGACGACCGGGTCAAGCAGACCTTCGCCAACTGGAAACAGCTGATCGACATGGGCGCGTTCATCGACAATCACCAGACTTATAGCTGGCAGGAAGCCCTGCCCTTCATGGTCAACGGCGAGGCGGCGGCCTATCTGATGGGCAACTTCGCCGTGGCGCCCCTGCGTGAGGCGGGTCTGACGGACGATCAGCTGGATTTCTACCAGTTCGTTGCCATCAACCCGGATGTCGAACTGGCCGAAGATGCGCCGACGGACACGTTCCACATTCCGGCCAATGCCTCAAACAAGGAAGCCGCGCGTGAGTTCCTGCGTTTTGCGGTTTCCGCGGACGAGCAGACCGAAATCAACAACGGTGCAAACCTCGGCCAATTGCCTGTGAACGCGCAATCTGCGGTAGATGACGACAAGTTCCTGCAGCAAGGTTTCACGATGCTGTCGTCGAACAGCCCTGGCGGTGTTGCCCAGTTCTGGGACCGTGACGCACCAGCAGAAATGGCCAAGGTCTCGATGGAAGGTTTCCAGGAATTCATGGTCAAGCCCGACAACGCGGACAAGATTCTGGCCAAGCTGGAACGCGCGCGTGAGCGCATCTACGACAACTAAGTGTAATTAGGGCCGAACTCAGTTCGGCCTTGATCCATTCAAAATCGTAGGGCGGGCTTCAGCCCGCCTTCACCCCCTAACCAGAGATGTTCCATGACCGCTGTAGTTGACACCCCAGAACAGGAAAGCTGGTTCCACAGAAACCAGCAGCGCATCGCGCCTTGGCTGTTTCTGGCTCCGGGCCTGCTGTTCTTCATGGTCTATGTGATCATCCCGGTGTTTCAGTCCTTCAATCTGTCTCTTTACGAGTGGGATGGGCTGGGAGCCGCCGAATATGTAGGCATGCGCAACTACGAAGATCTGTATTGGGAATGGGTCGACCGGGACGCATTTTACATTTCGCTCAAGAACAACCTGATCTGGTTGGTCCTGTATCTTGCTGCAATTCCCGCAGGCCTGTTCATCGCACTGTTCCTGAATCAGACGGTCTGGGGCATTCGGCTCTATAAGTCTTTGTTCTTCTTTCCGTTCGTCATCTCTCAGGTTGTTGTTGGTCTTGTTTTCACATGGTTCTACGACCCGACATTCGGATTGTTGAACGAATTCCTAGGTTTGTTCGGTATGGGCCCGCTGAATGTGTTGGGCGACGAACGGTTCGTTACCTATGGCATCATCTTCGCAGGGCTCTGGCCGCAAACCGCCTATTGCATGATCCTGTACCTCACTGGCCTGAACGCCGTTGACCCCGAGCAAATCGAGGCCGGACGGCTTGACGGTGCAAAAGGTGGGCGGATGCTGTGGCACATCATCCTGCCGCAACTGCGACCCGCGACGTTCATCGCTTTTGTCGTAACCATTATCGGTGCGTTGCGCAGCTTTGACTTGATCTCAATCATGACACAGGGGGGGCCTTTTGGATCGTCACGTGTGCTGGCTTATTACATGTTCGAAGTCGCCCTGTCCGAATATGGCTTCCGCATGGGATATGGAGCCGCCATCGCGGTAATCCTGTTCCTCATCATGCTCTGCTTCATCGCCTATTTCCTGTGGTCGATGTATCGCGAAGAAAAGGGGCACTGAGATGTTTCCCAAACCCATCGAAAAACAACCCCGCGCCGCTCAGATCAGCTATCAGGCTTTGCTGCCCATTGCCCTCTTGCTTTGGCTGGGGCCTTTGTTGGCCGTCGCGCTTTTCTCGGTCAAACCGGCAGCAGACTTCACCAACGCCAACTACTGGGGCATGCCGTCCAGCTTTGAAGGCGCTTTCAACTATGGGCAGGTTTTCTTCAACTCGGACATGCCGCGTTACCTGCTGAACTCATTCCTGATCACTGTTCCAACCGTGATCGGAGCCGTGGCGCTCAGCTGCATGACCGGATTTGCGCTTGGAATCTACAAGTTCAAATCGAACCTTTGGATCTTCTTCATGTTCGTGGCGGGCAACTTTGTCCCCTTCCAGATTTTGATGGTTCCCGTGCGCGATCTGACTTTGGAACTAGGCCTCTACAACACCAAAACCGGGCTCGTTCTGTTCCATATCGCCTTCCAGACCGGCTTCTGCACACTCTTCATGCGCAACTTCATCCGCGCCCTACCCTTCGAACTCATCGAGGCCGCGCGGGTCGAAGGTATCAGCGAATGGCGGATTTTCTGGTATGTGGTGCTACCGCTAATGAAGCCCGCAATTGCCGCGCTCAGCGTGCTGATCTTCACCTTCATCTGGAACGATTATTTCTGGGCGGTTGTCCTGACCCAAGGCGCCGAAAGTCAGCCCGTGACCGCCGGGATCACCAGCTTCAACGCCCAATTCCGCGCCGCCTATCAGCTGATGAGTGCCGGTTCAATTGTGGCAGCCCTACCACCTGTTGCTATGTTCTTCCTGATGCAGAAACACTTTATCGCGGGCCTGACCCTCGGTGCTGTAAAATAACGTCAAACCAGAGGTTTACCTCATGATCAAGATCACCTTTGTAGGTGCGGGTTCCACGATCTTCATGCAGAATATCGTGGGCGACGCCCTGCTCACCCCTGCCCTCGCCGACAGTCATTTTGCGTTGATGGATATTGATCCGGTGCGCTTGGCCGAGAGCGAGGCTGTGGCCAAGGCTATGATCCGATCAGTCGGCACAGGTGCGACCGTCTCGACCCACACGGATCGCCGCGCGGCGCTGGACGGCGCGGATTTCGTGATTACTGCCTTTCAGGTCGGCGGTTACGAGCCGTGTACCGTGACAGATTTTGAGATTCCAAAACAATACGGCCTGCGCCAAACCATCGCTGATACGCTGGGTGTAGGCGGTATCATGCGCGGCCTACGTACTGTGCCCGTTCTGTGGGGTGTCGCGCAGGACATGATGCAACTCTGCCCCAATGCTACGCTGCTGCAATATGTGAATCCGATGGCCATCAACACCTGGGCTTTGGCCGAGCATTTCCCCGCGCTTAAGCATGTGGGTCTGTGTCACTCTGTCCAGAACACAGTTGAGGAACTGGCTCATGATCTGGATCTGCCCAAGGCAGATATTCGCTACAAGGTCGCAGGCATCAACCACGTCGCCTTCTTTCTCAAACTCGAGCATGAGGGCCGCGATATCTATCCTGCTTTGCGACAGGGCTATCACGCTGGGCACCTGCCCAAGCCTCCGCTTCTCATGCCTCGTTGTCCGAACAAAGTCCGGTACGAAGTGATGGATCATCTCGGTTACTTCTGCACCGAAAGTTCCGAGCATTTTGCAGAATACGTTCCATGGTTCATCAAGGATGGGCGCAATGATCTGATTGAACAATTCAGCATTCCGCTGGACGAATACCCAACCCGATGTGTCGAACAGGTAGCCAATTGGAAGGACCAAGCCAAGACACTGACCGATGGTCGGAACATCGAGGTCACCCGAAGCCACGAATTCGCCGCCGATTTAATGAACGCAATCGTCACCAACACACCCTATACAGCCTATGGCAATCTGCCCAATACAGGCCAGATCCCGCAATTGCCTTTGGGCGTTGCGGTGGAAACACCTTGCCTTGTGGACAGCAACGGTGTGCAGCCATCTGTCGTCACCGACATCCCGCCCCAGCTGATCGCGCTGATGCGGACACAGATCAACGTGCAGGAACTGACAGTTCGGGCGCTGACAGAGCAGAACCCCGAACATATCTACCACGCCGCCATGATGGACCCGCATACCGCAGCTGAGTTAGACCTGCGCCAAATTCGCAGCCTCGTCACCGATCTGCTTTCCGCTCATGGCGATTGGCTACCCGATTGGTGCCAACCTGCCCGCGCGGCCTGATCTTCATCTTTTCGAAAATACTCAAATCCGACCCCAATCAAGAAAAGTACCGCCAATAATGACAAAGAAACGCCGTTCACAGCATTGGTATGGAAAACTCGACAAGGACGGGTTCATTCACCGGTCCTGGATGAAAAACCAGGGCTTTCCGGACCATGCGTTCGACGGACGCCCCATCATTGGCATTTGTAATACATGGTCGGAGTTGACCCCATGCAACTCGGGTCTGCGTGACCTGGCCGAGGGTGTCAAACGGGGTGTGTGGGAGGCGGGCGGCTTCCCTGTCGAATTCCCGGTAATGTCGCTGGGCGAGACTCAGATGAAGCCCACCGCCATGCTATTTCGCAATCTGCTGGCGATGGATGTTGAGGAATCCATCCGCGCCTATGGTATCGACGGCGTTGTCCTGCTGGGCGGATGTGATAAGACTACACCCGGGCAGCTGATGGGGGCAGCCTCGGTCGATTTGCCATCCATCGTGGTCAGCTCAGGCCCAATGCTGAACGGTAAGTACCGGGGTCAGGATATCGGCTCGGGCACGGATGTGTGGAAGTTCTCCGAGGCCGTTCGTGCCGGAGAAATGACCCTGCAGGATTTCATGAACGCGGAATCCGGCATGTCGCGCAGCGCAGGTGTGTGCATGACCATGGGCACCGCTAGTACCATGGCCTCGCTGGTTGAGGCGATGGGCATGTCTCTGCCCACCAACGCCGCCCTGCCCGCCGTCGACGCCCGCCGAATGGCACTGGCGCATCTGACCGGCAAACGAATTGTCGAGATGGTGGACGAAGACCTCAAGCCCTCGGACATCCTAACAAAGGAGGCGTTTGAAAACGCCATCCTCGCTAATGCCGCTGTCGGAGGATCAACCAACGCAGTGGTCCACCTTCTGGCGCTGGCAGGGCGCGTGGGCGTCGATCTGACGTTGAAAGACTTTGAAATCGGGTCAGAAATCCCACTGCTAGTCAACTGCATGCCCTCAGGCAAATACCTGATGGAGGATTTCTGTTATGCGGGCGGCGTGCCAGTGGTTCTGAGCGAACTCAAACCTTTCCTGCGCCCGGCAACGACCGTTCTGAACAAGGACATCTCAGCGCACTATGAAGGGGCGGAGTGTTTCAACACAGATGTTATCCGCCCCTTTGGCGATCCGGTAAAGCCCGCCGCTGGCCTGCGGGTTCTGCGCGGAAATCTTGCGCCCAACGGGGCGATCGTGAAACCTTCGGCGGCCACAAACGCACTGTTGGAAACCGAGGCAGAAGCATATGTTTTCGAGAGCATCGAAGACCTGAAAGCAAATATCGACCGCGACGAACTGCCTGTCACACCCGAGACCATTCTGGTGCTCAAAGGCTGTGGCCCCAAGGGCTATCCGGGCATGCCGGAGGTTGGGAACATGCCTATCCCGGCGAAGCTGGTCAAAGAAGGCGTACGCGACATGATCCGCATCTCGGACGCGCGCATGTCGGGTACAGCCTTCGGCACGGTGATCCTGCATGTGAGCCCTGAGGCGCAGGCCGGTGGTACACTCGCCTTGGTCAAAACTGGTGACCGCATCCGAGTGTCCGCCAGCAAAGGCGAACTGGAACTGCTGGTCGACGAAAAGGAACTGGACGCCCGTCGCGCCCTGTGGCAACCGGACGATCCGCATTACACGCGCGGGTACGCGAAACTCTATATCGATCATGTGCTGCAAGCCGATCAGGGGGCGGACCTTGATTTTCTTGTGGGCAAAGACACGCGCCTTGTGACGAGAGAGAGCCACTGATGGATCAACCAGCTACATTTCAAGACCTGCGGGGTGCATCCGTATACATTACCGGCGGTGGATCGGGTGTTGGCGCGGCACTAACCGATGGCTTCATGGGCCAAGGTGCAAATGTTGCCTTCATAGGTCGTTCCGATGCGAGTGCTTTCGTCGAAGATATGCGTGACAAACATGGCCGCGCACCCCTGTTCCTGCAGGGTGACATGACCGATACCGAGCTGTTACATGCCACCATGGCCAAAGCTGCCGAGGCCCACGGCCCGCTGAAAGTGCTGGTCAACAATGCAGCCAATGACAAGCGTCACTCGCTTGAGGAAACCACTCCCGATTTCTGGGACTGGATGATCGAGGTGAACCTAAAAGCTTATTACTTTGCCTGTCAGGAAGCCGCGCGGCAGATGAAAGACAACGGCGGGTCGATCATCAATTTCAGTTCAATCAGTTACATGATGGGGAACGCAGGCTATCCGATCTACACCAGCTCAAACGCGGCAATCACCGGTATGACTCGCTCTTTGGCGCGCGAGCTTGGGCCTCAGAAAATCCGGGTCAATGCACTGGCGCCGGGATGGGTTCTGACGCAGAAACAGCTGGACATGTGGGCAACGCCCGAAGATCTGGCCGCGCATTTGGATCGCCAATGCCTGAAAGAACATCTGACGCCCGAAGACATGATCGCACCAACCCTGTTTCTGGCCTCAAGCGCAAGCCACGCCATGACGGGTCAATGCATGGTTGTCGACGGCGGCGTTGTGGTAACGGGGTAACGCTATGAATGTTGAGTGGATCGCTGTTGACTGGGGTACATCTCATCTGCGCGCCTGGGCCATGCAGGGAGAAAGAGTGATCGCTCAGGCGGCTTCGCAGGATGGTATGTCGCGCACGGCTGGGGGAGATTTTCAGGCAGCCCTGTTGGCTCTGATCGAAGACTGGCTGCCTGGGAAGCCAGTAGACGTGATCGCCTGCGGAATGGTTGGTGCGCGGCAGGGCTGGGTCGAGGCGCCCTATTCCGCCGTGCCGTCCGAGCCAATCCCGGTCGTACCCTTCCGCGTTCCAAACACCGATCCGCGTATTCGGGCCTTCGTTGTTCCGGGACTAAAGCAGAACAGCCCCCCCGATGTGATGCGCGGGGAAGAGACGCAGATCTCAGGGTTCCTCAGCGCGCATCAGAATTGGGACGGTGTTATTTGCCTGCCCGGCACGCATACGAAATGGGCGCAGATCAGTGCTGGTGAAGTTGTCAGTTTCCGTACATTCATGACGGGCGAAATGTTTGACCTGCTGTGCGGGCAATCCGTTCTTCGGCATTCGATTGATGATGGATGGGACGAAGCAAGCTTCATTGACGCAGTCGCGGATATACTATCGAAACCTGAACAGCTTGCTGCGCGACTCTTTGGGTTGCGGGCGGCTGACTTGCTGCATGGTCAGAATAAGAACATCGCGCACGCCAGTCTTTCGGGCTTCCTGATAGGTGCAGAGCTTGCCGCATCGCGGCCCTATTGGCTGGGTCAGCAATTGGCAGTCATCGGATCAGAAAGTCTAACCAAGGCGTATGCCACCGCCCTACAGCAACAAGGCGCATTGGTCGAAACCGTTGACGCAACCGCGACAACACTTGCGGGGCTGGCACAGGCCCGCACACTCACGAGGCAAACCGCATGAGCCGTCCCATAATCGCCATCCTACGTGGGCTGACACCTGATGAGGCGGGGCCTGTCGGGAAAGCGTTGGTGCAAGCGGGTATTGACCGGATCGAAGTACCGCTGAATTCACCTGTTCCTCTGGAAAGCATCCGTATCCTCGCCTCGGATATCGGTGATCGCGCACTTATTGGCGCAGGAACTGTGCTTACCCCTGATCAGGTTGATGCGGTAGCGGACGCTGGCGGCAAACTTATCGTCTCGCCGAATTGCGATGTAAAAGTGATCCAGCGTGCTGTTGCGCTTGAATTGCAAAGCTGGCCGGGCATTTTCACCCCGACCGAAGCTTTCGCCGCCCTACAAGCTGGGGCAACCGGGTTGAAATTGTTCCCCGGGTCTATGGCCGGCCCCTCAGGCTTGGCCGCAATGCGGGCCATACTACCACCTGGCACGCAGGTATATGCCGTCGGTGGCGCGGGCCCAGAGAATTTTGATCAATGGATCAAGGCCAGTGCCGATGGCTTCGGGATTGGCTCAGCGCTTTACAAGCCAGGCATGTCTGTTGCTGAAGTATCAGACCACGCCCGGCAGATCGTGGCAGCCTATGACGAGTCAACAAAATGAGCCACGTTTATGATGATCGCCCCTGCGAATTGGGTGAAGGACCATTGTGGCATCCGGAGCGAAAACAGCTTTTCTGGTTTGACATTCTTAGCAATCGCCTGATGTCCAGAGAAGGCAACCAAGCTCGGGTCTGGGAATTTGAAGAACATGTCTCCGCCGCTGGTTGGGCCGACAACGAAACCCTGCTGATCGCATCAGAGACAGGTCTGTGGCGATTTGAGCTGGGTAGCCACGCCAAGGATTTGATTGTTCCGATTGAGGCCGACAACCCGGTGACTCGATCTAATGACGGCCGCGCCGATCCTTGGGGCGGGTTCTGGATTGGCACCATGGGCAAGAATGCTGAAACGGGCGCCGGATCGATTTACCGGTATTGGAAAGGTGAGCTAAGACCGTTGGTTCGGGATGTGACGATTTCGAACGCGATCTGCTTCGCGCCTGACCGCGCCTGTGCCTATTACAGCGATACTTTGACCAAACAGGTCATGCGCTGGGAACTGGATGCGGAGAGTGGCTGGCCCATCGGCGAAGCCGCCGTGTTCCTTGACCTGCAAAGCGACGGCTTGAACCCGGATGGGGCTGTTGTCGATAGCACCGGCAATATCTGGATCGCTCAATGGGGTGCAAGCCGGGTCGCGGCCTATACGCCAGCCGGTCAATTCTTGAAATCAGTCCATTTCAACGCCAAACACACGTCGTGCCCGAGTTTTGGTGGCAACGATCTGACAACGTTGTTTTGCACCTCCGCCCGACAAGGGCTTGAAGCCGACACACTGACAAAAACACCAACAAACGGCATGACCCTCGCCGCCGCAAATGTTGGCGAAGGTCAAGCGGAGCACAGAGTTATCATATGAAGCCAGAACTTGGCGTCTGCTATTACCCCGAACACTGGCCCGAAGAGAATTGGGCCAAAGATGCGGCACGCATGATCGAGACCGGCCTGACCTGGGTCAGGATCGGAGAATTTGCTTGGAGCCGGATGGAGCCCACTCCGGGCGATCTACAGTTTGGCTGGTTGGATCGCGCGATTGAAACCCTGGACGCTGCGGGCTTAAAGATTGTGCTGGGCACACCGACGGCAACTCCGCCACGTTGGATGCTGGACAAGTATCCCGACATGCTGGCCATGGACGCCAATGACGATCCGCGCAAATTTGGCTCGCGCCGACACTATTGTTTTAGTCACGCAGGCTATATCAGCGAATGCACGCGGATCGCGCAGATTATAGGTCAGCGTTATGGCCGTAACCCGCATATCGCGGCGTGGCAGATCGACAACGAATATGGCTGTCACGATACGACAATCAGCTACAGCGACGCCGCTTTGAAGGCGTTTCGCCGCTGGCTCGCGGATCGCTACAGCTCGATCGAGGCACTGAACACAGCATGGGGCAATGTGTTCTGGTCGATGGAGTATAATAGCTTCGATCAGATCGAGTTGCCGAACCAAACCGTGACCGAGCCGAACCCAGCGCATGTCTTGGCGTTTCGCAGGTTCAGTTCGGATCAGGTGGTGGTGTTCAACAAAGCCCAGGTCGACGCGCTGCGCCCGCTGACGGATGCACCATTGTTGCACAATTATATGGGTCGCGTGCTGGAATTTGATCATTTCGATGTCGGGAATGATCTCGATATCGCCGCATGGGACAGCTATCCGATTGGCTTCCTTTCGGATCGTCTGGAAGCGGATGACGCGCACAAAACCGCGTTTCTGCAGCAGGGCGATCCCGACATGCAAGCCTTTCACCACGACCTCTACCGCGCTGTGGGTCATGGCCGCTGGTGGGTGATGGAGCAACAACCGGGTCCGGTAAATTGGGCCCCATACAACCCAGCCCCCCTGCCCGGCATGGTGCGCCTGTGGTCGCTTGAGGCTGTCGCACACGGGGCCGAAGTTGTTAGCTATTTCCGCTGGCGACAAGCACCGTTCGGTCAGGAACAGATGCATGCCGGCCTGATGACCCCAAATGGCCACGACGCACCCGGATTGGCTGAGGCGCGCCAAACTGCCATTGATCTGGCTACACTGGGCGAGGTTCATCCGGCACGCGCGCCTGTAGCGATCGTGTTCGACTATGCGTCGGACTGGGCATGGTCCACGCAGCCTCAGGGTGCCGGGTTCGACTATTTCAAGTTGGTGTTCTCAGCCTACCGCGCATTGCGACGCGCCGGATTGTCAGTGGACTTTCTTTCTCCGTCTATGGTCGGCGAAAACCACTACAACCTGATCCTCGCACCGGGCGTAGCTGTGCTGGACGATCTGGAACAGCGGCTGATACAGGGTTGTGATCTGGCCATTCTGGGTCCGCGTAGCGGAGCAATCACGGAAGACTTTCAAATCCCTCGCGAAGGGCCTCCCGGCCTCAACTATCTTGATACTCATGTTAACCTGATCGAAACGCTACCACCCAGCGTGGTCCGCACCGTCGACGGGGGTGGCGAGTCGGAACATTGGGTTGAACGTTTGTCGGGTGAAGCCAAGACTCTGCTAACATTCACCGATGGCACCCCTGCCCTGCACGGTGAAGCGGGGCTTTGGTATCTGGCCGGATTCCCGGATGAGGCGCTTTGGGATCGGGTGATTACGATGGCTGCTCAGGGCACCAATCTTGTGCTCCACCCAATGCCACCGGGACTAAGGCGGCGCGAGACGCAGTCGCATGAGGTATTGATCAATTACAATGCGCATCCGGTTTCGTGGAACGGCCTTCAGATCGAAGGTTGTGATGTCCTGTTTAGGAAACACGGCTCATATCAACGTTAATATAGATACCGCTAACATAACCTGATAGAGGGCATGACGCAGGACATGGCTCCAACAGGTTGCGACAATGAATTACACCCGTTCAGACTTTCCCGATGGCTTCCTATTTGGGGCGAATGCCCCTGCTGAAATGGCCACAGGGTTAGATATGTACCGCATCCCAATCAGTTGGATTGATATCCTGCCAGATGGTCGCACACCTGATACTGATGCGTTGGATCAGTGCGAACAGCGGATCGATCAAATTCTGTCTCTGAACCTCCGGCCATGTGTGGTGCTAGATCATTCAGAGTTACCCCCAGCACTGGAAGACATTGGCGGCTGGTGCAATCGAGAAATAGCCGCATATTTCTCGGATTTCGCTGAAACAATCGTGGCGCGGATGGGCGATCGCCTATTCAAGGTCTCAACCTCGTGCCTGAGGACAAAAAACCAAGGCAGCCCACGCATCGAAGCCCGCAGTCTGCACCATCAACTGCTTGCTCAAGGCGCTGCTCGTCAAGAAATGCGCAGCTATGGTTTGACCAACCTAGGCGCAGAGCTTGAACCAGTCTTGCTCGAACCAATTCTGCACGCGAAGTACGCCGAGGTTCTGCTGGATCGATTGAAGGACTACTTTCCTGACAACTGGTCAGATGATTTAGCGACCATCGCAGAACCGATTGACTGGCTCAGCGTGACAGTAAGTCAGGACGTCGATGTTGACACCGTGCTGAACATAATTCCTGAACACAAAAAGCCATTGCCGGTTTTCATCAATCTGGCTTCGAATGATGCTTCAGACCTGACCTATGGATTGGATGCGATACACATCGCTCTGAAACAGGGCAGCTTGATTCAAGGGGCTTTCTTTGAATGCGAGAGTAGCAGCACAGCCGATGCGCTTCAGCTACTCCTGAATGTTGGCAGCCAGCCTGCGCCATGGGTTCGCCCCAAAGGAGGGCTGCACGCGCATTGGAACCTTGTTGCCGATATCGGTGGCACCAATACAAGACTTGGCGTCGTGACTGAGGGGGAACTGACTGATCTGCGCAAGCACCCCACAGGGACCGTCAGCGATCTGCAGGAGGCGCTTCATGAATTATGTGACGAAATTGGCACCCAGCCGCGCGCGGTTGTCGCCGCAGGTGCAGGACCCGTTAAGAATGGCACAATTCGTCTGACCAACGCCAATCTCGATCTCTCCGAGGACGCTCTGGCCAAAGCTACAGGCGCGCACCACACCTATGTCATAAACGATTTCACAGCAGCCGCTTGGTCAGTTGCCGAAATTACCCAGAATGATGTCGAAGTTCTGCAGGGTGAGGCATCACCGCCTCTAGGGACGCGCTTGGTCGTCGGGCCGGGGACAGGATTGGGCGTAGGCGCCCTGCTCTACTCCGAGGGTCATTTTCACACTGTGTCTGGCGAGGGGGGCCATATGGGTCTATCGCCGCGCCATCTGGATGAGGTCGAGGTTTTTAACGCCGCACGTCAGATCGTACCAGAGTGTTTCTTCAGTGATACGCTGGCCATCGAAGCCGAGATGTTTCTAAGCGGCACCGGGCTGCCGGTGCTTTATCAGGCGATTGGGTTGACTGAAGGTCAGCTCAATGTCGCCATGCGTTCGGCAAAAGACATTCTTCAGGATGCGCAAGATGGTTCTGATGCCTGCGCAGTAAAAGCCGCTCGTATGTTTACTGAACATCTGGGTGCACTTATGGGAGACCTTGCCGTCGCCTTGACGCCTACAGGTGGGGTGTTTCTAGTTGGAGGGGTGGCTGAAAAGAACCGTTGGTTGTTCGGCCAGGATTTTCTACGTGCATTCAACGCTGGCGGACGTTTCGATGATTTGCGTAAAGCGATGAACTTGTATGTTTCGGAACAGGATGAATTTGGCATTGTTGGCGCTAACAATTTCTGTAAGAATGCGCTCGCACGTTAAACTAACCACGCCTTTTCTGAACAACGAAGGACTGCAGGATGATCCTGTGCTGCGGAGAAGCTCTGATCGACATGATCGCAGAACCAACGGTTTCGGGTGCAAAAGGTTTTGTTCCTCACTCCGGCGGAGCCATCTTCAATACTGCGGTCGCGTTGGGGCGCTTGGGTGTCCCGACGGGGCTATTGACAGGTTTGTCGACGGATATGTTCGGGGAACAACTAATAGCCGCCCTACAGATCAGCCACGTCACAACCACACATGCTGTTCGCTCGGATCGTCCAACGACTCTGGCTTTTGTGCAGTTGAAAGACGGGCATGCCACCTACAGTTTTGTTGATGAGAATTCTGCTGGGCGAATGCTGAGGCCAGAAGATATGCCCGATAAACTACCGGGCATCTCGGCATTGTATTTTGGTGGGATCAGCTTGGCCTGCGAACCCTGCGCCGATGCCTACGCTGCCTTGCTTGAACGCCATGGCGCAGAGCGTGCGGTAATGCTGGACCCGAACATTCGTCCGGGATTCATCAAGGATCAGACCCGATACCGGACCCGGCTGAACCACATGATCGCCAAGACTGACATAATTAAGGTATCAGACGAGGATCTTGATTGGATTATCCCCGGTCCCGAAAGCCATGCCGAGAAAGTCCCACTGCTGCTACAAGCAGGTCCTGCTGTCGTGATCGTGACCAAAGGGGGCGACGGTGCATCCGGCTATCTAGCGGATGGAACTGAGGTCTCGGTACCAGTTCAGAAGGTTAAAGTCGTCGATACCGTCGGTGCCGGAGATACATTCAATGCGGGCGTGCTGGCCGCACTAAATCACGCGGATCAATTAGATAAGCCATCCCTGCGCACCTTGCCGTCAAACAGTTTACGCGACGCGCTGGAGTTTGGGGCAAAAGTTGCCGCGGTGACCGTATCGCGCGCCGGGGCAAACCCACCCTGGGCGCAGGACCTCTGATTTTGGACAGACGCCGGAAGTGATGGAAAACATCTTGAAGTCACCCTTCAGCGAATATTATGCCCCTTCAAACGTAGTGAATTTGGCAGTTTGGCTGCAACACGGTCAGGTCTTACCCAAGCAGATAGCTTTCTACGGATCAACTTAGTTCTTCTACAAATATCTTGGCGCTAGGTTTGAGGTACAAGAGACGAGACAGATTGTGGCCTGCAGGCACGCTGGCGACGCTGAGAACCCGATCGGCTGACGCGACAGAGCAGCAACATGATCCAGCGAAGTATGATTGGTGCGACCTCACCTGTTAACCAATTGGTCAAGCCTCTCTTCAGCCTTGAAAACAGATCATCCAGAAACCGTGCATCGGCGTCCGCCAAAATCCCGACACCGATACCGCAATACGCCATGAAGTGCTTGCAACATTTTGCTCCCCTGAGAGCGCGCAGCTAGATCCTCACGCTATCTATCATCGGATTTTCTTTAGATATGGAAACAAATCAGTGCTTTACTGCCAGCCAGCACGAGGCAAGAGACCAGCTTCAAATAAAGAGCTGCCCCCAAATTTATTCGGAGGCAGCTTAGTTGTGAATTCAGCAAAAGCTGACTTCGGTGATGAAGGTCAGCTCCGGCCTTTCCACGGAACCAGCCAGTTTTCAGCCTTGCGCATCAGGATATCGATGCCATAGCCGATGATGCCGATCAGCACGATGCCCATGATGACAATATCCGTCAGCTGGAATTTAGAGGCCGCGATGATCATCATACCAGCCCCTTTCTGTGCCGCGACAAGTTCGGCCGCCACAACAGTACCCCAGCATACACCCATGGCGACGCGTGCGCCGGTGAAAATCTCGGGCAACGAGTTGGGCACAATCACATGGCGCATGATCTGCCACTTCGACGCCCCCAGCGAGTATGCCGCGTGGATTTTTGAGATGTTCACACCAGACACACCTGCACGTGCAGCAATAGTCATGATCCAAAGCGCCGCTAGGAACAGCAGGACGATCTTACCGGTCTCCCAGATGCCAAACCAGATGATGACCAATGGGATCAGCGCTAATGGCGGCACAGGGCGCATGAACTCTACGATTGGGTCAAACCAGCCCCGGAACCAGCCAGACAATCCCATTGCGTATCCGAGCGGAATGCCGATGAGCGCCCCGGCGACAAAGCCCGCGATAACCCGCAACAACGACCAACCAAGATGCTGCCAAAGCGAGAAGTTCTGATAGCCTTCGCTGGCGATCTCGAAGAAGCGCGCGACAACGGTCTCGGGTGCCGGCAACCAGATCGGGTTCATCTGCATACCCTGCGCCGGAGTGAAGCTGATCGCGCCTTTTCCGGTCAGTGATACTGTGCCGTCGCCCACGCTAACAGAACCATCCTCACCAATCGCTGTGCCATTGATGGCGATGATCTTCGCGCCATCTTTGCGCTTCACCTCATCATTTTTGTCGAACAAGATGGTCGAGGAACGACCGCTGGGCGCGACAAAGGCAACATCCTTGGCAAAGCCGTCACCAGGCTCAACCTCAAAGCTCTCCGCCTCCTCTCCAAAAGGGGGAACCTTTACATAGATCGTGGCATCATCTGTGTTGCCGTTTGCGTCTTCGACTGTGTACGTAAACTGCAAATCCCCGACAAAGGGGCCAGGGACATGGATGGGCAGCAGTTTTGAACCGGTAAACGCGGCCCAAATCACAAAGATCACAAGGATCGATATAATCGATGCTGCCCGGTCTGCGCGTACAGCACTTTCGTCGCCAAACGTCACAGTTTTGAGGCTCGTAAAGTCCTGACGGCTTTGCAAACCCTTGCGTAGCAGATGTACGATCAGAAAGGCACCGCCGAACAGGCCGACATAAAAAAGAAGTACCATCATGATGCTTGCTCCGTCCGGCCCATGATTTCCTCTTCCATTTCCCAAATCATCGAAAGGATTTCGTCGCGCGTTTCCGCAAAGCCCTCGGATTTTTTCACGTCACGAAGATCAGCGTTCACACCACGCTCGGCAAATGGCAGATTATATTCCTTGTGAATTCGTCCAGGGCGCGGGGCCATAACTATCAGCCGCTCACCTAGCAACAGGGCTTCTTCCACCGAGTGGGTGATCAGAATGATTGTCTTACCAGTTTCTTTCCATAGCTTCAGAACCAGGCCCTGCATTTTTTCACGGGTCAACGCGTCCAAAGCACCAAGCGGTTCATCCATCAGGATCACATCGGGCTCGTTTGCCAGGCATCGCGCCAGCGCGACGCGCTGCTGCATACCCCCAGACAATTCGTAAACAGCCTTTTCCTTGAAATCCTGTAAACCGACCACCTCAAGCAAATGATCCGAGATCTTGTCTCGTTCAGCTTTGGGCATGCCCTTCATACGTGGCCCAAAATCCACATTCTCGCGCACGTTCATCCACTCGAATAGGGCGCCTTTTTGAAACACCATTCCGCGTTCCGCATCCGGACCTTTGACCAAATGCCCATTCAGCTCAATGCGCCCTGAGGTCGGCGCAAGAAAGCCCGCAACAATGTTCAGCAAAGTTGTCTTGCCGCATCCTGATGGGCCAAGAACCGAGACCAGTTCACCTTCTTTCAGACTAAGCGATACGTCCTGGAGCGCCTGCACTGAAGTACCGTTAGGCAAGTCAAAACGCATGGACAGGTCTACGATGTCCAATTCAGGCATTCTGTTTCCTTCCTGCTGTTGCATCTGGGGACCGGCCCGCAACCGGACCAGTCCCCAGCGATCTGCATTATTTTAGTTGTCGAATGTTCGTCCCGATCTCAGTTTGAGGCTGAGCTCAGCGGATCTGCATTCACAGCACCTTCATAGGAATCCAGCGCGGAATCGATGCTACCCGCTGATACAAAGACGTTTGCGACGCCCTTCATAAAGTCTTGGGCACCACCACCTAGCCATTTGTCCGACAATTGCTCTTCGGCTGTCGGGAAACTGAATGTAGCGATCGTTGCTGCAGCATCGCTTGGATCCATACCTGCATCCTTGGCGATGACTGCCAACATATCATCCTTGTTGTCCCCAGCGGCCCATTGCGCATTGGCGTCTGCGGTCACTTTGAGAAACTTCGAGAGCAGTTCCGGTTCTTCTTCGATGAAGGAAGACGGAGCACTGGTCACATCGAAAACAAGAATGCCAAGCTCTTCCTTCTCAGCACCAGTCAGCAAGATATTGCCGTGCTCGGTCATGCGCCGCAGCGCACCACCCCAGCCGCACACCATGTCCAGGTTGCCTTGCGCAAAGGCGGCTGCCCCATCGGCAGGAGCCATATCGACAATTTCCAGCGAGCTTAGATCGACGCCAAAATGGTCCATCTGTGACAAGAAGCCATAATGCGCGGCGGTCCCAATCGGAACGCCAACCTTCTTGCCATTCAGCTCACCTGCATTTGTCTTGTCGATTTCAAGCGCTTCAGCGACGACACAATTGTCATTGTCCGAATAGCTTACCGCGACATCCACGGCCTGCAGATCCTGACCGGCAGACGTGGCTACGACAAAAGGCGGTACACCCTGGCTGACCGCGATCTGAACGTCGCCTGAAGCCATGGCGGCAGACATTGCAGTGCCCGTGTCGAAGGACACCCAATTGATCTTGACCCCCATCTCGTCTTCATAGGTCCCGTTTGCCTTCGCATACTGGAACGGCATCGGCCATTCCAAAAAGTACGCAACCGTTATTTCATCAAGCGCTGCGGCTTGTGAGGCGGTCACAGCGGCAATCCCGGCATAGGCCGTTGTAAGCAGATATTTTTTGATCATTTCGATTATTTTCTCCCTGCTGGTTCCGTCAGTTCGACCATTTCCGATGGTCGACTACGGATCAGTAAGAGAAACCATAGTCGGTAAGGGTCAATTTCGTAAATCAAAAAACATGTTGCGAAAAAACCGTAACTTTGTTTCGCTTTTCGTAAATAGTTTTTTGGAAGGGCCTGCAGTGACCAAAAAATCACTTAGCCTCAGATGGCTTGAAATCTTTCAACTGGTCTCGAAATTGGGGTCGATCCAAAAGGTGTCTGTTGAAACCGGTTTGTCAATCAGCACGGTTTCAAATCATCTGCGCAGCCTTGAACGGGCTCTGGACGTGGAACTGGTGGATCACAGCCGCCGACCGATGGGCTTAACGCCTGCTGGCACAGTGTTCTCCCGTCATGTCCACGAAGGCCTGATGGCTCTGAAACGTGGTGAGGCTGAGCTGCGCTCGGGCAGTTGGCAGCATGCAACAGATTTGCGTTTGGGTTTGATAGATGATTTCGACAGCCGTGTTGCGCCCGATTTGTTTACTCTTCTTTCGGCTCGGCTGCCGCGATGCAGCTTTCGCCACTTTACGCGCCAAAGCCACGAGATCATCGACAAGCTTCAATCGCAGGGTTTGGATGCTGGTGTCGCAACCCGACCTTCCTACCATGTCGAGGGGCTCAAAGAGTTCCCCCTACTTCGTGATCCCTTCATCGTAATAATTCCACCAGCCTTCGACGGTCCGGTTGAAGACCTTGCAAACCCCGATAGCAACTTGCCGTTTCTGCGATACTCGCGGGATCTCGCCATCGGCAAGCTTATTGAGATGCAGCTTACGCGCAGCAAGATAAATTTGCCCAACCGCTTCGAACTTGAGTGCAATCAATCCATTATCGGGCTGGTCGCAGGAGGCAGTGGTTGGACCATCACAACCGCCGCCAGCTACTATCGTGCACGTCGCTTCCACAAAAACACGCGGGCGATGCCTTTCCCCGGCAAAAGTTTTGCCCGCACCGTGTCGTTATTTACAACGGATGTATATCCCTCATCGACGACCCGGTTGATCCACAACGTATTGCAAAAGCTGATCCGTCAACATGTCACCGAACCTATGATATCGCGGTTCCCGTGGCTGGAAGATGATTTCCGAACAATCCCCGCTCCGGCTGAATAGTAAACGCCTCGTCATACGAGCTTAGCAGACGGATGTTTCAACATGGCAAAAGTTGCAGCCCTCATTCGCCCGCTAGGTTTCAGCCTCTTGCTCACGGGGGGGCAATTCTTCGATCAACCGTGTCTCAAGCAACTGACCGCTGGAGTAGAGGATCGGCGTCGAAATAGCGGCGATATGACTATTGAATTCACGAAGCGCCCGTAGGGTCTCGAGATGCACATCGCTGGTTTCGAAGCTTTCTGCCATGCCATTCTGCAGACGGCGGAAATGACGTTTTCTGCTGTCACGTTCGGCACGCTTGATCTCAGTCTTTTCCAAGTTCAGAAGCCGTGCACTTTCCAGATCTTCCGAAATAATGACGTTTGTCGCCAGTTTCAGATTGGCCAGTATTTTCTCGTGCATCTGTTGCACTTCCGACCATCCCTCTGGCGAAAACTGTTTTCCTGTTTCCCGCAATTCACCAGCCAGCACCGTCAGGCGCTTTGCCACCACGTCGCCTGCCGTTTCCAACCGGACTGCATATTCCAGCATATCGCGGGCTGCATCAGAATTTTTCGAATCCATCTTATCCGCAGGCAATGCTGCGACAAATGCCCGGATATCTGTCAAGCATTGGTTAACATCCTGATCTATAGCCTGAATTGCTTTGATCTGTTCGGGTTCACCAGATCGGTAGAGCCCCAGCAAGGGGCTGAACATCAGCTGCACAAGATCAGCCATTCGAACCAGCTCGCGTTTGAGGGCCGAGATCGCAAGGGTTGGAGACCCCGCCACTTGTGGATCAAGGGCGCTTGCGGGCCGAGCGAGCGGGTTGGCCTCTACGACTGGTTTTTCATCCGGTAGCAGCCGCATGAACGGAGCCTGCAACATTCCGCAGAAGGGTAAAGACAAGATCAGGAGTGAAGCATTGAACGCCAAATGCGCATTGACCAGCATCTGCCCCTGATAATCGCTGCCGATCATCCCAGCGCGCAAAGCCAAGTTCGCGGCAAACAGGCATAGCACGGCCCAGACCCCGCGAAGCGCGAGATTTGCGTAAGGAATGCGCCGGGCACGTATGTCCATCCCACGCGTTAACCAAACTGGAATGAGCGCGCTGCCCAAATTTGCGCCTAGCACCAATGACAATCCGGCAGAGAACGGCAATGCACCTATCTGGACCAGCGTGACGCACATCAAAATGGCCGCAACTGAACTGTGCATGACAAAGGCCAGCGCACCTCCGACAATGAATGCAGTCACATAATCGCGTACGAGATAGTCAGCGATTGCGGGCAGGAACGCGCTGTCCCGGATCGGGTCCATGGCTTCACGCAAAAACCGCAGAGAAATCAAAATAAAGGCGACACCCATCAGAATTCGACCGATCTGACGTGGCCGCTTTCGTTCGGTTTTGACAAATAACCAACCACCGATGGCCAATAGTAGCGGCACGAGCCAGTCAAGACGGAATGACAGTATCTGAATCACAAGGGCGGAACCAAGGTCACCCCCCAAAACAATTGCCAGACCCGCCGGAAAAGCCAGATATCCGCCCGCCGCGAACCCTGAGGCCAACAGCGCCACAGCAGCCGAGCTCTGTAGAACAACTGCCAAAAGCATCCCCGTCAGGCTGGAACCCATCATGCTGTTGTTTCGTGTCAGCACACGCTGGAACGAGGCGCCGTAACTCCGCTCGATCCCTGTTCGGACCATTCGAACCGCAAACAGCAAGAGCATTGTGGCTCCGGCCAGTTGAGTAAGAAATACTAGTATTGCCATGCGGTGCGGTCTTTCTGCTGCATCGGCCTGTTTAACGTCCAAATTCTATGAAATTCAAGCACAAACGAGGCAAACAATGGTGGCGATACGACATCTAGCGACTGGCGTCGAAGTACAAATGTATTTGGCAGGGCAGACCAATTGCAAGTCGCATTGCAGATTTTCAAATCAGCGTTTGGTATTTGAGAAACGGGTGCCGGATTTTGATAAATTGATATCAATGTTCGCATGAGGCGCTTAATTATACGCAGGTATGCCTGAATCCATAGGATCTAGAATGCCGCGCCAATCTGCCCCCAAAGATCTTAGTTTCAAATGGTTGGAACTGTTTCAGATTTGCGCTCAAAAAGGATCGATGCAAGCAGCGGCGAAAGAAACAGGTCTTACTGTCAGCACAGTGTCGCACCATCTGCGTAATCTCGAAGACCATCTGGGGGTTGAACTGTTCAATCACTCGCGCAGACCAATGGTTCTGACCCCAAAAGGAAAGGCTTTTCTACGAAACATTGACGATGCATTACAGTTGATCCGGATAGCAAAGGCTGAGGCGTCGGCAGGAAGCGTATCCGAAGCCAGCAATCTTCGATTGGGGACCATCGAAGATTTTGACAGCGACATTATACCGGAACTGGCCGTTTACCTGTCATCGAGCATGCCTGCCTGCAATTTCATGTATCACACAGATTCCAGCCATTCGATTATCGAGATGTTGCGCGATCGACAGTTGGACCTGGGAATATCCACCACACCCAGCGAAAGATTACGTGACCTGCAAGATCGTTCGCTTCTAAGTGATCCATTTGTCATCATATTGCCCAAGGCCAACGAGGCGCCTTTGAGCGATATTGTCAAAGGCCGCACTAAACTTCCGTTCCTGAGATTTTCCAGCAACCTTTACATCGCGCGTCAGATAGAAGCTCAACTACGGCGGATAGGGATATCAGCCTCTCACAGATTTGAATGCAGCAATAACCAGACGCTGATGTCGATGGTGTCAGCTGGTGCTGGTTGGACCATTACAACCCCACTGCTGTATTCGCGGGCGAAACGGTTTCAAGCCGACCTGCGTATGCACCCGTTTCCAGGTAAAAGCTTTGCGCGCACTCTGGCGCTGGTCACGACGCCAGATTGCTCCAGATCCGTTGTTGAATTGGTGGAGGATAAAACACGATCACTGATCAGCAACCGTATCATCGCTCCGCTGTGCGCAGAGATCCCTTGGCTGGCAGACAGTTTCAAATTGATTGAATAAAACCGGTCCACGCTCTTCAGAGTATCAGGTTGTTCCCGGATATGCCCATCCTGATCGACGGATAAGCAAGCGGTGAGAATGGCCTGCAAATCTCTTACGCCCCGGGTGCCCGCGTTCGGGCCTTTAATGCTCCACGCTCTGCCCATGCCTTGGATCGCCCGGGTCTGCGAGCGAACGAAAGAGGTTATCTCGCTCCTTGGCGGTGGAAATGCGCTTCGTGCCCTGCACCATATCGTTAGTGGAAAAGCCCATGTGATCCTCGGGGTGCAGGAGGTTGAGCAATTCAACAAAATGCTGGCCACTTATGTTGATCACATGCACTTTATTTCGATATTTTGCTTATTTATTTCTGATTTTGTGATCAAAAAGGTCGCAGCGCTTGTGATCCACACCGCAGATCGCGCTAATCCCAAAAAAACGAGCCGGAGGGTGATGCCATGAAATCGCGTACCAAGGTTGTTGTCATTGGCGGCGGTATCGCTGGGTGTTCGACACTCTATCATCTGACCCAAGAGGGTTGGACCGACGTAGTACTGGTAGAACGCAACGAGCTAACCAGCGGCACAACCTGGCATTCGGCTGCGCAGGTGACCAATTTTGGCATGAATCAGACTATGGTTGGACTGAAAACGCACTCGATCAATCTGTACAAGGAATTGGCCGAGGATCCAGATTACCCGATTAACTACCATCATGGCGACGGCGGTATCAGGCTCGCCAACACGCCGGAGCAGATGCAGGGGTATCGCCACTTTGCTTCCATGGCGCGCGGAATGGATGTGCATTTTGAGGTCATAGATGCTGAAGAGTGCGCCCGCCGCCACCCGCTGATCTCGACTGATAACCTATTGGGTGGGCTGTGGGATCCGCTTGATGGTGACATCGATCCGGCACAGCTGTGCCAAGCTCTGGCACGCCGTGCGCGCAAAGCCGGGGCCGAGGTTTATCGCAACACTCCGGTCACCGGGCTGACGCAGCACAAGGACGATACGTGGACGGTGCACACCGAACACGGCGATATTGATTGCGAAATAGTGGTTAACGCTTGCGGTTATCGGGTCAACGAAGTGGGCGCGATGATGGATGTACACCACCCCGTTGCCTCGATGGAGCATCAGTATTTCCTGACCGAAGAGATCGCGGCAATCCGCGACGCAGATCATCGCATGCCCTTGCTCCGCTGTCCGATCAGTGACTATTATTGCCGTCAGGAAAAGAACGGTTTGCTGGTCGGCTTCTATGAGCAGGATTGCAAAACCTGGGGCATGGACTGGATCGATCCGAATTTTGTCAACGCGTTGTGCCCTGACGATCTGGACCGCGTGACGGATGTGCTGGAAGGTGCGTTTGCCCGGATGCCCGCACTGATGGAGGTCGGCATCCACACCGTCGTGAATGGTCCGATCACCTATACGATTGACGGCGCACCTTTGGTCGGGCCGATTCCCGGCAAACGCAACGCTTTCTGCATCATCGGCCTGCGCGCAGGTCTGGGCGAAGGGGGTGGCCATGGCTGGCTGCTGGCCCAACAGATCGTTCATGGCGAAGCCTGCTATGACACGTGGTGCCTTGATCCGCGTCGGTTTACCGGACACACCAATGTGGAGCTGACCGCGCTGAAAGCAATCGAGGACTACCAGAATGAATTCCGCTTTCATTTCCCGCACGAACACCGGCCTGCCGGTCGCCCGGCCAAAACCACACCGCTGACCCCGATCCTCGCAGCAGAAGGGGCCGAATTTACAGTGGTCAACGGCTGGGAGCGGGTTGACTACATCAAACCCGCGCCTGACTTTCACCCAACGCTGAATTTCAGTTTTGACGAAACCTTTGACGTCGTCGCAGCAGAAATCAGAAACCTTCAAGAAAATGTCGGACTGGCCGAAGTTAACGGCTTCAACCGGCTGGAAATTAGCGGAGCCGACCGGCATGAGTTTCTGGACCGGTTAATGTGCGGCGCGGTGACAAAACGCGACGGGCGGGTCGGCCTTGGCTATCTGCTGAACCATCAGGGGATGGTCAAAGCCGAGGCCACAATCGCCAACTTGCCCGCCAGCGATCGCGGCCCGGCGCGGGTTTGGTATGGGTCCGCCGCCGCCAGCGAATACCATGATATGGATTGGCTGCAGGCGCATCTGCATGACGGCGAGGATGTGCAAATCCGCTCGCTCACAAATGATCAGTCCATACTGGTGCTGGCCGGACCCAAATCGCGCGACGTATTGTCCGCTTGTGCACGAGGAGATTGGTCACGAGACGCCTTCCCCTGGCTGTCTGTTCGCGAGTGCTTTGTCGGGTTCGCGCCGGCAACTGTGTTGAATATCAGCTTCTCAGGGGAACTGGCCTACGAGATACATGTCCCAAACGCCTCGCTTTATGCGGCCTATCTGGCGCTTCGAAAAGCAGGCGAGACACATGGCATGAAACTCTTTGGAGCCCGCGCCGTCGAGTCCATGCGGATGGAGAAAGGGTTCTTGCACTGGAAAGCCGACCTGCTCACAGAGTTCGATCCGTTTGAGACCGGTTTGGATCGGTTCGTGAAACTGACCAAAGGCGATTTCATTGGCCGAAACGCGTTGCAGAAATGTCTTGAGAGCGGTCCGCAGAAGAAACTGGTAAGCCTGAAAATCGATACAACCAAAGCACCTGCCCATGGTGGAGCCTCGCTGATGTTGGACGGCGTGGTTGTTGGTACCATCACGTCAGGTGACTGGGGCCACCGAACAGGGTTAAACCTTGCTTACGGCTTTTTGAATCCAGAATTTTCTGAACCCGGCAGCCGAATGCAGCTTGACCTGTGCGGAGAAATGATCGGTGCCGAGGTGATTGCACCTTCCCCCTATGACCCAGACCTCTCACGCGTGCGTAGCTGATCCGGAAGCTACCCGCCGTTCCGATAGGCAGTCGGTGTCTGCCCGAATTGAGCCCGGAACGCACGCGTCATGGCACTGGGGTTTTCATACCCGCAGCGGCTGGCGATTTCGGCCACGGATTGTTGGGTCTCGACCGCAAGTTTGCGCGCCAGATTCAGACGCAAGCGACGATAGAGCGCCTGCGGTGTTACACCCAGTTCGGCCAAAACACGGATTTCGATCTTCTTTTGAGAACACCCGAGTTGGCGGGCGATATCCTTTATCAATACCGGCGCATCCAATGTGCCTTGCATGACGCCCAGCACCCTATTCACAAGCCTGTCTTCGGATTTCATCTGTGGCGAAGCAGCGCTTGGTTCACCGCGGTTCATCAGAAGATGCGCGACCTCCATCGACAGCAATGGTCCATGGTCCGCAAGGATCAGCGCCGTGGCCAGATCATAAGCCGCCATAGCGCCGGAACAGGTGATCCGGTTGCGGTCGATCACAAAGCGCTCTTGCAGGGCATCAACGTCTGGAAATGCCTCTTCGAACCGCGATAATTCATCCCAGTGAATGGTTGCGCGATACCCGTTCAACAAACCTGCATCAGCAAGCAACCAACTTCCGGTATCCAGGCCAGCCAGCCGAGAATGTCGACTTGACGCACGGTGCAAAGCGCGCAACGTTTCTGAAACGGAATGCTCCAGATATCCATATGACGGCATGACGATCAGAGCATCGCCCACTGCAGCCCCGATGGCACCGTGAGGTGCCACCTGCAACCCACTGGAACTTTCCACAGGTGCACCGTCTGGCGAATAGAATTGCCAGGCATAGAGGTGCTGCCCCGCCAAAGTGTTCGCGGCGCGCAGCGGCTCAACCATGTTGGCAAGGCACAGGTTCGAGAAACCATCGAACAGCAAAAAGTTGTAGGTCTCAGTCAATTTTTTCTAACTCGGCATGATTATCTACGATTAGTGCATGTCATGGGTTCTGACAATGCCGTTTCATTCTCTATCAGGCATCAGGGGAACCGCGTTATGCAATTTGGCTTATCCGAAGAACAGGACATGATCGTCTCGACCGTGCGCAGTTTTGTCGAGAATGAGATCTATCCGCATGAGGCCGAGGTCGAACGGACCGGCCAAGTCCCGCCCGAATTGGGCGAACAGATCAAGCAGAAGTGCATCGATCTGGGATTTTATGCCTGCAACTTCCCTGAAGAAGTGGGCGGTGCAGGTCTGTCGCATCTCGACTTCACTCTGGTTGAGCGCGAACTGGGTCGCGGGTCCATGGCATTGACCCATTTCTTCGGTCGCCCGCAGAACATTCTGATGGCGTGTAATGACGAGCAGCGTGAACGCTATCTGTTGCCCGCTGTACGCGGTGAAAAAATGGACGCGCTGGCGATGACCGAACCCGACGCGGGTTCGGACGTCCGAGGCATGAAATGCCAGGCGGTTCGCGATGGCGACGATTGGGTCGTAAACGGTTCGAAACACTTCATATCAGGCGCAGAACATGCTGATTTCTTCATCGTGTTCATCGCAACAGGTGTGGATGAAACCCCGAAAGGCCCAAAAAAGCGTATCACCACCTTCCTTGTGGATCGGGGTACGCCGGGTTTTGAGGTGCGCGAGGGGTACAATTCGGTAAGCCACAAGGGCTACAAGAATTACATCCTGTACTTCGACAATTGCCGCCTGCCAGACGCACAGGTTTTGGGCGAGGTCGATGGCGGTTTCGCCGTGATGAACGAATGGCTTTACGCGACGCGCCTGACGGTCGCTGCCTTCTCAGTCGGGCGGGCGCGGCGCTGTTTTGATTACGCGCTGAATTACGCCGCTGAACGCAAGCAGTTTGGCCAACCAATCGGCAAGTTTCAGGGTGTTAGCTTCCAGATCGCCGACATGATCACCGAGATCGACGCCGCCGATTGGCTGACACTCTCAGCCGCATGGCGACTGGATCAGGACTTGCCCTCAAACCGCGAGATTGCGTCGGCCAAAGTCTACTCTTCGGAGATGCTGGCGCGGGTGACGGATACCACGCTGCAGATCTATGGCGGGATGGGGCTGATGGACGATTTCCCGATCGAACGGTTCTGGAGGGATGCGCGGGTCGAACGAATCTGGGACGGCACGAGCGAAATTCAACGCCACATCATCAGCCGTGATCTGCTGCGGCCTCTGGGTGCCTGAGGCGTAGATGAGCAAGGATATCTCTCGCCTTCTGCGTCCGAAATCCATAGCGGTCATCGGAGGTGGTGCGTGGTGTCAGCAGGTTATCCAGCAATCCCAACTCATGGGGTATGCCGGGGACATCTGGCCCGTTCACCCCAAGGCGGCTGAACTCGCGGGGCACAAAGCCTACGCGCGGCTTGAGGACCTGCCCTCCGCCCCGGATGCCGCTTTTGTCGGCATCAATCGACACGCCACGATTGAGGCGGTACAGATTTTGTCCGAAATAGGCAGCGGTGGTGCAGTTTGCTTTGCATCCGGATTCTCGGAAGCTGTGGCCGAGGATGATACGGGTGGAGACTTGCAATCAGAGTTGATCAAAGCGGCAGGTTCCATGCCCATTCTGGGGCCAAACTGTTATGGCTTTATCAACGCGTTGGACGGGGCGCTGTTATGGCCTGACCAACATGGAGCAGTTCCCGTTGAGCGCGGCGTCGCCATTCTGACCCAAAGCTCAAACATCTCGATCAACCTGACGATGCAGCGACGTGCCCTGCCGATTGCATATATGGTGACTTGCGGGAACATGGCGCAGACCAGCCAGGCAGAGATCGCTGAAGCGCTAATCGATGACCCGCGGGTCACTGCAGTAGGTCTGCATATCGAAGGCTTTAAGGATATTCGCGAATGGGAAGTCCTTGCCGTCAAAGCTTTTGAGAAAGGCGTTCCCCTGATCGCGCTGAAGGTTGGTGCGTCTGAACAGGCGCAGGCAGCGACTGTGTCACATACCGCTTCACTGGCAGGCAGCGACGCGGGCGCGCAGGCTTTGCTGAACCGACTTGGCATACCGCGACTAAAGTCTCTCCCAGAGTTTCTAGAAACGCTGAAATTGCTGCACTGCTACGGACCGTTAACAGGAGCCAACATTGCATCGATCAGCTGTTCCGGAGGCGAGGCAAGCCTGATCGCGGATATGGCAGTTGGCACAGGCCTCAGCTTTCCCAAACTGAGCCAAGACAAAGAAACCCGATTGCGCGATGCGCTTGGTCCGATGGTCGCGCTGAACAATCCGCTCGACTATCACACGTATGTCTGGCGCGACGAGGCAGCAATGGCGAGGGCCTGGGCCGGGATGACCGGGGACGATATCGATCTGACCATCTCGATCGTCGACTATCCCACCACCGACTTGACGGATTGGGCTTGTGCAACGAACGCGGCACTCAAAGTACGAGAAGAAACCGGCGCACGATTTGCTGTGGCGGCGACCTTGCCCGAACTTCTGCCAGAGGATGTCGCGCAAACCTTGATGGCGGGTGAAGTGGTTCCGTTCATGGGTTTAAGTGAAACTCTCGCTGCTACTCGGGCCGCGGGTCAGATCTGTGCGCCATCGCACGAACCAATCTGCTTACCAGGCGACCTTGAAGCCAAACGAATCTTGACCGAAGCGGACGCCAAACAGGCACTGGCAGAACATGGTCTGCGTGTGCCCCAGAACCGTTCGGTTCGGAGTGCAGAAGAAGCCCAATGCGCGACACACGAGATGAACGCGCCTTTCGCCGTCAAGGGCGTCGGACTTGCCCATAAGTCCGAACACGCCGCCGTGCGATTGGGAGTTCAGGCCTCTGACGTGCCGAAAGTTGCCACAGAAATCGGAACTGACGAGATCCTGATCGAAGAAATGATCTCGGGAACCGTGGCCGAACTGCTGGTCGGCGTCGTGCGCGACCCCGCCCATGGGTTTGTTCTGACCCTCGGCGCGGGTGGTGTCCTGACCGAGATCTTGCGTGATACCACTTCGCTGCTGATACCGACGACGCCAGATGAAATTCGTGGTGCGCTCGGCGCGCTAAAAATCGCTCCGCTTCTGGCTGGCTATCGCGGCCAACCAGCGGCTGATATAGATGAGATCATTGCCGCTGTTCTGGCTGTTCAGAACTATGTCGTGCACAATGCCGATACGCTTAGCGAGGTCGAAATCAACCCGCTTCTTTGCACACCGACCCGCGCGGTTGCAGTGGATGCCCTAATCAGAAAGGCCTGAGATATGGACCCGATCAAGACCCGCCGCGAGGGCGCAATCCTTGAGGTTACTCTGGACCGCCCTAAGGCCAACGCCATCGATCTGGCCACCAGCCGCGTCATGGGGCAGGTCTTTGCTGAGTTTCGCGATGACCCCGAATTGCGCGTCGCCATTCTGACTGGTGCAGGAGAAAAGTTTTTTTGCCCCGGCTGGGACCTGAAAGCCGCCGCCGACGGCGACGCGGTGGATGGGGATTATGGTGTGGGTGGTTTCGGAGGGCTTCAGGAACTGCGCGACCTCAACAAGCCAGTCATCGCCGCCGTCAATGGAATTGCATGCGGGGGTGGGTTGGAACTTGCGATTTCAGCTGACATGATTCTGGCCGCAGAACACGCTACCTTTGCCTTGCCTGAAATCAGGTCTGGCACCGTCGCGGATGCCGCCAGCGTCAAACTGCCTAAACGCATCCCCTATCACATCGCAATGGAATTGCTTCTGACAGGTCGCTGGTTCGATGCCAAAGAAGGCCACCGCTGGGGATTGGTCAATGAGATTTTGCCTTCCGATCAGCTCATGGATCGCGCTTGGGAGCTTGCGCGCCTGCTCGCCTCAGGACCACCACTTGTCTATGCAGCGATCAAAGAAGTTGTGCGCGAAGCCGAAGACAGCAAGTTTCAGGATGCGATGAACCGCATCACCAAACGGCAGTTGCGTACGGTAGATGTACTTTACTCCAGTGAAGATCAGCTTGAAGGCGCAAGGGCCTTCGCTGAGAAGCGCGACCCGGTCTGGAAAGGGAAATAACAAACCCATTCGTTTTCAAACTAAGTAAATGAATCCGAGAAGAACAGCCCTTGATCACACAGGTCGAGCTAGTTCATCAAAGTCAGCTCAATTTTTGAGTAGATCATACTTTACACGCCTGAAAATCAGGTCACAAATTGCTTTATGCATATATTTGGGATCAACGTGACCTGATGCAGGACAAAAAACCTGAGACTGAACTGGAGATTGGGCGCACTCTGCAAAGACTGCGGCAAGAGCGAAACCTGACCGTCACAGAACTGGCATCTCAGGCAAACCTGTCGACGGCGATGATCAGCAGAATCGAGAACGGCCACGTTTCGCCTTCTCTTGGCACACTGCAGGCTTTGGCCGATGCCTTGTCAGTATCTCTGATGGCGTTGTTCAGCCATTCCGAGCACACGGCAGACGTTCACCATGTTCCCGCAGGCACAGGGTTGCCGTCGCGGCGGATTACGCATGACCACGCACATGACTACCTGACACTGGGTAAGCACAGCGGGCCGGGCGGGTCCTTTCAATCCGCACGCATCCGTATTTCTAAGCAAGACCAAAACACCTTGCCCAAATACCAACACGAGGGACACGTATTCATTTATATGATCGAAGGGCGTGCCCGGTATCTGTGCGGTGCCGAAGAATTTCTGATGGCGACGGGCGACACGCTTAGCTTTGACGCCAAACTACCACACGGAGTACACGAAATCCTATCGGACGAGATCGAGTTCATTACCGTTTCAACCCGGCCACAGTAGTGACCATCTGCTGGCGGCACCGTGCCTGAAACCCTTGCCTCAGCGACCTGGGAGTGAAAAGACCTAGAGAATGAAAATTACCTTTCGACAGGTCGATGCGTTTCGATCCGTGGTATCTACCGGATCTGTAACAGAAGCCGCGACAATGCTGGGCATTTCGCAACCTGCAGTTAGTCGGCTAATCGCCGATCTTGAGGCTGAAGTCGGATTTGCTCTGTTTCAACGCTCAGGAAGGGTTCTGATTCCTACAGACGAAGCGCGGCTGCTTGTACAGGAAGTGCGCCAAGCCGTCAGCGGTATGGAACATATCAAGCAGGCGGCAACAGCGATCGGGAGTTTTGGACACGCGCGACTAAGCCTGGTAACTACCCCAGCCTTCGCGACGCAACTGGCCCCCGATCTGATCAGCTCATTCGCATTGGCCTGCCCCGAGGCTATGGCGCGGTTGGAATTTGAGGCCAATGACGATTCAGTAGAATGGCTGGTATCGCAGAGTTTTGATTTTGGGATTACATCCAGCGTCCCGTCTAACCCATCTTTTAACAGCCTGATGCTATCGGATGATGATGTATACTGCGTCTTGCCCAAGGGCCACCGGCTAGAAGACAAATCCGTCATTCACGCGCGAGATTTGGCGGATGAGAGTTTTATATCCTACATGGGTTCATCCCGCTTCCGGTTCGAGGTCGACCGCTTTTTCGATGCCAAATCGATTTCGCGTAGCCTAAAATATGAAACTCGAACTACGGATGGAGTCTGTCGTCTTGTCGCGCGAGGGCTTGGAGTGTCGATTGTCGGAATGTCCAAAGGCCGTTCCGAAACCGTTCCAGGATGCGCTGTGCTGCCGTTTGCTGCACCGCTAAATTTTCAAACAGTGCTTTTCTGGTCCAACAACAGACCACTATCCGCTGCTGCAAATATCTTTCTCGAAATAGCGAAGGACACGCTTAGCTCCGATTGAGCGCATATCGAAAGCTTTGTCGCGCCTTTGCACTGTGAATATAGTCATAGTCGCGTGGATAGGATTTGCCCGGCTGAATCTCCATCGAAACAAACTGAGGGCCCGGCGTATTCAGAATATATGGTAACGCGTCTGCAAACAGTTTCAGCTCGCGAAAACCTTGCGACCCGGCATATCCGGCTGAACGCGCAAACCCAACGAAATCTACCCGATCAGCGCCGGGCAGCGGATGCGCGCCATTCACCTCATACACCCGGTTGACCGCCACGAAGTGATACAAATTAGTTACGCCTGAGTTTGCTATCGTGACCAGAGAACCCAGATTCATCAACAGACTGCCATCCCCATCCAAAACAATCACGCGCCTGTCTGGATTGGCTAACGCCAAACCTAAACCGTGTGAACTGGCCTGACCCATTGCTCCGACCGCTACATAGTTCAGGTCACGAGGATTGAGTTGCAGCCAATCAAAGCAGCTTTGATATACGGCCACAACGATATCCCGTTCATTCACATGGGGTATCAACGCAGCAAGCGCATCATCACGGTCAATGATCATGTTGCCTCCGGGCTCCGTCCAATCAGGAATACATGAGGGCACGACGCGTTGTATGCCGCATCGACGGCTTGCGGAATATGATCAATATCTTCAGGCTCTTCGATCAGCGAGTGCGATATTTCCATCGCATCCAGCACCGGTTGGATAATCCGCACCCCGTATGAAGCTGATTGGTCGGGTTGCACATCGGGCTCTTTTCCCTGCAATCCGACCATCATCACGATGGGCAACTCATAGTCCATGCCAATTGCCCGAATGGCGTTCAGAGAATCCATCAACCCGGTTTGCTGCATCATCAATAGCGCCCGAGTACCATTGTAGGACATAGCCCCACAGATGCTAACTCCCTCATCTTCTTTACAGATGCGGGTCAGGCGAAAATCGGGATCTTTCGAAATCGGCCAAAGAAGGCCGTCACTTGTGACGATATCCGGCAGGGCAACAATTTCCCGAATACCCGATTGCTTTATGCAGGCGATGATGTCAGCACCCGACGGAAAGGCAATATCCCGAGCACTTGCGGCAGGTTGAAGTGATCCGCCCATTAGCCCGCCCCATTCAAAAATTCAGCAATACCATCTCGCACAGCTTGCAGTTCATGGGGCCGCCCAATGGTTATGCGAATATAATCCTTGTAGGCAGCCGATGCCAAACGCCTTACTGCAATACCATTCCGGCGTAAGAAGAGGTCGACCCCTTCTGCAGATTTCACTGGATCAGGAAAATGGACCAAAAGAAAATTGGTCTGACTTGGGACTATCGTCAAACCCAGCGATTGCATTTCCGACGAAAGCCACTTGCGCCCACGCTGATTGGCATCAAACACAAAGCGTGTGTGCGCCCGATCTTCAAGCGCTGCAATCGCAGCGACCGCCGAAGGTGAAGCAACGGGAAAGGTCAAGGCAATACGCCGAATACTATCCAGGATATCCGGAGGACCAAACACCCATCCTACCCGCGCTCCGGCCAAGCCGTAGATCTTAGAAAATGTCCGGCACATAACGACGTTGCCGGCCTCTTCCACCAACTTGTGCGTTGGCTCATAGTCTTCAGCGTCGACATATTCTTCGTATGCCGCATCAATCACCAGTAACACGTCCTTAGGCAACGCTGCGTGTAGCCGCCTCACCTCAGATCCGTTCAAATAGGTTCCAGCGGGGTTTTCCGGGTTCGCAAGATAAACAATCCGCGTTCGATTGGTCACGGCATCAATCATTCGATCAACCGAGGGCTTGAAGCCGTCATCAGCGACTGAAATTACATCGGCATCATTTGCATAAACGTAGTTTGGAACCTTTAGATATCCGTTTGCGCTTCGGATCAGCTCGGTGCCCGGCCCCAAATAGGCTCTGGCCAATCGGGCCAGCAAATCATCCGAACCTTGTCCCGTTGTTATCCAAGATTCGTCCAGATCGAAATGCCGCGCGATAGCGGGTGCAAGAACACGATCAGGGTTCTCTAGATAGCGCTCAATATCGCTCATGGCGGCGCGCGCCGCCGCACGCGCATTGGGACTGGGTCCAAAAACACTTTCGTTGGAATTCAATAGCACGGTCGCAGGTTGCCCGGCTTCTATCGGCGCACCCACCATATGTGGCTTGATGTTTTCGATTCCAGATTTTGCCAGAACTATGGTCATATTGCTTCCTCGAAACGGATCAATCACGCTGCTCAACAAAATATATCACACATATTTATTCATATGCCAATTCACTTGCAAAAATATTATGGTATATGGGGGCATATTGAACAAAGGACCTGCCATGGCAGAGGCGAAACAAACGCAACCCAGCAGAGTGCATGCAACCATCAATCTAGATTCTCCGGGCAAACAGACCGGGGATTTAATGCTGAAGTGGTCAGACAACACCGTGCCACTGGGATATCACCCCATTGCGATCGTCAGTCTTCGCGGATCTGACGGCCCGACGGTTCTGCTGCTAGGTGGAACTCATGGTGATGAATTCGAAGGCCCCGCTGCAATATTGCGGCTAGCCGAGCGGCTGGATCCCTCACAGATTGCCGGACAGATCATCATGATACCAGCCCTTAACGCTCCGGCGGTCGCCAGCTCCTCTCGAGTATCTCCGCTGGACGGGCAGAATCTTAACCGCGCCTTTCCCGGTGACCCCGACGGCGGGCCGACGGCGATGTTGGCGCACTATGTGGAAACAGTATTACTGCCACGTGTTGATGCAGTGATTGATCTGCATTCCGGCGGCAAGGCATCGGTCTTTGCACCTTGCGCACTGGCGTCGCGCTGTGCTGACCCCAAGCTGACCAAAGCGAACTTTGATCTGTCCAACGCATTCGGATTGCCGCTGATGTGGGTATTGGGCGCACATAATGACAATCGTTCAGTCAACGCAGCAGCCGAGCGCGCAGGTGTTCCTATGATCGCAACCGAGCTAGGCGGTGGCGGCAATATCACACCCGAAATTGTAGATGCCGCAGAAACAGGTTTGATGCGCTGCCTAACCGAACTCGGGCTTCTAGAAGGCAGCTCTGGTATTGGAACACTCCCGCGGCAGGTTGAGATCGCATCCCCGCATGACTCACTCTATGCCCCCGAAAATGGCTTATTCGACCGATATGTCTGTGCTGGGCAAGAGGTTCAGGCGGGCGATTTGGCGGGGCATCTGCGTTTTCCCGATAATCCTGGCCGACCCGCTCTGAAACTAAATTTTCCCAACAGCGGATTTGTGCTCGCGCATGGCAATCGCGGGATGGTGTGTCGGGGCGACCTGCTGGCGCTGGTAGCTCAGAACGCATCGAAAGGAGACTGAATGCGATCCTACACTCCATTCATTTCAGGCAAGTTCATAGATTGGCAAGGGGACACCATACCCAGTATCAACCCTGCAACTGGACTGGTCTGGAGCCATATCGCCAGGTGCGACACATCCGAGGCAGATGTAGCGATACGAGATGCGGACCTCGCCTTTCGCGCAGGGCCGTGGGCTCAGCTTGATCCTTCAGGGCGCGCCGACATGCTTGATGCTATGGCTGATATGCTTGAGGAGCGTTGGGAAAAACTTGTTGAACCGGAGATTCTGGATAATGGCAAGCGCATTACCGAGGTACGTGGTCAGCTTTCTGGATTGCATTGCTGGTATCGCCATTTTGCTGCCGAAGCGCGCAAACTAGCCCCTGTTCCACAGAGCAATTCCACGCCTGGGGTCACAAGCGAAGGACACTGGTCGCCCTACGGTGTGGTGGTCGCAATTACACCATGGAACTCGCCCCTGATGATCCTGGCATGGAAGCTGGCTCCGGCTCTGGCCGCAGGAAACACGGTTGTGGTTAAACCTTCGGAAATGGCGTCAGCCTCAACCCTGGAATTCGCCCGACTTGTTTGCGAGGCGGGTCTTCCACCGGGTGTGTTGAACGTGGTGACGGGATGGGGCCACGAAGTTGGCGAGGCACTTGTTCGGCATGCGTTGACACGCAAAGTAAGTTTCACCGGCTCAGATATCGGTGGCCGCAAGGTCGCTCAGGCTGCCGCGGGTCAAGTCGTGCCCACAACGCTCGAACTGGGCGGCAAGTCGCCTCAGGTTGTGTTCGCCGATTGTGATCTGGATTCGGCGATCAACGGGGTTATGTCCGGCATTTTCCTGTCAAATGGCCAGACTTGTGTCGCAGGTTCTAGGCTAGTTGTCGAAGCCCGGATCAAAGACGCAATGATCTCGCGACTGCTGGAACGATCCCGTTCACTGATACCTGGCGACCCATTTGACCCGAACACTCAGATTGCACCGCTCGCCAATGAGCCGCATCTGAGAAAGGTAACTGCGATGATCGAACAAGCAAAGGCAGACGGCGCCAATTGCCTGCTGGACGGCACCCAAACAGTTAAAGGGATTGGCGGCTACTATGTCGGACCAACGATCTTTGATCAGGTCTCTCCGGACATGCAGATCTGGCGAGAAGAGGTTTTTGGCCCCGTGCTTTCAATCACCACCTTTGAATCTGAGGACGAAGCCATCGCGCTCGCTAATGACAGCGACTATGGACTGTCCGCCGGGGTTTGGACCACGGATGCAGCGAAAGCCGCCCGAGTTGCCGAAGCGATATGTGCGGGCACCGTTTACATCAACCACTACCGCAGCGTGGACCCAGGCAGCCCGATCGGTGGCGTCAAACTATCGGGATATGGGCGGGAACTGGGACCAGACGCAATCATGGATTTTCTGCAGGTCAAGTCAATCTGGACCGGAACCACACCTGTATCCAACCCGTTCCTTTAATTGCGTTGGCCGACAAATTGGCAGGGCGCAGAATTGCGAAGAAATAACTAATTGACATATGGATGGTACTATCAATAAAAAAATATAATGTATTAGAGAGCGCTAGATTTGTAGAGCATTCGCGCACTGCAGCGTCCAGCCATATCCGGCATGAGACATCGGCAGGTCATTCCCGAGTGGAAGCTCGAGACATGCAGAAGCCAATCGCTGGATGCGTAAGCCACGACGACTGGAAGGTCAAAAATGAACACCCCATCTGACAACAGCCCATTCACGGTTCCAAAAGGGAATTTTCGCGGTCACGATCAGCAAGGTGTCTGGTCAGAAAACTACGACACGGAATTGACCGAGGTTGGTCCTGGAACACCCTGCGGCGAGTATCTGCGCCGGTTTTGGATGCCCGTCGCCATGACTGATCAAATTGGAGATCTTCCTTATCGCCTCCGAATTCTGGGCGAGGATTTGATCCTGTTTCGCGAAAAGAAAAATGGCAGGCTGGGATGCACCCATCTGCATTGCTGCCACCGAAACATGAGCCTGGAATTCGGCATCGTGGAAGAAGGCGGCATTCGCTGCTCTTACCATGGCTGGAAGTATGGCTTGGATGGGACAGTTCTGGAAACACCATGCGAACCCCCTGCGTCTCAGGTAAAGAAAAAGGCCTGTCTCGGGGCGTACCCAATCATCGAATACAAAGGGTTGGCTTTTGCCTATATGGGTCCGGCAGATAGGACCCCGCCTTTCCCGGTTATGGATACCTTCGATGATGAAGGTGATGAACTGGTACCGTATCTCATCAAGTCACCCTGCAACTGGCTACAGGTGATGGAGAACGCGTGGGACCCGTTTCATGTGGTCTATCTGCACACCAAGGCTGCGCGGGTGCAGTTCCACGAAGCATTCGCGCATATGCCGATGATTGAGTTTCACGATAGTCAGACCGGCGATTTCTATACCAATGTGCGTCGGGATGGTGATTTCATCTGGGTGCGAGTACATGACCACATGTTGCCATCGTTCACTCAGAATGGCGGGCATTTCCCAATTCCGGATCGATCAAGGTACTTTGGACGCGGTGGGCTGTCACGATGGATCACTCCAATTGATGACACCAACACCATGGTCATCGCCTGGCGTCACTTTCGGGAAGAGCGGTTCAACGACGACCCGCGCGGCATGACCAATCGGGACGAAGTGGGCTTTGGCAAAACCGATTTCTACGGCCAGGGTCCTGATCGCACCTATGAAATGCGGCAACGCGATCCGGGTGATTATGATGCTTGGGTCAGCCAGGGCCCAATCAACATTCATGCCCGTGAGAACCTGTCATTCACAGATCGTGGTGTGGCCAAGGCGCGCCGGATGTTGCGCAACGCGATCCGGGCCCTGGCAAATGGAACTCCACCTGCACAGCCAACTGACAATTTCAAGGGTATAATCCCGACTTATGCCGGGGATACCGTGTTGAAAATCCCGTTGCAGGAAGGTCGCGATGATGGCGCCCTGCAGAAAGAAGTCTCGTTCAAGGTTGCTGATATTCTGAGGTCCGGCGATCATCTGCAGGGGTTTGAGCGCCGCGTTTTCATCGAAAATGCTTTGAAAGAATACGAGGCAAGCTGGTCATGAGCATGCGAATCCCTCACAACCCGGGGCGGGTTGATTGGTCGGGCGAGAACCCGGGCATCTATCTGAAACAGCAGCCCGATCAGGCCCTTTACGATACGCTGGCGTTGTTCTTTCGCGTGGTTCTGTCGCCATATGGGCGTGGTCATGCAGCAATTGTATTGGGCGCTCCGGACGAGGCCAGCGGCTGGCCGAAAGTCCCAAACCTGATCATGACCGACAACCAGCGTATGATGCGTTGGATCGTTGAAGGCTGGGTATCCAAGATGCCAACATTTGTTGGCAAACCGGGCTTGCAGGCCATGACCTGGCTGGATTGTGACAGCGTTGAAAAGCGGCCCGGTGACCTCAAGACACGCTATTCCGAGACCCTGCGTGGTTCGGGTGTGACATTGGACATGATCTGGCAGGATATGGGGCCACCGCTGCCGGTGGAAGTCACACGCGAAAACTCGGCGACCAAAGAACACGAGATGTATTCCGTATTTCTTGAGGCCAAACAGGCTCAGGTCAGGATCAACGGCACCGCCCTGCGCGGTCAGGTGGCAGATCGCCAATTCTTTGGACGCACGATGAGCACGGCCTTTCTGGCCTTCTCGGAAACTTGGGTTACCCCTGCGGAGGACACCTGATGCCCCTGAACGAGCCCATCACCCCCGGCGTTGTTGACTGGACAGGCGAAAACCCGGGCATCCTGCTTAAAGACGAGAATGGCAATTTTAGCGCCTTGGCGCTATTCTTTCGGGTGGCTTGGTCTCCGGTCGGTCAGGGGCAGGTGCTGTTGCTTCTGGGATCGCCTGATCAGGTTGAGGGTCCACCGAATGCCCCAAATGTCATCCTCAGCGACAATCCCGAACTAACCGCGTTCCTTAAAAAGAACTTTATCAGTAAACTGGCTGCCTTTGCCAATACGCCTTCGTTCGCAACCCTGCCTGAAATTGGGGCACATGCCGTGCGCAGTTCGGGCGACCCGATGAGCCATCGGTATACCGAAACAATTGCAGGCGGCCCCTTGACGGTTGAACTGGTTTGGGAAGGATTCGAAGCACCTCGTGCATTGGAACTGTCCCCACATGAGGTCGCCTCGGGTGAGCAAAACATGTTCTCGCTACTGGTTCCTGCCCATGCGGCCCAGATCATCGTCAATGGCCACACGCTGCCGGGTAAGTTGGGTACGCGCGTGCAGGCCGGGTATGAGACCACGACCGCATTTCTCTACTTCTCGGAAACTTGGATCATTCCTCCGGAGGGATCATGACCCTACACCCGTCAGACCAGTTGGCCTTTGATCGGGCGATGGTCACACAGCCGGTCTGGAATCGATTCAATACCGCAGCTGACGCGCTTGACCTGCCAGAAAATGTACTGTTGCACGCAGGTCCAGCCTTTTCGCGCCCCGCGGATATCACCGCTCCGATCCTCAATTCAGCTTGTGTTGCTGCAGTCTGGGAAGGTCTGTCCCGTGACTTTGATCAGGCCGAAGCGATGATCATGGCAGGTGAGATCGCGTTACGCCCGGCACAGGAGCACGACGTCGTCACACCGCTGGCAGCCGTGGTGTCCGCCTCCATGCCGTTGCATTCGGTCTACGACGCATGGCGCGGTCAGACGAGGGTTTTTTCCCCGATCAATGGTGGAGCACGCCCGTCGCTGCGATTGGGTCTGCGCTCGGACGCTGTTCTCGAACACATCCGCTGGCTGAACACGCGCTTTCTGGATGTGCTGCAAAACGGTCTGGCCGAAGGGATTGCGTTGGTTCCATTGGCGGTTACGGGGTTGGTAGGTGGCGATGATTGCCATGGGCGCACACCCGTCGCAACAGAAGCGTTGGTTGATGAACTTAAGGATCGCACATCCGATGGCATCAACGACGAAGATGTTTTGGAGTTCATGGCGAACTCTCCTTCGCTGTTCCTGAATCTCTGGATGGCGGCGACCAAGCTGATGATGAAGCTTGCCGAAGGTGTCGAAGGCTCCAGTTTTGTGACGGCAGCAGGTGGTAATGGGCGAGAGGTTGGCATTCAGATCTCGGGCCTGCCGGGACGGTGGTTTACTGTTCCCGCAGCACCGCCCAAGGGTCGCCTCGATACCGACTTACCCGAAGACCGCGCCCTGGGTGCCATCGGAGACAGCGCCGTGGTCGAGGCCTTTGGCCTTGGTGCCATGGCCATCGAACTTAGCCCCGAGCAGAAAAAGGTTCTCGGCGCTTATCTACCTGACAATTCCAACGCACGGGTGACAGGTCTGTCAGCAGGTTCTCATCCCTATTTTCGTTCTCTGGATATTCGGCTTGGCTCAACTGCGCGCGGAGCGGTGGCGCAAGGTTCTGGTCCAGCAGTTGGGCTTGGCATACTTGATAGGTTGGGTCAGGCTGGTCGGTTGGGTGGTGGCATCTATGACATGCCGGTCGATCCATTTTCAGCTGCGGTGAAAGCACTCAAGGCATGAGTGATTTATGTCGCCGCAGCGCGCACGAACTGGCCCGACTGATCCGGATAAGAGAAGTCAAGCCATCGGAGGTCATGCAGGCACATCTCGAACGGATCGCACTTCGCGAACCTGTGCTTGGGGCATTTCAGCACCTTGATGCAGATCGCGCCATGGATCGGGCACTGGCTGCCGATAATCGGCAATCTGACGGGCCGCTCCATGGTGTCCCATTCGTAATCAAGGATATCGTCGATACCGATGACATGCCGACCAGTTGGGGCAGTGACCTGTATTCTAATCGACAACCGGTAATGAACGCGGCCTGCGTTCAAATGCTTCTCGATGTGGGCGCCATTCCTATCGGCAAAACAGTTACGACCGAGTTCGCCTATTTCCGGCCCGGCAAAACTGCGAACCCGCACAATCCAGGCCATACTCCGGGCGGCTCATCATCGGGTTCCGCTGCAGCGGTCGCTGATTTCATGGCTCCGCTGGCCTTTGGATCGCAGACGGCGGCATCATTGATCCGACCGGCTGCATATTGCGGAGTTTATGGATTTCGCCCTACGATCCATGGCTACCCGCTTTCCGGTGTGATGGGGTTGTCACCAAGCCTTGATACGCTTGGGGTACTCGCCCGTCATCCATATGATCTTGCACTTACCGATGCGGTTCTACGCGGCATCGAGCAGCCTCAACGAGCGCGTTTTGAGGACAGTTTGCCGCGGGTCAGCCTGATGCGCGGACCACACTGGATGGATGGCTCGATTGAGATGCGTGACACCTGCACCCGTGCTATGTCCGCCATTGCAGCCGCAGGATCGGAATCTGGCGAAATTGCCCACCCTGCTATTTTTTCTGAACTCACCTCGGCACATCACACTGTAATGGCATATGAGACCGCACGATTACGCCGCGATGAATTTGAAAAAGGATTGCCAGCGATCAGTCCTCAATTTCACGCGCTGATCGAAGCCGGGTTAAAGATCAGCGAGGTGGATTACCAGCATGCTCTGATCCTCCGTGATCGTGCTGGATTAGTATTGGAACAGATTTTTGGGGATACCGATACCCTTCTTGTGCCGTCTGCGCCAGGTACGGCCCCGGTGGGCCTGGAAGCGACCGGAGATCCCTTGTTCTCGCGCATGTGGAACCTTTTGCAGGTTCCTTCGATCGCCATCCCTTTTGGGACCGACCAAAATGGATTGCCACTAGGGATACAGCTTGTCGCGCCAAAGGGCTATGACGCCCGGCTACTGGATATTGCGCAATGGGTCAGTAACATCCTAAACCCATTGGGTTGAATTTTTCGGTTCGTCTAACCGATTAACGGCAACAATATCGCCAACGAAATTGGTATACTAACGGCTGCTATCAAGGTCTGAAGCGTGACGATTGCGGCCATCAAAGGCGCGTCCCCGCCTAGTTGCTTGGACAAAGTGTACGATGAAGCCCCCGTAGGCACCACGGAATAGACCACTGCAATCTGCAAAACATCCTGAGGTAACCCGACAAATATTCCGATACATAGCGCAGCAACCGGAAAAACCATCATCTTGCCGACAATAGCCAGCATTAGAGGCAGCGCACTCGCCGCCATCGCCCGGACACGCAGGTTTGCGCCAACAGCCAGCAGAGTAATGGGCAATGCGCCCGCCCCAAGAATGTCAGCCACCTCGTGGACAACAGGAATGCGGTCACCGATCATCTGGTTGGCCCCAATCGCCAATAGGATCGAGATGACATAGGGATTTCGCCCAAGCTCACGCAGGATAGCGATCGGCAATCGGGTCGCAGTATCCTGTTTCAATGCCCCCACCATCATGACCACCATGACGATGTTGGTGATAGGCACCAATATGGCTGTCGCCAGAATGGCGATGTCAAACCCCACTGGACCGTAAAGATTGGCTGCAAGCGCAAGGCCTATGAATGAGTTATGTCGCGCACTTCCCTGCAAGATCGACGTCGCCTGCGGTGCCGCATATCCCATCAGACGGGCACTGATGACTGCAAATACCAGCGCCGCCAAAAACCCACCCAATATGGTCATCGAATAAAGGCCAAGCGCAGATTTATCTAACGGCGATAACGAGATCTTCGTGAATAACAGGCAGGGCATCAAAACCCAATAAACCAGCTTGTCATTCAGGTTCCAGAAATCGGTGCTGGGAATTCCACCTTTACGAAGTGCCAGACCCAACGCGATAATCAAAAAGATCGGTAATATTGAAGTCAGAATAGTAAGCATCTCAAATTAATAATAAATCTGGGCTGCACTTCGACATACTGTCATACAGTGATATTCTAGACAACTCGACCGCCACCCATTCAAGCGCTTTCGTCCGTGTCTTCGTCGATCACAGCCATTGCATCAATTTCAACCAACAGTGAAGGGTCGGCCAAACCTTGCACGACAACCCCGGTCGAACAGTGATGCACGCCTTCAAACCAGCGGTTGATTGCCTCATATACGGCAGGCCGGTAGGAAATATCAGTGACATAGACTGTCAGCTTGCAAACATCGGCAAGGCTGCCTCCGGCCTCTTCCATCCAGCGTTGAATATTGCGGCAAGCCTGATCCGCCTGGACACCGGGGTCGCCCTCGCCGATGAGTGTCCCATCCAGCATAGTTCCAACTTGGCCCTGCATGAAGACAAAATCGCCTCGCGCCCGGATCGCCTTGGAATAGGTCGCCTGAGCGTGATAGCGGGTTTGATATTTGTGAATATGTGTTCGTGCCATTCGCTTTTTTCCCTCTAGGCGACGGCACGGGAAAGATAATCCTCGACCATATCGCCAAAGCTCTGCTCTACGGCAAATTCAAAACCATCTTCACACCGCATAAATAGTGCTTTGAGGCCAAACAATTCAGTATATGTCACGGTTTCTTCGCCGAACTCAGTTTCATGTATATCCAACGGACACGCAACGGACATCACTTCGTCAGCTTGCGGACCGACCACTCGAAAGAATGTCAGCATATCCGAAACCCGCACGATGCTGATTTCCGCCGGGCAATTGGTTGGGCTGAGGTGTTTCTCCAGTTCGGCTTCCTGCTCCAGCGGAGCGCGCGCGATCCAGTGGTTTCGCCCGACATGATACAATTCGACTAAAGCTTGACCTGACCGCGAGTTTGGCCGCTCTGGCAGTGTCGACAGAACATCAGCTGCCCAGTTTTGAATGGCAGCCGAACTCCCTTTTAGATCAAACAGCGCGTTTAGGGGTTGGCGCGCAATTGCCGCGTCATAAGTCATCTCAGGACCTCAAGAGTTTGCCATCGGGATCGTGGAACACCGGTTTGGTGATTTTGACTGGGATCACTTCATCTTTCAGGCGGACATGAGCAGTCTCCCCGTGTCGGCTATGACCATTCTTCAGCAATGCCAACCCGACCCAGCGATCGTTCACAACACTCCAGACGCAGGCAGTTACGAGGCCTTCGGTGGCCTCTTTACGACCTCCGGGGGTTAGCGGCGCGCCTTCTGGCACTTGCCTGTTGTGATCTTCGGGTAGAATGCCCACCAACTCCCGCCGAATTGCTTTTCCTTCGCGACGCAGCTGTATCGAGCGTTTGCCAAGATAGTCTGTCTTTTTCTTCGACATTGCCCAACCCATCCCAAGGTCATAGGCATCCACTGTGCCGTCGACTTCGTGTCCCAGCGACAGGAAACCCTTTTCGACACGCAGCACGTGGCTCGATTCCGAGCCCACCGGGAGGATCCCAAAGGGGGCACCTGCTTCCATCACCTTGGCCCATAACGCCGCCATGTGGCGTGGGGCAACATTGACTTCAAAGGAAAGTTCACCCGTGAAACTGACGCGAACGATGCGCGCGGGAAAACCTGCGACGGTCCCATCCCTGAAAGACATGAATGGAAACGCCTCGGGCGAGAGGTCGACATCTGTGCTAAGAGCCTGCATCACATCGCGCGCGCGCGGGCCGCAAATCGTGGCGTTGTTCCATTGGCTTGTCACTGTCGTGATCATCACCTGCCAATCCGGGAATTCTGTCTGAAGCAGCTTTTCCATATGCTGATTTATTGCATCCGCATGACCGGTAGAGGTGGAAACAAGCCATCTGTGTTCATCAAGCCGGAACACCACGCCATCATCCAGGATCAGCCCATCATCCGATAGCATCAGCCCGTAACGACCATTGCCAGGCGTCAGCGAAGACATCACGTTCGCATAGATAAAATCCAGGAATTGAGGGACATCGCGGCCTTTCAACTCGAATGTCCCTAACGGTGAGCCATCATAGACGCCAACGCCCTCCCGAACGGCACGGCATTCACGGTTCACGGCGTCTTGTAGGCCTTCACCCTGTTGAGGGAAATAACCCGGGCGCCGCCAACGCGCACCGGCCTCATACATGACCGCGCCATTGTCTTTGTTCCACTGGGTAACTGGCGTGTGCCGATAGGGGAACAGAACCGAATCCTCGCGTAGCCCGCCGATCGCACCGAAGGACACAGGTGTGTAGGGCGAGCGGAAAGTGGTTGTTCCGACCTCTTGCAACGGCACACCTTTTTGCATCGCAACAGTGCCGATGATGTTGATGTTCCCGGTCTTACCCTGATCAATACCCATGCCGCCGGTGGTATAGCGTTTGACATGTTCGACATTGTCATAGCCCTCACGCAGAGCCAGATGCACGTCACTGACAGACACGTCATTCTGAATATCCAGAAACGCCTTTCCGCGCTGGTCAGGCAGATCTACCCGCCAAAGCGGCTCGATCTCATATGGAAGCTCCTCACCCCCATCGATAATCTGATCAAGTGTCAGTTGCCCAGCCGCAGCGCCAACCGCTGTGCAGTTCTGCACTGGTTGATAAGGAAGAAAGGCAGCCAAATCTTCGTCAAACCTTAGCGTGCTGCGAGATTGAGACCACAAATGTACAGTCGGGTTCCATCCCCCTGAATGCGCAAGCAAATCGCATTCAATCCAATTTACAGAACCCGATGTGGAAACGGCTTTTACTGCTTTGACCCCTTTATGACCGCGCACACCTCCAACAACGGTTGAAGATTGCACAGTGATTTCGGGCACCAATTCCAGTGCGGCCTGAGGTACGCTTGAGCGACTGTCGAGGATAGCCTCAACCCGCACCCCTGCCGCGATCAGATCAGAGGCGACCGCATATACACTGTTGTTGTTGGTAAACAGGACTACTCTTTTTCCGGGAACAACCCCCCATCGGTTGAAATAGGCCTGTACCGAGGATGCTAACATAACCCCGGGCCGGTCGTTATTGCTGAAGACCATGGCACGTTCGGTTGCGCCTGTGGCGATAACCACTTCGCCTGCCCTCACGCGCCAAGAACGCTCAATGATGCTTCCCTGTACAGGATTACGCTCATTCACAATCAGCAAATTGTGTTCGCGATATGCCCAGACGGTCGCATTCTGCAAATGGGTCACATTGGCCCTCCCCCGCAGCTCCTGAACGGCATCCTCCACCCAACCCATTGCAGGTTGCCCGTCGATGGAAAGATTGCGGTTCAACAGGCTGCCACCTGCCTCAGAGCCTTCGTCGGCAAGGATTACGCGCTTACCCGTCCGTCCCGCCTCAAGCGCTGCCATCAGTCCGGCCGGGCCTGCGCCTGCGATCAAGACATCAGCATGGGCGTGGCGCGCTTCGAAATGCCCCGAGGATGGCGGCTGAGCTGGTGCAGCAGCCAACCCGGCAGCTTTGCGAATTGAAGGCTCAAAAAGATGCCAATTGGGCCATTTGAACGTCTTGTAATAAAAACCGGCCGGTATGAAACGGCTGAGCAGTTGATTTACACCGCCAATATCAAACTCGGGCGATGGCCAGCAATTCACCGAACGCGCGCTTAGCCCGTCGCGCAAAGGGACGGTGGTTGCCGGGCGGTTTCCCGAGGCATCCTCACCATCCAGCTCCACCAGTGTCGCGGGTTCTTCGGGACCATGACCAACAATGCCACGAGGGCGGTGATACTTAAAACTTCGCGCCGTAACACGAACACCGTTGGCCAATAAGGCCGAGGCCAGAGTATCGCCTTCAAACCCCTCATAGGATTTGCCATTGAAGGTAAATCGCAGAGGCCGATTTCGATCAATTCGCCCACCCGATGCACAGCGGTTATTCTGAGTCATCTGCGGCCTCCACGATGTCATGGGTCCGGGTATCGCGCCAAATCGTGACCCACTCGCCACAACCTCGCGCATGCCACCACCGTTCCTGAACCGGGCCCAATGGGTTAGGCACCACGGTCAGATACTCGACCCATTCGGCGTCGCTAACGCTGTTCGGGTCGGGGCGGTCTGCACCGACCGCGCCTCCAAAGATAAATTCGCGTTCATTACGTTTGCCGCAGAATGGGCAGGGAATTAGCATCATGAACCTTACCCTCCTAACGCGCCGTGGTTGTCCCGGCTTCCATCACAAAATCCAGATGGCGAAACCGGTTGAGCGTAAACGAAGACATCAGTGGATGAGGCTCGCCCTTGGCCACCAGATGGGCAAGCGTCAACCCACCTGCGGGGATGGCCTTGTATCCACCCCACCAACCGGCTGTTACAAACAAACCCGGCAAGTCTGTCTGATCCATAATGGGTGAGGCATCGTGAGCAATGTCCAGATGCCCGCCCCATTGACGCATAAGTTTGAGTTTCTTGAACGACGGGAACAGGGAAAGCATCGCGGTTACCGTGTCTTCAAACACGTTCTGCTTAATATCGCGTCGGAAACTCTGACCCATATCCGGTGCACCACCGATCACCATTTCTCCCTTGTCGGATTGGCTGAAATAGAACCCGCTGTCAGGGCAGTTCACTATGACGTCCACTAATGGTTTCACCGGCTCGGACACAAATGCCGTCAGGTTCATCGTGCGCAAAGGTAGCTTCAGCCCGACGGTTTCGGTCAACGTTGTGGTATGGCCTGAGACGGCGACAACAACTTTTTTGGCACGAATCCTACCGCGATTGGTTTCGACACCGCTGATATGGCCATCAGCCCCGCGGATCAGAGATTGAACTGCGGTTTGCTGGTGTATCTCGACCCCAAGCGCATCAGCCGCGCGCGCATATCCCCACGCCACTGCATCATGTCTGTTCACGCCAGCATCCGTATGCACCATGCCGCAAATTACAGGCAAACGCGCATCCGGGCCGCCCCCGGTCAGCGCGGGTATTCTTCTACGCAGTTCGATCTCCGATATCTGTTCGTAAGTCGATCCATAAATATCCATCGCCAGTTGCCGTCGCCTGAGCTCGCGCAACTTGGGCCAAGTTTGCACAACATCCACCATGGTGCGCTTCGAATGCATCATGTTGAAGTTCAGTTCGTGCGTCAGACCCTCATACATGGCGACGGATTTGACGTAGAAGGGGATCGACTCGTCCCGCATGTAATTGGATCGGATGGTCACCGTATTACGAGCGATATTGCCACCACCTAGCCAACCTTTTTCAACCACAGCGACGTCTGTAATGTCGAATTCTTTGGCGAGATAATAGGCGGTCGCAAGACCGTGCCCCCCAGCACCGATCACAACAACCTCATACTGGTCTTTGAGCGGGGGGGAACGCCAAGCCCGCGACCAGTTTCGGTGCCCTGAAAGTGCATTCCGGGCGAGCGAGAACACAGAATATTTTTGCATGGTGATCCCAATATTGACCACAAGCAATGTACGGTCAATAAAATATTTTACCATCACGCAAAACTATTGGCCGTTTAACCAAATTGTTGTACGGTGAGTCATGAACTTCCGCATTAAACAGTTTCACCGGAACCTCGCTGGCAAATGGTCTGCCCGGTCGCGTTGGCCTTGTTTCATCATCAATTGCCGCAGTTCTCCATCTTACTGACACCACGTGGATCGCGGCGCTTCGCGCCAATTTACGAACCCGCCCGGAAACGGGTGGAAACTAAGTGGATGGATCAGATGACCAAGCCAAATGAAATTAAGGACGTGCAGGAATCCTACGCGCGCGACGGCGTCGTATTGTTAAAGAACATCCTGTCAGACGACTGGCTAAGCAAATTACAGGATGCAGTTGATACCGAAGTCACAAAAGGAGACCGTTACTTTGCGTATAAAAATATGCGCGAAAACCCCGGCACTTTTCAGGACTATTGCCTGACATCGGATATCGGACAACGCGTAGCTGAGGTATCAGGCAGTCCGTGGACATCGTTAATCTATGACCAGATTTTCGTAAAAGAGCCGGGAACGCGGACTCAAACCGGATGGCACACGGATCAGCCCTATTGGCCCGTGGCAGGACCGATCATGACAATGTGGATCGCACTTGACCCGGTTGACCCCGACAATGGAGCACTGGAATTTGTGCGTGGATCACATGCATGGGGCGCAAAATACCGGCCTTTCAAAACCGATCAGCAAGGCGGTTTCCTGCACTATCTGGAAGAAGATAATCCGGATTACATAGACATGCCGGATTTTGAGGCCGACCGTGCCCAATATGACATCTTCCACTTTGAAAACATGAAACCAGGCGACGCACTCGCCTTTGACGGAATGACCGTACATTCGGCTATGGGCAATCGGACTTCGACACGTCGCAGGCGCGGATACGCAATTCGATTTGCTGTCGAAGGTGCGACCTATGAACCTCGGGATTCGGTTACAGAATGGCTACATGACGATAGTTTGAAACCCGGCGCACCCTTTGCAGGGGGCCGGTATCCAATCATCTATGAAACTGCCTAAGATACGGGGCCGGCGATCCGGCCCCGAACCAGAAATCAAGCTTGCTTTAGCGCGCTTTCGGTTACCGTTGTTTCAGCTTCAATCGCCCGATCCAAAACGCGCCGATAAATCTTTGCTCCGGCATCCAGGCCCAGATCGATATGAGGCGTCATTGCGTTCTTCATGCCCTTGTGCACCTCTTCCAATACTTCTTTATCCTCAATAAATGCCATCCGGGCACCATCGTTCATGAATTTCGAAACCTCTGCATTGTCAGGGTCAGAATTACGATGCTGGAACCAGAAATATCTGGTTTCATCTTCGTTTATCGGTGTCATGAAATTGTACGAAATATTGATAAAGGTCTGCTCGACCGGATCTTTGTCATAGCCGCCGGTGCCGACCGGCGTATAGATGGATTTGTTCAATCCGATCGCCGGGAGGCACATCTCATAATGCTGCAGGCGATCACATTCGCCTTCAAATGCGACCAGCTTGGAGTAGTAAGGCGACGGCGGCTTATTCTCGATCCAGCGAGAAACGATCACGCCTCGATCGGTTTTTTCAACATTCAGGGGCTCTTCATCCGTTCCGGCCCCTGCAAATGAAGAGACGTGAACCCAGGCCACGTGGCTGGGATCAAGCAGGTTGTCACAGACCCAAAGGTAGTGGCAATCGATGTCCATCACGCCGCCATCGGTCATGCCCCAGGTTGGGTTGTCAAAGTTCTCGATAGGGAAAATCAGATCAGGGTTGGCCAACTCGGGATCGCCCATCCAAATCCAAAGCAGGCGATAGCGATCAACAACCGGATAGGATTTCACGACCGCGCGACGGGGCGTCATCCCGCGCTGTGTCGGGCTATCCGTGCATTTCCCCGAGCAATCGAAGGTCAACCCGTGATAGCCGCATTCTACGGTGTCTCCTATCAGATTCCCTTTCGACAATGGCAGCTTACGGTGTGGGCAAGCATCTTCCAACGCGACCGGAGTGCCATCTTGCTGTCGATAAAGCACAACATTTTCACCCAGATAGGTTTCCGCTTTCAGCTCACGGCCGATATCCTTGCTCCAGGCGGCGACATACCAACAATTCCTGAGATACATGGGCTGCTCTCCTTATCGATCCGGTAGCTAGGGGCATTATGGCATTCGATTGGCAATACGCCATGCCGGATTGGTAATAAAAGATATAAGGTGGGCTAATTCAAATTTGGCGCAAGCGGTGGCAAGTCTGGCTGGGCTGCTGCTTCGGCTTTTATCCAGTTCAGAAACTCGTTGACCTTCTGGCTATCCTTTGTCTCTGGGCGTCGCACAAGCCAATATGATAAAGGCGACAAGGTCATTTCCGAAAACGGACGAACCAGCCTGCCATCACATAGTGCATCAATGACCAATGGCTCGCGGCCTAACGCTACGCCCAACCCTTCGATAGCGGCCTGAATGACCATGTTTGACTGCCCCAATCGGCGTGTCCGCGGCGATGAAGGCATGGTCAAGCCACTCTGCCGTGCCCAGAATTCCCAAGTAGGGCTGGATGTGCCGTGATGGAGGTTTTCATCAACAAGCAACGTGTGTTGCGCCAAATCCTGTATGCTTGTCAGCGATGAGGCAAGTGAAGGGGCGCAAACCGGAAACAGCCTTTCCCGCATCAGCAAATCAACTTCCAACCCCGGATATTCTCCAAGCCCGTATCGGATGCCGATATCTGAATCCGCTCCGGAGAACGGGTGGTAACCGGTGTCAGTCGCAATTGATATTGAAAGGTCAGGATGCGCCAGATCGAAGTGCAGTAGCCTTGGAAACAACCAGTTAAAAGCAAATCCAGGCAGGCATGAGATGACTATTGTTCGATCCGAGCGGGTGCGGTCCCGCAATTGGGCGCACACTTCTGATATGCGTCCCAATCCTTCTGCAATAGCCAGCGCTAGTTGTTCGCCTTCCCGGGTTGGACGCGATTGCCGCGCACCTCGCACGAGTAAATCCCTGCCCAACCACTCTTCCAGTGTCCTGACATGCTGACTAACCGCGCTCTGACTGACCCCTAACTCGTCGGCAGCAGGAGAAAATCCAGAATGGCGCACGACCGCCTCAAAGGCGCGCAATGCAGAATAGGGCAGGTTCAGGATCATATTAGTGACCCTAATGTGAGCCATTAATACTTTCAAATGGATTAGCTCCCGCATCGGATCGTAAATTTGAGATACTAAGCAATCAGGATGTGTCGATGTCTGATATGACGCCGGAGCGGGGTGCTCTAAATCTGCTGATCAACTGCGCCCGCGCATCTACGGGCGACAAGTTGTTGATTGCATATGAACCGCCCGAGTTTGGGTACTTCGATGCCGAATGCGTAGATGTCGTGAGCCGAGTAGCCCATAAGCTGGGAATGACCGTCGATACCGTCGATGTCGGCTTTAACCCCGACAATCCGCATCTGACACCTGATCTTATGGCCCGGTTCGAAGAAGCAGACATTATTCTGTTCCTTGCCCGGCTTGGGGATCAGTTGCGGTTTTCGGATATGCCGCAGGGCAAAAAGATTATCGTCAGCTTTGCATTGTCCAAAGAGATGCTGGGCTCGGGCTTTTCTAATGGCCACCACGATGCGTTCATGGAGCTTAAGGCCGATATCAACGCGGTGTTGGACTCATCGACTGAGGTACGCCTGACCTGCCCGCTGGGCACTGATGTTCGTGGCAGACCGATTATGAACCTGAAACCAACAGGTGACACCTCGATCCTGCGCTTTCCAATGTCCGTCTTTACTCCTGTTCCGGCTTACAGTTTCTCAGGTCGCGTAGCTATCAGTTTTCTGACGGGAACAGGTTCGAAATACTATGACGACTATACGATTGAATTCGACCGCCCGGTCTTTGCGATAATGGAGAACGGGCGGTTGCTGCGGTTCGAAGGCGATCCTGCCAATGCGTCCAAGGCCGAAGCACATTATGACCGGGTCGCAGGAGATTTAGGTATCGACCGTAGCTTCGTTCATTCCTGGCATGCAGGCATTCACCCAGGCTGTGGTTATCCTTGGGACATGCGCGACAACTACGAACGCTGGGGCGGGTCTGCCTTTGGCAACCCGCGCATCCTGCACTTCCACACCTGCGGGGCCTACGCGCCCGGTGAAATCAGCTGGAATGTCATCGACCCGACAATCGAGATTGACGGCGTGACCTACTGGAACAACGGCGTTTTTCATGCGGATCGGTTGCCCAACGGGCAAACCATTCTGGATCAATACCCTTGTGCCGCAAGCCTGTTTGAATATCCCGACCCTGATATCGGATTAAGGGTCGCGAGCTGATCATTCGCGGCTTGATCGAATCATCACCTGTCGAAATAATCTTGTTAATAGGACCTGATCGAGTTGGTCCTATGGTGCGGAGCACTCCCGTCTCCGGTGCCGGTATATGCGTAGAGGGCAAGACCCCCGCTCCGGCAAACTCATGGAAATCACATGTCAAAAGCTATCGTCACGCCGCTGACTCAGGCACTGGCCGAAGGAAAACTGACGCGCGAAGAACTCAAAGGATTCATGCAACGCTCGAACGCGCCTGGATTGCGTCATCTTGCACTTTGGATTTTGGTACTGACCTGCACCACAACTCTGATCACCCTGGCTTGGAACAGTTGGCTGATCTGGCCCGCGATGTTTCTGCAGGGCGTCGTCCTGGTTCACCATTTCTCACTACAACATGAGTGTGTCCACTACACGGTGTTTCGTACCCGCTGGCTGAACGATCTGGTCGGGCAGATTTGCGGCCTGATTATCATCCTGCCACACCGGTTCTTTCGGTACGAGCATTGTGACCATCACACCTATACCCAACTGACCGGAGAAGATCCCGAATTGATCCCGCTTCCGAAAACACTTGGTCAGTATTTTCTGTATTTATCTGCCCTACCCTACTGGCGCGGCAAATTCACTGAACTGTTCCGGCATGCCTTTGGCAAACTCAGCGACGTTGAACTGCGATTTATTCCCAAAGAAGAACATCAATCGGTCTATTGGGACGCGCGCCGGATGTTGGCCATCTACGCAACGATATTGCTGGCCATGGCGGTCACCGGTTGGTGGGGCTTGATCTGGTACTGGATCATACCACTGTTTCTGGGTGAGCCAGTGATGCGCTTTGTGCGCATGACTGAACATGTTGGGCGGCCCACCGTGGCGCAGATGTCAGAAAACACCCGCACCAATCTGGTGTCAAAACCTATGTCCTTTTTGTGCTGGAACATGAACTATCACGCCGAGCATCACTATGTCGCCTCGGTCCCTTTCCACGCCCTGCCCCGTCTGCACGAGAAGTTGAAAGATCACATATTTGTCGAAAAAGGCGGCTATCTGGCTGCACATCGCGACATTCTGCGTCAGATCATGCGACGCAAGACGAGGGCTTGAGTGATGAAAGCAGAAAAACCCTGGCGCGATGTGATCGAAGTATCAAAACTGGAAGAGAATTGGGTCACGCGCGTGGAAATCGGGCCGCGTATGATTGCGGTGTACGATACACCCAGCGGTGTCTACGCGTCGCTGGCATTGTGTAACCACGGTGGGGCCGATTTGTGCGATGGTTATTTTGACGGTCACGTGATCGAATGCCCTTTACATCAGGGCGCATTCGATGTCCGGGACGGCAAGCCCGTTTCAGCACCGGCAACCCGCGCGATGCGCGTATTCGAAACACGGGTGCAAGACGGGATGGTTCAGGTCCGAATGTGACCTGAACCTAACGCTTTTCAGATCGCTTCTCGAGCCGCGCAAAGATGCGGCTGAGACCAAAGCAGACAACAAAATAGAACGCCGCTGTTGTAATCCACGCCTCGAAGATCATCCGGGACGAGGCGACCAGTTCGACGGTTTTGTAGGTCAGTTCCTGCACCGAGATCAGCGACAGGATCGAGCTGTCCTTGATCAATGAAATGAACTGGTTGGCTAGCGGGGGCACAACCTTTTTCATCGCCTGCGGCAGCACAACGTAGCGCAGCTCTTGCATACGGCTCATCCCGATCGAGCGTGCCGCCTCGCGCTGACCCTTCGGGATCGACTGAATTCCGGCACGCACGATTTCACCGACAAACGCACTTTCAAACAGGGCCAGAACGATCACCCCTGAAACAAGCGAAGGAAAGCGACGCATTTCGCCGAAGAAGAAGGTCCAGATCTGGTTGTTTTCCTGCCGAGCAATACCGCGCGCCCAACGTTCAAGGTTCAGCGCATCGATCAGTTGTTGTGATAGGAAAAAGAAGAAGATGAAAACAACGACGACAGGCGGCACATTGCGCAAAAACTCGAGATAGGTACGCGCCAGCATGCGTATGGTCAGATTGGCCGAACAGCGTGCAATTCCCAGTATTGTACCAAGAATGAGCGCTAGAATACCCGAATAGATGCTGATGCGAACCGTCGCTGCTAAACCCTGCAGCAGCAGATTTGCAAAATACTCTTCGCGCCCGGAATGCCAGCCAACAATATAGCTTGGGATCAGTTCCCAACGCCATTTGTAATTCAGCGTACCTTCGATCGACAGCCAGATATACCCAAAGAAGGTTATCAAAACTGCCACGATCACATAGTCAGGCCATCTGAGTTTTCTAAGGAATTCCTGCACCAAAGCGCTCCGCATAAGGACCAGGGGCGGTGGGTCCGCCCCCAGTCAGAGTGGTTATTGGGCGACCTGGCCGGCCCACTCTTCAGTGGCAAACCAGTAATTGTGGCGCTCTTCCAGCCAGCCGGACCGCCAATTCTGTGCAATCCAGTTGTTAAAGAAGTTCATCGCGTCGGGATCTCCTTTGCGCATCCCAAACGCCTCACCACGTGGATCAAACAGCTCACCTTCAAGCACAACCAGTGTTTCCGGATTGCGCCCCGCCTCGCGGTTGGGCGTTGGCTGCGATGCCATTGTGGCGTGGGCGTTGCCATTCAGCACTTCCTGAGTCGATGCGCCATCTTCATCAAACAACAGCAGATTAGCCTCAGGGAATGCCTTGGCAATCACGGTTGCCGGCGTTGCGCCACGACGCGCAGCAAAGGTAACGTCAGACGAGTTCAAGTCCTCACGCGCCATGCCTGCAGTCAACTCTTTGTTGGCCAGAATGGCCAAGCCAGAATAGGCATATGGGTCGGTGAAGTTGATCGTCAGGTTCCGCTGTGCAGTCACCGACATGCCCGAGATGATCACGTCGAAATTACCAGACACAAGGGCCGGGATAATGCCATCCCAGGCAGTTGGAACAAATTCGACCTCAACGCCCATGTCTTCGGCCAATTTTCGGCCAACATCCAGTTCGAACCCGATCAAATCGCCGTTCTTGTCACGCATCGACCAAGGTACAAACAGCGATAGGCCAATCCGGATCACCCCATCCTGTTTGATCGTTTCAATTACACTTTCGCTGGACAGTTCCTGAGTTGCGCTTTGCGCCCAGCTTGAGGTCGCCATGCCAGTTGCCACGACCGCGCCCAGGGCAACCCCGAGCATTCTGCGAGATAGCTTCATCTTGGTTCTCCTTGTTGTCCGGTTAAATTCTTGTGGTTATTGGTCGACGGCATATTTCTTCTCCAGATAACTTACGCCGATCGACAGGATCAGGGTCACCACCAGATAGACCAGTGCGATGGTGAACCAGATTTCAAAACTCATGTAAGTGTCGGATATGATGTTGCGTCCGAAGGTGGTCAGCTCGGCGACGGCAATAACGCTGACAATGGCCGAGGATTTGATTAGGTGAACAACCTCGCCCGTCATCGGCGGCAACATAAACCGAACAGATTGCGGAAGGATGATGTAACGATAGGTCTGATAGGGGGTCATCCCGATGGATTTAGCCGCCTCCCACTGACCAGTTGGGATGGCATTAATCCCAGCCCGCAGAATTTCGGATATCAGCGCCGAATGAAACACCGCCAAGGTCAAAATACTGGCGGTATACCGGTCAAATCCAAAAATCGGGCCCAGCACGTAGTAGAACAGATAAAGCAGGACCAGTAGAGGAATGTTTCGGATAAGTTCAAGGAAGCCAACTGCTACAGCCGTACCAATTACCAGGCCGGATAGACGCAGCAACGCGACCAGCAGTCCAATAGCAGTGGCCAACAGGAAAGAAATGACAGACAATTTGATCGTGGCGACCAACCCTATGGGTATCTCACCCCACTCAAAGCCGATTTCTGTGTTGCGGTAGAGGAACTGGGGCACCCGGTACCATTGCCAGTTATACCCCATTCCCTGAGCACCAACATACGAGCCATAGGCGATCAGTCCCACGATGATTGCATAAATCGTGACCGAGACAAACACCGAGCCAAAGAACCGCTTGTAGAATGGCGGTTTCGGCAACGACTGTCCTTTTCCCCGTGATATGCTCAGATCGGTCACGTCAGTGCTCCAATATCTGGTTCAGGAACAGGCGACAGCGTTCGCTGGACGGGTTGGTAAAGAACTGTTCTGGGGGTGAAATTTCCACGATCTGCCCGGCCTCCATAAAGACCATCGTGTCAGCGACCTTACGGGCAAAGCCCATCTCATGGGTGACAACAACCATGGTCATACCGGTATCGGCAAGTTCCACCATCACATCCAGCACTTCATTTATCATCTCTGGATCAAGCGCAGAGGTCGGCTCATCAAACAGCATGATCCGGGTTTCCATGCACAAGGACCGCGCGATGGCAACGCGCTGTTGTTGCCCACCCGACAATTGCGCCGGATACTTGTCGGCCTGCTCGGGAATGTGAACTCGATCAAGATAATTGCGTGCGGTTTCCTCGGCCTGAGCTTTGGTAATCTTTCGCACCTTCATCGGCCCGATCATCAGGTTTTCAAGCACGGTCAAATGCGGAAACAGGTTAAACTGCTGAAACACCATTCCGACTTCTTGCCGCAACTCACGTATTTCTTTTGCGTCTTTGTAAACTTCGATGCCATCAATCACGAGACGTCCAGAGTTATGCCATTCCAACCCGTTGAAACAACGGATCAGCGTGGATTTTCCCGATCCAGACGGGCCGCAGATCACAACCTTTTCACCCTGATGAACAGTCAGATCGATATTCTTGAGTGCATGGAAAGTGCCATAATACTTATCAAGATTGGTCACTTCTATCATGGGGGAGGGCTGAGTCATGCCGAACCTGTCGATATCCGGGTCAGACGCAATAGCTGACCTTTGAGGTTGCGAGTATAGCCCGTCAACAAACCAGGCGCATTTCGACTTTGCGCGCATTTGATCAACCGCGATCCCTCGTCATGCCTGTTGGCACAAGACATCTGCAGCTTTGAATTTGGCAAAGCGGAGCGATCTGGCAAAGCTTCAGAATCCTCAAATCTGTTGCGCGCTAATCAATATGGTTGCTTAATGTGCAATATTCGTCAATAAAAAAACTCACCGGGCGCTCTGTCGCCACCTCGAAATACGAAAATAAACTATAGAAGGACGAATGAATGTCTGCCTGGATTCGGATGATATCTGACGAAGATGCCGACGAACATTTGAAGAATACCCTTGATTTAGCGCGTACACCGCATGGGACAGTGGACAACGTGATGCGTGTCCATTCGCTACGTCCCAACACCATGAAAGGGCACGTCATTTTGTATCGCGCCTGCCTTCATGATGACGCCAATTCAGTGCCTATGTGGTTTCAGGAAGTCATAAGCTCCTACGTTTCCACGCTGAACACGTGCCCTTACTCCTATGCCAACCACTGGGCAAACGCCCGTCATCTGATCGGTGACGACGCACGCGCCGACTCAATTGAGGCTGCGCTTACGGCGCATCGCCCTCAGGATGCGTTCGAGGGCGCACATCTGGCCGCGTTGAGCTATGCTGAGAAGCTGACGCTGTCGCCGGGCACCATGGAAGAATCGGATGTAGACGCCTTGAAAGATGCTGGCTGGGAAGACGGTGAGATCCTCGAAATCAATCAAATCGTGGGATATTTCAATTATGCCAATCGGTTGCTAAATGGTCTGGGTGTCACAACAAAAGGAGACGTCGTAGGCTATTACGGCGAAGATTGACGGGACGTTTCATGCAAGTTGACACGCCGGGAAGACAGATTGACCGTGCCATTGGCGCCTCTCTGAGGGAGCTGCGTCAAAGCCGGAAGCAATCCGCCCGCCGGCTTGCCGAACAATCGGGTATTTCGGCTGCGATGGTCAGCCGTATCGAAAATGGGCTGGTATCACCTTCGATTGACACTCTTGCGGCATTGGCGGAAGCACTAGAAGTCCCCATCGTTTCACTGTTTCGCGAAGCAAGAACTGATCACACCGACTATACCCTCGTGCGCCATGGCGAAGGGTTGAAGTCCACTCGCTTAGCCGGTGGACATTCGCATGAATATGTCAACCTCGCATTGCACTCTCGGAAAGACCTGCGTTTCCAGGCTCGTCGCGTAACGCTGTTGCGGGATGAGGGACAACCGCCCACCTATGTCGGGCACGGCGTTGTGTTTGTTCAGGTCCTCGAAGGACAGGCAGTCTATCGCTATGGCGAAGCAAGATTCACGCTTTCAGCCGGGGATAGTATTAGTGTTGATGCGGAATTGAACCACGGCTTTGAAGAGGTTCTGACACCCGAGTTCGTCTTCCTCACCGTTCAAGCCGAGCGCCCTTAGGGGCTTACTGAGATGGCTGCCCCAACCGATATTGATCTGACACGCGGGCCGATCTCAGCCCATTTTCGAACCTTAGCCATCCCAGCGGCAATTGGGATGCTGTTCAACACGCTCTACAACGTCGTAGATATGTTCTTTGCCGGGCTCCTCTCGACCAGTGCGCAAGCAGGCCTGGCATTGGGTTTTCAGGCATTCTTCATCGCAATCTCAGTCGGGGTTGGATTGGGCGCAGCAATGAGCGCGCTCGTCGGTAATGCCTTGGGTGCCGGTGATAATCGCGCGGCACGGCGGTTTGCAGCTCAAGGGATGATCTACGGTTTCATCGCAGCCGGAGTTTTGGCATTGGCAGGGCTCTGGTACGGCCCGGCACTTATTCAATTGGTTTCGGAACCGGGACCATATCGCGAAGCGGGATTACGCTATTTCTACTGGCTATTACTGGCCCTGCCCGGGTTCCTTTTGGCCTTTGGATGCAACGGAATTCTTCAAGCGCATGGGGACGCGGTTTCGATGCAACGCGCTCTTATCGTTGCGTTTTTTGCCAATATTGGTCTCAATCCGTTGTTGATTTTTGGCATCCCGGGCCTGATCCCCGGCATCGGGTTCGATGGCCTCGCCATTTCTACGGTAATCAGCCAAACCGGTGTGATGGTGTTCATGATCCGTCAGGTGCTCAGACGCCGGAGAATGAGGCGCATGCGGGCAAGAAATTTCATTCCGCGCCTGCAAAAGTTCAAGGAAATCTCAGTTCAAGTCCTTCCAACGGCCACATCGTTCATCGTGATGCTCCTATCAGGTTTCGTCGTGCAGTTCGCGTTGAAAATCTTCGGCGAGCATGCGATAGCGGGCTTCGGCGTCGCTATTAGGTTGGAGCAGATTCTACTATTGCCTGTGCTCGGGGTCACTGGTGCGCTGCTACCCATCGCGTCTCAGAATTTCGGGGCACGGGACTATGAAAGGGTGCGCGAAGCCCTGTTTTATTGCTGGAAAGTCGGGCTGGTCATGACCGCTATTGCGGCCCCAATCCTGTGGATATTTGGCCGGTCTCTGCTGGGTCTCTTTACTGAAGATCCCGAAGTTATTCGCGTGGGGCTCAGCTATCTACGTGTCGATAGTCTGATCCTTCCATTCTATATGATGCTGTTTTCAATCAACTCGCTGCTGCAGGCGCTAAAACGCCCAATCTGGACAGTATGGATAAGCCTCTATCGTCAGGGATTTGGCGTAGCCTTTTTTGTCTGGATTTTTATCGGCTTTCTCGGCTTCAACGAAATCGGTGTCTGGTTTGGAACCGCCTGTGCCGTGATCACTGGATGGATGATCGGGCTATTGGTGGCATCTTACGTCGCCCATAAGGAATTGGGCGGGCTATGGCTTAGTTTTAGAACCGATCCGGGCTGAAGGCCTGTATATCGATGCTCGGTACCCTGCCAGCGATTACATCTGCAACAAGTCGCGCCGTCGTCGCTCCCAATGTCAGACCCAGTTGCCCGTGGCCCGTAGCAAAAGTGACATTGGTCAGACGCCTGCTGCGGCCAATGATCGGGCGTGTATCAGGCGTAAAAGGGCGACGACCCATGCGGCGCTCAAATTTCTCAGTCCGCAACCCCGGCAATACACGGTGCGCACGTTTGACCAGTACATCGGCCCGGTTCCAATCGGGCTGCGCATTCAAGTCCGCAAACTCTGCGGTGCCTGCCACGGCCAGCGCATCCTCATAAGGGGTGATGCCAAACCCGCCCTTTGCGTAAAACACCGTGTGGCGCAGATCGATTCCACTGTCGTGCAATGCAGTTGAGTATCCGATGACACCCTCCATGCGCAGTGGAATATTCAACTTCTTAGCCAAAACGCGCGAATGCGTGCCTGCGGCAACTACAAACTCGTCCGCGCTCAGCGTGCGCCCGTCGCCGGAATGCACGCTTTGGATATGTTGACCATCACGCGTAAAGTCGATCGCTGCATTCGAGACAATCTCCCCGCCCCGTTGGGTGAAGCTCTGCATCAGAATTTCGACCAACAGTTTTGGATCCGTCACAAAACTCCAATCCCGTAACAACGCTGCATATTTGAAATCGGGCGCAATAGCGGGGTCCATCTCATGCGCTTCATGGCCTGATACCTGGTCGATGGTGCACCCGAACTCACGCGCAAGATGAAAGGCACCGCGCATGGTCGCAAGGTCATTGTCATCATCAAACAGCTTGATCACAGGTCGCTCAACCAAAAGCTCTGGGTGACCAACATCCGCGAGCTGCGCTTTGAAATCATCAGTGGCAGCAAAGGTGAGACGTGCCAGATCGGCGGTAATCGCCCGCATCTTCGAACGCCGCGCATTGGCTGTGAACCGCGCAAACCAAGGCATCAGCTTCAATGCCGAGGCTGGCCGCAAAGAAAGCGGGGCCTCGGAATCCAGCAACCAACCCGGCACTTTCATCAGCATCCCCGGCTGTGACAAAGGCACGATCTCGCCAACTGCGATACAGCCGCAGGAGGCCCAGCTTGCCCCCTCACCCACCGGTCCGGGTTCAACGACCGTGACAGAGTGCCCCTGCGACTGCAGTTTTAAAGCACAGGAAATTCCAACAACACCGCCACCGATTACAACGACCCGAGACATTCGTGCGGCCTCTACTGAAGTTCGCGCAGTTGTGCCATCAATTCGGCAGTGACACGAACTCCATCCGCTTCGGCAGCAGCGCGATTCTTCAACCTTCCATCTCCGGGGACGCGTGCATCGCCATTACCTTCAATCTCGCCGCAAATGCGCTGGACATATTCTCCAAACGCTTCGTTGCCAAACCGCGCCGGATCAATTGCGATCAGCGTGTTGCCGCCTTTGATATTTAACGCCCCGTGCGCTTCGCGCTTGGCGTTGTCGACGGACAAGGTTCCGCCAGCCAGTGCTGCACCGAGGACCTCGATCAGGAATGCAATCGCTGCTCCCTTGTGTTCACCAAATGGCAACAAACTGCGGGTTTCCAGTATGGCGTTGGGGTCACGTGTCGGCTGTCCCTCTGGATCAAGCCCTGCAGGACGTGGTAAATCATGCCCTTCCGCAGCTGCCATGCGAATATCCATAAGTGCCACCATGGACGATGCCTGATCCCAGACGACCGGCTCACCCCCAGGTCGAGGGCAGGCAAAAGACATCGGATTGGTGCCAAAAACCGGGCGAACGCCCCCTTGTGGCACCACCATGGAAAGCGAGTTCACGACACCTAGCGCGACCAGTCCAGCCTCAGCTAACGGACCGGTATCGAACCGTAACGCCCCCAGATGGTGGCAATTGGCACAACTGAATGCCGCAATCCCGTTCTCGCGCGCCATCTCAATAAGCTCGTTCCGCGCTTTGGCGGCCACGATCTGGTAATAACCATTGTCGCCATCCCCCCGCAAAACACCCGGAGCGATACGTTCAACACTCGGGTTGGCGGCGGGGTTGGCGTAGCCCGAAGCAAAGCTCTGCGCATAAACAGGTAACATTCGTAGGCCATGGCTTCGTGGCCCGTCTCGTTCGCTCATTCGAACAAGATCGGCCAATACTGCGCTACCGTGCTCATCCACTCCCGCAGCCACAAAGACAGACCTGGCCAAGCCCCTTACCTCGTCGAGTGAGAGCGTTGTCGTCGAGTCATCGGTCATGTGCGTGATCCTGTCCTTGGGTTATGAACCGGGCACGTTAGCGTCCGCTTTCCAGATTAATCAAGCGCTGTATTCCAACCGCTTTTTGGCGACGAACTCATCCAACGCACCGCGCTGATCATCCGGCATTGGCGGCCGCACATAGGTGTTTAGCATACGCTGCGCCTCTTCCGTACCAACGACTTCGGCGGTTTTCGAGCCCTCTGCTTCCCACTGTTCAAAACTATCATTGTTTTGCAAGTGGTTCATGTGCATCGGGTTCTCACGCGTGTGGTCTGTGCCTAGGAAATGTCCGCCAGGTCCGATGTTTTCGATGTCGCCCAGCAAAGCGCCCAGGTTTTCCTCTTGCAGGCCACTGAAGAAGCGATGGAAATTTTCGAGCTGCAGCGCATCTTGCACCCATTTGGAATAGCTGACCCCCAATGCACCCTCAAGAAAACCCGCCGAATGGACAATGTAGTTCGCCCCGCCCAACAGCACCGGCCACATGGTGTTTGCGGTGTCGAACGCAGCCTGCATATCGGGGGATTTCGAACCGGTCCACATCGTGCAGGTCCGCCACGGCACACCGTAGAACCGCGCCATCTGACCCACCAAAAGGTTCATCAAACCGGGCTCCGGGGACCCCATCATCGGTGCGCCTGTCTTCATCGAAACGCCCATGATTGCGACGCCCAATACCATCGGTGCTCCGCGCCGGATGATCTGGCTGTAAGCCATTCCCGCCAGCGATTCGGCGATCAGCAGCGCCACACCGCCCTGCGGGCTGGCAGGTGTGCTTGCCCCGGCAAGGACAAAGGGCGAAAGCAGGCAGGGCTGGTTGGCAGCGGCATAGACGCGCAAGCTCTGCAACATGGTCTCATCCCAGACCAGCGGTGTGTTGCAGTTCAGCAAGGCGGCCATCACCACATTGTTGTCGACAAATTCCTCACCAAACACGATGCGAGTCATCTCAACCGAATCCCGTGCCGCCTGTTCCGACAGCACCGAACCTTTGATCGGTTTGTCCGTCAAGGTCAGTGCGGCATGAACCAACTCTAGATGGCGTTGCGGGACGGGCACATCCTGTGGCTCAACCGGCAAAATACCCGGCACCATCATCGACTGGCTCATTTGGCTGAGCTTGAAGAAATTATGTGCATCCTCAAGCATCGAAGGGCGGCGCACGCCATCCAGACCGTAGACAAACGGCGCACCATAAGCGTTGGCAAAGACCGAATGCTGATTGCCCACCCGAAGCGAGCGTTCCGGGTTGCGCGCGGCATAGCCCCACTCTGGGGGAACGGCCGAGATCAGGTCCATCAGCATCTCGCGCCCGATACGCACCCGTTCACCCTGCACATCCGCACCGTATTTCTTCCAGTCGGCTAAGGCGACGGGGTCACGGAATTCAATGCCTGTTGTCTCAAGGATCGTCATTGCGGCGTTATGGATTTTCTCAACGCCTTCGGGGCCAAGCAGATCAATTGGTCCCACCTTGCGGTTGAGCGTCGACAAGTAGACGGGGGGCGGGTTGGTGCGAGCCTTTACCCGCGCGGCACGTCCGCCGCCACGGCCCGAGCGTGCTTTGACTTCTGCCATCTCAATTCCTCCGGATCAGGCGCGGGCGCGGGCGCTGGTGGGATCAACGGCGCAGGTGTCGATCACTTCGGCCTCGCGCATTTCATTGTGGATAAGCACCTGCATTTTGGTGCCGGGTGCCGTCATGTCCTGTGGCACCAGTGCCATCGCAATGTCGTGGTTGCAGTAATACGAGAACCCGCCCGAGGTGACCCGCCCGATCAACTTACCATCGGCATAGACGCCTTCGTCGAACATCACCGAGGTATCGCAGAACGGCAGCTTCAGTGTGACCAGCGTGTTGTATCCACCATCGGCCTGCTGCTTCTGCAGCGCGGCTTTGCCGATGAAGTCACGTTCGGCCACCTGCCCGCCGATCTTTTCTGTCATCGCCACGAAACGGCCCAGATCGGCCTCATAGGGTGTCAGGTCCTTGCAAATCTCGCGATTGATGGCGCGATAGGATTTCTCAAGTCGCATCGATTCCAGCGCCTCAAGACCGAAGGGTTTCACGCCGGTCTTCAGCAGCAGATCAACGAGGTGGCGATTGTACCCAACCGGGTGATGCAGTTCCCATCCAAGCTCTCCGGTATACGAGACACGCAGCAGGTGCACACCTTTGGCATAGCCCACCTCACCCTTCTGCGCCGAGAGCCACGGGAAGGCTTCATTTGACAGATCATTGTCCGTCAGCGGCTGTAAGATTTCGCGTGCCTTGGGCCCGGCTAGCGCGATCACGCCCAGCTGCTCTGAGATATCCTCGATCACGACAGACCCGTCGCGCGGCAGCGCGCGCTGTAGTTGGTCCCAGTTATAGGCCCGCCAGTTCGGTGTTGAGATCAGGTAGAAATCGTCGTCGGCATAGCGCACGATGGTGTATTCCGCATCCATGCCGCCCTTGTCGTTCAGCATCAGCGACAGGGTCATGCGGCCCACTTTTGGCAGTTTGTTGGCCATGATGCTGTCTAACCACTGTGCAGCCCCCGGTCCGCGAACGGTGAATTTGGTCATCGGAGACATTTCGATGAAACCAGCTTCTTCACGTGTAGTTCGCACCTCTTCCTGAACCCGCTCCATATGATTGGTGCGACGGAAGCTGTGTTCGGGGATCGCTTCTTCGGGTGATTTGGCGAACCAGCGCGGGAATTCGTAGCCATTGAAGCTGGTCCAGACTGCTCCTTGTGCGGTCAGCAGATCATATGACCCGACTGTCTTCATAGGACGCGCATCGGGGAAGTCCTCGCCCGGCACATGCGCATCCATATGGGTGCCCCATGTCTCGCGCACCTTATCCATGGTCCAGCGCTTGGAGGCATAATCCGAGAACCTGCGCGGATCGAGTTCCGACATATCCATGCCGGGATCGCCATCGACGATCCACTTGGCCAGACGGTTGCCAACCGTCCCGCCCCACAGAATGCCACCGGGCATGCCTTCGGCCAGCCAGAGGTTTTCATGTCCCGGCGCCGGACCGGCCAAAGGCAGCTCGTCCGGTGTCATCTGAAATGGACCGCGGGTGTTGGCTTTGATCCCAACCTCGCCCAGTGTGGGCACCCGTTCGATCGCGCGCTCCCACTGAGTTTCCACGGCGTCGAAATCCTCGGGCAGTAGATCAGCACCAAATTCCGGTGGCACGCGGTTTTCGGCAAATAGCTTGAGGTCTTTGGTGAATTCATAAGGCCCGAACTGGATGCCGCCCACATCTTCGCGCAGATAAGCGCCGTAATCTTCATCCCGCAGGATCGGGAATTCTGGCAGGCCCTCCGCCCGGCGCTCTTTTAGCAGCGGTACGGTCTCGGTGGTCCAATACTGGTGAACGATCGGAATACAGGGCAGATCCAACCCCACGCGGCGTGCGTTTTCGCGGGCATAGTTGCCGGTCGCGAAGATCAGATGCTCACATGTGATCTCACCCTGGTTGGTGGTCACTTTCCAATGGCCGTTATCCAGCTTTTCATAGGCCTGAGCCTCGGTGTTCTGGTAAACCTTGGCACCTGCATCGCGTGCCAGCTTGGCGAGCGCCATGGTGATATCGGCCGGGTTCACGTACCCGTCTTCGGTGTGCAGGATACCACCCCGAATGTCCGGGCTCTGGTTTAGCAACGGATGGACTTCGGCAATCTCTTCAGGGGTCAGCAGCTTGCAAGGTACGCCAGCCGCCTCGGCAATCGAGATATAAGACTGGAACTCGTCCCAGCGCTTTTCAGTATTGGCGACTCGCAGCTGACCAACCTTCCGCAACCCGACCGAGCTGCCCATCTTTTCTTCAACCTCAGTATAGATGCGGATGGTTTCCATCGTCATCTTCGACACATTGTGCGACCGCACGAAGGTCACCAACAGACCCGCTGCATGCCAGGTCGAGCCGGAGGTTAGTGTTGTACGTTCCAGCATGACCGCATCTGTGCAGCCATGTTCGGTCAGCCCGTAAAGGATCGACGCCCCTACGCAACCTCCTCCGACAACCACGACTTTTGCATGTGACTGCATTCCGCAACTCCTTCAAACTGTGCACGACCAACAAGGGATCGCATTGCAAACCGGTTGGGGAGCATTTTCATCGGGAACTGTTGGCCGACAATTGCAAAAAGATTCACTCTGCATTAGATCAGTTAAATCAATAGCCAGACTATCTCCTTTAATTTATCAGGCAGTCGATCCACCACAGGTCAAAACATCTTGCCCAACCGTCCCTACGATCTACCACCTCTTAGTTCATTGATCAGCTTCGAAGCAGCCGCCCGGCATGTCAGCTTCAAGACGGCGGCTGAAGAACTCAACGTCACCCCGGCCGCGATCAGCCATCAGGTCAAAGCGCTCGAGAACGAACTGCAATGCGGGTTGTTTGTGCGCCATCATCGCGGTGTTGAACTGACTGAAAGTGGGGCATACCTACTTGTCTCACTGCAACGCAGCCTAGAAGGGATCAGCGAGGCCCTTGGGCAATTGCGGCGCCAATACGACAAAAAAGGAGTGACGATCCGCTCGACAACAGCGGTAAGCTCACTCTGGCTCACGCCACGCCTTGCCCAATTCTGGAAACAACACGGACATGTTTCCGTTACACAGGTTGTAACAGATCTGGGCGTCGACTCTTCGAAGTGTGATTTGAGCATCCACTACGGAGATTCCAGCCGTGAAACAGGTATTTTCAAGACACTGTTTCATGACAACATCATGGCCTTGTGCAGCCCCCGGTTTGCAGAACAAAACCCGATTGAGCGAGTCGACGAAATCGCGGGGCTTCCACTCATTCATCTCGATGCCCCGGATACCGGATGGACTGACTGGCGCGCGTGGACACAAAAACTGGGGTATGAGGGCCCTTTGAACTCCGCCCATCGCGTCAACAATTACACGATTGCGCTTCAGGCCGCTCAAGATGATATGGGGGCGGTTTTGGGATGGGAGGGCTTGACCTCGGAGCTAATCGCATCCGGCAAACTCGTTAAGATGTTGCCGCAGACCATTTCATCACAACTGGATTTTTACGTTAAACTGCACAACACCTCATCCGACCGCGCAAAGCTCGTATTCAAATGGTTGGGTGAGGCGATTTAAGAACACCGCGATCCGAGCGATGCCCTGATTGTTTTGAGCGATCACGTATCGTTGTCGGTCACCCTAACCTTATATTGGCAGCAGCAAAAACCCTATTGTCACTTATCAGTCATTCTTCACCGGACAAACAACCAATGCTCTTATTCAATGGTTTAGGCGCGACCGTCAGAGTAAACAAACTCACTTGAACATTCCCCCCTAAAAGGCATATTCCGTCGCAAAGAGTTGCATCCCGGTGAAATGTTCCGGACACCAATATCGGTACTGCGCCCATGTGCTGAGCAATGGTTAAGTGTGTGGTTCCAACCGGAAGCGCACCGCTGGCGGGAAAAAGAAGGAATTTGATTAATGCGTATTGCTATGATTGGTACCGGATATGTCGGCCTCGTGTCCGGAGTTTGCTTTTCAGATTTCGGGCACGACGTTGTTTGCGTTGATAAATCTGAGCGCAAGATCGAAATGCTTCAGGCCGGTGAGGTGCCGATTTATGAACCGGGCCTCGATATACTTATGGCCAAGAATGTGTCTGCAGGCCGCCTGGCATTCACCACTGACTTAGCGTCAGCGGTCGATGGAGCAGACGCTGTGTTCATCGCAGTCGGAACGCCAACTCGGCGCGGCGATGGACATGCTGACCTGACTTATGTGATGGCTGCCGCCGAAGAGATCGCGCAGGCTATCACTGAATATACGGTCGTAGTCACCAAATCGACTGTCCCGGTTGGTACCAATCGCAAGGTTCATGCAGTCGTATCAGCTGCCAATCCCAAGGCGAGTTTCGATGTAGCTTCGAACCCAGAATTCTTGCGCGAAGGTGCAGCAATCGATGATTTTATGCGCCCTGACCGTGTTGTTGTAGGCGTCGAAAGCGAACGCGCTGCAGAGGTTATGGCGGAAATTTATCGCCCACTCTATCTGCGGGATTTCCCGATCCTGACCACCGATCTGGAAAGTGCCGAGATGATCAAATACGCCGCAAACGCATTTCTGGCGACAAAAATCACCTTCATCAACGAAATTGCGGGGCTGTGTGAACGTGCCGGTGGCGATGTTAAGGAGGTCGCACGTGGCATCGGTCTTGATGGACGGATTGGCAACAAATTCCTGCACGCCGGGCCCGGCTATGGTGGCTCTTGTTTCCCGAAAGATACCGCTGCACTTGCACGGATCGGGCAGGATCACGCGCATCCAATGCAGATCACCGAAACCGTCATCCGCGTCAATGACGAGGTCAAGAAGCGGATGATCGAAAAGATCCGGGAAGCCTGCGACGACAACTTCAATGGCAAAACGGTTGCGGTGCTGGGTGTGACCTTCAAACCCAACACCGACGACATGCGCGATGCACCGTCTCTGACGATCGTTCCGGCCCTGATTGGCGGCGGTGCCCGTGTGCGCGTGGTTGATCCGCAAGGTCGTGCTGAAGGCGAGGCGCTGCTGCCGGGTGTCGAATGGTTGGATGATCCTTATGCCGCGGCCGCAGAAGCTGATGCTGTTGTTTTGCTGACAGAGTGGAACGAATTCCGTGCCTTGAATCTGAATGAACTGGCCGAAACTATGAAATCGGCCCGCATGGTTGATCTGCGCAACATCTACTCTTCCGCGTTGGTGTTAGGCTCAGGGTTTGAGACCTATGTCGGCGTCGGAGTTGGCGATCACACACAGATGTGACCAGCCACGAGGTGTAATTTCATACCTAACAATGAAAACTGCCCGGCATTTAGCCGGGCAATTATTTGTTACACCCTAGCGACGGCTTCGTTCATTCGCCAGGCCGATGAAGATCGACACGCAAGCCAGCGCCAGAACAATCGCGAACGGGAAGCCCGTTGCAGTGACCGCCTGAGGTCACAGAGCCATTCCCCAGAGAGCCAGCCTACGAAATCAGAGCGCCGAGCATCGGCACAAAAGAGGATACTATGAATTCCACCTAGCTCAATTGGAGGCCATTCAAGTTTGCATAAAGCTGGGTTATCCAGGGACAATCCACCAGGTCGGTGTCAGCAGCGCAGCCATCTATCTAAATGGGCTGTCAAAAAAATCACGAGTGCATCGGTTGGTCCAACGATCAAGCCGGCAACAACACCCTAATATTCGGCTCCCAAATAGCCCGACTTAAATTTCCGATTTGCTTCCACACTTCAAGTACCGCGCGCATCAGGCATGCGTTGAAATCTGGTCGCTATATGGGCAACATTTTTTAGTTGGAATTAGACATTCGTTTCATTGATTGTTGAATAAGCGTTCTGACGAGTTTGCTGGCCGCATCCGTAACTTAGAAAGTCAAGCCACTGAATCTGCCTGCCGATACAACCGACCCATGATCAGTGGCGTAAGATACATCGGGATCTGATAGGCCCCGATAAATACCATGATGGGCAGAGTCACTTCGGGGGGTAGCGCGACGAAGAAGATAGCAATGTTCCGGTTTCCAGCTATCAAGGAAACCGCTGTTGCCTTTGCGGGAGGGAGACTAGTGCGCGTCAATCGGAACGAGACCACCTGAGCGCCAAAATTGATAACACAAGCAAACACAATCCAAAATATCGCCACACCTGGGTTAACTATGGCCACCGCACTCAATGATGGCATCAGGCCGACCACAAATACGGCAAGCGTGATCGTTGCCGCGCCTTCCATATTCAGAAGCGTGGCGTCTGACGGCGCGCGAAGAACCGTCCTCCGCAACACAATGGCAGAGAGGATAGCGACCACGATCGTAAGAAACAATCGAAGGGTGGTCATCAGCACAGCTTGCATATCACCCAATTCAGGCATCAGCCAAAAAATTGGTAAGGCGGTAATTGGCAGCACGGCAGTCCCCGCCACGACCAGCCGCATCGCGTATTCTGCGGGATATCCCATCATCAGGCACATATTGGGGCTGCCCGAAATAGATGGAGCCGCTGCCATGATTAGCAAAGACAGAAAGACCGGAGTATCAGTCCAGCCACAAACAATACCTACTCCCGCCACCAACAGCGGCATGGCCAGCTGAAAGGCAACGATTGTTACGGCAACCTGCTTCAGATCAACCAGCGAACCCAAAATGGCACCTGGTTTCATCCGCAGCAGCGTTAGAAAAAGCAACACCATGACCAAGGGTGGCAGGAACGGCCGCATTGGTTCGGCCAGTCCTGGTAACAAAAGGCCTGCGACAAGCCCCGACACCAAGACATATGGGCCGTGACGTGCCGCGAGGTGAAGCGTGTTCAAGGCGTTCTACCCGCCCGGACTTTGGCGCAGGTTTTCAGGCAACCAGGTGGCCAGTTCAGGGAACCAGATCAGAACAAAAACCATGAGCACCATGATCAGGAACATAGGGATAGCAGCACGCGCGATATAGCTCATCTCGTGGTTGGTCATCCCTTGCATCACAAACAGGTTGAACCCGATGGGCGGTGTGATCTGCGCCATCTCGACGACGACCACGATGAAAATCCCGAACCAGATGAGATCAATCCCGGCGTCACGGATCATCGGTTCGACAACGGCCATGGTCAGCACGACCGAAGAAATCCCATCGAGAAAACAACCCAAAATGACATAGAAAACCAGCAGGACCATCAGCAGTTCGAACCGTGTCAACTCCCACCCCGCGATTAGGTCCGCCAGCCCACGCGGTAGGCCGGTAAAGCCCATCGACAGAGACAGGAATGCAGCGCCCGCAAGGATCAGGGCAATCATTGCGCTGGTGCGGGTCGCGCCCATCAGGCTTTCAGTGAAGGTCTTCCAATTCAGAGACCCCTGCCCGGCGGCCAACAACAGACCTCCGATCACGCCAAATGCGGCCGCCTCGGTCGCGGTGGCATATCCCAGATACATGGACCCGATTACCACCATAATCAGCAAGATCACCGGTAATAGGAAACGAGAGTTCTTGACCTTTTCGGAAAAGGTCAACTTCCCCTCGTCGTTGGGGTTCCAGTCTTTGCCAACTTTGGAATAGATGGCGACGTAGCCCATGAACATCGCAGCCAGCACAAGGCCAGGCAGAATACCCGCAAAGAACAGCTTGGTAATCGATTCATTGATCGTCACCCCGTAGACGATCAACGTCAGCGACGGTGGGATCATTAGCCCAAGCGTTGCCGCTCCGGTTAGTGTGCCGATGACCATGCGTTCGGGGTAGTTGCGCTTTCGCAGTTCCGGGATAGACATCTTGCCAACCGTAGTCAGCGTGGCCGCAGAAGACCCCGAGACCGCAGCAAACACAGTACAACCTACGATATTCGTATGCACTAACCCGCCAGGCAAAGGTGCCATCCACGGTGAGAGCCCTTTGAACATGTCTTCGGATAATCGCGTGCGGTAGAGGATTTCGCCCATCCAGATGAACATCGGCAAGGCGGTCAGCGTCCAGGATGACGACGCTGACCAGATAGTCGTGATCATCACATCGCCCACAGGGCGTGTTGTGAATAGTTCCATCCCGACCCATGCGACGCCCATAAGGGCCAGACCGACCCAGACACCGGTGCCCAGCAAGGTGAAGAGGACAAAGAGGAAGAGGATAATGACGGATATATTCTCCATGCTCTTACTCTCCGTGGCTCTGATCGGCCAGATCACGGGTGATGCGGTGATCACCCTTGAACAGGACGTGGAACAGGTGATCGGTGAGCGCGATGGCGAGAATAACGGCTCCGATCAGCATGGTTGATTGAGGTATCCAAAGGGCGGTTTTGTCCTGCCCCTGGCTTATGTCGTTGAACTTCCAACTCCAGTACACAAATCGATAGGCGTACCAGCAGAAATACCACATGACGGCAGAGCCGATGGCAAAGCACCAGATTTCGAGAATTCTGCGAAAGCCATCGGGAACCGCATTCAAAAGGATGGAAACCCGAATATGGCTGCCCCGGTTTAGGGCGTTGGCGAAGGCCAGAAACGACGCAGCAGCCATCGCGTATCCTGCATAATCCGGAGCGCCGGGAAAAACTTCGCCGGTCCAACGGGCCAGCATTTGCACCACAATCAACACCAGAATGGCAATTAGGCTGAGCGCCGCCAGAACCCCTGCTGCCAGATAGATGAAATCCAGTACGGACCTGAGCCCTCGCATTGCCGCCATGCTGTCCCCGCTGTGTTTTGTAGATTGGGAGCAGGCGGCAGGTTGGACCGCCGCCCGCATTGGAGTGGTTACTGAGAGTTGAACGCGTCGACGATGGCTTTGCCTTCGTCACCAGCGGCCTCAAGCCATTCGTTCGTCATGGTGACGCCGATTTCTTTCAGCTCATTCGTCATCTGCTCGGACGCAGGACCAACGGTCATACCGCCATCGCGCAGACCCTGAAGCGTAAAGCCGGTATATTCCTTGGCGCGCCAGTTACCGGCATACTCGGCCAGTTCCGCACAGCCTTTGATCACATTCTTATTGGCGTCCGAAACACCAGACCACACCTCTGAGTTGACCATCACATAGTTGCGCGGCAGCCAGGCATCCACCTCATAGAAGTAGTTCAGGCTTTCCCAGACCTTGCGGTCATATCCAGTTGAGCCGGACGACACCATGGAATCCGCCACACCGGTTGCAAAGGCCTGGCTGATCTCAGCCGCCTCGATAGTGACGGGCAGCATCCCGGTCAACTCGGCCAGCCGTGAAGTGGCATTGTTGTAGGACCGGAACTTGATCCCTTCCATATCCGCAACCGAGTTCACTTCGTTCTTGAAGTACAGACCTTGCGGTGGCCATGGCACGGCATAAAGCAGGGTCAGATTCTGCTCGGCCAGCAGCTTTTCAATCGAAGGTTTAGCAGCGTCCCAAAGCTTGGCGCTGTCATCAAATGACGTTGCCAGGAACGGGATCGAGTCAAACCCGAACAGAGCGTTTTCGTTCTGGTGACCAGAGAGCAGACGCTCACCAATTGGGGCTTGCCCGGTCTGGATCGCACGCTTGATGTCGGCACCTTTAAACAGCGAGCCAGAAGGGTGCGTGACAATCTCAATCTCGCCACCCGTGCCGGTGGTCACGCATTTGGCAAATTCCGCGCCCGTGGCTGAATGAAAATTCGATGCCGAATAGGCCATCGGCATATCCCATTTCTCGGCCATTGCCGGTGCGGCTGCGGCAGCTGTCAGAGCGGTTGCCGCCAGAAGGCTTGTCAGTTTTTTCATCATGTTTCTCCCTGTTAAGTTTTGAGACGCCGGCGTTATTCGCCAGTCATTTCTATGTTGCGAAACGCGAGGGTGCGTAGACGCCCATGTCTGTGTTCGGGGTTCTGCCCGAAATCATCTGGGCCAGAAGTCGCCCCGTTTTCGGCCCGCCTGTCAGGCCTATGTGATGGTGCCCAAAGCCCATATACGCACCGCTGATCCCCGGAGCCTCACCAATAATTGGGATCGAGTCAGTTGGTGCAGGGCGGTGCCCCATCCATTCCACTTCCTCCTTCCATGTCAAACCCGGGAAAGCCATCCGGGCATTCTTGCGCATCAATTCAAACGGCGCGCGCGAGGGTGGCGCATCAAGCCCGCCAAACTCCACAATGCCAGCCAAACGAATGCGCCCATCCATCGGTGTGGCAACAAATTTGCCAGAAACCACCATGACCGGACTGCGCGGCATGGCAGAAGGCTCCACCAATTCAAGATGATAGCCGCGTTCGCTCTCAAGGGGAACAGAAATGCCCAGACGCTTGGCTAAAGGTCCTGACCAAACGCCTGCGGTTACGATCGCAGTGTCGCACGGGATGGTTTCCCCACCCGTACGAACGCCGGTTACCTTTCCATTTTCCTGAACCACATCATCAACCGCGGCACGAAGGATCGTCCCTCCATTTGCTTCCACATACGCCGCCAGATCTTTGACATAGCGACCCGGGTCAGTGATATGGCCGTGGTCCGAGAGCTTCGCAGCAAAACCGATGTCTTCACTATAGACCGGGTCATAGGCGTGGAAGGCTGGGCCTTCCAACTCGTCCCATATGAAACCGTTCCGACGACGAATGTCCCACCCAAATGCGTCTTCCTTGTAATGCGCCCGGTCTTTGTAGAGGAACAGGTAGTCGGATGGCGCGATCCACTTTTCAGCGCCTGTGCCCTCGGCCAGCGCTTTGTGGTCGTTCAGGCTATCACCAACAATTGGTGTCAGAGCTGCAGCGATACGTTCCACATCTGATGCATTCGCATGGTTCAAATAGCGGGTCAGCCATGGAACCAGCTTTGGCAGGTACCCCCATTTCAAAAACAATGGCTGCGACGGGCTGAGCAGCATTTTGGGCGCTTTTCTGAGAAGTCCCGGAACAGTCACTGGCACAATCGAGCAGGACGCCAGCACGCCCCCATTGCCGTGGGAGGTCCCCTCCCCCGGTCCCGCCTTGTCGATCAGGATTACCTTATGCCCTTCCCTCTGCAGCCATACCGCAGCAGACACGCCGACGATCCCGGCACCGATGATCGCTATGGTCTTCTTCTCGCTCACGCCGCCACCGCCTTTGCCACTGCATAATGGTCAAGTTTGGCTATATCTGGCCTATTGCCGAGACCAGGAGCGTCAGGGACGACCACCTCGCCGCCGCTGACTTGGAAGGGGCTTTCCAGAATGTCTTCTTTCAGGAAATAGGAGGCTTGATAGAACTCACAGCCCAACGTGATTTCGGGCGTTGCCGCAATCATGTGCGTTCCTGCCAGATGTGCCAGTCCAGCCTCAAACATATCTCCACCATAGGCCATCAGACCATGTGCTGCAGCAATACGTGCCACGGTCTGGCCCCGCGTCAGGCCCCCGGATTTCATGATTTTTACCGATACCCCGTCACAGATACCATCGCGCGCTGCCCGTTCCATGTCTTCGGGGCCAAAGACACTCTCATCGGCCAACAGCGGTACGTCGATCATTTGTCGCAACTTGCCCATCATGCCGAAATGGTGGGCACGGACAGGTTGCTCGATGAAATCCGGAGCGAATTGCGCAACATCGCGTACCTGAGCGGGAGCGTCCTCAATACTAAGACCCTGATTATAGTCCACGCGAACCGAAAGCTCCGGATAATTCTGAGCGAGATACTCTAGTCGCATGATATCAAAGGCGTGATCCTTGAACCCGGTTTTGAGCTTCACAAGGCGAACACCATCCGCCTGCAACCGAGCCAAGAGGTCAATATCCTGCGCAAAATCTGGATTTGCAATTGAACAACTGAGCGGAATGGTCTCGCGACACCGCCCTCCCATAAGGGACCAAACCGGAACTCTGCTGATCCTGCCTGCAAGATCAAGCAACGCAGTCTCCAATGCGGCCTTCGCTTCGGTACAATGCGCGACCGCATAAGCCGCCCGCGCCATGATCGCTGCCCGATTTGCGACCACCTCTCCGACCACGAGTGGGCGCAGATAGCGATCCAGGGCTGCGTAGGTGGCTTCGGGTGTGCCTGTGAAAACGGACCAAGGGGAAGCTTCACCAAACCCTTCGTTACCGTCTTCGGACTTGAGACACAGAACAACGACTTCGCAGACGCCTTCTACGGACCCAATACCGTGATCTCGGCGCGAGGTAACCGGCAACTCAAGGTGCCAAAGATCATAGCCGATAATTTTCTGTGACAGATTGCCCATTGCGCCCCCAGCCTATGGCGAGAGCCTGCCTTGACCGGACTATCATTTCAAATACTATATTATCTAGAGATCATCAGAAAAAGTGATACTTAGAGAGATGTCACTACGTTTTCGTCAGCTGCAAGCCTTTCATGCAATAATGGAGACCGGAACCGTGACAGGCGCGGCTTCGGTGCTTGGAATTTCACAGCCGGGTATCAGTAACCTTCTGGCCCAACTCGAACGAGAAGCGCGGCTCCCTCTATTTGAGCGTAACAAAGGGCGTCTTCTGCCTACGCCAGAAGCGGAATTGCTGTATCGCGAGGTTGATACGGTTGTTCGAGGCCTAGACCACGTGGCGCAGGCCGTCACGGATCTGCAGAACAAGCACCCCGGTCAATTGCAGATCGCCGCACCGCATCTTTTATCCTTCGGCTTCATGCCGCGTGAGATTGCTCGCTTCGCCAAAAGCCGCCCGAACCTATCGGTCAGTTTTCAGTCGCAATATTCCTCGAAAATTCAAGAGTGGGTAATCTCAGGCTTGTTTGAAATCGGCGTTGTCGAGATGCCCATTCTGCATGACACGCTAAACTACCAAGTCTTTCAGTTTGAAACGCTGGCAACGTTCCCAGAAGAAAGCCCTTTGGCTGTCCATGATGTGCTCACACCCGAGATACTCGAAAACGAACCGTTCATCGTGATGGGTCCTGAACATCAAACACACAGGCGGACCAGGGACATCTTCCAATCCGCGGGGCGCACCTGGCGGACTCAGATCCACACGCATCTGTCCGAAAATCTGCTGAGCTTCGTTAAGCAAGGTATGGGGGTTGCGATGATCGACCCCTTTACTGTTACCTTTGATGGCGAGAGGGGGTATCAAACCCGCCCCTTCCGACCCGCCGTGATGTTGGATCTGGCAATCATCACCGCCAAAGGACGCCCTCTTTCAACGATTGCTCAAGATTTTCTGGCCCAACTGACCACTTCGATCGCCTCTTACGCGACCCACTCTGAGACCGGTGCTGCCGCCTCGTGAAGTTGTTGGGAATGGATATCGACCAGTGTGGGTCCATCATGCTCAATAGCCTGTTTCAGAACTTTTGGTAGATCTTCAGGGTCTTTGACCGTCCAAGATTTTACACCAAAGGCGCTTGCGACGGCGGCGTGGTCGGTGCGGTTGAAATCGACGTTGTAGTAGCGCTGGCTAAACCCCGCGTTCTGTCCCGCTTTGATCCAGCCAAAGACTGAATTCGAAAACACGATCGATGTGATCGGCATGTTGTGCCGCACCATGGTTTCGAACTCACCACAGGTAAATCCAAAAGAGCCGTCCCCCATTACGGATAACGTCTTGACCGAAGGCCGCCCGACATGTGCGCCCATAGCGGCACCCAAAGAATACCCCAGCGCCCCATGGGCTCGATTGGTAATGAAATGCCGCCCGGGTTTCCGCCAGCGGTAATGTGCACTGAAATAAGGACATGGCGTGCCTGGATCAGCGACCACAATCGCATCGTCATCCAAAATATCCATCAGCGAAGCCATAACCGCTTCGGGACGGATCGGTGTTTCGTGGCTAGCAGCGAGTGAGTTGAAGGCTGCCATCTTGGCCGCCCATGCGGCGCTGGCTTTGGCAGCACCACCAAGCTTTGGCAGATCACTCTTTTCTTCCAGCGCCTGTGCCAAAGCCTCAAGCGCCAATCGGGCGTCGGCACAAATTGCAACCTCGGTCGGATAATTGGCCCCGATCACCATCGGGTCACTGTCGATATGAATGATAGTGGCATAGCGCGCGGGGCTTCTCCAGCGTTCAGTCGTAACTGATCCGGCACGACAGCCGATGAAAAGAACGACATCGGCCGCGTCCACCACTGCACGGGTGGCTGGAACCCCGCCATTCGACCCGACGACACCCAAGGCAAGAGATTCTGTTTCGGCGATGGAACCCTGCCCGGATACTGTCGTGGCAACGGGCATATCCAACAGCGCCGCTACACGGCGCAGGGCGTCTGTGGCTCCGGACAAAACAGGTCCTCCACCGCAGACCGCCACTGCGGATTTCGATCCTGCGAGTATTTCTGCTGCCGCCTCGATCGCGTCCGGATCAGGCCCTGCGCGCTCGGCTGGATAACTGCGATGCCGGGCATCAGCCCATATCTCGGCCTCATCGACCGGCGCTTTCTGAGTGTCAAAGGGCAGAGCAAGATGTGTGGCCCCGGGAGTTCCAGTTGTCATTGCGCGAAATGCAGCACGCACCATGGCTGGCAGTCGCGTGGCATCATCCAGTGATGTGTTCCACTTAGCCAGCGGTTTGAACAACGCGGGCTGGTCCAACTCGGTGAGCGGATACTTCCCCCGACTGGACGTTGCCACATCAGAGGTAATTGCCAATATAGGAACCGAGCTTTCATTGGCCTCGACCACACCGGGTAGAATGTAGGTCGCCCCACCCCCAGAAGGGCCTTCGCATACACCTGGCTTACCAGTCACCCGTGCGTAACCATCTGCCATATAGGCTGCATGACGCTCGTCCCGGGTCAGAATGTGCTGAATACCATGATCCATGCGGGCCAGCGCGTCATAGAACGGCAGGGTTGTATCACCACACAAGCCAAACATGTGCTTCACACCATGCGCTTCCAGCATACGTACCATTGCTTCGGCTCCGGTCAGATAATTCGTTCCCGTCATGGTAGATACCCTTTCGATTCTTCCTGCACACAGTACTGTACACAGTTTTGTATATTGATTTCAAGAACGGCGTGTGGCACCTGTAGATCAAGGAGAAATGCTTATGGCGGGTCCACGCGTTGATGGCATCTACGATCAGGTGAAGGCGATGGCGGTCTCATTCCGCCTGCGTCCCGGCGATCGATTGAACGAAGTCGCACTATCGAAAGAATTGGGCGTCAGCCGGACCCCATTGCGTGAGGCTTTGAACCGGTTGGTCGCAGAGAGATTGTTCGACTTTCGCCCGGGACAGGGTTTCTTTTGCCGCCCTCTGGATGCCCAAAGCATTTTTGACTTGTTCGAGTTGCGCCAAATCATCGAAACCGCCGCAGTTCGAGCGGCGTGTACTAAAGCCTCTTCAGAACAATTGCAGGCGCTCCATGATGAGCTGTATGCAACCGGTATCGATATCACCGGATTGACGGTAGAAGAAGCGGTGACCCGGGACGAGGCATTCCATCTAGGAATAGCCAAACTATCCGGAAACAAAGAGTTGCTGCAGACGCTGACACGGATCAACGAGCGCATTCGCTATATTCGCTGGATTTCCATGAGCCTTGACCGGGTTCAGCGATCGAAAGACGAGCATAAACGTGTCATGCAGGCACTGATGGACCGAGATGCCGATGAAGCTGCACGGGTTTTGGGCACCCACATCAACAAGCGGATGGATCAGGTGCAGGATGCGGTGCGCCATGGGATATCCAGTATCTACATGGAAGGGTCCAAAGATATCTCGACCCGCATCATTCAGGAGGCGCAGTCATGATCGCGAAGGGCGGCAAATCTATCTATGGTGCATCCGTCGGGATTCTCATGCTGGACGCCCAGTTTCCGCGGGTTCCCGGCGATATGGGGAATGCGCAGACATGGTCGTTCCCGGTGTTGTATCGCATTGTTCGCAACGCTTCACCTGATCTTGTGGTCCGGCAACGGGCAGAAGGGCTGCTGGACGCGTTCATCGACGCTGCAAGAGACCTTGTCAAAGATGGGGTGGACGGGATCACCACCAATTGCGGCTTTCTCTCGCTGTTTCAGGAAGAACTGGCCGAAGCGGTGTCTGTCCCTGTAGCAACCTCCTCTTTGATGCAGGTTGAGATGGTCAATCGCGTTTTGCCTATGGGAAAACATGCCGGAGTACTGACCATTTCCGAATCGACGCTGAGCAAAGAACACCTAAGAAAAGCTCGTGTTCCCGAGGGCACACCAATCGGCACAACCGAAGGAGGCATCGAATTTACCTCGGCGATCCTTGAAAACAAACTGACATTGGATGTGGACAAAGCCCGCACCGACAATGTCAAAGCGGCGCTTGCCCTTCAGTCCGACAATCCTGACCTTGGCGCCATTGTATTGGAATGCACCAATATGTGCCCCTACGCGCCGGATATTCAAAAAGCGACGGGCCTGCCCGTCTTTTCCATCGTGTCTTTCATAAACTGGTTTCATGCCGGACTAACCCCGCCTGAGTACCTGTAAAGTCCCAGAACATAGGAACTCCCCCTACACACTTAGGAAGCCCATATTACCTTCCCTACGGTTAATATGTTAAGGAAAGCGCTTGACCTCAGCGAGCATATTACTTAACATGTTTATCAAATAATCGTAGAGAGAGGGGCTATGCCGCATTTTCACGTCGACTACTCGGGAAACCTCGAAAATATCGTGGACATGAGCGGTCTGTGCGAATGCCTCCGCGCGGCAGCGGCGGATATTGATACCTTCCCAACGCCCGGAATTCGCATTCGCGCGGTGCGGGTCGATCACTTTGCCATCGCCGATGGAAACCCGGCCCACGGGTTTATCGATATCTCGATCCGCCTGCGCGCAGGTCGCAGTGAAGATGTGAAACAAGATGCCACTCGGCGCATCTTTGAGGCAGCCAATACTTATCTGGCCCCGGCCATGGCCCGCCATTCAATAGCATTGTCGCTGGAAATGCGTGACCTAGACCCTGAGCTTTCCCCAAAAACCAGCACGATCCGCGACCATATGGGCGCGGCCCGTCAGGAGACCTGATACATGAGCGCACTGGACAGCAATATCGAAAAACTGGCTGGCTATCTGACCCGTTTCAAGGAAACTGGAATCAGAAACCGGATCAATGGGAAAGACCGCAATGGCTCTGCTGGTGTGTTTCAATCCACGACACCAGTTGACAAAAGCACCATCTGTGATGTGGCCCGCAGCACCGAAGCTGATGTAGATGCGGCGGCCCAAGCCGCAAAGGACGCTTTTCCAGCGTGGCGGGACATGCCCGCAACGGAACGAAAGAAAATTCTGATCAACATTGCTGACGCAATCGAGGCGCGCGCCGAAGAGATTGCCCTATGCGAATGCTGGGACACGGGACAGACATGGCGGTTTATGTCCAAGGCGGCTTTGCGCGGGGCCGAGAACTTTCGCTATTTTGCTGATCAAGTGGTGCAGGCCCGCGATGGCCAGCAGTTGAAATCACCAACCTTGATGAATGTTACCACCCGCGTACCGATCGGCCCTGTGGGTGTGATCACGCCATGGAACACTCCGTTCATGCTGAGCACATGGAAGATTGCTCCTGCGTTGGCTGCGGGCTGCACCGTGGTTCACAAACCGGCCGAAGATAGCCCGCTAACCGCAAGACTGCTGGTAGAAATCGCTGAAGAGGCCGGGCTTCCGCCAGGTGTTCTGAACACAGTAAACGGTTTTGGTCATGATGCGGGTAAACGTCTGACTGAGCATCCTGCGATCAAAGCAATTGCTTTTGTGGGTGAAAGCCGCACCGGAAGTATCATCACCAAGCAAGGGGCAGATACACTGAAGCGGATGCATCTTGAACTAGGCGGAAAAAATCCAGTGATCGTGTTTGATGACGCCGATCTGGATCGTGCGCTGGATGCGGTAATCTTCATGATTTATTCGATCAACGGTGAGCGCTGTACTTCGTCGTCGCGTTTGCTGGTTCAAGATACGATCAAAGAGGAATTCGAAACCCGCTTGATTGAACGTGTCAACAACATCAAGGTCGGGCATCCGCTGGACCCAGCAACCGAGATTGGCCCGATTGTAACCGAAGAACACTACAACAAAGTCACCAGCTACTTTGACATCGCTAAGGCTGACGGTGCCACAATCGCTGCAGGCGGCGAAAAGGTCGGCGACGAAGGCTATTTTGTCCGCCCCACCCTGTTCACTAACTCCAATAACCAGATGCGGATTGCGCGCGAGGAAATATTTGGGCCCGTTCTGACCTCAATCCCCTTCTCGACCGAGGAAGAGGCGCTGACTATTGCGAACGACACAGACTATGGCCTGACCGGCTATGTCTGGACCAACGATCTGACCCGTGCCCTACGCTTTACCGACAAGCTCGAGGCTGGGATGATTTGGGTAAACTCGGAGAATGTTCGACACCTACCCACACCGTTTGGCGGGGTAAAGGCATCCGGCATAGGTCGCGATGGCGGCGATTGGAGCTTTGAGTTCTATATGGAACAAAAGCATATCGGTTTTGCCACAGGGCAACACAAAATCATGCAATTGGGTAAGCTATAGTAGGCCAACCCGCTCGAAAGACTAAAAATTCAGGAGGAGATCATGGGCGAAATCGTTCTTGCTGCAAAGATGACCCACGTACCCACGCTGCTTATGTCCGAGCAGGAAGGGCCGATAAAAGGTAAACGTCAGCCAGCCATTGACGGCCACTGCGAAATCGCACGTCGTGCGAAAGAGCTGGGTGCGACCACTGTGATTATTTGCGACACCCATTGGGTTATCAATGCCGGGTTCCACATCAACGCGAACGAGAAGTTCGAGGGGCTGTTCACCTCAAACGAATTCCCTCAGTTCATTCAGAACCTGCCTTACTCGTATCGGGGCAACCCGGAAATGGGGGATGCGATTGCCAAAATCGCATCGGATAAGGGCACCTATACGCTTGCGCATCATCTGGACAGTCTTGAACTGGAATATGGCACTTTGGTCCCGATGCGGTTCATGAGCCGCGAGCATGACATGAAGGTCGTCTCCGTCGCTGCTTGGGCCACGGTTCACGATCATGACGAAAGTCGGATCATCGGTGAAGCCATTCGTGAGGCGGTCGAGGCCAGCGATGAGAAGGTGCTGCTGGTCGCATCCGGTTCCCTGTCGCACAAGATCTGGGCCAACAAGGATTACGCTGCCAATAACGGCACATTTACCATCAGCTCGGAATTCAACCGCCAGATGGACTTGCACGTTCTTGAAATGTGGAAGAACGGCGACCACGCCACATTCCTCAAGATGCTGGGCGACTATGCCAATTTCTGCTGTGGTGAAGGTTCGATGCACGACACGGCGATGCTGTATGGCGCACTGGGATGGGATGCCTATGACAAGAAGTGCGAGGTCGTGACTGAGTACTTCCCCAGCTCGGGCACCGGACAGACCAATGTCATCTTCCCCGTTTGAACCCTCGAATTGCTAAATCAGAACCTGAGTGTGGCGGCTAATAGTTGAAATTCAGTATGAGACCGGACCCCGCTGACGAGGACAAAAATCAATGCGCTACGCAACTTACACAGCCAATGAAGAACTATTCTACGGGGCTGTTACCGATAAGGGCATGATCGCCCTTTCGCCGGATTTTCCCCACTGGCCATCTCTGTATGATGTTATAGCTGCAGGTGCATTGGACCAGCTAGAGACGGTCGCTAATAACAAACCTGCGACACACACCGAGTTCACCTATGAAATGGTCATGCCCAATGCGCGGCGCATCCTGTGCGTTGGAGTAAATTTCCCGGATCGGAATGCCGAATACAAAGATGGCAGCGCGCAACCGAAATACATGTCGCTGTTTCCACGTTTCGCCAGTGGATTTACGGGCCATGAACAAAACCTCGTTCGCCCCCCCGAAAACCATACATTGGACTACGAAGGTGAAGTTGCGATTGTCATTGGCAAAACAGGGCGACGTATCCCCAAGGATCAGGCCTATGACCATATCGCAGCTCTGACACTGTGCAACGAAGGCACGATCCGCGATTGGGTCCGGCACGCGAAGTTCAACGTCACGCAAGGCAAGAACTGGGATCGTTCTGGGTCCATCGGGCCGTGGCTGGTGCCATTTACCAACGCCTCTCAGCTGGATGACGCCCGTATCGTCACCCGCGTCAACGGAGAGGTACGTCAGGACGATACGCTGAACCGCATGATGTTTCCGATCCGACGCGAGATCGAATATATCTCGACCTTCATGACCCTGCAGCCTGGAGATATAATCGTTACCGGCACGCCCACAGGCGCGGGTGCGCGGTTTGATCCGCCTAAATACCTCAGGCCAGGCGACGTGGTCGAAATCGAAGTCGAAGGCATTGGGACTTTGCGCAATGGCATCGAGGACGAAATTGTATGACACCTGCCGAGCACGCAAAAGCTGCTGCAGACTTGCTTGACGCCGAACGCAGCGGCAATCAGATCGGCCTTCTGTCTTTGCGTCATCCCGAGATGGGGATGGATGATGCTTATGAGGTACAAAACGCAATCTATCGCGCCAAGTTGGCCGAGGGTCGCAGCGTGGTTGGTTGGAAGATAGGCCTGACCTCGAAAGCGATGCAATACGCGCTAAACATCGATATACCTGACAGCGGTATCCTGTTTGACGACATGATCTTTGACAATGGCGCAACCGTGCCTGCCGACCGATTCATTCAGCCCCGCATCGAAGCTGAGATCGCCTTTGTCACCAAATCTCCGTTGGGTGGAGACAACGTGAGCCGAGAAGATGTGATTGCAGCCACTGACTATGTCGCACCTGCCATCGAAATTCTCGATACACGGATCCAGCGTGTAGACCCCGAGACCGGCAAGACCCGAACCGTGTTCGATACCATCAGTGACAATGCGGCCAATGCTGGCATTGTTTTGGGTGCCGCGCGTCATAAGATCGATGCTGCTGATCTGCGATGGGTCGGAGCTCTGACATTCCGCAACGGTGAAATCGAAGAAACCGGACTGGGAGCGGGTGTGCTGAACGACCCAATCGAAAGCGTTGTTTGGCTGGCGCGCCGCATGGCTACATATGGCCAAAGTATTGAGCCCGGCCAGATTATCCTGTCCGGTAGTTTTATCCGACCGGTCGAATGCCCTTCCGGGACCGAAATCCATGCTGACTTCGGCGCGTTTGGGTCCGTTGACATTCGCTTCGCTTAAAAGAGAGTTCGCCATGCCTGCCCCAACAAACCGCTTTAAGATCGCGCTAAAAGAAAAACGCCCCCAAATGGGCTGCTGGATTGGCTTGGCAAGTCCATACGCCGCCGAAATCTCGGCAACCGCCGGATTTGATTGGCTGCTGGTAGATGGCGAACATGCCCCGAATGATCTGCGCTCGATACTGGAACAGGTGCGCGTGATAGAAGCCTCCGACAGCATACCACTCGCCCGCTTGCCGATCGGCGAAACATGGTTGATCAAGCAATATCTGGATGCGGGTATTCAAAGTCTCCTTGTACCAATGGTTGAAACTAAGGATCAGGCAGAAGAACTGGTTCGGGCGGTTCGGTATCCGCCTATTGGGTCACGCGGTGTCGGTTCATCTTTAGCTAGGGCGTCGATGTTCGCCGCAATCGACGACTATCTCACCACTGCAGATGACCAGATATGTCTGATCGTTCAGGTTGAAAACCGTGCCGGTATGGCGGCACTTGATGGAATTCTGGAGACCGAGGTTGACGGGGTCTTTATTGGACCAGCAGATCTGGCTGCTGATATGGGCCATATCGGCCAGGCAGGACACCCAGAGGTCAAAACCGCCGTGCTTGATGCCATAAAACGCACAGTGGCCGCTGGCAAGGCGGCAGGTATTCTGACTACGGACCCCGAGATGCAGCGCCAATGTCTTGATCTGGGTGCAACCTTTGTAGCCACCGACATTGATGTAACCCGGTTTGCCGGCGCTATTCGCACGAGCGCGCAAAAAGCGTTGAGCCTGCTTCCTGACCAGACAGCATCGGGACGGATGACCTCGGCCAACAGCAGCAAATATCTGCAACAACTCTGCAAGCACTGGTCGCACAAGGCCGAGGTTGAATTCAACGAGACGCACGGCCGGATCAACTTTTCGGATGGCAAATCTGTCGAGATGTCGGCGACCCAAGACTATCTGTCGATTGTCGCTACAACGCGCGCGCGCGGTGATCTGGAACATTGGAAACAGATTATTGAACAACACCTCTTACGCTTCGCCTTCCGCGAAGACTGCACGCCGATCTGGGATCAGAGTTCTTCCTGATCCGTTCACGCAGATTTGACAGCGACGAGCCAACAACTGGCCCACTTCTGGTCGCTTATCGGCAGCGGCGCGCCGTTTGACGCATTGAACAAAACCATTGTTTGTGAGACGAACCGGCGCAGTGCAGCTACGGGCAAGCCAATTGGTGTACTCCAATGTCCTCAACCGAGCGTTGCTGCCAATTCTAGTGGAGAAGGACGGGTACCGATGACCTTGACGCCAATCGAGCTGCTGAAGGCGAATGCGCCGACAACCCGCCCTGTTGTGGCGCTGAGCGAAGGAGCAGACCCGCGGATAGTAGCAGGGGCGCTGGCGGCTCATAGTGCGGGTGTCGCCGATATCATTCTGGTCGGACCAAAAACAGAGGTTGAAGCCGCATTGCACGCCGAGGGCGCGTCAGCTGGCGACGGTATCTCGATCCACGACCCGGCCCAATCTTCCCTGACTGAGGCTTTTGCAGCCGAGTATTATAACCTGCGAAAACACAAGGGTGTTGACGAAGCCAAGGCGCGGCAGGCGGCGGAAACGCCATTGGTCTATGCGGCGATGCTGGTGAGACTCGGACACGCAACAGGCACAGTGGGAGGAGCGGTACATACAACTGGCGATGTTGTCAGAACCGCAATTCAGGTCATTGGCATGAAACCTGGCGCTGGAATGGTGTCATCCTTTTTTCTGATGTACCCGCCCGAGAACGCACAACCCGGTGCACGTGCGATGCTGTATTCTGACTGCGGATTGGTAATCGACCCGAATTCGGAAGAATTGGCGAGTATTGCTGCTGCGTCGGCGGTTTCCGCGCGTGCCTTGTTACGGGAAGAGCCAAAAATCGCGATGCTGAGTTTTTCAACCAAGGGCAGCGCTCGCCACCCGTCGGTCGACAAGGTAGTCAACGCCACAGAAATACTCCGCGCGAAACACCCGGAATTGAACGTTGATGGAGAACTGCAATTTGACGCCGCATTTGTTCCATCGATCGGCGAACGCAAATCACCCGGATCGACAGTAGCCGGACAGGCGAACATCAAGATTTTCCCAAATCTGGATGCCGGGAATATTGGCTATAAGATGACCCAGCGGTTAGGCGGTTATCTGGCAATTGGACCGGTTCTTCAGGGCCTAGCCAAACCAGCCAACGACCTCTCGCGGGGCTGTAGTGCAGAGGATGTGACACAGATTATCGCTGTGACCATCCTTCAGGCGCTTGAATCCTAAAATCAGGCACCTGGCCTTCAGTTTTGACAGGCTAGCGACCTATTCAAGACACTTGAAGGACCTGTCTGAATGGTCTCCGCCAATGCGTCTCTCCCTCACCTACCTGAAAATGAAACATCGGGAGACGATCTCCTTCGTGTCGCATTTTGCACGCTGGATATCTGTTGCATCTGAAACCTTGGGGTCAGCACCGTGGTGTATAGTTCGGCGGCGCTGGAGACTGCGGTGTAAGCATCGTTTCTTGATGATCGCCCAAGCCGGTCAATTCACTTGGAGTCCGCTATAGCAACCCCGTTCCAGTCTACCGGTGGCGGCGACACCAGATAGGTGTTTGAGCGCTCTATCATAATAGCTGAAGCCTGATCACCGCCCCGGCCTCGTTCTGCAGCTTCGAACGCCCGGATCGCCGCTTCGAAACGGAGGTTTCGGTAGTGCTCAAGTCCTTCTTCGTAAGCTTTTATCCATGAATGCGATCCCGCAGAACTGTCCGCCATTTCGATTAACTCATAAATCACCAGACCACCTGTTCGACCATAAACTGCCAATGTGTCGAGCTCGCGTACCACAATTGAATCGCCTGCAGCACGGCGCGTTTCCGGGCCGATCAGAATCGAAGTTCTATAAATCTTGTTGGCACCTTCCAGGCGGCTGGCAATATTAACAGCGTCGCCTATCGCTGTATAATTCAACCGCTCTTCTGAACCGATATTCCCGACCAGCGCATCGCCTGTATTTAAACCCACACGTATGCTCAGGGGGCGCCCCTCATCATCTTTGATATCTGTTGCGGCAACGGATTCGACAAGATCCAAAGCCGCCCTGCAGGCATGTTCGGCGTGATCGGCGTCGGCACGCGGGGCACCCCAGAAGGCCATGACAGCATCACCCATGAACTTATCAATCGTCCCATCATGCCGGGCGATAGCAGACGATGCAGCGCTGAAGAACGGCGCCATCAACTGAACAATTTCGGGGCCCAGCTTTTCCGAAAGCCCTGTAAAACCAGCCACATCACAAAACAGAACTGAAATTCGCTTTAGGTCTCCCCCAGGCTGCGTTTTGATCCCCTCTGCAACCAGCATCCGGACAAGATCAGTTGGTACATATTTGCGAAAGGCCGATAGGCCTGCCGCCATATTCGCGGTTGCCGCTGAAAGATTCGAAAGTTCGCGAAGCTTTGAGGGTCTGCGGGTGATCTTTTCGGTATCAAACTTTTCAACGCGGCTCAGATCTTCGACGATGCGTGCCAAAGGATTTGCGACAACCGTTCGGACAAGCCAAATTGCCAGCGCCGTTGCGACGACGACAACTCCGACCAGAATATAGAGCAAGTTCACCAGTGTCTGATTGATTCCGGACAAGAAAGCAGACTCGGGAATAACTGTCGCCACGCGCCACCCATAAAAACCCAACGGGGTCAGAGCCACTGCATAGGGCACACCATCGTTCACAATCCTAGTTGTGGAGTTCATGGACGCGCGTGAAATCGAATTCCCCAGCAGTTGCTGCCCGGACTTCTTGGCAACTTCGTAAAGCTGCCCTTCACCCATCCGGGCAGGTGTGATCTCATCCGCCTCGGGATCAGGAACTGCGATCACCTTCCCGTCAGCGTCAAGAATAAATGCAGCGCCAAATTCACCAGGTCGCAGCGTGCCCAGAAAACGCGACAGCCTGTCAGTTTCGATGACAACAGCCAGCACACCCTGACGCTTGCGATTTACGTCGACGGGGCCTGCAAACGCATAGACCGTCTTATGACCACCGGGCAGATCGCGGGCTTCGATCCAGTCGGCAGTGCCCCGGTCTATGAAATTCCGATACCAAGCGTGATCACGCGGATCAAAGGTTGTCGCCGAGAAAGCCCGTTCTTCGAACTGAATATCGCCCGGGATAAAAATGTATCGGTCAGTCCGCAGCATTCCATCTCGGATTTCGCTGTCTATCTCGATCATCTCAAGCCCACCATCCCCCAAGCGATGAGCGGCGAAGTAATTCCCGTCCGGCCAACCAAACATGATCCACGAAATGTTTGGTTGCGCCTGCAGTTGCGACAGAAAGACAAACTCGCGTTTGTCGGCCTGTCGCGTGGCGATGACGTCCTGAACAAAGATGGTTCGCACGGCTGCCCAGGCTGCCTCGGCAGATCTCAGCGTCAGGCCAACTTCGATCCGAACAGTATTTGCGATCTGACTATTGATCTCAGCCGCCAGCATTCGGCTGTTCTCGCGTGCAGTCGTCCACCAAAGCGAATGCACCAAAAAAGTTGACACGCCAATCGACAACGCAACCAGCAGAGTCACCGCGATCCCTACACTGATGCGCATGTCTGCTCCAACACAATACATCGTCGGGAAAATGCAATTTCACTGCGCGAATCGACCATATGATTCCTCATGCCCCTGCCCAACATGGCCAATCTACCCAGATTGACCACTAAATAGTCTGACCATTTGACGCGCCGTGCCACATGGCCTCTTTCTCGGTGAATGATCGCACACAAACTGGTAGCAGCGTAATCAATTCACATTGAACGAACTTGCGCTTTAGAATTCGAAGGGCCAACGACTTCTATCCGGCTAGGGAACAAATGAAAATCAGTTGCGCTAGTCCCAGATTCAATGTTCAAGCCCCGCGTGTGACAGAAACTGATCTTCGAGATTTCAATCGTTGCAAAACGACCCGTTCCCGGCAGTCGTTACAATCAGGCAGTAATAAAATTGGCCAGCCCCACAGAGGGAGGTCCAACCACCGTGAGTTCTGGATATCGCCTACTACGCCACTTCAAGCGCGTCGGAATTGATGGCGAAACGAGCGGTTGCTGGATCGGACATGTAAAGCACTTCCAACTCGTCGAGACGACCGGTCAATTCGTTCACACAATCGATGATGTACTGAACTTTCGCGTCATCCATCAGGTAACTGAAATTCAGACGTACCCAACCCGGTTTAAGCAACTCTTTTCCATCCCGCAGATCGCTGAAAAGTTGTTCGGATTCAGGTTGTCCTATTTCCAAGAGCCGATGCGCATACGGACCTGCGCAGGCACATCCACCTCGTACCTGAATACCATAAACGTCGCTTAGCATTCGGGTAAAAAGCTGGTGGTGGAAACGCGCTCCATCAGCACGGCTCACCCGAAATGAAAAGATTGGCAATCGATGCGGATGATCAACGCCCAACAGGGTCAGTTGCGGGTTTTTGGACCAAGCCTTCAATGCCATTTCGTTCATCTCTGCTTCGCGTGCAGAGATGAAGGCCTGACCAATTTCGTCTTTGACGATAAAGGCCAGTGCGGCGCGAATATCACCAATAACATTGGGGGTGCCTGCCTCTTCGCGGGCTGCGATATCGGACGAGTACCGATGATCCCACGGCGACACGAAGGTTACTGTCCCTCCTCCCGGCCACGATGGGATATCCAGACAAACAGTATCATCGCGCACTATCAATACCCCGCTGCCTCCAGGCCCCCCCGGAAACTTGTGAGGTGAAACAACGACTGCGTCTTTTTGGCAATCATCGGCGGGGTTCATATCAATCGGCAAATAAGGACCAGCTCCTGCGTAGTCCCAGACCGACAATGCACCATGTGACTTGAGCAAGCGCGTGACCTCATCGGTCGGAGTGACAATACCCGTGACATTGGACGCTGCTGAAAAGCTGCCGATTTTGACGTCAGCGTTAGCATGATCCTTCAATGCTGCTTCAAGCAGCGCCAGATCAGGGCCACCTTCTGCGGCCTCGGGGATTTCCACTACTTCAGCTTTTGATTCACGCCATGGCAGCAGATTGGAATGGTGCTCGTAAGGACCAATAAAAACAACAGCCTTGGCAGCGTCGTTGATACCAAATAGCGCGACAAGCCGGTTAAGGCCTGCAGTAGCACCAGAACCGGTAAATATCGTGCTGCACCCTGCAGCATTGGTAAGACGCGAGATTTCTGCCCGGGCTTCGGCGCGCAGACGGGTCATAAAGGAACCGCAGAACGATGCTTCGGTATGGCTGTTGGCATAATAGGGCAGCACGGAATCTCGGATATAGTCCTCAACCTGAGCAAGAGCCCGTCCGGAGGCAACATAATCTGCGTAAACGAGTGATACATCGCCAAACAGACCCGGGATGCTTGCCCCGTCACCAATTACCCCTTCGCGCAAGTTGCGAACAAGGTTATCGGATTTTAGAGAACTACGAAAATCTGCAAGCGACATGAGAATACTCCTTGATGAGTATTTTATATGTAATGATAGGAAAATATGACCCAAAATTATCACTATTAGCATATTATTTGATGATTATGAACGAATAGTATGATAGTTTTTGGGTCATATCGCCTGCTCTAAGTTTCCGCCACACCGTTATCGAGGCGCGCGTTTAGCGCCGCCTTCGCATTTGTCAAACTCAACGGAGAAAAACCGGTAGTGAAGTCGGGCCACGAAAAGCAAAACCTCTGAACTCTACTTCCCGCGAGTGATCGGCATGCATATTTGGAAAACACCGGAACAAATACGGCAGCAGCGCATCGCTTACCAGACGACGATACAGATCGCCCCCCATACACCGATGCGGACCCAACCCAAAGGTCTGGTTTGCAATAAGCGGGCGATGAATATTGAACAGATGAGGGTCCTGCCAGTAGTCTTCATCATGATTGGCCGAGCCCTGCACAACCATGATTGTTTCACCTTTAGGCAACGTCACTCCGCGTAGGGCAATTTCACTGGCAACTATACGTGGGCTGGCCTGAATAGGGGCAACCCAGCGCAGCCCTTCCTCACATGCCAAGTCCCAACGATCGGATTCTATGCAGTGATTTAGCTGATCCGGATTGCGTAGAAGCCCGTGGATCGTGGTTGAAATCGCATCGCGGCTTTCGACCACAGCGCCCCCGATACAGATTTTTAGATTTGTGCGTATTTGACTTAGTGAAAGTGGATTAGGCGCATTGACCATTACTGACAAAACGGAAGGATTGGGGTTTTCGCGATGAAAATCGACCATCCTGTCAAAACACCAGTTCATTTCATCGTTGGCACGATCGCTGAGCGCAAATACGGCCGGGTCAAAACCCGAGTTCATAGCCCCGGTGATCAAGGCATTCGCCCAACTGAAAAGTTGATCCTGATCGTCAGGCTGGATGCCTAAAACGTGTTGCAGGTAGAGCGCCGATAACGGAGCTGCCAAGGTCTGGCGAAGGTCCGTTCTGGTCTGATCGCGCAAAGCGGATACAGCCGCTTCAGCGACTGTTTGGAACCTAGCACTCCAAGTATCGCAAAAGTGGCGAGCATGAAAGGTTTCCACCATTGCATTTCGCTCGTCCAGATGCGCCGGACCATCTTTACGCATCAACGTGTTGCCACCAAACGCTCGTTCCATTGCCGTCCTGGAATCGGAGGAATGAAAATGCTGTGTATCCGTTTTGGCCAGATAGGTGTCGTCTGCCTTAGTCAAAACAATCCGGCCGATCGCCTCTATCCGGACCACAGGCGCTTCGCGCCGCAAACGCCGATAGACAGAGGCTGGATCTCTGTCGAGCATTTCAAGGGTCGTGTCGGAATCTACGGGAACTTCGTGCCTCGCAGCAGAGGGTTCGGTCATGGCTCTGCTCCTTGTACCGAGAAATTGGCTGGCAGCGGCATTCAGGCGATCAGGCCGCCTGAATGTTGATCTCGACTTCGGTGTTCAATGAGTTGCTGACAGTGCAAATAGCTTTAGCCTGCTTCAAGATGCGGGTGGCCATCACCCCATCATCCACCACATCGCCGATGATCGTGATCTCGGCCTTCTCCAACCGACCGGGCAATTCAGGAGACTTGGTGCCTACAATTTTGACCGTGAAAGGATTCAACTGCGATTTACGTTGCGCAGCCGCCCACTCGACTGAACGTATGATACATGAACCAAGCGACGCAATCATTGTGTCCACCGGAGTTTCATGCGGCGGATGAGAAATAATGTCGTCAGTATCCCCATAGGCATAGCTGAGTTGTGCACTTCCATCGAAGAACACAAAGACCGGTCCGAAACTTTTGGGCCTCACTTTCAGAACCACAGGGCTGAGCTCCTTTATCAGAATAGCAGATTTGGCAGGAAAAGCGCCAATGCAGGGAACATCGTCAGTACCAGAATGGCGCACAGATGGATCAACCAGTAAGGCACTGTTGCCACCGCGACGCGTCCCAAACTGACTTCATTATTGGTCAGCGCCGTCAGGACAGAAAGATTAAGTCCCACCGGGGGTGTGACCTGTCCAATCTCGATCACGATGGTGATGATTACTCCGATCCAGATCGGATCAAATCCCAAGCCCGTCAAAAGCGGAAATACGACCGGCAACGTCATGATCATCAGGGACAATCCGTCGAAGAAACATCCCAGAATCAGATAGATCAGAACGACGATTAACAGCACAATGTAGGTTCCCATGCCGCTTTCTGCGACCACCTCGAGAATTTGCTGAGGGACACCCAGGATACTTGTGGATTTTGCCAATATGGTTGCGCCCAGCACCAGAAAACCAACTGCAGCGAACAACAGAACGGACTGATACACCGCCTCAACCAATTTCTTCCAGGTCAAATCCCCCCAAATCGAAGAGATAATGACTGCCAGCACAACGCCCACACCTGCGGCTTCGGTTGGCGTTGCCAAACCACCCACAATGCTGCCGATCACGGCGAAAATCAGGGCCAGAAGTGGCCAAATCTGTTTGAAGCCTGCTAAGGCTTGCCACAACGATACCGGTTCCTGGTCACGTGGAGCGATCGACGGGTTGCGAGAGCATTTTACGAAGAGATAGGCCATGAACATCAGACCCACTAGGAAACCCGGAATAATGCCTGCGGCAAACAGGCGGCCGATCGAGGTTTCCGTCAATGCGCCGTAAATCAGGAAAGATAGGCTCGGCGGTATCAGCAGCCCCAGCGTGCCTCCGCCAGCCAGACTTCCAACCACGGTGTCTTTGTCATAGCCGCGCTTGGACATTTCAGGATAAGCAACCGATCCGACCGCGGCTGCTGTCGAAAGGCTCGAACCGCTGACGGCTCCAAACAATGTGCAAACCGCAATGTTAGTGTGCAGCAACCCACCTGGAATTCGCCGAAATAGAGGCGAGAATGCGGAATAGGCTTTCTCGCTGATTCCGCTCCGCAGTAACACCTCACCAAGCAAGATGAACATTGGCACCGCGCTGAGTGTGAACGAGTTGAAAACGCTCCAGATTGCGTCGATTGCAAGCGAGGTCGCGCCGTTTGAGAAAAAGTAAAGGATAATAAGCCCAGTCAGGCCCAATGCGGCACCCAAAGCGACGCCAGTACCGGCGGTGGCAACCAGCACCCCAATCAGAGTAAGCCAAAATGACATTAGCGGGCCTCGTCGGTAAAGCTTTGTTCCATATCTGCTTCTGAGTCATCCACTCGGTCTAGAACACCGACCAGACGGGCCACAAAAATGGATAGGGTTAGCGTCAGAGAGATCGGCATTAACGCCATCCAGGGATAGAGCAGAATCCGGGTGGTTTCCGTCTTGAGATTGCGCTTGAAAGCAAACTCGAACCAAGGAATCGTCTCGACGATCAACCAGAGAAAGAAGACTATACCAACCAGCAGCGCGGCTATCTGCACAACGACATGCATCTTGCCTTTTAGCCTGTCGGCCAACAGCGAAACGCGCACATGTTTGGCCCGCAAGGTGACCATCGGCAAACCCAAAAATAACGAGACACTCAATAACAGTCCAACCACTTCCTCGGTGATGTGAAGAGGCGAGTTGGCAAACTTACGCATCAGGACACTGGTTACGATAATGCCAACAATGGCTATCATTCCCAGTGCTGATGCCGCCGCACACGCAAGGGCCAGACGATCCAGCCCCCGCGCGATAAAGTGTTTTAAACTTGTTGCCATCTTTGAATTAGCGGCCCAAAGCGGTCAGAACACGTTCGCGGTAGGCCGGTGCGTTTCCACCAGCTTCTTCCGCCAGCATTTTCCATGTTTCGGTTACCGAGGACACAAAGAGGGCCCGGTCTTCGTCAGAGAAGTCTTCACCCCAGGTCACACCCTCTTCACCAAGTTTTTCACGGGCAGCAAGCTCACGCTCGAAGTCATCTTCATACTGGTTGGTACGGTCCCACAAATCATCTGCTGCTGCAGTGATCGCCGCTTTGGTCGCCTCATCCGTCGCGTCCCACTTGTCGGTGGCCACACCGATTACGTATGGGCCGGATGCCATCGGATAAAGGAATGACGCATACTTGGCCACTTCCTGCAACGAGACCGTATGCGCATAGAGCGCCGGGTAAAGGGCACAGTCAACGACCCCGGTCTTGAGCGCCACATACATTTCTTCTTGCGGGATGATCTGCGCGGCTACACCCAGACGGGTGAAGGTTTCGACCTGATCACGCGCCCAGACACGCAGCTTCTTTGATTTCAGATCCTCAAGGGTGCGCACGGGCTCATCCCGGCAAAAAACTGAAACCGACAGCATCGGGATTGCGACATAACCCACTGAGGACACCCCCCAGTCAGCAAACTCTTCTTCATAGATATCGCGGACTGTCGGGATTGCTTTTTCGAACTCCTCGATCGAGCCGATGGTGCCCTGAACAACTACGGAGCTTAACGCAGGAGCGTCACGCCCTAAATAGTTGGCCCACATCAGGCTCATTTCCACTGCGCCTTTGGGCAAAAAACGCAAGGTATCCGTGTTGGGCAAACCCAGCGAACCGCCGCTGTAGAGAGTAATCTCAGAGCCTTCCGCGAGCGCGCCGTTCACATCTTCAACGAATTGCTCCAGCTCAGCCGTTTCCGGGCGTGTTTCCGGAAGAAAGTTGTTAAAGCGCCACTCATCGGCCATCGCTGGCGAAATGGCTGCTCCTATACCCGAAATACCGAGTGCGGCAGCTTGGATAAGTTTATTCATATCGTGTCCTCCTGATGGAAATGATATCTGCGACCTGGTGAATATTATCACCAAAATATCAACCGATTTCAGATTATCCTGTGTATGTGACCACAAGAATGGGGAAAACTTCGCCTAAAGTTTACGATCGCCCCTAGTGCGATTCTTCCCAATCGAAAACAATCCAATCATGCACTTACAATTGGTTTGGACCAACCAAATCGGGCTGTTCACGTGAAGATCAAAGTTCAAGAGATTTTTAATGGCCGCTGCTCAGCGATTGCTTCCATCGAGAAATAGGAGGTAACTGAGTCAAGCTCTACTTCTGAAATCAAGCGCTGATATACCAGATCATACGAGTTCATATCCTCAGTGATGACCTTTATCATGTAGTCGTAATCGCCCCCGATCCGGAAAAAATCTACGACATCGGGAATTTTCAATACGGCGCGGCGGAATGCATCAAGCCATTCCGCCGAATGATGGCGCGTTTTCACCATCATGAAGACTACCAAGCCGAGGCCAAGTTTCTCGCGGTTAACGCGCACCGTCGAACCAACGATTACACCGGTCTCGTTCAACCGCTGCAAGCGTCGCCAACAGGCGTTCTGAGACAAGTTGACCTTTTCGGCAAGCTCTCGCTGCGAAAGAGAACTGTTCTTTTGCAATGCCTCAATGATTTTTAAGTCTTTGTCATCCATCTACGCACGCAATTCATTCAATTGACCCACAAAACAACAAAAAACACAGGAAACTCTTACACACAACGCAATAGTATTGATTCTACCACGATTTCTCTGACCCCACGAAATGAATCGAGCCCCATCAACCGCCAGACTGACGTCCATCGACAAGATCGACGCTTTTCTCGCCCAGTGAGACACCCCACGCGTTTTTGAATACGGTAGCGGTACCAGCACAATCTGGGCCGCGCGGCGCGCTCATCATGTCACCAGCGTCGAACATGATGTCGATTGGCATCCTGTAATATCTAACCGGCTGAGCGCGTTTTCCAACGATGAATTGAGGCTGATTGAGCCCGATGCCAACTACAATCCAGAATACGGATAAAAAAAACCTGGCAATACTTCGCACAGCTTCGAAAATTATGTCACTGCAATCGAAGGCGCAGAAGGTCCATTCGACGTCATCATCATAGACGGACGCGCACGGGTGGCTTGTTTGAGGCACGCGATAGCACACGTTGCACCTGGTGGCATGATCGTATTTGATAACTCTGGCAGACGGGAGTATCGCAGCCCGATTGAAGCGGTGGAGGCACAGATCAAGACCTACCGGGGGCGCGTTCCATCACTGCCCTACCCCGATCAAACGACACTGATCCAACCCACCCCTGTAGCAGAGAAATGACACTTCCAAATAAGTTAGGGCGTGGACAGCGGCGCGCGCTACGCGTGATAGGCTGGGCCATTGTTGCCGTGACTTTGTACTATTTTACCGTCGCGGTTGCACAGCACTGGTCCCAAATTGCGGCTTGGTCTCCTGGCTGGCAGGCGTGGGCAATCGTATTTGCGGCAATATTTTTTTATGCAACCGCTTTGCTGCTATTGGCCGAGCTTTGGCATGGGCTGGTCCAGGGAACGCAAGACCAAACATTTTCACGTGCACTGACGTTTTCAACCTACTCCAAAACGCAGATCGCGAAATATCTACCGGGAAACGTGTTTCAATATTTGGGCCGACATATCGTTATGGCTGACCATGGAGCAAGTCAGGGTGGGTTGGCGCTCGCAAATATTCTTGAAATTTGCACTCTTATTCTGGTCGCGGGGCTTTTCGCTCTAATTGGATTTACATTTGGTGCAGCTCCCCATTCACTCGAAATATCTGAGGTCATACCTATTCATTGGCTTGTACCGACAGCGATGGTTATTGCCATTTTGCTGATCATACTGATTACAAGAAAACTTCGAACACTCCCCAACGCGCCGTCGCGACAAAGGCTTATCTACGGATTGTTGCTTGCTTCCTTCTTCTTCTTGGCCATGGGCTTTACTCTGTTGGTATTGGTAGGGTTGGTTTCCGGTGACTATGACCCTGCCATCATAGTCATTGCCGTAACGTCATGGCTGTTAGGCTATGTCACTCCTGGCGCGCCTGGAGGGATCGGAATCCGTGAGTTTGTTCTGCTCATCTTCTTACAGGCCTACATACCTGAGGCAGAAGCGCTGATTGCAATCGGGTTGTTTCGCGTGGTCACATCACTGGGTGATCTGGCATTCTTTATCGGCGGCGCTTTTCTGTGGTGTATCTCGCCAAGAGTAGAATGATCATTTGATTGCCAAACTTGTAGCCCGACTGCACCTTTCAAATAGAGTAAACTATTGAGAAGTTGGCAATATTAGGCTCATTGCGACCATCAAGAAGCGGAGATGCGATTAAATCCGGAAAGCGATAGCTGCGGCTGTTCGTCACTTAAATTCACCGCTGGTTTCTTGCTGTTCTGAACAAAAGCAAAAATACAAAAACAGAACCTATGGAAGTCGTGACAATCCCTACTGGCAACTCCTGTGGCGCCAGCAAAAGCCTGCTGAGAATATCCGAGCCGGTCAATAACGCAGCGCCAACAATCGCGGCAGTCGGTACAAGGTGGCTGTGCAAAGGTCCCGCAATTCCGCGGGCTATGTGTGGCACCATTAGGCCAACAAATCCGATCACACCCGCCACCGAGACAAAAACTGCAGTTGCCAAAGCTGCCGTGAAAAACATGCTGAATCTCAATCCCTGAACAGGGACCCCAAGAGTTGCTGCGGTTAAATCCCCCGTAAGCAGCGCGTCCAACCAACGACTGCGATACAGAGAATACGTTAGGATCAGGATCAGCCCAACACAAACAAGCGGAAACGTCTCCCAGCGGGCCAGGCCCAATCCACCTAACATCCAGAAGATCACCGAGTGGGCAGCGCGGTTGTCACCCGCAAATATCAAGTAGTTGGTGATGGCTGAAAACAGGAATGAAACCGCCAATCCTGCCAGGATTAGTTTCTCTGGTGCACTTGTGCGCAAACCGTGAACCAGCGCCAATACAACGCCCGACGCGACGAGCCCTCCGCAGAAGGCGGCGAGCGGCAGTGTCCAAAAACCCAGCACATCTCCGGTTACGGTGATGACAAACACCGCACCTGCGGCGGCCCCCGAAGACAAGCCAAAAAGAAAAGGGTCGGCAAGATCGTTGCGAGTCGTGGTTTGTAGGACGACGCCAACGATACCAAGTCCGGCGCCTATCACAGCGGCGAACAATGCACGGGGCAACCTGAGATCAAACACGATCCGGTGCATCGGAGACATTTCGCCGTCGTCGATACCCGTGCCACGCATAATAGCAGTAAATGTCTCAGACACCGGGATCGAGGTAGTTCCGTAAATCGTGGAAACCAGCACAAGGGCGGCCAAAATAGCCGCCCCCAGCAGAAGTGTTAAGCCAAATCGGCCCATATCAGTTGAGGCCCGGATGCATCGCTTGAGCCATTTTCGAGATCGCCTCAATATTTGCGGGGCCAGGTGTCAATTCTTCGTACCGCAAGCCGATCCAACGCTCATTCTTGACGGCATCTGTCTGCGACATCACCGGATGCTCTTGCAGGAATTTGAAGGTATCTGCTGCGCCGTTGCCGGTCTGATAATCCAGCAGCACCAGGAACTCGGGGTTAGATGCGGCCACGGCTTCCCAGGAACTACGCCCCCAGCTTGTATCCATGTCATGGGTGACATTCTCACCACCCGCCGCAGCGATCATAGCATCGGGAATGGCAAACTTCCCAGCAGTGAACGGTGCATCCGCCGGACCATCCAACAAGAAAACTCGAGGCTTCGGCAGCTCGGTCGTTTGCGCTTCGATCGCGGCCAAATCGTCTTTCCATTCACTCACGAGCGCCTCGGCCTTGTCCTCGACCTGCATAACCTTGCCAAGACGCAGAACATCGTCAAACAGCAGGTCCATGCTGGACTCGGGGCGATCCTTGTCCAAATGCACACAGCTTTCGGTCAGGATCATGGTTTTGATCCCGAAGGGTTCCAATGTGTCTGGTGTCACATCCCCACCCGGTTTCATTCCATAATACCAGCCCGCGAAAAACAAATCTGGGTCCGCTGCGACTAGGTTCTCAATAGTGGGGTATTTCGGCGCGAGCTCCGGAATGTCACCCCGCAAGGTATCGAATTCCGGGCTGGTCTTGTACCAGCCGGTGATCCCGGTGAGGCCGACGATCTTATCCTGTAGCCCCAAAGCAAAAGCCATATCCGTCATGTTCATGTCATGCACGACCAACCGTTCCGGCAACGTCTCAAACACAAGAGGTTCGCCGCAATTGTCCACGGTGACTTCCTGCGCTGCAGCGCTGCTTGCAATGGCAGTGACCAAAGCCACGGACCAGATGTGTTTCATCAATATTCTCCTGAGTTTATGTAGAAACAGTGGTTCTTCGGATATCAAGAGCCGGTATCACGCGACCCTCATGGTGAAAGCACAGATAATCCACGCCAAAGGTTTCACGGACCCGTTCGGGCGTCAGAACTTCGGCGACCGTGCCAAATCCGGTCAGGCGCGTGGATTTCATCAAAGCAACATGTGTGGCGAATTCAGGGATCATGACCAGATCGTGCACGATCATTACCACTGTGACCCCAAGATCGGCGACCAGCGATAGCATCCGCCCCTTTGCGTCTGGGTCCAGATGATTGGTGGGTTCATCGAGAAACAGCAATGAGGGGTTTTGTGCCAAGGCGCGCGCAATATGAGCCCGCTGACGCTCACCCCCAGAAAGCTGAGCCATCCGCTTGTCCGCCAACATGCCTAAATGGGTGAGGTCTAATATCCGGTTCAGTTCGCGCGCATGATCTTCGGCCGAGCGATCTGCGCGTATGGGGATCTGACCCAATGCCACATAATCACGCAGTGACAGGCGCCCGTCAGGAAATTCCTGCTGGCTGACAACGGCTATCATGCGGGCGCGTTCTTTTGCGGATAGGTGCTTGAGGCTTTGTCCATTCATACGCACATCCCCCAATGCCAGTGCCTCGGCACCACAGAGTAGATTCAAAAGCGTTGTTTTACCTGCCCCGTTCGGACCAGCGATCGCAAGAATAGCGCCCTCGCCCAAGGCGAACGACACGCCTTGCAACAAGATATCTCCGTTAAGCGCGTAATATTCCAGATTTTCGGCAATCAGAAAGCTTTGCTTGGTCATAGCGCTTCCTCAAACTCAATACGCGGCAGGCGTGAGAGAGTTTTTGTGAACAATGCCCTTGGCCGATCAGTGGCATTTGTCCAACCATCGCCAGTGCGCAGATACTGATGGGCAAATTCAACGATCGCGTCCAAATCTTCATCTGTAGAAATGTCACCAAATAGATATTGTGCTTTGCCACGGGCCTGAAAGCCGATGGTGATTGGCCTTTCACAACCCGCCATACAATTCACAGAGCGGATCACAAATTCCCTCGGCAATCTATGCTTCAACGCCTGGGGTACTTTGTCTGCACTTTCGCCACTTCTGCAGCTCACGCAGACAAGAAGGATATGATCAACACTGTTCGTCATCTCGCCACCGTATATTGCGCAATTAAGGTTCTTGCAATGTTATATCGTAACGCTTTGAATATTCTGAACACCGCTTTAGGCACCCCGCGTCGGCGGTTCACGTTGTCGACAATGTATTGATCAGCGATTTTCACATTTCTCACTCCGCTTGTTTCCAAGCGCAGACGGAAGCTGCCAGTCGTGTGCACACGTGTGAAACGTGTCATCAATACCTCCTTCCAGGACGCCCCGCCCCGGGTTGGTTGAACAATTGATGGCAGGTCTCCTGACTTGCGGGTCTGCGCTTGGCCAACCTTCCCGACCCTTGGGGTCAGTGGCTATTTGGCATAGCTCACCGCTTACAGTTGCGGGGGCAGTTACGGAATTGGCGCCGCTTGGCATTCCTCACCGTATTCCCTTTTCATCCCTCTGACGTATCGTTGGGAACCATCTGCTGCCTGAGTGCCCGAGATCAAGAAATGCGTCAATAACTTTCTCCAAGCTTAAGTCTTCGAAGGTAAGCCAACGCAACACTAGCGAATACGGCGCCAACCGTGTCCGTTTTGAAGTCGTAAATCGATGGATCCCACCCTACCAACTATTGACCGGTATACTTCATTCTGACGCGAAAACGGCTGTTTGAGATCGAAGGGAATGAGGCAATAAGGCTGCCATAAGTCACTTCGTTTGAAAGAAAAACCAAAAAGGGTTAATCTGCGGGCATTTAGAAGGGGCTGGCTGTCGGATATATTTGTAGAGGTTAATTATTGCCTGGGCTTGCTCGGGAAAGGGGGTTCGTTGACACATTCTTTGCCAAACACTTCACCTGAAGACGTGGTTGACGATATCATCGATCAGAATTTTGAAGCGATCGCGAAGTGGAAAGGTCGAAGGTTAAGAGCGCAACATGGGCGCAGCCATGGATGTGTCAAAGCCACTTTCACAATCCGGGACGATCTGCCGGAAAGGTTGCGCCATGGCCTTTTCGAAAAGGCAGCAAGTTATTCTGCAGCAGTTCGCTTTTCCAACGGTGCGCATCTGGACGATCGTAAAACCGATGCCCATGGAATGGCGGTCAAACTATTTGATGTGCCGGGCACCAAACTGATCGACGCCGAGGCACTTTCACAACTCAACATCTCGCAAATCAGCGATGAGTTCGACTTTGTTCTTGTCGATCGGGACACTTTTCCCAGCTACCTTTCCGACGATTATGAACGGCTAAGCAGCCTGATCGCCACGCTGCAAGCCCTCCAGCACGCGGCAAATAAGCGTCGCAGCTGGTCATTGAAGCTGATTGCTCGAGGGTTCGTGGCCCTGTTTCGCGCATTTGCCACGCAAAAAGGCAGGCGACATCTTCAGACTGCGAGCGATTTTGCCTCGAACTACATGCAGTCGCCATTCGAGTCGCATTTCTGGTCAACGACGCCCTATCGGCTGGGGGTTGACCTGACAGTACGATACCTCGCCCGCAGCGTTCGACATAAGGTAGCAACCAAACCGGTGGACGAGCATGACGGCATCAGCCTGAAACTCCGTCAGGACGTCGCCAGTGACGGCAATCGATTTGAGTTCTGTATAATCGAACCACCGCGAAACGATAGCGACTTCGATCCGCTCGATAACCGCGTCAGATGGGCCTGCGATCCACAGCCGGACGCACCACTTGACCCGTTTCATCGCACGGTTACACCCATCGCAGATATTACCATCGAAAGAGATGCAGAATTTGATCCGCTCGATGGTGATACCTTTTCATTTTCGCCATGGCGTGTGACCGCCGAGCACAAACCTCTGGGCCCGATCAACGAAATCCGGCTTAAGACTTATCTCAGCCTCGCCCGCGCCCGTTTTCCAAACCGATGATCAATTGGAGCCATTTAGATGCTGAATATTGATGATCTTATCAATCTTGGGTTCAAGATCGCACCACGCACGACAAGCTATATCTCAGCCATGAGGCTTGCGAATGCAGCGCGGGTGCACCGGCCGCGGCCCTATACATTGGGTGCGGACTATACCAGCTGGCCGGGCGTCTATTCCAACCGCTGGATTGGTCGTCACACACCGCCCGAAGATCCTTCACCGATCCTGCCATCGGAAAGTGAAGTGGCCGACTTGTTTCGCCGCAGAACTCAGATAGATGGCAGCCCGCTTACCTTGTTGTGCCCGCAAGGCACGACCGTTCTTTTCATCTCGGTCGCGCAATGGTTCACCGACAGCTTTCTGCGGACCTTCGGGCCAACCGGACCGTTTGATCAGACTGATTCAAACCACGAAGTCGATTTATGCCAGATCTACGGATTGAACGATTTTCAAACTGATATGCTGCGCGAAAGAGACCCTGAATCAGGCGAAATGACCCACCGACTGGCGTTTCGGATGGACGACAATGGCGAGATGTGGCCGCCGAAGCTGTTCCAGAAAGATCAATCCGGTGGAGTTAAGCTGGCCCCGCCATTTGATGGCAGTCTCGCCGAGGGTGATAATGCGGCGCGGCCCCTGCATGATCCGTGCAAGCTGCGCAACTCCTTGAAACGCGCACATCCCGAGCTGACGTGCCAACAAGTCGATCAAAGGCTGCTTGATTTTCACGCAACCGGCCTGGACAACGGCAACGGCACGATCGGCTATAGTGCCATCAACACATTGATGATGCGCGCGCACAATACATTTGCCGATCTTCTCTGGCGCGAGAAACGCGGCACCGACGGTTGGGATAAAGAGCGCGTGTTCCAAACCACGCGATGCACTCTGATCGCGCTGCTGATCAAGCTGGTGATTGAGGACTATATCAGCCACGTGGCAAACATGCCTTTTCATCTGCCGGTCGGCGTCAACCGCTGGCAGCGTTGGCATCATTCAAACCAAATCGCGATTGAATTCAATTTGCTGTACCGTTGGCATTCAATGATCCCCGAGCGTTTCATCATCGACGGCGCTCAGGTCGAGCCGACTGGATTCCGGTTCAACCCTCGCCTCGTCGAACAAACGGGACTTGAGGAAATGATCCGCTCTCTCTCGCGCCAACCCGCAGCCAGGATATCGCTGCGCAATACACCTGATTTTCTGTTCGAAAGGCCTGCAAAAGGTGTGCCCTCACCGGTCGAAGCAACGATTGCCCTTACACGCAAAGCACGACTTCCCTCGCTGAACGCCTATCGTCATCATTTTAAACGTCGAGTACACTCGAGCATCGCGGATCTTGTGGGGGATCAGCCCTTCGCCGACGAGCTAATCGCCGACCTGAGCAGAATGTATTGCAATGTTGACCGGATCGAGTTGTTTCCGGGCTTGTTCGCCGAGCAGCACAAGGGGACCGTCATTATGGGTGACTTGATGACGTCAATGGTGGGGTATGACGCGATCACGCAACTCATGAACAACCCAATGGTCTCAAAGAACCTGTACTCGGCCAAGACCTTTTCGCAAACGGGTCATCGGCTGCTGCTAAAAACCTCTTCATTTGCGCAGGTCGCTGAATTTGTTGGTCTGAATCTTGCCCCGGATGACTGTGCATTGGGCCGAAGGCGCTAGGCCGAAACCCCGGCATCATTCAGCTTGGCAAGACGTGCAGCAATCTCAGGGTCAACTGGTCGCAGACGGGCCAGATCTTCTAATGCTCGTTTCTCATAAAGAGCAGCTCCCTGATCACGGGCCACCTGTATCGCCCTTCGGCACGCGGCCTCGGCCTCATCAGAAGCGTCTTCCTGCTTTGCCAGCAGCGCAGCTCTGATCCGGTTGAGCTCGGCTTCGTAATTCCGCTCTCCGGTTCGATCCGCAAATCTTAAACCAGCATCAACTGCTTCCAGACCTTGTGGGATTTGACCAAGCGCGAGAAAGCCACGCGCAAGTTCAGTATGGACAAGAACACCTGCCGCCTTGGCTCCAGTTGCATGCATTTTTTCCCAGGCCGATTGCAGCAAGGCGACGCCCTTTGCCGGTTCGCCCGAACGTATCGACGAACCCGCGAGATGCGCGGTTGCAACCGCGTTGTAATATGGGCCAACACTGTCTCGCACGATCTTTGCAAAAGTCTTTGCCATATGCGGATAATCCGGATGATCGGTCTGCATGTAGATCTCGGTCTGCCAATGCATCGCATTTGCCACTGTCAGCGACTGCCCCAATGCCCCTGCAGCATCAACCGCACTTTTGGCGCGAGCCAAAGCACGTTCAGTATTCCCCAGGAAACTGTCGACCAAGGCAGCCATGCTCTCGATCTGTAACATCGCCGCGACATCCGGATCGTTTCCTGCCTCAGCAGCGTGTGCTTCGGCGTGCAAAGCTGCTTTTTCCAGCGCAGTCGCCGCAGCTATGAACTGTCCACGCGGTGCAAGCGCTGATCCACGTATGTAATTGCCGACCATGCACGTATGGTGATCATCATGGGCATCGATCATCGCCTGTCCCCAATGCTCGGCCTTGCGATAATCCCCTTTGACCATCGCGGCGGTAAAGAGACCCCTGCCGGCGCGCACCAAAGTGCGGCGATCTCCGAGTTTCTTGGAAAGTTCAAAGCTACGGTCGAAGGCTGAAATTGCAGAAACCGCGCCATATCCGATCCGGACGCGTTCGGCGGCTGCAAGTAGAAACTGCAAGGAAAGTTCTGCCTCTTCACGATGTTCGGCAGGTAGTTTCTGCAGCAACCGCAGTCCGTTTCTAACGTGCTGCGCACCTTCTTGATTGGCATGACGACGCAAGTTTATGCGAGCGGCTTCGATCCAGGCAGCTACGGCTTTGTCGGGCGCGCCTGCCAACTCCCAGTGACGTGCAATCTGTTCCGGTTTGCGGGCCGCCTCCGGCTGTGCGTTCAGGGCTTCGGCTGCGCGTCGATGTAAATGCGCACGCCGGTCCCGTACAAGGCTTTGATAGGCAGCTTCGCGGACAAGTTCGTGCCTGAACCGCCAGGCCCCGCTCGCATTTTTCCCTGTACCCGGCAGGTGTTGCAGTAAACCTGTTGAGGCAAGCTGGTGTATTGCCTCATGAGCTTCGGCTTCTGAGATGCCGCTGATATGCGCCATCATAGGTACGCCAAATGTACTACCTATGACTGCCGCCTCGACAGCTGTACGGCGCAATTCACCCACTTCGTCTATTTGCTGCGCCAATAGGTCGTGAAGTGTCGCGGGAATGGCCCCCAGCCCACGTTCGGGTGAAGCTGCCATAGCAGTCGCGCATTCTTTGATGAAAAGAGGAATGCCGTTCCCACGGGTCACGATCTGCGCCATGGTTTCATCACTAAGCTGCGCATTTGATGCGGCACCGGCCAAAACCGCAGCGGTGTCATCATCCAGCGGTGATAGTGCAGTTATCTGCAGCGAAGGGATGCTTTCTTCCATAGCCCGCGTGACAGGATTTCGCCCGGCCAACAATAGCAGAACAGGTAATTTGCTAAGATGCTCTGCCACAGTTTGAAGAACCGAAAGGGTCGACGGATCTGCCCATTGCATATCCTCGACCACAACAAGCACCGGCCCTTCGCGGCTTAACCCCTCAAAGACACGACGGAATATCGTAACGATTTCGGTGCGCAGCGCCTCTTCGCTGGCGGGTCCGTGATCGCCGGGTCCTGGCGCGAGAACAAAAAACAAGGTGCCCAACTGGTTGTCATCCAGAATATTACCCAGATGTTCCGTCATTCGGTTTCGTCGGATCGCGATGTCGTCGCTGTCGAGAATTCCGCACCAGCGTTCAATTTGTGAAATGAATGGAAAAAAGGGTGAGCTCACATGAAAAGGACTGCAATGATACGTCACCCAGGCCTGGGGGCCCACCGACGAACGCAGATCCCGGATCAAGTGGGACTTTCCGATTCCTGCTTCACCCTGCAGATAAACCACCCTTCCTTTGCCAGTTTCCACGTCAGACCAAGCCGCATGAAGTTGTGCTCTCTCAGCGTCCCGCCCGATCAAAGGTATCCGGTCTTTATCCAATACCTGAATTCGGGTCTCACCTGCCAAGCGATACACTGGAACGGGCCGATCAAATCCTGCAAGGCTCTTTGCACCCAGGCCATCGAACTCAAGCTGCTCGCCCCCCAGTGCGCGGGTCGCAGCGGATATCAGCGTCCCACCGGGTTCAGCAAGGGCCTGTAACCGCGCAGCAAGATTTAGCGTAGAGCCAAAGATCGCATCCGGCTGGATGTTGCTCCCGAGTGCAATATCCCCGACCAGCACGACGCCAGAAGCGATTCCGATGCGGCACTGCAATTCGGTCGGGCCAGACAATTCGGCCAGATCAGAATGTATGCGCAAAGCCGAGCGCATGGCCCTTTCGGCATTGTTTTCACAGGAAGAAGGCCACCCAAAGACCACCAAAACTCCGTCACCGACGATCTGCAGCACGCTGCCTCCAAAGGCATTGGTGGCATGTTCGACCAATTTCTGATAGCGCAGCGTGGTCGATAGCAAATCCTCGGGATCAAGGGTCTGGGCGAGAACAGTTGATCCGACAAGATCCACCATCATGACTGTGAGATGGCGATGCTCCATCGCGCCAAGATCAGTATTAGGACCAGCCGGGTGTAGTACCATCAGCTCACACCGTTTTCAGACATCGCATGACTATGCGATTGTTTGCTCACAATTGAACTAACACTGAACAATGAGAACATGCCCCCCTCGCAAAGCCTCATATAAACCTGCACTCGCCATCGCAGTGTGGCGACATGTAAGCTGCGAACACAGCCTATATGATGCAAGGCTATCTGGCTATGTCCAGCGTTACTCAGGTGGAGACTGCCTTCCCGTGCGAAACTTCATTGGTCCAATTTCACCAATCACTACACAAAAATTGCCCTTAACTCCCGTGGTCTGGTCAAACAAATCGGGGGTGGTAGTGTTTCCTCAAAATTAGGCATCTACCATTCTGGAAGAATTGATGCGATTGCAGCATTGAAAACCTCAAAGGCGGTATTGTGAGACGCGGCGTGCACCGTCGTTTAACGCAGGTGGGACGATAAGAATGACAACTGATAAGCTACTTCCGGTCGGGCTGGATTCTGAAACAGGTTTTTGGCTGGACACGCCAGAGCACCAGAACTGGTTGATGGAACAGGCTCGTCATCAGCTTGAATTTTTCAGTGCAAGCTGCCGAAATGGGCCTGGTTTCTCTCTGCTTGATCATGACGGCACCCCCCTGCCTGGCGAGGTGCAGGAACTGCACACGACCACCAGAATGATCCATTCTTATGCAATGGGTCATCTCTTCGGATTTAAGGGTGCCGAAAAGATAGTTGACCACGGTATGGCATTTCTTGAGAGCTCTCACCGAGACGCGGAATTTGGTGGATTTTTCTGGGCGCTGGAAGGTGACCGCGTCGTTGATGATCGCAAACTGGCTTACGGGCACGTCTTTGTTCTTCTTGCGGCGGCGAGCGCAAAGCAGGCAGGTCATCCGGGCGCGGACAGGCTCATGACTTACGCTCGAAAGGTTCTGGATACACATTTTTGGGACGAAGAAGCGGGACTGTTTTGCGACGAATGGAACAGAGATTGGACGCCGTTCTCCGACTATCGCGGGATGAATGCAAATATGCATGGTGTCGAAGCCCTGCTTACCGCGTTTGAAGCAACAGGGGACAAGGTGTATTTATCCCGTGCAGGCCGCATTCTGGATTTCTTTGTCGGCAGAGTCGCACCCAAAGAAAACTGGCGATTGCCAGAACATTACACGAGCGACTGGCAGATTGATCGCGCATATGTGGGCAATCCGATGTTTAGGCCAGCCGGTACAACTCCGGGACATTCGTTTGAATTGGGACGGTTGCAACTGCAATATTGGGATCTGTCGGGTCGCCCGAACACCGACGCACCGCATTCTGCGCGTCAGTTGATTGAACAGGCCCTGCGTGATGCCTGGCTTCCCGGCGGAGGCATCGCTTATACGTTGGACTTTGATGGACAAGTCTCAAACGAGAACCGGTTCTGGTGGCCTGTAACCGAAGCGATCAGTGCCGTTGCTGCATTGATCAGAATTGATAAAAAAGCAGAAGATGAGCACTGGTACAGAACTCTCTGGGGTTATGCGAATGAACGATTTGTGGACCATCAAAATGGCGGCTGGTTTCCGGCGGTGGACGAAAACGGCAAGGCCGTAACATCCATCTTTAACGGGAAACCAGACATCTATCATTCCCTGCAGGCCTGCCTGTTTCCGCGTTCAGGTCGCCTATCGAGAATGCTGCCGTTTTGACCTGCCAATCCCTGTCATTCAAAAGCGTGCAGAAGCCCTTTAATTGAAGAATCGGGGGAAATCTGGTAGTGTAGCCATATTCAACATCATCTGACGACCTGCCAATTCGGATACGTTTACAAACGAACGGATAGGAGAGATGAATGGCAAATCAAGCTAGCAAAAAGCACAGTACCCGCAAAGGAAGTGTCGAGGTTCGACCGCAACCGTCTGCCCATTCCGCTTTAGGTGAAAGGGCAGAAGCATCGGGCCTGATGACACCCCAAACTCTTAGTGAACGCGACGAGAAGGTTTCAAAGGTTCGCCGAAAAGGTGGTCCGCCATTGGAGGAAGACAACTCTGACAGTTCTGCAAGCGAGGCGGACCCAACCGAATTGGATTACTGACACATTTTGACATTACTATTACGGAGGCTGCCATGCCCTCGACCCATCAGCCAAGGATATTCAACACAGTAAATCTAACAGATTTTGATACAAACGGGCAAACGTCGACAGTCGGCGAGCCCACGGTCTCAAACAACGGAAATCAGATACTGGCCACTGGAAACTGGTACGCCAGCCGGTCTTTGGATGGTGGCCAAAGCTGGTCGCATATGAGCCCTTTCACCTTGTTTCCGCCAGCAGATGGAGGTTTCTGCTGCGATCAGACCACCATATATGACCCAAGCCGGGATTTATTGATCTGGCTGCTTCAATATATCGAACAGAACGGGACCAACACATTACGTGTTGCGGTCAAGCAAGGCCGCACACTTGGAAATGACAACTGGAACCTCTGGGATTTCACACCGGCGGGAATTGACCCATCGTGGAACGGCGAATGGTTTGACTACAACCATGTCTCTCTTTCAGAAAACTACCTGTATGCGGGAACCAACGTGTTCTCGGCCAGCAGCAACCTTTTTAGGAGGTGCGTCATATTGCGTATATCGCTGGACGAACTTGCAGCTGCCGCTGGATTATCTTTTGACATATTCGAAACGCAGCATAATTTCTCACTACGTTGTGTTCAGGGCGCGCGCGGTTCGATGTACTTCGCCAGCCACAATTCGAACTCGCAAATCCGTGTATTCAGGTGGCCAGAGAACTCACCGGACGTTGATGAATTCGACATCGATGTCACCCCGTGGTTTGCGGGCAGCTATTCCGCGCCTACAGTTGGAGGCGGCGACTGGATGTCCAGGACCGATCCACGCATAATGGCCGGTTGGTTAGGGCGAGGCGCGCTGGGGTTCATGTGGACAGCCAACCAACAAGCAAACAGGCCAAACCCATTTGTCCGGACCGTGCGCATCGACGAAGCCACAATGTCCCTGATCGACGAGCCTGACATCTGGAATGATCAGATCGCGTTTTCCTATCCCTCGACAGCCGTAAATCGGTTCGGCGACGTCGGGCTGTCGATATTCGCCGGTGGGGGCAATCTGCATCCAAGTCATGTCATTGGTACCTATGACGATATAGATGGAGCTTGGCGATTGTCCCTCGCGCGGCAAGGAACGCATACGCCGTCCTTGGGCAAATGGGGTGACTACACGAACTGTGCCGAGATTGCAGATGACGGGTTTACCTGGCTTGCCGCTGGCTACACGCTGCAAGGTGGGAGCACGCAAAGCGACATCGAACCAACAATGACTTGGTTCTCACAGCAGCGCTATGATGCGCCTCGACGTCATCCTCCTGCAATAGTTTAACCAACTAGATTAGTTTCAAAAGATTGGATCATACCATGCATACAGCGATGAAATCACAAGGATTAAAGTCTTTTTTGCGCCAGGAAGGACCGTGGTTGTTGAGTGCATTCGTCATAGCCGACTTATTTTATAAATGGGGCTCATTTGCCTTGGAATGTGTTGGTTTCTTACTGACATGGTACGCCCTAAGCTGGATCTCGAGCCTGCTTGTGCGGGTCTTCACGGGTGAAAACTCCGCACTCGGAGATTGAACTTACCGAACTTCTACACACAGACTTCACGGGATCAGCTTGGGCTTCATATCAAACAAGCCATCACGTACCCTGCAACTCGGTCACGACGTTGGATAACAGTTCAATTCCTTGCGGGATCAACCCCGGTTGGATTGATGAGACACCAACTCGGAAATGATGCTTCCCTTCCGCTGCCTTCGAGAAACACGGTCCAATCGGCTCTACGATAACACCCCGTCTGAGTGCTGCATCACAAATTGTCTTAGCCTCGAGTTTTTCATCGGGATCGGCTAGAACGAAAACAGTACCACCGAATTCACCTGCTCTCAGAAAGCTGGGTAACCGCTCACGAATCATCGAGTCTGCCAAATGCCAGCGTTGTTCATAGTTCTGCCGCACCCGGCGTAGCAAACCGTCGTAATATCCTAACCTGATGAACGCGGCGGCAGTATGTTGCAGTATCATGGGTGGGTGGCGCATCATCATGCCCCGGCAATCTCGCGCTGCATCGATAAACTCAGGCGCGGCTGCCAGATACCCCAGTCGCAAACCTGGCGAGAGCCCCTTGGACAAGCTGCCCAGATAGATTAGGCGGTCGGTATCATCCAGGCTCCGCAGCGGCAGAAGCGGTGAATGACGATAGTCCACGTCGCATTCGTAGTCATCTTCGACGATGTAAAAGTCATAATCTTCAGCAGCTTGCAACAGTGCGCGCCGACGACGTTCAGACAACGTGACTGTGGTTGGGTGTTGACGGTTCGGCGTGATGAACACCAGATCCGCACCGCGCAGGCGCTCGTCAACAATGAGACCTTCCTCATCCACGGGTTGAAAGCTTACCTTACCGAAATTGGCCTGAAGAATCTTGCGAGCATCCGGATAACCCGGATCTTCCATTACCGCAGTACGTTCACGCCCGCCAAAGAGCAGGCTGGTAATAAAAAGCCCATTCTGTGAACCCAATGTAATCAGTATCGATTCACTGGGCTCGAAAATTCCCCGCCGTGGCAAAATGCGTTGCCTGACCTGTTCGACAAGCTCTAGGCTGTCATCATAAAGTCCATCTGCAGACCAGATCTTGAGGTCTTTTCGGTTCATTGCCAGCCGGGTGCACTCACGCCAATCCGCAACTGGAAACACACCATCATCGATCTGATTACACACAAAAGGATAGGCATATTTATACCAGTCTATTGGGCGCGGGATTGTCTCAATCTCTTCAGTACGGCGCAGTTTGTTCAGTTTGTGGCTTATTGATGTAGCGGGCCTGGTATTCGACCGGCCAATCGCATCACTGTCCGTTCGTATCCCGCGGTCAGAACACACAAAATAGCCAGACCGAGGCCGTGCCTCGATCAGTTGTTCTTCCTCAAGCTTACGATAGGCTGCGACAACCGTATTAATAGAAACATCTAAATCCCGCGCCAGCACGCGGCACGAGGCAAGTTTCAGCCCGGAAGGCATCAATCCTTCAAATATGAGTCGCGATATCTGCGAGACGATCTGGTCGCGCAATCCGCTGGACTGAGATTTATCAATACTCAATCGTTGTGTCATATCCTACAGGGCCCCAGTCAACGTTTCCGCCGCGCGACTTGCAAACTGTATCCTTGTTTTCAAGTGTTCCTTGCGAAAGGCAAAAGGCAAGTTATGCCCATTCGTCTCTCCGGAATTGCAGTCGGAAACAGGTGATCTGATTACGAGTCGATTGATGATAACTCAAAAAGAAACTTCCACCAACTTCATGTAATAAAAGCGCTTCTACCAAAACGTAACTTCAATAAGTGTCCGGTAGGTGGGTATGTTCACCCGCCATCAGTATGCGGTCAGATACAAATTATGGCGATCATCGAACGCCTCGCGCGATACAATCTGTACCCATTATTACAAGCAACTGTATCTTTCTCAGCGGTACTCCATCGCGTTTGCTGTAGCGATCCGGAAGGCTCCACACTGAAACTGGGAGTAGTTCGGATCGTTCGATGCGATAAGGGAGGGAGACCGTTCGCATGGTTTTGCATGAGTGGAATACGCGTCAACACTCTGAGATGAGCTTCAGCCAACGACTGTATGGTATACGTCTGAGTTAGTTACCTTTGAACTTTGCCGCCAGAGACAGAGAACATCGAAGTTACACTCGGAATTTTTGAGGGAGAACCATATCCATGAAAAACACAGTGAGGTCGGAATGCTGATGCGCGGATTGGAAAAACTGACAAGCGCAATCTCAGAGGTCATGGGCCGTATCGGTTGGTTCCTGATCCTGTATTGCATGGCATTTGGTGTGTCGGACGTGTTCATGCGCTACGTACTCAACGCACCGTCACAGTGGATTGGAACCACTTTGCAGGCAGCAATGGTATTGTTGGCCTGTACCGGAGGTGTTTACGCGCTGCAGCATGACAGCTTTGTCAAACTTGACCTGTTCTACGCAAATGCAAGCAAGCGATCAAAAGCGATCTTGGACGTCCTGACGGCGCCGATCGCTATTCTGTTTCTGGTCGCCTTGATCTGGAAGGGATACGAGGCCGCGTCATTGTCATTGATGCTCAACCAGAAAACTCCGACATCTATCCCGATCCCGATCTATCCAATCAAGTTTGCCATTCCGCTTAGCGGTGTAATGGTACTTTTGGTGGTCTTGAAACACTTGCTCCGCGATCTGCAAACGATCTTCGGGCGGGGCTAAGGCCGTTTGCCCGGATACACATAATTTCACGAAAACAAACTGATCCACTAACGAGGAGGAACTAACATGAAACCAAACAGGTTTATGCACACCACGATGTGGGCGGGCGCCTTTGCGGTGACCGCAAGCATAGCCGTCGCTCAGGACGGGCCGCCGGATGAAGTCACTGAATGGACTTTCCAGCCTGCATTTGACCAGACCGATGCTGGCTGGGACAACGGCCTGATCCCTTGGGTTGAAGCTGTTGAAAAAGCGACCGAAGGCACTGTTAAAATCCGCGTTGAGCCCGCCGGAGCACTGGTCAGTGGTGCAGAGGCCTTTGGCGCCGCCGCAGCTGGTTTGACCGACGGCTATGCCGGATGGGGCTCTGTCTATGGTGGCGATATGCCCGAAGGCATGCTGGCGTTTGGTATGGCTATGGGCGCCAACAACACCGAAGAAGCCTGGGAAGTGATGTGGGGCAACCCTGATTATCGCGTAGGCGACATCGTTCAGGAAGCGGCGCATGCCCGTAACCTGCATTGGGCTGGTTGGACCAACCAGGGCCCGAACGCGATGTTCACCAAGTTCCGCGTCGAAAAGATGGAAGATCTGGAAGGGCACAAAATGCGTGCCGGTGGCCCTCAGGCCATCTTCCACTCGACCATGGGCGGTGCGCCAGTCTCGATGAATGGTGGCGAAATCTATACGGCCATCAAACTGGGCACGATCGAAGGCACATACTGGGACACTGGCGGCATCGACGACATGTCGTTCCACGAAGTGATCGATTATGCGATCATGCCCGGCTGGAACCCTGCCCAGCATCAGGAAATCTTTATCAACCTGCAAAGCTGGAATGCCCTGACCGACTGGCAGCGCGAAAAGATCGATGGCGTCTTTGAAGAAACCTACTTCGAAACCAGCCGCATGCATGCGGAAGGCGTGGAAGAAGCGCTGCAGATCCTGCGTGATGCCGGTGGTGAAGTGATCGAGCTGAGCGACGAAGAAGTTGCTCGTATGCGCGAAAAGTCAATTGCCGAGGTGTGGCCGCAGGTTGCAGCTGCTTCGGATGGCAACGCCAAAGGCGTCGAAATCTTCAAGAAGTTCTTGGAAGACAAGGCAAACGCGCAATAATCCCGCGCCGCGTGAAAGCTCACGCATTGCTTAAAACGCTTCTGCTGGCCCGACTGTTGGGCCAGCAGATTAGATAGGCGCATGTCAGCGTTCGAAAGACTGCCGGCAAGCAACCTGACATAGACCGCGCGAACGGCCACTAGGTAAGGAAACTAAGGATCATGAGCCTCGAACTAATTACAGCGCTGTATTTCTTAATACTGTTTGGGATCCTTTTTATGGGCCTGCCGGTTGCGTTCGGTTTGGGTGGAACGGCAGTGCTGTTTGCCTTGGTTTTTGAACCCCGCGCGCTGCTTTCGGTACCAAGTGCCTTCTATTCAACACCTTGGAACTCGGTTTTGGTCACAGTTCCCCTATTCCTGTTTATGGGTTCACTAATAAGATTTTCTGGGATAGCCGAGACGGCCTATGATGCCGTGTACAAACTGATTGGCCATATTCACGGCGGTCTCGCCATGGGTACGGTACAGGTTTGTACGGTGTTTGCTGCCATCACCGGCATCACACCTCCGGCAACGACCACAATGGGTCAAATCGCTTACCCGTCAATGATGCGCTATAAATATGATCGCCGTATCGCGATTGGCTGTATCGCGGCTGGCGGTGCGTTGGGCGCACTGATCCCTCCCAGCGTTCCCTTCATCTTTTATGGTTTGCTGGCCAAGGTTTCGATCGGTGATCTGTTCATGGCAGGCCTCTTGCCGGGCCTGATGCTGGCGACATTCTATACGATCTATATCGGCGTACGCTGCAAAATTCAGCCTGAACTGGGCCCCGCGCTGCCTGCAGATCAGAAATTCACCCGCGCCGAAAAACTGACCGCAGTTCTCAGCATCTGGCCATTTGCACTACTGATCATCATCGTTCTGGGTGTCATCTGGGGCGGTATCGCAACCCCTGCCGAAGCAGCGGCATTTGGTGCGGCGGGTGCATTTGTCATCAACCTGATCTACGGAAAGCTGACCTGGGAAGTTTTGAAGGAATCGCTGGTTTCCACTTTAAAACTCAGCGGCATGGGTCTGTGGATCCTGATCGGTGCAACTGTCTATCTGAATGTGTTCAATACTCTGGGCAGCCAGGATTTGTTGACCAACCTGGTACTTTCCATGCCGGGCGGCAGCACAGGCATCCTGCTGATGATGATGCTGATCATCCTCGTTCTGGGTATGGTGATGGACGATTGGGCTATCATCATGCTGTGTACCCCGCTGTTCATTCCAATCATTGACGAGTTGGGGATCGACAAGCTGTGGTTTGGCGCACTGTTCATCGTGAACATCCAGATCGCCTATCTGACACCTCCGTTTGGTTTCGTGCTGTTCTGGATCAAAGGGGTGCTACCCAAAGATGTCAGCATGGGCGACGTCTACAACTCGGTTGGCCCGTTTGTTGTGCTGCAGTTTGTTGGTCTGACACTAATCTTCATCTTCCCGCAGATCGCAACCTGGCTGCCAAGCATCCTGAAATAACCCGGAGGTTCCGATGTATAACCATATCCTCGTTCCAGTCGCACCCGATCACATCAACGACTGCTCCTTGTCTCTGGATGCTGCAAGCCGTCTGCTGGCAGACGGAGGAACCGTATCGGTGCTATCGGTTCTCGAAGAACTTCCTTCGTATATCGGCTCGTACTTTCCTGCGGAACAGGTTCAGAAAAGCGTTTCAGAGTTTGAAGAAAGACTGGGCACAGCCGTGGAGGCTTCGAACACCAGTACGCATGTCGTGACTGGGCATCCCACAAATTCGATCCTCGATTGGGCTGAAAAGCACAAAGCGGATTGCATCATCGTGGCGTCGCATCAACCGGGTCTTTCGGACTATCTGATCGGCTCAACGGCTGCACGTGTTGTCCGGCATGCCCAATGCAGTGTTGTTGTGCTTCGTGGAAAATAGAACTGAAGACCAATAACCTGCCGCTTCTGCAGATTAACGATGGCTGGCCTATTTGGCCAGCCATTCCTTTTCAGAAGCCTTGCATCAGCATATCGACAGCAACGGTAATTTTTTCAAACTCGTCAACGAGATTCCCTACTGGCGATTTGAGTACCCCTGTCGGAACAGCCGCCATAAACTGGGTCACCATGACAACCGGCTCATCCATGATCATGAACTCTGGGTTAAGACGAGTTGCAGGTTTCGGCGCGTGCGGTTTCGGCAATAGGGGTACGACCACACGTGTGTTCAGATCGCTCAGAAGATCTGATTGGACATCCAACAAGAAGCCATCGCCAGAGGGGTTCGGAAACACATCGTATTTTGGCATCAGAACTGACGAAACCGCTCCAGAGGTAATCCATGTTTTTCAACATAAGAGTTGGAGCTTTGCAGAGCTTCGGCGTTCTCCGCTTGCCATTGCTCTGCCTTGGCTGCCGCCACGGCTGCACGAACCCCCTCCTCCGCGGCCCGCGAAAGGTTCACTTTCAGTTTTCGAGCCTCGGTAAGCAAAGCGGGATCGAGCGACAGATTGGTCGGTTTCCGTGCTTGGACATTCATATAACCAACCTCCTCATAAGCAAATTTAACACCATATATTATGCGCGTCAAATTTGCGTATAAAAGCGCGCATCAATTTCAACATCAAACTGAGCGATTAGTCGGCAAAAATCGACCTGCTGCAGGCTTGAAGCTCAGGATTTTGGTTGTATTTGCGCTCGTGTCACCCTAATCACAGCCCTACCTCGGGGTGCGCGCGATACTGCGCTGAGATGTCCACTGGCAAACCCGTTGAACCTGAACCGGCTAGAACCGGCGGAGGGAAAGGTACAGGTTTTGTCCATCCTTGCCCTCTCGCCGCATTGGAGGATGATATGAAACATCTGGCAATTGCTGCGGGAATACTGACTGCGACATCGGCTGTTGCAGCCGACAAACCACAGTTGACCGTTTATACATATGACAGCTTCGTCTCGGACTGGGGCCCTGGCCCTATAGTCGAAGAAGCATTTGAGGCAGTATGTGACTGCGACCTTAATCTTGTGGGCGTCGAAGACGGTGCCGCCCTGTTGTCACGCATCCGTCTTGAGGGTGAGAACACCGATGCAGATGTTGTGCTGGGGCTAGATACCAATCTGATTGCCGCCGCCAAGGAAACCGGCTTGTTTGCCCCTCATTCGGTAACCGCTGATTACGCGCTGCCAATCCAATGGACAGACGATACTTTCGTTCCTTTTGATTGGGGTTACTTTGCCTTTGTTCACAACGCTGATGCGTCAGCGCCCGCCAATTTTCGGGAACTGGCGGACAGCGAGGCTAAAATCATCATTCAAGACCCACGCTCATCTACGCCGGGTCTGGGCCTGCTATTGTGGGTCAAGGCGGCTTATGGTGATGAAGCCCCGGCAATCTGGGCTGATCTTTCCGACAACATCGTGACTGTGACCAAAGGCTGGTCCGAAGCTTATGGGCTGTTTCTCGATGGCGAGGCTGACATGGTGTTGAGCTACACAACATCTCCTGCCTATCATCTGATCGCCGAGGAAGATGCCAGCAAAGCAGCTGCAGCCTTTGACGAAGGCCATTATATGCAGATCGAAGTTGCGGCAAAATTGGCTGGCTCGGATCATTCAGATTTGGCCGACCAGTTTTTGAATTTCATGGTTTCCGACGCGTTCCAGCAGATCATCCCGACAACCAACTGGATGTATCCAGCCGTCACCCCGTCCTCGGGGCTGCCCGAAGGTTTTGACACTCTGGTCGTTCCTCAGAAATCTCTGATTATTGATCCCAGCGAAGCTGCAACCAAAAGAGATGAGGCATTGACGGAATGGCTGGGCGCACTCAGCCAGTAAGCTCATGGCCAGGTATCAGCGCAGCGGTCCTTGTCGCCGCGCTGATATTGGGAACTTTGGCCACAGTTGGTTTACGTGCCGAAACCAGCGGCGGATTCAATCCCTCTGATTGGGCGGCGCTGCGCTTTACGCTTTTGCAAGCAACGCTCTCTGCAGCGTTCAGTTCTATTTTGGCCATCCCAGTGGCACGCGCATTGGCGCGGCGGCGGTTTCGTGGACGACGGGTATTGATAGCGCTCTTGGGGGCGCCATTCATCCTACCGGTGATCGTCGCGATATTGGGATTGCTGCAGGTTTTTGGCCGCTCTGGATGGATCTCGGATGTATTGGGCGTTTTTGGCCTTCCACCAATCCAGATTTACGGGCTGCACGGAGTCGTTCTGGCCCATGTGTTTTTCAATCTCCCTCTTGCAACGCGGCTGATTTTGCAAGGATGGCAGGAGGTTCCAGCAGAACGATTTCGTCTAGCCGCACAGCTTGGATGTGATGGGATGGCAATGTTTCGATTGATCGAATTGCCTATGCTGCGGCGCGTTTTGCCCGGCGTTCTGGCCGTTATCTTTGCCATCTGCCTGACTAGCTTTGCCGTTGCTCTAACGTTAGGCGGCGGCCCGCGCGCGACCACGATCGAACTCGCGATTTATCAGGCGTTTACATATGATTTCGACCTTGGTCGTGCAGCGCTGCTATCCGCGTTGCAACTGGCCCTGACTGCGGCTGCCGCACTGGCGGCCCTGAAGTTTTCGAGAGGGGACGGCTTTGGGGCGGGCCTCAACCGTGCAATCCGCCGTTGGGATGGTGGAACGCCTCTGTTGGACGCGTTTTGGATTATCGCCGCAGCAACATTCTTACTTTTGCCATTGGCATCTGTGGTGATTTCAGGCGTGTTGGGATTGTTCGAACTACCCACCCTAGTGTTTCGCGCAGCCGCCACTTCGATCCTCGTGGCCACCATCAGCACCATGCTGTTGTTGCTGCTCGCGGTGCCTATGGCTGTTTCTGCGGCGACCGGAAGGTATGGCATCGTTGAACTGTGCGGCATTCTCGGCCTCGCTGCATCACCACTGGTTATCGGCACCGGTCTATTTATTCTGATCCGCCCTGTCGCCAATCCAGCTATGCTGGCCCTTCCCGTCACTGCACTGGTTAACGCCGTGATGGCCTTGCCTTTCGCGCTTCGAATACTCGTGCCCGCTGCGCGCGACACGATAAAGCGGCACAGACGTTTGGCCCTGTCTCTGGATATGAACAAGCGCACATTTTTCACCCGCATCATAGTGATGCGTCTTCGCCCTCAAATCGGTTTTGCTGCAGGCTTGGCTGCTGCCCTGTCGATGGGTGACCTTGGCGTAATCGCATTGTTCGCTGATGCGCAGATCGCAACCCTTCCATTGCAGATTTATCGCCTTATGGGGGCCTACCAAATGCAAGCGGCTGCGGGCGGAGCGTTGTTGCTGCTTCTACTTTCGATGGGCGTGTTTTGGATACTGGATCGTGGAGGGCGTTGGCATGCTGAAGCTTGATGAATGCATCATCTCGAACGGCAGCTTTCTGCTGAATGCCGATTTTGAAATCGAAACCGGAGCCAAGGTCGCGGTCATTGGCCCATCTGGCGCAGGGAAATCTACGTTGCTGGAAACCATTGCCGGATTTCGGGATTTGAAGGCCGGGCAGATGCACTGGAATGACCAAAGTCTGACCACACTGTCTCCGGGAAAAAGACCGTTTGCGATGCTGTTTCAGGACGGAAATTTGTTCCCGCATCTGACCGCGGCCCAAAATGTTGGCTTGGGCATCCGCCCGAATGGGCGCTTGTCAGATGAAGAAAAGGAAATGGTAAGGACGGCCTTGCATCGCGTTGGCCTACCGGAAATGGGAACCAGAAAACCTGCCGAATTGTCCGGAGGACAACAGAGCCGGGTCGCGCTGGCTAGAATATTAGTTCAAAAGCGAGATGTCTTGTTGCTGGACGAACCCTTTGCGGCCCTTGGTCCTGCGCTAAAGGCCGAGATGTTAGATCTGGTGGCGGATCTGGTGGCTGAGACCGGAACAACGCTGCTTATGGTCAGTCATGATCCTCAGGATGCGCTTCGGATAACCGAGCAAACGGTATTTATTACGGATCAGGTTGCACACGCACCTGTTGCAACCAAGCAGCTATTTGAAAATCCACCTCCTGCGCTGCGTGATTATCTGGGGTAGGCAAATTCATCGAGACTACCCTCAAGCAGATCTCGCACCTGCACATCCAGACCGGGCGCCTCTGACCCGCGCGGACCGGCAATGTTCAAGACTTCAACCGGATTTGTGCGCAACCAATCCCGCAGTTTTTGTTGACAAAACTCCGTTCCCTGCCTGACATCGAGCACCAAGTAAGGCTTTCCGGCCTCCCTTGCAAAAACAACTGTTTGTTGCGTGCCAGGACTGTCTGAACCATTCACAATTATCAGCGTTGCATCACTGGACTGAACGTTCAGCTTTGTCCGTTCGATCACTTTCGTTGAATGGGTTTCGACCAATCCGGTATAATCATGAGGGATCAGACCGGCCTCGTTTGTTCTGCCTTTTGGAACCCAACCACCATAAAGGATTTGGTGCTTTCGTGCGAAATCCAATGCAGCCAAATCAACGCCCGTTTGCCCACCCGCCACGATTTTGGAAACAGACATTCATTTCTGCCCTCTGGTTACGGTCTGATTATTCCGGTTCGGAACGGATCGCCCTCAGCAAAGATCAATGTGCTTTCAGCCATCACGTATGCTTGCCCGGTTAAACTTGGAACAACACCCCCACCCTGCCCGGGTTTATAGAACAACCGGTAGCTGCTTCCGATAACACTCTCCTGCACAATCTCTTCTCCGGCTCGCAGCTGCCCACTGGCCGCCAGACAAGCCAAACGCGCCGAACTGCCGGTGCCGCAGGGTGAGCGGTCATAATCGTTATCAGGGCATAGAACAAAGTTTCGGCTGTGGACCCCTTTATTCGGAGACTTGCCTTGCAAAATAACATGGTCGACAGGCTCGCCATTCTCACCGCCAACACCATGGGAGATACAGGCTTCGCGGATAGCAATGGTAAAGTCAGTCAATGAACGGATGTTTGCAGGTTCAACAGACATTGGGCTCGGGTCGACAATAAAAAACCAATTGCCGCCATAAGCTACGTCTCCGGTCACTGACCCGTAGCCGTCGACATCAATAGTAACCGCCTGACGCACCCGGCGGCTTTCGATATTCGTAACCTCAACGGTGTTTGGGTCCTTCAGGTCAATCACCACTTCTCCTGCAGGGGTTTCGATCCGGTGCACACCGACTCCGATCCGACCCAAATGAGCCAGTGTTACACCCAGACCGATCGTGCCATGCCCGCACATCCCCAGCACCGCATCAGCGTCAAAATAGATAACGCCCGCGGCACAGGCCGGGTTTACGGGCTCCACAAGAAGTGCACCAACCATTCCGGGCTGGCCACGCGGCTCTAGCAGAATGGATTTGTAGAACTGCTCGTGCTGCATCGCCAATCGTTCCGCCCGCTCTGCCACCGACCCCGACCCCGACCCCAGATCGGGACCGCCATCCAGAATGACACGCGTGGGCATTCCCCCGGTATGGCTGTCGATCACATGCATTCAGCGATGACCCCACCCTGTTGGACCCAGTCGTTGAACCAGTCGCGGAAAAGTTCATACTGCTGTTCGCAATAGTTTCGCTGCGCGTCAGACAACTCGTCTGTTTCGTTGAAATGCAGACGGTATTCATCTTCACCATTCAGGACCAGAAGATGTTTATAGTACAGAACGAGGTCCGTACCTTCGTCAAAACTTGCCAATACGCCAAACGCCTCATCCAATTCGCGTGCGCGCAGGCGGGCTTCGGCGTGACCAGTCGCGGCTTTCTTGGCCAGTGCCGCCAGCAGCAGCGCCTCTTTCGGCAGCGCCGTGCCGATCCCAGTAATTGACCCCGTGGCTCCACAATTTACGAAACCGTGATAGACCTCGGTGTCTACACCGACCATTAACGTAACCTGATCGTCCTTAGACGTAATGAATTCGGCAGCATATCTCAGATCGTCTTTGCCTCCGAATTCTTTGAAACCGACCAGATTTGGATGTTCGGCCCGGAGTGCGAAAAACAAGTCAGCGCGGGTCGCAAAACCGTATACTGGGCTGTTATAGATAATCGCTGGAACGTCGGGTGCTGCTGATAAGATGGCTTTGAAATGGTTCTTTTGTGCCGCGATCGACGAGCCACGCGAAAGAACACGTGGAATAACCATCAGACCTGATGCGCCCACTTTCTGCGCATGAGCTGCATGCGCGACCGCTGATTTCGAGTTAATGGCACCTGTGCCAACAACCACAGGCAATCCAGCATCAACCAGCCTTTCAACGCCTTCCATCCTTTGCGCATCCGTTAGCAAAGGCCAATCGCCCATCGATCCACAATACACCACGGCAGACATGCCGGCGTCGATCATCTCTTTGCCCTTTTTGACCAAAGCATCGAAATCCGGAGCCCGATTAGGCAGGCAGGGTGTCATTAATGCAGGCATCGTGCCGGCAAAGATATTCTGTGTCATGTGCTTCTTCTTTTGTTCGGATTGAGAGTGCTCAAATTCTAATTCCGTCCCAACAACAACACGGTTATCAAAACAAACCGTCACATCGGTTTCACTCGAGCGATACCCACAACACCTGGGCATCTTCTTTGCTGGTTGAGATGCATCCGTGCCCCATACTGCTGTCGTAATATAGTGAATCCCCAGCTTTCATGGGCAATGGTCGATAGTGTTCGGATACAAACGTCAACTCGCCGCTGATTACATACATGAACTCTTCGCCACTGTGTCTGATCCAAGTATCATACTCTGAAATATCTCTGGCTTTGATCGTCGCGATATAGGGAAGCATCCGCTTGCTTGTGAGCTCTGTGCACAGAAGCTCATGTAAATAGGTAGGTGTGTTCTTGATTTCACCCTCACCCTTGGCGGTGAAATCGCGTCGCCCTGATATGCCGGTCTGTCCTGACTGCAGGAACAGTTGAGGCGTGCTCATACCCAGTGCCTGTGTCAGCCTTCGCACGATGTCAAAACTAGGTCGCGTTTGATTGTTTTCAATTTTCGAAAGCGTGGATCGACCGATTCCCGCTGCCCGACCAGCCTCTTCCAAAGTCCAGCCTTTTTCACGACGCGCATCACGGATCGAGCGTCCTAGTACAGCTCCATCGCCCAATTCATCCGGTCCAGAAGTATCATTTGGGTGGTCCTCAACCATATAATTCTCCCCTTTTTCTGAAGGTTAAAGGTTTCCACAACATCCTACAACTTTCCTGTTGCTAAATATTTGTTGCCTTATAGGTACATTCTCCACTATAGGAAACTTAATTTCCTGTTTGGGGATCATGGTCGATGGAGGAGATAATGTTCAAAAAGTCGCTCATTGAAGCCGATCCGGTCATCGCGTCATCGATTGCGCGCGAAGGCAAACGTCAGGCTGAACAGATCGAACTGATCGCTTCTGAAAATATTGTCTCTCAGGCTGTGATCGATGCACAGGGTTCTGTGCTGACCAACAAATATGCCGAAGGCTATCCTGGCCGCCGCTATTATGGTGGATGCGAATATGTGGATGAAGTCGAGGCCGAAGCGATCGAACGGTTGAAACAATTGTTCGGTTGCGAGTATGCAAACGTCCAACCCCATTCGGGTGCACAGGCCAACGGGGCCGTCAAACTGGCGCTACTTAGCCCTGGCGATACCATCCTGGGTATGTCGCTGGATGCTGGTGGCCACCTGACTCACGGCGCAAAACCTGCCCAATCCGGCAAGTGGTTCCGTCCGGTCCAGTACGGACTGACCGAAGCCGGGCTGATTGATTATGATCAGGTTGAGGCACTTGCCAAAGCCGAAAAACCCCAACTGATCATTGCAGGCGCATCGGCCTATTCGAAAAAAATTGACTTTGCACGCTTCCGCGCCATCGCGGATGAAGTTGGTGCTTGGTTGCTGGCCGACATGGCCCACATAGCAGGGCTTGTCGCGACAGGTCTGCATCCTTCGCCAGTTGGCCACGCCCACGTTATAACATCAACCACACACAAAACCCTGCGTGGACCGCGTGGCGGGGTTATTCTGACCAACGACGAAGCGTTAGCAAAAAAGATGAACTCAGCCGTTTTCCCCGGCTTGCAGGGCGGCCCTCTGATGCATGTGATTGCAGGAAAAGCCGTTGCATTTGGAGAAGCACTGAAACCCGAATTCAAAGAGTATATGAAGCGTGTCGTGGATAGCGCGTCAGCATTGGCGAATGTAATGATAGCGCGCGGCTGCGATATCGTTTCTGGTGGAACCGAAAACCACCTGATGCTGGTCGACCTGCGCCCAATCGGCGTAACCGGAAAAGACGCTGAAGCTGCGCTGGAGCGTGCAGGCTTCACTTGCAACAAAAACAGCGTTCCGGGTGACCCCCAGAAACCGACGATCACCAGCGGCATTCGTTTGGGCACCGCAGCTGGCTGCAGCCGGGGTTTTGGTCCGGAAGAGTTCAAGCAGATCGGTCACCTGATCGGCAATGTATTGGACGCATTGGCCCAATCGCCGGACGGGGATAAGGCCGTCGAAAAGGAAACCCGCGAAAAAGTCCGCGCCCTTTGCGCAAGCCACCCGATCTACTGAGAGAAGACCAAATGACTTACGATCTTATTGTCATCGGGGGCGGACCAGGCGGCTATGTCGCCGCGATCCGCGCAGCTCAATTGGGCATGAAAGTAGCGTGCGTTGAGGGCCGTGGTGCGCTTGGCGGGACTTGTTTGAATGTGGGGTGCATACCCTCCAAAGCGTTGCTGACCTCCTCGGCCAAATATGCCGAACTTGCACATCTCTCCTCCCACGGTATTGCGGTCGAGGGGGCCAGCATCGATGTACCAGCGATGATGGGCCGCAAGGACAAGATCGTAGGCGACCTGACCAAAGGCATCGCGTTCCTGTTCAAGAAAAACGGCGTCGATCTGATCGAGGGGTGGGCCAGCATTCCCACCGCCGGGCAAGTTAAAGTTGGAGAAGATGTCCACACAGCCAAGAACATCCTGATTGCCACGGGCTCGGAACCCACACCATTGCCGGGAATCGAGATAGACGAGCAGGACATCCTCAGCTCAACAGGTGCGATCGCATTGGAGACGGTTCCCGAACATCTGGTGGTGATCGGTGCAGGCGTTATCGGTCTGGAGCTGGGGCAGGTCTGGGCACGTCTGGGCGCCAAGGTCACGGTGGTTGAATATCTGGATCGGGTGTTGCCCGGAATTGACGGTGAGATTGCCAAACTGGCGCAGCGCGCCCTGTCCAAACGTGGATTGAAGTTCCAATTGGGTCGGGCGTTGAAATCGGTCGACAAAACGGATGCAGGTCTGACCCTGACCGTGGATCGCGTTGGCAAGGACAAGGAAGAAGTAATTGAGGCCGACAAGGTGTTGATCGCTGTCGGTCGCCGCCCCGTCACCCGAGGGCTTGGCCTAGAGGGGCTGGGCGTGGTTGTGAACCAACGTGGCGTCATAGAGGTTGACAGTACATTCCAGACATCAGTGCCAGGCATTTACGCCATCGGTGACTGCATTCCCGGCCCAATGTTGGCACATAAAGCCGAAGAAGACGGTGTTGCCTGCGTTGAAATGCTGGCAGGCGAAGCCGGGCATGTCGATTACAACACCGTGCCGGGCGTTGTGTACACAGATCCCGAAGTCGCCTCGGTAGGATTGACCGAAGAAGCGCTGAAAGACGCCGGGGCCGAGTATTCCGTCGGCAAATTCGCCTTCATGGCGAACTCGCGCGCGCGCTCGACCGGAGAAACAGACGGTGCGGTGAAAGTACTGGCAGACACTAACGGCAAGATTCTGGGCGCGCATATCTGTGGCGCTCATGGTGGCGATCTGATCGCAGAATTGGTGTTGGCGATGACCAAGGAGGCAACCGTGTCCGAAGTTGCTGCAACCTGCCATGCGCACCCTGCGATGGGTGAGGCTGTCAAAGAAGCCTGCCTCGACGCCCTAGGCCGCGCGATTCACGCCTAAACCGGAGCCGCCAGATGACCATCCAGCTTCGTCCCCGTCACCCGGAAAAAGCCAAAAAGGCAGATAGCGTTATCCCACGCAAACCCAAGTGGATTCGCAAGAAAAAGGTACAAGGCCCCGAGTTTTATGAAACCCGCCGCCTGATGCGGGACCACGATCTCGTGACGGTCTGCGAAGAGGCAGCCTGCCCAAATATCGGTGAATGCTGGTCTAAGCGGCACGCTACCATGATGATTATGGGCGAAGTCTGCACGCGCGGCTGTTCATTCTGCAATGTCTCAACCGGGCGTCCCGATGCCCTGGATGTTTTCGAACCTGGCCGGGTGGCCGCAGCAGTGAAGAAACTGGGCTTGCGTCATGTCGTCATCACATCTGTTGATCGCGATGACTTAACCGATGGCGGGGCTGAGCATATTGCACAGACAATCCGTGCGGTCCGCCATCAGAACCCTACCACGACGATCGAGGTTCTGACCCCCGATTTTCTGGGTAAGGGCGAAGCGTCAGAAGTGGTGTTCGAGGCTGCTCCGGATGTGTTCAACCACAATCTTGAGACTGTACCGCACCTCTACCCAACTGTACGCCCGGGTGCGCGTTACTATACTTCGCTACGGTTGCTGGACGATGCCAAACGCGCAAATGCCGAAGTTTTCACCAAATCCGGTTTGATGGTTGGACTAGGTGAAACGCTGAATGATGTCCGACAAGTCATGGATGATCTGCGTGCCGCAAACGTCGATTTCTTGACAGTCGGTCAATACCTGCAGCCGACGCCGAAACATCACCCGATCGACCGATTCTGGACTCCGGAAGAATTCGGCCAACTGGAACAAATCGCGCGTTCCAAGGGCTTTTTGCACGTGTCAGCAACCCCGCTGACCCGTTCGTCGTTCCACGCGGACGAAGACTTTGCCGCCCTTAAGCAAGCCCGCCAGCGGGCCATCGCAAACAGGGCATAAACCTGACGCAAATGGGAGGGAAACCATGGAAGCGTTAAATTCAATCGTAGGGGCTATTAATAGCGTCGTGTGGGGGCCGCTGATGCTGGTCCTCATCCTCGGCGTTGGCTTCTTCCTGCAGGTGGGACTGAAGTTCATGCCGATCCTGCGCATCGGCACAGGCTTCAGCCTGCTGTTCAAAGGCCGTGAAGGTCAGGGCGAAGGGCAGATCAGCCCGTTCAACGCGCTGATGACCTCGCTGTCGGCGACAATCGGTACGGGTAACATCGCCGGTGTGGCCACTGCTGTCTTCCTGGGCGGTCCGGGCGCCTTGTTCTGGATGTGGATGACCGCCCTGGTGGGCATGGCCACCAAATATGCCGAAGCTGTCTGCGCCGTGAAATACCGCGAGAAAGACGAGCTGGGCAACTATGTCGGCGGTCCGATGTACTACATCAAAAACGGTCTGGGTGCGAAATGGGCCTGGCTGGGCGTTGCGTTCGCTCTGTTCGGAGCTGTCGCAGCCTTTGGCATCGGTAACGGTGTACAGGCCAACGGTGTCGCCCAGGTTCTGGAAGCGAATTTCGGTTTCAACACCTCGGTCACCGGTGTTGTTCTGATGGTTCTGACAGCAGCCGTAATCTTGGGCGGCATCACCCGGATCGGTGCAGTTGCCGGTAAGTTGGTTCCGTTCATGGCAATCGCTTACATCATCGCGGGCTTGCTGGTACTGCTGATCAACATCGGCAACATCGGACATGCGCTGTCACTGGTCTTCACCTACGCCTTCACCCCCTCGGCCGCCGAAGGTGGTTTCGCGGGTGCCGCTGTTTGGGCTGCGATCCGCTTTGGTGTGGCACGTGGTGTCTTCTCGAACGAAGCGGGTCTGGGTTCCGCTCCGATCGCGCACGCCGCAGCCGAGACCAAAGGTCCGGTCAACCAGGGCCTGATCGCGATGCTGGGGACGTTCATCGACACTATCATCGTTTGCTCTATCACCGGTCTGGCGATCATCTCGTCGGGTGCATGGACGTCTGGTGAATCCGGTGCCGCTCTGACCAGCCACGCGTTCGAGCTATCATTGCCGGGGATCGGTGGATATCTGATCGCCATCGCTCTGTCGATCTTTGCCTTCACCACCATCTTGGGCTGGTCGTTCTACGGCGAAAAATGTGTCGAGTTCCTGCTCGGCGTCAAATCGCTGATGCCTTACCGCGTCCTGTGGATCGTCATGATCTATTTTGGAGCGACCGCGGATCTAGGCTTCATCTGGCTGCTTGCCGATACGCTGAACGCCATGATGGCTATTCCAAACCTGATCGCCCTGGCGCTGCTGAGCCCGATCGTCATCAAGCTGACGAAAGAGTTCTTCGCTTCGGGTGGCAAGTCTGAAGAGCCAGGTGGCACACCAGCCGAATAAACCTGGATAAACATACCCCGGGGGCCAGAGTGGCCCCCGGGCTTTGAAACAGATTTCTATATCTCGAGGAGAGACGTGATGGCCACGAAAATCCTGCTGCCAATTGATCACACCGACGACCGCTCATGGAAGAACGCCTTGCCGCTCGCGCTGGAACAGGCAAAATTCTATGGTGCTGAATTGCACGCAGTGGCCGTTATCCCCGAGATCATCCAACTCCCTAACCTGCCTGCCAACTATGGTGCGGGTGCCAAAGAGCATGTACGCAACGCGATTCAGGCCATTCTGGATCACGGCAATGCCGGTGACGTTCCGGTACATGTCGAAGAAGGCAGCGTCTACCGCGAAATCCTGAAGCTTGCGTACAAGGAAGGCTTCGATCTGATCGTCATGGCATCGACCAAAGGCGATTTCCCAAACTATGAGATTGGCCCGAATCTGTCACGTGTCGTGCGTAACGCGCATTGCACTGTAACAGTCGTTCGTGACCAATCCCGCTGATTAGAAAGGCTCTGGCTATGGGCGAGATTAAACGCACGCCTCTTCACGCTTTGCATGTTGAGTTGGGTGGTAAGTTGGTTGATTTTGCTGGGTGGGAGATGCCTGTTCAGTATCCATTGGGG